>NZ_JBHVIX010000002.1:410162-601779 GCF_042799415.1 Streptomyces sp. NPDC057694
CCCCCCCCCCTCCCCCCCCCCTCCCTCTCCCCCCCCCACCACACGGACGCACTGGCTGCGGAGGTCAGAGTGCCTTCGCCGGTACCCGGGGCAGCGCGGCCCGTGCGCCGCTGCGGTACGTGGAGATGCCGACGGCCAGCAGCCAGTAGCTGAACAGCGCCCCCATCAGCGCGGTGGTGCCCCAGCCGTTGGCCGCGTAGAAATGCGCGGGGGTGTTGCCGAAGAACAGGGACGGCACGAAGGCCAGATTGATGCCCGCCAGGGCGTACGCCGACCGGCCCGTCCATCGCGGGAGCAGTTGCGTGCGTGAGACGACGAAGCCGACCGCGGTCAGGAACAGTGCCAGCATCAGGCGGGAGATCGACCCGTAGAGGATGTAGGTGCCGCTGACCGCGATGGTCGGATCGATCGGGTGGTCGACGGCGATGACCGCGCCCGCTTCCAGACCGCTGGAGACCAGCGTGATCGTCGCGTAGACCAGTCCCGCGGCGAAGAGGATGGAGCCGGCCCACTCGTGCTCCGGGCTCACCCGCTTGACCAGGTCCCGCAGGGCGGTCATGAACACGAGCAGGCAGGCGAGTGCGACGATCCCGATCAGCAGCCTGCTCAGCACGTTCGCGTCCGGCGGCGGGCCCGAGTAGATGAAGTACAGGGGCACTTCGATGATGAAGGCGGCCGCGGCAGCGATGCCCGCGGCGCCGGTCAGGCGCCGCGCGATGGTTTCCGTCATGGGTGTCCCCCGGTGAGTGTGGTGGGTGCTTGCCGGCCCCGTTCGCCGACATCAAGCAGCCTGCCGTGTACGACGCCGGCCGTCGCTGGGCCTGGACACCGAAGCCGGGGTGGTCCCAGCACCACCCCTTGCTGACGGCTACGTGCACCGCAGGGGTGCGGGCCGGGTCAGCTCTGCCAGAAGTGGACCGGGTCCTCGACCGTTCCGTCCGGAGTGTCCTGCTGCCGCCGGCGCGTGCGCCGGTCCCGCAGCGCGTCGAAGGCGGCGAGTGCCAGGGAGGACAGCATCGCGGCGAGCGCGGCGATCAGGGCCACGAAGAGGGCGCTGCGGTAGTCGTCGCTCCGGCCCAGGACCAGGTAGAACAGGCCCGGCAGGGCCGCCGTTCCCACCGCCGCGCCGAGCCGCTGCCCCGTCTGCAGCGCGCCTCCCGCGGCGCCCGCCATGCGCACGGGCACATCGCGCAAGGTCATGGTGATGTTGGGCGAGACGACGAAGCCTCCGCCGACGCCGCCGACGAAGAGCGCCGGGGCCGCGATCCAGGGAGCACTGTCCACGGGCGCGTAGCGGAGCAGCAGTGCCGTGGTGCCCAGGCCGACGAGCACCGCCGTGAGGCCCCACACGGTGAGGCGGCGCCCGAACCTGTCCACCAGGCGTCCGGCGAGCACCGCCGCGCTTGCCGAGCCGACGGCGAACGGGGTGACGGCGAGGCCCGATCGCAGCGGGGAGAAGCCGAGGCCGTGCTGGTAGTAGAGCGCGAAGACCAGCCAGACGCCGCTGAAGCCGATGAAGTACAGCGTGCCCACACCGGCGCCGATCGCGTAGCCGCGCACGGTGGTGAACAGGCGCGGGTCGAGCAGCGGCTGGCCGTCCCGGGCGAGCAGACGGCGCTGCCACCACACGAAAGCGGCGAGAATCGCGGCGCCGACGGGGAACAGCCACCACAGCCGCCCGATTCCGCCGGAGTCGGCCTGGACCAGCGGATACATGACGGCGAGGACGCCCGCACCGAGGAGCAGGACACCGGGCACGTCCACGGAGCCCTTGCCGGTCCGTCGGACCCGGGGCAGCAGGTGGCGCCCGAGCAGGACGGCGACGACACCGATGGGGACGTTGACGTAGAAGATCCACCGCCAGCCCTGCGGGCCCGAGGCCAGGGCGAGGATGGCGCCACCGGTGATGGGGCCGACCGCGGAGGAGATGCCCACGATCGCGCCGAACAGGCCGAACGCGCGGCCGCGCTCGGCGCCGCGGAACATCTGCTGGATGAGCGCCGAGTTCTGCGGAGCCATGCAGCCGGCGGCGAGTCCCTGGGCGAGTCGGGCCACCACCAGCAGCGTGACGTCGGGCGCCGCACCGCACGCCGCGCTGCACAGCACGAACGCGCCCAGCGC
Organism: Streptomyces sp. NPDC057694; assembly: GCF_042799415.1. Lineage (NCBI taxonomy): Bacteria > Bacillati > Actinomycetota > Actinomycetes > Kitasatosporales > Streptomycetaceae > Streptomyces > Streptomyces sp. NPDC057694. The sequence continues at coordinate 412,284 of NZ_JBHVIX010000002.1, forward strand.
CAGCAGAAAGATCCGCCGTCTGTCCAGCGCGTCCCCGAGGCGTCCCGCGGTGACCAGAGCGAGGGCGAAGGTGAGGGCGTATCCGGACACCACCCACTGCACCTGCGCAGCCGAGGCGTGCAGGTCGCGCTGGACGGTGGGCAGGGCCACGGCGACGATCGTGACGTCGAGCAGGCTCATGAAGCCCGCCACGAGCGTGACCCACAGCGCCTTCCAGCGCCGCGGGTCCGGTACGTAGGCGTCGGGCCCGGCGCCGGGGCCAGAACCCGCCGTGGACATGGCCATCACCCTACGCTCCGTGACGGAGCGGAAAGGGGGGTGGCACGGCGCGGTTCACGCGACGGCGCCTGTCGGCAGGCGCTCGATTCCACACTCCGCGCAGGCATCATGCTCCACAGTCGAACAAAGATCGCACAGCCGCGCACCCGCAGTCGCCGCCCCCGCAGTCCCCCCTCGGCGGAACACGGCTGGACCCGGTGGAGTGGTCTACACCGTGGCGTGCAGCCGTCGGCGGTAGTGCAGGGGTGACTCGCCGACCTCGCGTTTGAACGCCGTACTGAAGGCACTCTCCGAGCCGTAGCCGAGCTCGGCGGCGAGGGAGCCGACGCGGACGTCGGGGTCGCGCAGGGCACGCTGCGCGAGCAGCATGCGCCAGCGCGACAGATAGGCCAGCGGTGGTGTTCCGGCGGTCGCGCGGAACCGCTCGGCGAAGCTGGTGCGTGACATGCCGGCGGCGCGGGCCAGGTCCAGGAGTCCCCAGGGGCGACCGGGCTGATCGTGGATCAGTCGCAGCGCCGGGCGGAGCGGTTCGTCGGCGAGCAGGCGGAGCCAGCCGACGGGTGCCTCTTCCTGCTCCAGGTAGGCGCGCAGCATTTCGAGCAGGAGCAACTGTCCGTTCTGGCGGATGGCGAACCCCGAGCCCAGGCGCCCGCTCGTGGCCTCGTCGAAGAGCCGCTCGACGATGCCGCCCAGGCGGGAGGCCGCCGAGGTCGCCGCGCGCACGTGGACCAGACCGGGCAGCGCCGTGCTCAGCAGGGCGAGGCCCGCCGGGCCCACCTGGATCCAGCCGCCGACGAGTACGTCATCGGTGGTCCGGTCGGCGGCGGCCAGCGCCATGGCGTCGAAGTCGGCCTCGGGCATCAGCTCCACCGGCGCTCCGTCGCCGCGTCCGCCGCGCACGTCGAGGCGGGTGCGGTGGTTGAGGAGGACGACATCGCCGGGAGCGAGCTCGACGGGACCGTCCGGGCCGCCCGGTCCGTCCACGCCGACCCGGGCCGATCCGGCGACGAGCGCGATCAGCTTGAGCGGCCGGGAGACCGCGCCCGAGGACGCCCACGGTCCGCGCACCGCGAACCCGCCCGTCACCAGTCCCTGCACTTCGACCAGGTCGAGGACGTCGGACAGCACATCGGGGGCGGCCAGATCAGACATCCTCGTACTCTCGCGCAAAAAATATGGACGCGCAATCATTCAGCGTCCGCCGTGTGCGGCCGAGACTGGAGACATGACAGCACAGCAGATTCCCCTGGGCACACCGTTCACCGCCTCCTCGACAGCCGACGAAGTCCTCTCCGGTCTCGACCTGAGCGGGCGGGAGGTGATCGTCACCGGCGGGCACGGCCGGCTCGGCCGCGAAGTCACCCGCGCGCTCTGCGCCGCCGGTGCCACCGTGACCGTGGCGGCGCGTGACCCCGAGCGGGCGGCCGCGGCGGTGGACGGGATCAAGGGAGTGCGTGTCGAGCGCCTGGACCTCACCGACCCCGGCTCGATCGAGTCCTTCGCGCAGCGGTGGCTCGCCTCCGGCCGGCCCCTGCACGTCCTGGTCAACAATGCCGCCGTGCTGTTCTCGCCCGAGATCGTGCGCGACGCACGGGGTCATGAACTGCAGTTCTCGACCTCGCACCTCGGCCACTTCCAGCTCACCCGGGCGCTCCTGCCGGCGTTGCGGGCCGCGCACGGCGCGCGCGTGGTCACGGTGACGTCGGGCGCGGCGCGTTTCGGTGAGATGCGGTGGGACGACCTGGACTTCGCGACCGGGTACGACCCCGCCTCGGCGTACGGGCAGTCCAAGCGGGCCAACGTCCTGTTCACCGTCGAGCTGGACCGGCGGTACGCCGACGACGGCGTCCGGGCCTTCGCGACCCACCCCGGGGTGGTCATCGGGCCGGGCCCGTTCACCGCGGAGCAGATCGCGTCGTTCCGCGCACAGGGTCTGGTCGACGACGACGGGGCCACCGTCATCGACCCCGGGAACGGCAAGAAGACGATCGAGCAGGGAGCCGCGACCCTCGTCTTCGGTGCCGCCTCCCCGCTGCTCGACGGCGTCGGCGGGGTCTACCTCAAGGACAGTGACGTCGCCGAACTCGACGAAGAACAGCGCCCGTTGACCGCGGACAGCATCCCTTCGGACGCCAACTCGGCGATGCTCGACCCCGACGACGCACGCAGGCTGTGGGAGCTGAGCGAGCAGCTGCTCGCCTGACGGCCTGCCTCGTCTCCCCACCACCTCCCTACATGCACACCATGCATCTCAATGCATGCAGATCATTCATTTGCCTGATGAGGTGGCAGCGCCTTCACTGAAAGGCATGTCCACCCAACCCGCTTCCGACATCGACCTGTTCGCCGACGAGGTCGTCATCGACCCGTACCCCGCCTACGCCGAACTGCGGGAACTCGGGCCCGTCGTCCATCTCCCGAAGAACGACGTGTACGCGCTGACGCGGTACGACGTGATCCGCGCCGCGCTCGCCGACTGGGAGTCCTTCTCCTCGACCTCGATCGCTTTCAACGCGCGGGCCAACGAGGCTCTCATCGGCACCTCGCTCGCGTCGGACCCGCCGGTCCATACGCAGTTGCGTGCCACGCTCACCGAGAATCTTTCGCCCCGGGCGCTGCGTGGGCTCAAGGGCCGTATCGAGGACAAGGCGGACGCCTTGGTCGCCGGTCTCGTCGACCGTGGGTCCTTCGAGGCCGTCGACGCCCTCGCCCGGGTGTTTCCGCTGGAGGTGGTCGCGGACCTGATCGGATTCACGGGCCGTGTGCGCGACAACATGTTGCGCTGGGGGCAGGCCGCCATGCAGGTCATCGGGCCGATGAACCAGCGGACGGCCGACAGTTTTCCCATCGCGGGCGAGCTGTACGCGTGGTGCTCCCAGGTCCGTGCCGAGGACCTGGCCGAGGGGTCCGTGGGCCGCGGGATCTTCGCCGCCGAGGAGCGGGGAGCGGTGCCGGCGGGCACGGCCGGCCACATCATCCACCAGTACCTCGGTGCCGGTCTCGACACCACCGTGGCGGCCATCGGGAACATCGTCGCCCTCTTCGCCGCGCACCCCGACCAGCTCGCTCTCGTCCGTGACCAACCGGCTCTGGTGCCGGGGGCGTTCAACGAAGTGCTGCGGTTCTGGTCCCCCGTGAACGCGTGGGGGCGGCGCGCGGCCAAGGATGTGGAGATCGACGGGGTCACCATCCCGGCGGGTGCGCAGATCGCCGTCCTGCTCGGCGCAGGGAACCGCGATCCGCGGCATTACGACGACGCGGACGCCTTCCGCGTCGAGCGGAGTCCCGTCGACCATCTGTCGTTCGGTTACGGCCCGCACGGCTGCGCGGGACAGGGGCTCGCCCGTCTGGAGGCGCACGCCGTGATCGGCGCGCTCGCCCGGCGCGTCGAGCGCCTCGTCGTCGGCGCTCCGGTCCGCGTCCCCGCCAACATCACCCGGAGCATCGAGAAGCTCCCCGTCCTGGAGGTGACCCCCGTATGAAGATCGTCCTCGACCGCCCACGCTGCGAGGGCCACGGCCTGTGCGAGGAGGCCGCCCCGCAGCTGATGCATGTGGACGACGCGGGCGATCTCGTCCTCGACCGCCCGCACATCGATGACACCGACGAAGCCGACGCGGCTCTGGCGAACGCCGCCGTCCGCGTGTGCCCGGTCGCCGCGCTGAGGATCGCATGAGCGGGGACGTGCTGCGGCGCGTTGTCATCGTCGGCAACGGGATCGCCGGGCTCACCGCCGCCGACACACTCCGCGAGGCGGGCTTCGACGGGGAGCTGACCCTCGTCGGCGACGAACCGTACCCGGCGTACAGCCGGCCGGCCCTGTCCAAGGCGCTGCTGCTCGACGGTGACGACATGTCGTCACACATGCTGCGGCCCGCCGGCCACGGCGGACGTGAGCTGCTGGGCGTACGCGCCACAGGGCTCGACCTCGACCGGCGACGCGTCCTCCTCGGCGACGGCACGGATCTGCCGTACGACCGTGTCGTCCTGGCCACGGGCTCCCGTGCGCGCCGCCTGTCCGACTCCCCGGCGGAGTACACCGTGCGCGGACTCGACGACGCGCTGTCGCTGCGCCGACGCCTGACGTCCCGGCCGTCGGTCGTCGTGGTCGGCGGCGGCCCGCTCGGGATGGAGATCGCCTCCGGCTGTCTGGCCGCCGGGTGCCGGGTCATCCTCGTGTCCCAAGGGACGCCGCTCCTCGCACAGTTGGGCCCGCACCTGGCCCGGGTCCTCCTCGCAGCGGCACAGGAGCGGGGGCTCACCGTCGTGGAGACCACGGCGGCCCGGCTGTCGCCGGACGCCTCGCGGGTCGTCCTGGACGAAGGCGGCACACTCGGCGCGGAAGTGGTCGTCACCGCCGTCGGCGAGGTGCCGAACACCGAATGGCTCGCGGAGACGGGGCTCACCGCGGGTGGCGCCGTCCCGGTCGACAGCCGCGGGCTCGCCAGGCCCGAGGTCGCCGCCGTCGGGGATCTCGCGGCCTTTCCGACGCCGTCCGGCCGACGGCGCGTCCCTCTGTGGAGCAGCGCTGTCGAGCAGGCGAAGGTGGCGGCCAGGGCGCTCGTCCTGGGCGACGAGGCGCCGCCGCTGCGTTTCGAGCCGTACTTCTGGACCGAGCAGTTCGGGGTGACGCTCAAGGCGGTCGGGCAGCTCCCGGCGGACGGCGACCCCGTGTTCGTCGAGGGCGGCCCCGGGGGCGGTCCCGCACTGCTGCGCTGGTCGCACCCTGCCGGCTCGGGGGCGACCGTGGCGCTGAACCGCCGGATCCCGGTCCCCCGGCTGCGCCGGATGAATCGGGCCGCCGCATAGGGTGCGCGGCATGGACGACAAGGAGAGCGGCGCCACCGGTTCGGGACTCTCGGGACCGGACCGGCTGGCCTCGGTCAATCTCAATCTGCTGGTGCCTCTCCTGGCGCTCCTCGAGGAACGTTCGGTGACCAAGGCGGCGGAGCGGGTCGGGCTGTCCCAGCCGGCCATGAGCCACGCGCTGGCCCGGATGCGCCGGCTGTTCGGTGACGACCTCATCGTCCGCGGCCGCTCCGGCAGCACGCTCACGCCGCGCGCGCAGGAGTTGATCACCCCGCTGCGCGGCGTGCTCCACCAGACGGCTCGGCTTGTCGGCTCTCCCCGGTTCGACCCCGCCCAGGACCGCCGGACCATCACCGTCGCCATGACGACGAGCACGGCGTTCGTCGTCGGGCCTCCCTTGATGCGGCTCGTCGCGGAGCGCGCTCCCGGGGCCACCCTGCGGCTGCGTACCTTCACGGTGCCGACGGAGGAGACGTTCACCGACCACAGCGTCGATGTCGTGCTGATCTCCGAGGGACACTTCTCGCCGTTTCCGCGCGAGCGGCTGTACAACGACCGCTGCGTCGTCGTGGCGTCCCCCGACTCTCCCCCGGACGCCGACGCCCTCGGCCTGCTGACGGCGCAGCCGCACATCGTCGTCGACACCGACCGGCGGGTCTTCCCCTACGCGCTGCTGGACGAGCGGGAAATCCCGTACCGGATCGGTCAGTTGGTCTCCGACTACCTGCTGGTGCCGTTCCTCGTCGCCCGCGCGGGCGGCGTCGCTCTGCTGCGGCATCGGGTCGCCGTCACCATGGGCGCCCTCTCGGAGCTGCGGATCGAGGAGTTCCCCTTCCCGCTGCCGGGACTCGGCATCGACATGGTCTGGAATCCCCGGCTGACCGACGAGCACTTCACCGCATGGCTGCGGACGCTGCTCGTCGACGTCGCCGCGGGCCTGTGACGCGGGTCAGGCCTGGGCCGTGGGCCGGACGACGATCTCGTTGACGTCGACGTCGGCGGGCTGCTCGATCGCGAAGCGGATCGCTCGCGCGACCGCCTCCGGCGGGATGGCCATGGCGTCCATCGACTCGGTCAGACGCGCCCGCAGTTCCGCGTCGGGGACGGACGCGAGGAAGTCGGTGGCGACGAATCCGGGCGACACCATGGAGACGCGGACCGAGGGACCCGCCTCCTGCCGCAGGCCCTCCGTGAGGGTGCGTGCCGCGGCCTTGGACGCCGAGTAGACCGCCTGGCCGGGCACGGTCCTGTACGCGGCGGTGGACAGGGTGTGCACGAACTGGCCGTGACCCTGGGCCCGGAACAGCGGCAGGGCCGCGGCGATGCCGTGGAGGAGCCCCTTGACGTTGACGTCGATCATCGCGTCCCAGTCGTCGACCCGGAGATCGTCCAGCAGCGACACCGGACCGGTGCCGGCATTGCCGACGAGCACGTCCACCCGTCCGAAGGTCTCCTGGGCGAGGGCGACCAGCGCGGCGACGTCGTCACGTCGGCTCACGTCGACCGCCCGGACCGCCACCTCGGCGCCGCCGCCGCGCAGCTCCTCGGCGAGTTCCCGCAGACGCTCCTCCCTGCGCGCCCCGAGCACGAGGCGGGCTCCGCTCCCCGCCAGCATGCGGGCGGTGGCCGCGCCGATCCCGCTGCTGGCGCCCGTGATCACGATGACTTTGCTCTCGATGCCGTCCACGCCGATCCCTCGTTCTACAATCGCTTACGCGGACATGTGTCCGCCTAATCGACAACGTTAACGGACACCTGTCCGGATAAGCAAGGAAGCGGCTCGGCCCCTGGGTCCACGCCCCCGCCTTGGAGAGGTTCAGACATGGCAACACCGCGTCGTCGCGCGCCGCGTTCGGACGGGGAGGAGAACCGCGCCCGCATCATCGAGGCCGCCCGTCACGCCTTCACCGCCGATCCGGGGGCGTCTCTCCAGTCGATCTCCAAGGCGGTCGGCATCGGCCAGGGCACCATGTACCGGCACTTCGCCAACCGCGAAGAACTGCTCGTGACCGTCTACCGTGAGGACGTCGAGGCCCTCATCGACGCGGCTCCGCGCCTGCTCGACGAGCACGAGCCCGTCGAGGCACTGCGCCGGTGGCTCGGACAGCTGGCCACGTACGGCCGCATCAAGCACGGGGCGTCCCGGGCCGTCGAGGCCGCCACCCGCGCCGACCTGGGCAGCCACTACTACCCGCCGTTCATCGACGCGCTGGGCCGGCTCCTCACCGCCGGGCAGGAGACGGGCGGGCTGCGCCGGGACGCCGACGCCGACGAGGTCCTGCTGCTCGTGTCGTTCCTCTGGAAGGCCGACGGCGGCGCCGACTGGCAGAGCCGCGCCGAGCACGCCCTCGGCATCGTCCTCGACGGACTGCGCGCCCCTGCCCCACTCTGAGCCGGCCCGCCCGCGCAGATCGCCCTCGTCGCCGTCAGACGTCGAACGCCGCGACATGCGGGGGCTGTTCGTGGAAATGCCGCCGCAGATGCCGTTCGATGAAGCGATCCCCGCGGCGCTGGAGGTGTGCGCGCCCCGCCTCGGTGCGGCCGAGTATCCGATAGCGCAGGACGTTCGCGGCGATGAGCGGCGGTACGGCCCAGGGCAGGGCGGGCGGCAGCCCGAGGTCGCGCATGCCGCGACGGCCGAGGAAGTAGCGCAGCATGCTCAGCAATCGGGCCCGCGCGTAGGCGCGGCGCAGGCGGGCGAAGTGCCGGAAGTACAGGTGCCGTTGAGCCTCCACCAGCGCACCGGCCAGGGTCGGACCGGCCGTGCCGCCGTAGCTCTGGGTGAGCAGCAGGTGGTAGTTCAGGCGGTGTTGCTCGGACTCGCGGTCGCAGAGCCAGTCCTCGTCCACGCCCAGCAGATGGCCCACGTACCTCCACAGGTGCATGACCGCCAAAGATTCCGCGCGACTGACGGGTACGCCGAGCAGGCGGACCCCGAGCAGCTGGACGGCGTTGAACAGGCCCAGGGTGGCGGCGAGATCGGACTGGTTGACGGGCAGCCCCCACCGTTCGGCGTCCCATCGGCCGCTGTGCTCGAACCGCTGGTTGACGAGGGCGTGCATGAGGCGGACGTGCACCGTCAGCCGGAACCCCTCCCCCTCGCGGCGCAGGGCGCCCGGGGCGGTGACGGCGGTCGCCCAGGCCTGCGTCTCGGCGATCCTGCGCAGCGCGGAACCGCCGACGAGCCCGCCCGTCTCGACGAGCAACCTCGGTGGTCCGTCGAACCGGTAGGAGCCGATCAGCGCGAGCTGAAGCATCACGTCGGCGGTGTTGCGACCGAATCTGCGCGCCACCCGGCCGCCCTCCTCTACCAGGTCGAAATCCACCCAGTCCGGCACCGGGTCGACCGCGCCGAAGAAGTCCCGCAGGGCGCGGGGCGGGTCGGGCACCGAGTCGATGCCGTCGTGCAGCGCGCGCCGGAACTGCTTCATCGTCGCCTTGCCGGACTGCCCGGCGCCGGTGTCGCGCAGGGCGTTCGCCAGGGCGGCGCCGATCTCGTCGCGTGCGTTCAGCCGCTCGCCGATGGTGGCAAGGAGTCGCTCGTCGACGCGGCCACGGGCCACGCGCAGCAGGCGCAGGGGTCGGCCCAGGCGACGGTTGAGACGTTCCGTCTCACGGAAGCGCCGGGGATACGGGGACAGAGGGGACAGAGGGGACCGAGGTGTTCTCGTCCGATGTGGCTCGACCGAGGCATCTCGCGTTGAAGGCTCGTGTGCGACCATGAGTCGATGCTGACGGTCTCTCATATTCGCGTTCAACTCGTCTTCTGATGCCCAGGTCATCGCCCGGTCACGAGGACCGGCACGCACCGGGTACTCGCGTCGGCGCGCGCCGGATTCCGCGTCAGGAGCGGTCCCGGGCGACGGTGGAGCGCATCCTGGAGGCGGGCGCGCAGGTTCTGTCCGAGCACGGCTACGAGGGCGCGTCGACGAGCCGCATAGCGACGGAGGCCGGCCTCAGCCCCGGCTCGCTGTACCAGTACTTCCCGCACAAGGACGCGATCGTGCTGGCGGTGCTGGAGCGCTACAGCGACCAGCTGGTGGCGGGGATCACCGCCCGGATGACGGGCCAGTTCGAACAGCCCGCTCCGGTGATCGTCCGCGCCACACTCGCCGCCCTACTCGACGGCCTGGACGTGGAGCAGCCGTTCCTGCGGGCGGCCGTCGTCCACGGCCCTCAGCTGGACGACGGCCGGGCCCTGCGGATCTTCGAGGACCGCATCGGCGAACTGGTCCTCGCCTATCTCACCACCCGCCGCGAAGAACTGCGCCCGGACCTCTCCCTGCCCGCGGCGGCCTGGATGCTGGTCCGCACCGTGGAGCACCTGACGGTCCGCTATCTCCTCGACCGCCCACCCATCCACCGGGACCGCTTCCTCCTGGAACTGACCCAGCTGACGCTCAACTATCTGCGGCCGACGGCGGTTTGATCCCGCTGGGCCACCGAACCCGGTGCCGCTGTGACGCGTGGGTCGTGAGCGTCCGGCAGGATGTCCTGATACATCCGTACGCGAGGGGACGTCAGCAGTGAGCAACAACCATCCGGGCCCGTACGCCGGACCGCCCCCGCAGCAGGGGCCCTACGGCGTGCAGCAGCCGGGTCCGTACGGGCCGCCCGGGGTACCGGCTCCGTACGGGCCGCCCGGACAGCCAGGTCCGCACCCTCCGCACCCTCCGCAGCAAGGAGGCTGGGGATGGCCGCCGCAGCCGGGTGGCTACCCGCCGCACCGTGGCGGTGCGGGGAAGAGGCTGGGGATCGTCGCCGGGGTGGCGGTGGCGCTGGCGGCGATCGGCGGCACTCTGTTCTGGTTCTACGGCTCGAAGGGCGTCAAGGACGACGGCCCGCACAGGCTGACCGCGCCGTCGACGACGTCGTTCGCCAAGTACTTCCGCTACGGCGACGAGTCCGATGCCGATGTCCCCCTCGGGAGCGAGGACAGGGCGAAGCTGGTGGAGTTCGGCATCGAGGATCCCCAGCCGGTCGCCGCGAGCTACTCCGAGGAGTACCTCAACAACCTCGACACCTCCGACCCGGACGAGGTCCAGGACAAGCTGCGGAGCGTGAAGAACCACCCGCGGTTCACGGTCTCGGGGGCGTACGGCTCGATCGCCGACCCCGAGTCGACGTTGATCAGTTACTTCGCCCGTACGTCGGACGATCTCGCCGTCGCATCGCAGAAGGGCACGACCCACGTCGTCACGCAGTTGGGCGTGGCCGAGAAGACGGAGTCGGACTCGCTCGACGGCGCGGTGATGATGTGCGCGGACTTCGAGGTGAACAACTTCGAGACGAGCGAGGACATGAAGACGACGGTGTGCGGTTGGGCCGACTACTCGACGATCGCGCTGGTCACTCCGTACAACGGGATTTTCGGTCTGTCGACCGAGGAGGCGGCCGACCTCACGGGGAAGGTCCGTGGCGAGATGCGCGTCGCGAACTGAGGCCGTCCCTCCAGGCCCCGCCGTCCCCGGCGGGCCTCGCCCCGAAGGGACGGCCGGCGTTCGGCTACGCGCCGGTGGAGCCGTTCCTGCGACGGCGGTTCATCCACAGCAGCCCGCCGCCGACGGCGAGCACGGCCGCTCCCGCTCCCGCGAGCGGGAGGCTGCCGCCCCCGGTCTGAGCCAGCTTCTGGTCGGGCCCGGGGGTCGAGGCGGCTTGAGCCTTGACGTCGGGATGCGCGGTGTCGGTATGCGCGGTGTCGGTCGCGTTCGGCGTCGGTGCGGCCGAGGCCGCGGACGGCTTTCCGGTCGCCTTGGCCGCTGCGCCGGCGCTCACCGCGCCGCGTGTGATGTGGGTGCCCGTTCCCACGGTCTCGGCGGCGTAGTTGGCCTCGCCGACGCAGTCGCTGTACTCGTAGTTGGCCTTGGACGTACCCTTCAGGCCGCCTGCGTCGGTACTGGTGGGGCCGCCGAAGACCACGTCGGTCCTGGGCATCGTCGCGCAGCTGGGGACCGCGAGGTAGTACTCGACGAACCCGCCCTGGCTGCCCTGCAGATTGCCGCTGCCGGCCGGGAGCGTCCAGGTGCCGAGATGTGTCGAGGTTCCGGTGACCGTGTCCCTGGCGGTGCCGGTCCACGTGTCCGTTCCCGACCGGGCGACCTTGATGTCGTAGCGGTGGCCGTAGACGGCGTCGAAGTCGACGGCGCACGTGACTCCGGGCCCGCCGTCGGCGCCCTCGTGACAGTTCGGGTCGGTGGTGGTGGAGCCTCCGGTGAAGGTGGAGAAGCGTGCCGACAGCCGCTCGTGGCCGCCGGCGTTCTCGCGCGGCTGCAGACCGGTGTAGCCCATCGCGTCGCCGAAGTTGAACTGCTGGGCGAAGTAGAGGCCGCTCTGGTGGGCCGTGGCCTTCTCGACGGTGAGGGGGAAGGTGATGTTGCTCAGGCCTGAGGACGGGGTGTCCGGGATGGACCATCCGACCGAGACATTTCCGCCGCCGACGGACGCGGAGGCCGACTGGGGTACTGCCATCAGCAAACCGGCCGCTGCCGCGACTGCTGCCGCACTGTGCAGGACGGTCCTGGTTCTCGACACGAATTGCTCCAAGATCTGTTGTGGGGGACGGGGTATTCGGTCGCGGGCGACAAGACTCCGACGGCTCGTGACCGTCGGGCCGGGCCGGGGCGCTCCCGGCGCCGAGGTGGTCACCACGGGCTGGGGTGGGGTCCCAGCGCCTGCGGAGACATCGGCGCCGACGCGTCCGTGACCTGCGTTTCCGCACGGTCGGGCTCGCGCCGCCAGGGGCAACTGGCCGTGGTGGGCGCACCGTTCACCGGTCGGCGTGGGCCGGTCATGAGTGACTCCCTTGCGGGTGAGGGGACGCTGTACCGTGGCGGACTGCCGGCGGTTTCCGAGCGACCTGTTGCCCTTGTAGAGCGCCGGAGCGAGCCACCCCCTCGCCGCGTTATCCGTTCGTTACGTACATTGCGTGCGTGAACGGATCGTGCGCCGCGGCCCCCACCCCACCGCTCCATGCCGATCGAAACGGAGTCCGCCGTGTCCGCCCGCCACAGCGACCTCACCAGCCTGTGCGACGAAGAGCTGTCCGCCGCAATCCGGTCCTCCTGTCGGGACGGCGGGAGTGAAGGCGACCCGGCGGGTGATCCGCCTGCCGCGGAGATCGACGCCGCGGAGCTCGGTGCGCAAGCACTGGCCGAGCTCTATCGACGGCATCGGGCCGCCGTTCTGGCGCGGGCGCGTCAGTTCGCCGGCGACCACAGTCCCGAGGACCTCGCCTCCGAGGCGTTCTTGCGAACCGTGCGTGCTGTGCGGCGCGGCAGCGGGCCGGCCGGCGACTGGCGTCCGTACCTGCTCACGGTGGTGCGCAACACCGCGGCCGAGTACGCGAAGGCGGCACGCGTCGAGGTGCCGCTCGCGGACTTCCAGTTGTGGAGCGAGTCGCTTCCCGACGCCATGCAGCCGGAGGGCGTCGTGCTGCACAGCGAGGAGACCCGCCTGCTCATACGCGGCTTCCGCTCGCTCCCGCAACGCTGGCAGTCGGTGCTGTGGCAGCGGCTGGTCAACGACCGTTCCACCGCTGACGTCGCCCACTCGCTGGGCCTGACGCCCAATGGAGTCACCTCGCTTCTGGGCCGCGCGCAGGAGGGGCTGCGCAGCGCCTATCTGCAGGCGCACGTTCGGCTTCGCGGTGATACCGAATGCCGTTACTACGCGGGCTTGTTGGGCGAGGCGGTACGCAGCAGGGGCAGAGCGAACCCCGGGCTGAAGCGTCATCTCGCCCAGTGCGCGCCGTGCTCGACGGCGTTCGCCGACCTTGAGAACCTCAACAGTCGCCTCAAGGCGCTGGCACCCTTCGCCCTCCTGCTCCCCGCGGTCAGGGACACCGTGCACCTCGCCGTACAGAGCGCGGCGGGCAAGAGTCTGGCGAGCAAGAGTCTGGCGGGCAAGGCGGCGGCCGGGGGTCTGCTGGCCGTGACGACCGCGGTGGTGGTGGGCCTCGCCGTGTGGTCCGGACCGGCGAAATCCTCGGCGCCGGAAGGGGGTTCAGCCGTTCCGGCACCCACGGCCACGCCGTCTTCGGCATCCGGAGCGAAGCCCGCGGCACCCTCCCCCGCCGCGTCGAAGGCCGCACCGTCGGACACCCCCTCGCGAGAGACCCCGGCGGCACAGGCCGAGGAGAAGCCGGAGAAGGTCAACGGCGCCCGGATCAAGGGCATCGCCTGGGGTACGTGCGTCGGCGTCGAGGGAAACCGGGCCGTCTCTCTTCCCTGCGACGATCCGAGGACGGCCTGGCGGCGGGACGGTGACGACCATTTCCGGCTCACCAACGTCACCACCGGCCGGTGCCTGGACACGGCGGAACACTACGACCGCACGTCGTTCAACGGCGGGGGCATCTGGGCGGTGCGGACGGCTCCCTGCGCACAGGCCGGCACGTGGTCCGTGCCCGGCTTCTCGGATCACATCGAGCGCCTGGTCAACGACGCGACGCGGGGGTCGCTGTCCACGGGGAAGGCCTTCGGCGCCGAGGCCCCGACCACGTTCATCGCGTACGGCGCGTACACCGGTTCCGCGGATCAGAGCTTCCCTCTCGAGTGAGCGGGGGCGGTCCGGCAGGGGCGGTCACCACGCTTCAGGGATCGTAATCGTCAACAAAAATGTCCTCACGATCGCTGTGCAGATTGTTGACAGTCTCGTAGCGTGTGCGACGCCTTGGTCCTGAGGCACCGGTGAAGTACTCGGCACGCGATGAGGAGACTCCATGCAGCAGCTCAAGGCGCCTTCCGGACGCACCACCTCCCGCTCCATGAGACGTCCGGCCCCCGGGCGTCTGCTGCGCGGTGCGGCGATCGCCGGCTCGCTCGCGCTGACGGCGCTCGCGACGCCCGCGTCCTTCGCGGTCGCGTCCCCCTCGGCCGAGCGGGGCCGCTCCGCCGATCCGCAGGACGCGGCGCTGGCGTTCGACAGGAGCGCGTACACGACGATCACCGTCAGGGTCGACGGCCGGCCCGTGAACGTACGCTGGTACAAGGAACTCTGCTACGTGGCCGACCCGGTCGCCGCCGCGCCGCAGCAGTCCGGGATCGGCGGCAGCACCACCATCGACAACACCCGCTGCGGCTACGAGAGCATGAACGTGTTCGTGCCCGAGAGTGCCTTCGGCGATCAGCGGGCGCCGATCTACTTCGCGGTGAACAACGCGGGCTGGATGGCCAGTTACGTCAAGGCGAGCGTCACCGCCGGGGCCGCCTATGACAGTTCGACGAGCAATGTGGGCGCGGCGCTGAAGGCCGGTTACGTCTTCGTGGACGTCGCGAACCGCAGCCGTGGTCTGGTCGGCGCGGACGGTTCGTCGCCGGGCAAGGCGCCGGCGGCGGCGGTCGACGCGAAGGCGGCGGTGCGCTATCTGCGGCTCAACGACGCCGTGATGCCGGGCAGCGCCGAGCGGATCGTCGTCAACGGCACCAGCGGTGGCGGCGCACTCTCCTCCATCCTGGGCGCGTCCGGCAACGACAGCGCGTACGACCCCTACCTCGCGGCGATCGGTGCGGCCGGTGTCGACTCCAAGGGGCGCAGCACCCTGCGCGACGACGTGTTCGCGGTGAACGCGTACTGCCCGATCACCGATCTCGGCAACGCGGACGTCGCCTACGAGTGGCTGTACAACATCCTCGGCACCCGGGACGCGACCGGTTCGAACGCGCAGGCGGCGGACGCGGCGACGATCGCGGCCAAGTTCCCCGCGTACGAGAAGAGCCTCGGCCTGCGCGACACCGACGGCTCGAAGCTCACAGCAGCCACCATGGTGGCCACCATCAAGAAAGAAGTCGTCCGCGCGGCCGAGACATATCTGAGGGCCGACCCGGCGAACACGATCCCGGCGCTGGGCGAGAACTTCGTCATCGTCTCCGGCGGCCCCGGCGGGTCCACCACGAAGTCGTACGTCAACGACTGGCTGGACGTCGACAACGCGACGAACACGGTGCGTTCGCTCGACATGACGAAGTACCTGAAGTTCGTCGCCACCCAGGCCACGCTGAAGACGACTCCGGCGTTCGACGGCGTGGGCGTGTACGGCAACACCACGAGCGGCACCGAGACCAATCTGTTCGGCCCGTACACCCAGAAGTACCTGAACTACACGGAGTTCAGCTGGGACCACAACGACGTCGCGGGCGACGGCAGCGGCCTGGACGACACCGGGCTGACCTGGAAGCAGTACACCGCCAAGAAGAGCACCACCGTCGACGACCAGCTCCACCTCATCGACCCGATGGACTTCATCGGTACGAAGAACGCCGACACGGCGCCGAACTGGTACGTCCGCAACGGCACCCGGGACCGCGACACCTCGTTCATCATCGGCATCAACCTGGACCGTGCCCTGGAGGCCGATCCGCAGGTCGCGGACGTGAACTTCCAACTGGCCTGGAACCAGCCGCACGCGGGCAACTACGACGTGCCGGAGGCCATGGCCTGGATCGCCGAGGTCGTCAAGAAGGCCGGCGACCCGCTCGCCCCACGTCGCCGGTGATCACGGGACCGCATCTCGTCCCACTGTCCAGTGCCGGAGCTTCTCCGGGTTGCGGACGACCCAGATGTGCTGGATCCGGTCGCCCGAGACGTCGAAGGCGAACACCGTCACAACGGCACCGTCCTGCTGAGCCACCACACCGGGCTGTCCGTTGACGGTGCGCTCCAGGAACGTCATGGAGTCCGGCTTTCTGCGGGCGATCTCGATCCAGGCGGCCGCGATCCGCTCACCGCCCTCGATGGGGCGCGGGAAGGTGATGGCGCGGCCGCCACCGTCGGCGACGGCGGTGGCGGCCGGGTCGAGGAGGCCGACCAGGGCGTCGATGTCCTTCGCCTCCCAGGCCTGCTTGAACTCCCGGACGACCCCGGCCCGCTGCGCCGCCGACGCCGGAGACCGGGCCGCGGTGCCGGGGGACCGTGAGGCCCGCACGCGGCGGCGGGCCGAGGAGGCCAGTTGGCGGCAGGCCGCCGGGGTTCGGCCGACGATCTCGGCCACTTCGGCGAAGGTGTGGCAGAAGACGTCGTGCAGGATGAACGCAACGCGTTCTGCCGGGGTCATCGATTCCAGTACGACCATGAAGGCCAGGTGGACCGACTCGTCCAGGGTGACCCGGTCCGCCGGGTCGACCACCGCGGCGCCGGGCCGCCCGCTGACCCACCGCGTCTGCCCGGGCAGCGGCTCGGGGATCCATTCGCCCACATAGGTCTCCCGGCGGGCCCGCGCCGATCCGAGCAGGTTGAGGCAGACGCGGCCGGTGACCGTCGTCAGCCAGGCGTCGTGGTTGTCGATGGCGTCCCGCTGTTGCGGGGACAGGGCGTACCAGCGGCTGTACGTCTCCTGGACGGCGTCCTCGGCCTCGGCCACGGAGCCGAGCAACCGGTAGGCCAGGCCGACCAGTTGGCGCCGCTGGCTCAATGTCTCGTCGTCCGACGGTTCCGGCCGGCCGGGCTCGGGTGGGGTGGGCATGGTGACGGCGGCTCCTCCGGTCGCGTCTGTCTCTGCCAGTACGACAGCACAGCACGCCGGAATGTGAGGCGGCGTACCCGGACCTCACATTCCGGCGGGCTGTGTTGTCGAAGGTGTCGCACTGCTCGTCGAAAGCGTCATCCAGCGAACAGGAAAGCCCACCATGACCACCACCTCATCACCGGCTACGCCGTTCACCGAAGCGGCGTCCGCACAGCGCCTGGAGCGGACGGCCTCCGCGCTGACCCTGCACGGCTTCACCGTGGAGATCCTCGACGACGTCGCCGCCGCGCGCGCCCACATCAAGAACCTCGTCCCCGAGGGCGCCAGTGTGTTCACCGGCGCCAGCGAGACCCTCCGGCTGTCCGGCATCGCCGAGGACATCAACGACAGCGGCCGCTACGACGCCATCAGGCCACGCCTCCTGGCCATGGACCGTGCCACCCAGGCGGACGAGATCCGCCGGCTGGCCGCGAGCCCCGACATCATCGTGAACAGCGTTCACGCCGTCACCGAGACCGGCTCCCTGGTCATCGCCTCGGGCAGCGGCAGTCAGCTGCCCGGCAACGCGGGCGGCGCCGCCCGTGCGATCTGGGTCGTCGGCGCACAGAAGATCGTGCCCGACCTCGACACCGCACTGCGCCGCGTCGAGGACCACTGCCTGCCCCTGGAATCCACCCGAACCCAGGAAGCCCACGGGTATCCCAGCGTCATCAACCGCCTCCTCATCCTCAACGGCGAGTACCTCCCCGACCGCGGCACCGTCCTACTGCTCCGGGAGGCCATCGGATTCTGAACGAACCCCCGTGCACGGAACGGGAGCCCCCTTGCGCCGCATACTTCTCGGATGGATTCACCAAGAGCCGCAAGGGCCACCTGGCGCAACACGACGCACGACTGGGCGAGCACCGTCGATGTCGGGCATCTCGCGCACGTCCGCCGGGACCCCGTCGCCTTCGCCCCCGGCGGCACCCTGCATCTGATCCTTGAGGTCGTCGCCTACGCGGCGGACGAGGCGGAGAGCGGCGGCGGTGGGCACTGCTCCGTCACCGTCCACCCGGACGGGTCCGTCGCCGTCGTGGACGACGGACGAGGCACCGACACACGTCTCGACGAACAGGGCGAGATCGTGAAGAAGCCGGTCATGGCGACGAAGGACCTCCGTTTCTTCGACCACCCGGACACCCCGCCGCTGCCCGACGGAAACCCTCGGCGGGGCATGTCCACCGTGGCGGCGCTCAGCACCTGGCTCGTCCACACCAACCGCCGCCACAACGGATCCTGGACCCAGCGGTACGAACACGGCAGCCCCACCACCGGCCTGCGACCGGTCCCCGACGACGGGACGACCGGTACCAGTGTCCACTTCCTTCCCGCGGAGCCCCTCCTCCCGGCAAGCGGTGTGACGGTCCGTGACCTGACGCGGTTCGCCGATTCATGGCCGCATCTGCACGTCCTCGTGAAGGAGGCGGGCGCGCTGGTGCGGCGGGCCCCGGAGCCAGCCACTGGGGGGCCTCGAAACCGGCCGTAGGCGATCTACGCGCGCAAGACAAGGAGAACAAGGTCACATGTGTGTCGTCTGCTGCTCTTCTGCACGCTGCCTTAGCATCCGAACATGACGGTCCTGCCTGACGACGGGCTCTCCTTGGCAGCCGAATTCCCTGACGCGACGCATGATCAGTGGCAGCAACTTGTCGCCGGTGTCCTGCGCAAGTCGGGCAGGGAAGTCTCGGCCGGCGAGGCGGAGGACGCCCTGTCCACCACGCTCGATGACGGGTTGCGCGCTCGTCCCCTCTACACGTCCGACGATGCCGCTCCCCCGGTCGGCCTGCCCGGCTTCCCGCCGTTCGTGCGCGGTGGCCGCGCCGAGGGGAACACGGCCGGCGGCTGGGACGTGCGCCAGCGCCATGTGCTCCCCGAGTCCGCCGCGGTCCTCGCCGATCTGGAGAACGGCGTCACGTCGCTGTGGCTGACGGTGGGCGACGGCGGCGGCTTCCCCGTGTCGGCGCTGCCCGCCGCGCTCGACGGTGTCCACCTGGACCTGGCCCCCGTGGTGCTCGACGCGGGCGCCGAGTACGAGAGCGCCGCCCGCGAACTGCTGCGCCTGTACGAGGACAGAGGCGTCGCCGCCGACGCGGCGCGGGGCAACCTGGGCGCCGACCCGCTGGGCCTCGAAGCCCGCACGGGACAGTCGTACGACATCGAGCCCGCGGCCGAACTCGCCCTGCTGTGCGCACAGCGGTATCCGGGGCTGCGCGCCCTGACCGTGGACGCCCTCCCGTTTCACGAGGCCGGTGGCTCGGCCGCGCAGGAGCTGGGCGCGTCGCTGGCCACGGGCGTCGCCTACCTGCGGCAGCTCACCGAGGCGGGCCTGGACGTCCAGCAGGCCCTCGCCCAGGTCGAGTTCCGCTACGCCGCGACGGCCGACCAGTTCCTCACCATCGCCAAGTTCCGTGCCGCGCGCAGGCTCTGGGCCCGGGTGGCCGAGGCGTGCGGGGCGCCGAAGAGCGGGGCGCAGGTTCAGCACGCGGTGACGTCCCCGGTGATGATGACGCGCCGCGACCCTTGGGTGAACATGCTGCGCTCGACGGTCGCGACGCTGGCGGCGGGAGTGGGCGGCGCCGACGCCGTGACCGTGCTGCCGTTCGACGACGCGCTCGGCGTGCCGGACGCGTTCGCCCGCCGTATCGCCCGCAACACCTCCACCATTCTGATCGAGGAGTCGCACCTGGCCCGGGTCATCGACCCGGCGGGCGGCTCCTGGTACGTGGAGCGCCTGACCGACGAACTCGCGCACGCCGCCTGGGAGTTCT
Organism: Streptomyces sp. NPDC057694; assembly: GCF_042799415.1. Classification (NCBI taxonomy): domain Bacteria; kingdom Bacillati; phylum Actinomycetota; class Actinomycetes; order Kitasatosporales; family Streptomycetaceae; genus Streptomyces; species Streptomyces sp. NPDC057694. Next base: position 431,643 of record NZ_JBHVIX010000002.1, read on the forward strand.
TCCAGACCATCGAGCGGGAGGGCGGCCAGGCGGCGGCCCTGCGCTCCGGGCTGGTGGGCGAGCGGCTCGCCGAGACCTGGTCGGTGCGCGCCCGTCGGCTGGCCGAGCGGCGCGAACCCATCACCGGCGTCAGTGAGTTCCCGCATCTCGCCGAGAAGCCCGTGGTCCGTGCGCCGTCGGCGCCGCGGCCGTCCGGCGGGCTGCCGCGCGTACGCCGTGACGAGGCGTTCGAGGCGCTGCGGGCCCGCTCCGACGCGCACCTCGCGGCCACCGGACAGCGCCCCCGGGTGTATCTGGCGGCGCTGGGTCCCGCCGCCGCGCACACCGCCCGCACGACCTTCGCGGCCAATCTGTTCCAGGCGGGCGGCATCGAGCCGGTGACCGACGGCTCCTTCGAGGAGAGCGGCGCGCGGGAAGCGTGCCTGTGCTCCAGTGACGCGGTCTACGCGGAGCAGGCCGAGTCCGCCGCGCGGTCCCTGCGGGAGGCGGGCGCCCGGCACGTGTTCCTCGCGGGCCGACCGGGTACCACCGCCGCCCCCGACAGCTTCGTCTTCGCCGGCTGCGACGCCGTCGACGTACTCAGCGCCACGCTCGACCGCATGGGAGTGTCCCGATGACCGCCCCTGACGCCTCCGGAGTCCCCGACTTCTCGACGATCGGCCTCGGCAGCCCCGCGCCGGGCACCGCGACGCAGGAGTGGCGCAGCGCCCTCAAGCGCGCGGGCGACGGCGCCGACCCGCTGTGGGAGACGCCCGAGGGCATCTCCGTCAAGCCGCTGTACACCGGTGAGGACCTGGAGGGCCTGGACTTCCTCGGCACGTACCCGGGTGTCGCCCCGTACCTGCGCGGCCCCTACCCGACGATGTACGTCAATCAGCCCTGGACGATCCGTCAGTACGCGGGTTTCTCCACGGCCGAGGAGTCCAACGCGTTCTACCGGCGCAATCTCGCCGCCGGTCAGAAGGGCCTGTCCGTCGCCTTCGACCTGCCGACGCACCGCGGCTACGACAGCGACCACCCGCGGGTGACGGGCGACGTCGGCATGGCGGGCGTGGCCATCGACTCGATCTACGACATGCGGCAGCTCTTCGACGGCATCCCGCTGGACAAGATGACCGTGTCGATGACGATGAACGGCGCGGTGCTGCCCGTGCTCGCGCTGTACATCGTGGCGGCCGAGGAACAGGGCGTGCCGCCGGAGAAGCTGGCCGGGACCATTCAGAACGACATCCTCAAGGAGTTCATGGTCCGCAACACCTACATCTATCCGCCGAAGCCGTCGATGCGGATCATCTCCGACATCTTCGCCTACACGTCGCAGCGGATGCCGCGCTACAACTCGATCTCCATCTCCGGCTATCACATCCAGGAGGCGGGTGCGACGGCCGATCTGGAGCTGGCGTACACCCTCGCGGACGGCGTGGAGTACATCCGGGCGGGCCGGGAGGCGGGGCTCGACGTCGACGCGTTCGCGCCGCGTCTGAGCTTCTTCTGGGCGATCGGGATGAACTTCTTCATGGAGGTCGCCAAGCTGCGCGCGGCGCGCCTGCTGTGGGCGAAGCTCGTGAAGCAGTTCGACCCGAAGAACTCCAAGTCCCTTTCGCTGCGCACCCATTCGCAGACATCGGGCTGGTCGCTGACGGCGCAGGACGTGTTCAACAACGTCACGCGTACCTGCGTGGAGGCGATGGCAGCGACGCAGGGCCACACCCAGTCGCTGCACACGAACGCGCTCGACGAGGCGCTCGCGCTGCCCACCGACTTCTCGGCGCGCATCGCCCGCAACACCCAGCTGCTCATCCAGCAGGAGTCGGGCACCACACGGGTCATCGACCCGTGGGGCGGCAGCGCGTACGTGGAGAAGCTGACCTACGACCTCGCGCGCCGTGCCTGGCAGCACATCCAGGAGGTCGAGGAGGCGGGCGGCATGGCCAAGGCCATCGACGCGGGCATCCCGAAGCTGCGCATCGAGGAGGCGGCCGCGCGCACGCAGGCGCGGATCGACTCCGGACGGCAGCCCGTCATCGGCGTCAACAAGTACCGCGTCGACTCGGACGAGGAGATCGACGTCCTCAAGGTCGACAACTCCTCGGTGCGCTCCCAGCAGATCGCCAAACTGCGCCGGCTGCGCGAGGAGCGGGACGAGACGGCCTGCCAGGAGGCGCTCGACGCGCTGACGAGGGCGGCGGACGGTGACGGCAATCTCCTGGAGCTCGCGGTGCGTGCGGCGCGCGCGATGGCGACGGTCGGCGAGATCTCGGACGCGCTGGAGAAGGTCTACGGCCGGCACGCGGGGCAGATCCGTACGATCTCCGGTGTGTACCGCAACGAAGCAGGGGAGTCCGGATCCGTGGACCGGACCCGCGGCCGCGTCGACGAGTTCGCCGAGGCCGAGGGGCGCCGGCCGCGCATCCTCGTCGCCAAGATGGGCCAGGACGGGCACGACCGCGGCCAGAAGGTGATCGCGACGGCCTTCGCCGACCTGGGCTTCGACGTCGACGTCGGCCCGCTGTTCCAGACCCCGGGCGAGGTGGCGCGGCAGGCCGTCGAGGCGGACGTGCACATCGTCGGGGTGTCGTCGCTCGCCGCCGGGCACCTCACCCTCGTACCGGCGCTGCGCGAGGCGCTCGCCGAGGAGGGACGCGAGGACATCATGATCGTGGTGGGCGGGGTGATTCCGCCGCAGGACGTGCCCACGCTCCTGGAGATGGGCGCGGCGGCCGTGTTCCCGCCCGGCACCGTGATCCCGGACGCCGCCCACGACCTGGTGTCGCGCCTGGCGGCGAACCTCGGGCACGGCGACGAGTGAGCCGGTGACGGTGTGCCCATCGATCTCGATACGTACGTCAAGGGTGTCCTCGCCGGGAAGCGGGCGGTCGTCGCGCGGGCGATCACGCTCGTCGAGTCCACCCGCCCCCAGCACCGGCGGCTCGCACAGGAGTTGCTGACCGAGCTGCTCCCGTACAGCGGCCGGGCCCGCCGGATCGGCGTCAGCGGGGTGCCGGGGGTGGGGAAGTCGACGTTCATCGACGCGTTCGGCACCCTGCTGACCGGGCTCGGCCACCGGGTGGCCGTGCTCGCGGTCGATCCGTCGTCCAGCCGGACGGGCGGTTCCATCCTGGGCGACAAGACGCGGATGGAGCGGCTGGCGGTCGATCCGGCCGCCTTCGTACGCCCCTCCCCCACGGCCGGGACGCTCGGGGGTGTCGCGAAGGCGACCCGGGAGTCGATCGTCGTCATGGAGGCCGCCGGGTACGACGTCGTCCTGGTGGAGACGGTCGGCGTGGGCCAGTCGGAGACGGCTGTCGCGAACATGGTCGACACGTTTCTGCTGCTGTCGCTGGCGCGGACCGGCGACCAGTTGCAGGGCATCAAGAAGGGTGTCCTGGAGCTGGCCGACGTCATCGCGGTGAACAAGGCCGACGGGCCGCACGAGCGTGACGCGCGGTCGGCGGCGCGGGAACTGTCGGGCGCGCTGCGGCTGATGCACGGCAAGGACGCGTTCTGGACGCCTCCTGTGCTGTGGTGCAGCGCCCGTGAGGAGAGCGGGCTCGACCAGGTCTGGGAGCGGATCGAGCAGCACCGTTCGCTCCTCGACTCGACGGGGCGGCTCGCCGAGCGGCGCCGTACGCAGCAGGTGGACTGGACCTGGACGATGGTGCGCGACGAGCTTCTCGGCCGGCTGCACGCCGATCCCGCGGTGCGGGCCGTGACGCCCGGTCTGGAGCAGCGGGTCAGGGACGGCGAGCTCACCGCGACACTGGCCGCCGAGCGGATCCTGGACGCGTTCCAGGAGCGGGACACGCGGGTCGGGGACTGATCCGCCCTGCTGCCCGGCCCGCGGTCGGTCACGGGGTCAGGCAGCAGTCCCCGCACTTCCCGCCGCCCGGGGCCCGGTAGTAGAGGCAGCAGCTGTTGCGGCGGAAGGTCGGACCGGGCCCGGTGATCCGGCCGGTGCCGCGCAGCCGGCCCGTGTCCAGCAGTTCCCGCGTCAGGCGGGTGAGCGGGCCGCGCAGGGCGGGCCGGGTTCTCAGCAGTTGCGCCGCCGAACCGACCAGCGCGGACGCGGAGTTGCCGGCCAGCAGGCCCGGTGCCACCTTCACCGTGAGGCCGCGCTCGACCTCCCTCAGCACGCCGTCGGCCTCCGCGAGGACGGCTTCCAGGGGCGACGGCAGGCGGGCGGCGAGCCGTCCCCGCGGGCCGACAAGGCGCAGGTCCGTCCCGTCACCGGACCACTCCACGCCGCTCATCGTCGGCACGATCCCGTGCACGAGAGCGCAGGCGAGGACCGGCGACCAGAGCCGGGCCGCGAGTCCCAGGTGCGCGACGGAGACGCCGACGCGTGTCTCGGCCGTCCCGAAGCGGTCGTTGACGGCTCGGGCCCGGTCTGCGAACCCGTCGCGAAGAGCGCCGCCCCGTTCGTGGAACGGCGCGGGCGCGACGGTGTCGAGGGCGAAGAATCCACCGAGCCGCGCCACGTCGCGCAGCGCCTCGGCGACCTGCTCCGGCGGGACCTCGGCGGTCATGGCGTGAGAGGAGCGCGGCGCGGGGGCTGGATGAGATAGAGGTCGAGGATGTCGGGCCGGGCCGCGACACCGGGTCCTCCCGCCCGTACCCAGTCCGCTATGTCTTCCGTCGCGTCCCGGTCGTTGACGAGCCCGAGCCACACCGGCCGGGCACCAGCCGCCCGGCCGGCTGTCGACGGCTGTACGACGACGACGTTGGCCTGCTCGCACACGTCGAGGCATTCGGAGATCCGGACCGGGGCGATCTGGCGCAGCCGCGCGGTCTGGGCCGCGTGATCGGCGTCGACCTTGACGGTGCCGCAGCAGCAGTCGCGGCACACCACCACCCGGCACGGGACCGTCCGGTCCTCCGTCGACCCGGTCTCGTCGGTCTCGTCGGCGAGCCGCTCAGGCATGCCGCGTCCTTCCTCTCGCCGGGGAGTTCCGCCCCGGGGTGCTTCGAGGAGGCGACAGCGTGAGTCTCCTGGCTCTCGGGTCCGCGCTCGTCCCGGCCTTCCCACCCGCGCGGGGCAGTGGCTCGTCGGGATCCGCTCGCCGATCACAGTGGCGGTACCGCACCGGATTCACACCGGTTTCCTCGGGCGGCTGTCGCCCTTGTCCTCGGTCATCATGCCATCCGCGCCGACGGCCCGAGCCTGCCCATGGTCCGCAGGAGCGGCACCAGGTGGTGTTCGACCGCCGGGGCGAGCCGCAGGTCCGGGTCGTGCCCGTCGGTCCAGCGCAGGGCGGCCAGTTCGGCTGCCGGGACCGGCTCCCCGACGAGGTGCGTGGAGAAGACGGTCAGGTGCATCGGTACGCCCTCCAGCGCCGCCCGCTCCTCGACCACCGCGAGATGTTCGAGCGGCCCGGTCGAGACACCCAACTCCTCCGCGAGTTCTCGCTTCAGGGTCTCCTCCGGCCGCTCCCCCGGCTCGGGCTTGCCACCCGGCACGTAGAACACGTCCGGCGCGGCCTGCTTGCTGACGACGAGCAGCTTCCCGTCCTCGATCACGGCCGCGGCGACGACCTTCATGACCGCCGCGTCGTCCGCGCGGTCCGAGTCGTCCGCGCGCGCCGCGTGATCCGTCTGATCCCTCTGATCCATTCCTGCATTGTGCAGTGCGGCTGCCCGCCCTTTCGGCGGCGGCCCGGATCGGTGGCGGTCACACGGTCCGCCGGACGGGCCCTACGCGGCGTCGGTGCGCCACAGTTTGCCCGGGTCGTCGCCCGCTTCGTCCAGGATGATCCGGGCGTCCCGTTGGCCGAGCTTGATGGCCTCGCCGATGAACTCCGGTTCGAAGAACAGGTAGCTGAGCAGTTCGCCCCGGCTCTGTCCCGGGCCCAGGAGCGCGGCGAGGAACATCAGGTCGGGGTTGGTCAGGCGGCGCACTCCACGGAAACTGGTGTCCAGTACGTACTCCGCCTTCTCGCCGAGCTGGTCCGCCTGGCCGGGCAGTGGGCCACCGAAGAGGTACTCGATGACGGTGTACGGGCGTCCGCGCGGGCTGATCCGTTTCGCCCCGGACTCGAGCAGCTCGTCGACCTTGCCGAGCGTCCGCGTGTCCTCCACCATGCGATCGCCCATCAGGCCGGTGAGGATCTGGGCGACGACGTCCTGGACGGACGGCACGGGTTCGTCCTGGCAGTCCGTGGAGTGCGGCAGATCGCGCAACGGTGTCGTGGCGACGATCACGACGCGGCGCGCGCCGAGCGAGATCGTCGGCTTGATGGGGGCGTTGAGGCGTACACCGCCGTCCATGTACCAGCAGCCGGCCGGTCCGATCCTGACGGGCGGGAACGCCACGGGAATCGCGGCGGACGCCATCACATGGTCCTCGTTCAGGACGGTACGGGTGTAGTCCACCGCCCGGTCGGCGTCGGAGGCCGGCAGCCTCGCTGCTGCCGGTCCCTCGGCGAAGACCTCGGTACGGCCGCTGCCGAAGGCCGTCGTGGCCACGGCGACCGCCTGTACCGCGCCGTCGGCCAGGTTGGCGTGGAGCTGGTTCCAGTCCACCTTCGTCCGCAGCGTGGTCCGCAGGGGGCTCGTGTCGAGCAGGCCGGCCAGGGGCGCGCTGGACGGGTTCACCACCCTGGTCAGGCACTGCCGCAGGATCGAGGGCAGGGCCGTCAGCAGGAACGGCCTGAAGACCTGATCCTTCGTCAGTCCTTGCCAGGCCGCGACCACTTCGTCGGCGGCCTGGTGGGCGGGCAGGTGGGCGAACGAGGCGAAGAGCACCGCGTTGAGCGCTCCCGCACTGGTACCGGTGAACAACGTCGGCCGCTGCCCGAACCGGTCGAGCTCCGGCAGCAGCGTCGCCAGCATGCCGGCCTCGTACGCGCCCCGCGCCCCGCCCCCGGCGACCACGACGCCGATCTCGCCGCTCGCCGAGAATGACGCGGAAGCCTCGTTCTCCGGCATCGCCCCTCCCTGATCGGCGTCGCCCTGTCGCGGCCGAAGCGGTTCTGCGGTGTGACATCGGCCGCCGGGTCGATGCCACTACAGCGGGCGGGACGACGCAACGGGGGAACCGGCCATGCCCCATGGCCGCGCCGAGCCTAGAGACGGCTCATCGACGCCATCGCGTACAGCAGCTCGACGACGGCCGTGGGGTCGCCCTGTTGGCCCGTGGCCGCCTCTCGTGGGGCGAGATGGCCCGCCGCGACCCGGCAGAACGCCACTTCGGGCAGGACGATGTGGCTGACGCAGTTGTCCGGGCCCGCCGGGCCGTCGGCGGCGTCCAACGGCAGGTACCAGTCGCCTCCGCTCTCGCCCTCGATCTCAAGGCGCACACTGCGCGGCGACGCGTCCGGCTGTGTGAGAGGCAGCGGCGGCGACGCCAGTCCCGCCTGCCTGCGCGCCGCCAGGATCGCGGGGAGCATCTGCACGGCGACCCCGATGAGTGTCCGCAGGTGCTCGGGCACGGGAGGCGGGTACGGATGGTCCACGGCGTCCGCGATGTCGGTGGCGTGGATCCAGGTCTCGAAGGCCCGGTCGAGCAGGGCCAGGCGCAGGGGCAGGACGACGTCGTCCCCGTAGGGCACGGCGATGTCGGCCACTCCGTTGCCGCTGAACGAGCAGGTGCGGATCAGCTCGTAGGCGTGGTCCCGCCAGGCACGCCGGACAGGGTCGGGGCTCTCGTCACCGGACGCGCCGGTCGCCTCGCGGTCCTGCTCCGTCTGCTGCCACAGCGCCTTGGTCCGTGTCTCCGGATCGGACGACAGGTCCTGCGCCCGCTGCACGGGGTCCGGCAGACCCAGTGAACGGGACACCGAGCCGTCCACCGCGAGGAGATGGCCGAGTACTCCGGACACGGACGTCCGGTGGGTGGCGGAATCGTCGCCCTCGAACCACTCCAGCTGGACCGGGGACCGCCACTCCTCGTCGCTCATGTCGGCCAGCAACGAACCGAGTCGGGCGGTCTCCACGTCGTACGGCTGGGCGTAGTCGGGCACGGCGATCTGCGGCGGGCGGGCGCTCAGGCACGAGCCGAGGACCTCGGCCCGCAGCGTGGGGGCCAGGTCGAGATCCATGTGGGGATGCAGCAGTTCGAGGGAGGCGCGCAGCCGTGCCGCCTCCTCGGTGCAGGGCGCACACGCGGCGAGGTGCGCGTCGACCTCCGCCGTCTCCTGCGCGGAACAGGCGCCCAGGGCCCATGCGCCGAGCAGGTGCTCGAGGCGGGAGTGCCCGTCGAAGTCACCGCTCATCGTCCGTCCTCCCCGGCAGTGGCATCGGTACTTGCGAGCATGTTCAACCCGTCCCGGAGTCTGCGCAGTATCTCGCCCTCCGCGACGCCGAGTTCGGTCGCGGCCCGGCGGTAGTCCATCTTCTCCGTGTGCACGAGGTGGATCGCCCCTCGCATGCCCCGGTTCATCGAGCCGATGACCGCGTCCGCCCACTCGATCCGGGCCGCGGAGAGGCGGGCGTCGGGGCCCGGCGCCGCCACGCTCCCGGCGGTGCGCTCGTGTCGGTCCAGCGTCGCCATGACCAGCCAGGTGCCCAGGCGGTACCGCCCCGGGTCGAAGGCCTGGGGGTGCTGCCACAGGTGCGTGAAGACACCCACCACGAGATCGCGGGCGGCCTGCTCCTCGCCCGTCAGCCGCGCCGCCACTGAGTGAAGCATGCGGGCGTAGCGGTCGTAGACCTCGCCGAGCACCGCGGCCTCGCCCCGGACCAGCCGAATCTGGACCTGCCGTTCCCACCGTGCCGCGTCGTCGACCGGGTCGACCATGCCCCTCCTCGGGTCTTTCACGTGCTGCCGCACACACCAACGTACCCAGTGAATGTTGTCATGCGACAACTCGCCCGCGCATGAACTGTATTGATCGATGAGGGAGTTCAGTCGGATCGTTCCTGATCCCTCTGTGCGGCGGCGAGGCGGGGGACGGCGTCGCGCAGGGCGCGGGTGGCGGGGTGTTGAGGGTTCCGGAGTACGTCGGTGAGGTCGCCCTCCTCCACGACGCGGCCGTGGTGCAGGACGAGTACGCGCGGGCAGAGCTGCTCCACCACCGCGAGGTCGTGGGAGATCAGCAGGCAGGAGAGCCGGTGCTCGGTGCGCAGGCGGCGGAGCAGGTCGAGGATGCGGGCCTGGACGGTGGTGTCCAGGGCGCTGGTCGGTTCGTCCAGGATCAGGAAGCGCGGCCGCACGGCAAGGGCGCGGGCGATCGCCGCACGCTGGCGCTGCCCGCCGGAGAGCTGGTGCGGGTAGCGCGCGGCGTGCTCGGCTGTCAGGCCCACGTCGGCGAGGAGTTCGGAGACGCGGTCCTGCTCGGTGCCGCGCGGCACCATCCGGTGGGCCCGCAGCACCTCGCCGATCGCCCTGCCCACCCGCATCCGCGGATCGAGCGCGCCCTCGGTGTCCTGGACGACGATCTGTACGGCACGGCGGTACGAGCGCGGCCACCGCGTGCCGTCGAGGTCGACGCCGCGGAAACGCACCGCGCCGCTCGTCGGTGCCACCAGGCCCAGCAGGCAACGGGCCACCGTCGTCTTGCCCGAGCCGCTCTCGCCGATCAGTCCCAGGCCGAACGGGCCCTCGGGCAGGGTCAGGTTCACCCGGTCCACCACGGTCGTGCCGCCGTACGCGACGGTCAACTCGCGTGCCTCAAGCACCATCGTCGGGCCCTTCGTCGGGTGCGTCTGTCGGACCGGGCACCGGCCGCCCGCCCAGTCGCGGTGCCGCCGCCAGCAACTGCCTGGTGCGCTCGGCGTGCGGTGCGGTGACCAGGTCGGCGGCGGGTCGGTCCTCGATCACGCGTCCTCGGTGCAGCACGGCGATGCGGTCGCACAGCCTGGCCAGCAGTGCGAGGTCGTGGCTGATGAAGAGCACAGCCGTGCCGTGTTCCGCGCGCAGGTCCGTCAGCAGGGTGCAGATCTGCGCCTGGGCCCGCACGTCCAGCGCGCTGGTCGGTTCGTCGGCGATGAGCAGTCGCGTACCGAGTGCCGACGCCAGGGCGATCGCCACGCGCTGAAGCTGTCCGCCGGAGAGCTGGTGCGGGTAGCGGGTGAGGTGGGTGGCGGGCAGCCCCACGCGCTCCAGTGCGGCCGCGGCGCGGCGCCGGGCCCCGGCGCGGCTGCGTCCGTGCAGGCGCAGCGCGCGCAGCACTGTCACACCCACCGGCAGTACCGGGTTGAAGGCGGCGGCCGGGTTCTGCGGGACGAGTGTCATCGTGGAGCCGCGCAGCTGCCGCAATCGTCGTTCCGGCAGCGACAGCAGCTCCTCGCCGGCCAGCCGGATGCTGCCGGACACGTGAGCACCCGCGCGTCGCGTGAGTCCCAGCACCGTCAGCCCGACCGTCGTCTTCCCCGCTCCGCTCTCCCCCGCCAGGCCCAGGAACTCACCCTCTTCCAGAGACAGTTCATCGACACGGACCACGGGTTCGACGTCCGCGGCGCCGAATCTGACGTGTACGTCGCGCAGTTGCAGCCATGCGGTGTCCTGGACGGTGACCACTGCTCAAGCCCGCTGGGTGGGCCGCGGGACGTGACGGGGGTCGAGGCGGTCGCGCAGGACGTCGCCGATCAGGAAGCACACGCCCGCGACCAGCATGATGGCGAGGCCGGGAAAGGTGCCGATCCACCACTGGGTGGTGAAGTAGTTCTGCGACTGCTCCACCATCAGGCCCCAGTCGGGGGTCGGCGGCTGCGGGCCGAGGCCGAGGAAGGACAGTCCGGAGGCGACGAGCAGCACTCCGCCGACGTCGGTCGACGCCTGGACCAGGAGCGGGGTCGAGGCGTTGGGCAGGACGTGGCGGACGAGGGTGCGTCGGTGTCCGAGGCCGAGGGTCCGGCACGCCTCGATGTACGGGCGGCCGACGACCGACGCGGTCTCCCCGCGCACCAGCCGGGCGTACCAGGGCCACCACGTCACGGTCAGCGCGACGGTCAGTCCCACCGGACCGGGTGCCAGCACCGTGGCCAGGGCCAGGGCGAGCAGCAGGGCGGGCACGGCCAGGAAGACATCGGTGAGGCGCATGAGCAGTTCGTCGAACCAGCCGCCGAAGTAGCCGGCCACCACACCGATCGCGGTGCCCGCGACCAGCGAGGTCGTGACCACGGCCACCGCGACGAGCGGCCCGATGCGTGCGCCGTACAGCACGCGGGAGAAGACGTCGCGGCCCAGTTCGTCAGTGCCGAACCAGTGCGTCGCGGAGGGTGGGCGCAGGATCTGCGCGGTCTCGGCGGCGCCGGTCGCGTCCGCCGGGTACGGGGCCAGGACCGGTGCGAACAGGGCCACGAGCGCAATGAGCGCCACTCCCCCGAGGGCCACGACCAGTGCCGTCCGGCCGCTGTCGGTGCGACGCGCCTTCACCGTCACCCCACCCCGCCTCACCGCAGTGCGACGCGCGGGTCGAGGGCGGCCTGTGCCAGGTCGACGGCCAGGTTCGCGGCGAGGTAGAGCAGGGCGACCAGCAGGGTCACCCCCACGACGGCCGGTACGTCGAGCGACTGGACCGCGTCGGCCGCGTACCGGCCGAGCCCCGGATAGTCGAACACCGCTTCCACGAGGAAGGTGTTGACCAGCGAGTACCCGAAGATGAGCGCGAGGGTCTGCAGGACCGGGTTCCATGCGAGCCGCAGGGCGAAGCGGCCGAGGACGGCACGTTCGGGGAAGCCGAGAGCGCGCACCATCTGGATGTGCGGCTCGCCGACCGCGTCAAGGATGCTCGCCCGCACCATCCGGGCGAGGACGGCGGCGGGGTACGAGGCCACCACGAGCGCCGGCAGCAGCAGATGATCGAAGAGGTCGGCCGCCGCCGCACCGTTCCCGGTGAGTACGGCGTCGAGCAGGGGCAGGCCGGTGACGGTGGTCACCGGATGCGCGGCGCGCACCGCGCGGTCGTAACTGCCCGCGATCGGCAGCAGGGAGAGCCGGCTCGCGAAGAACATCTGCAGGAGCAGCGCCAGCCAGAACGTCGGAATCGACGCGCTCAGCAGCGCGCCGGACCGCACCAGCCGGTCCGGTGCCCTTCCGTGCCACCGTACGGCGGCCAGTCCGGCGGGGATGCCCACGGCCACCCCGATGAGCAGTCCGGCGAGCACCAGTTGCAGGGTGTTGGGCAGCCGGGCGAGCAGATCGGTGAGGACGGGACGGTGGGTGAGCACCGACACGCCCCAGTCGCCGCGCAGCACCCCGGCCACGTACGACACGATCTGCGCGGCGACGGGGCGGTCGAGGCCCAACTCGGCTCTGATCCTGGCCCGTTCCGCGGCCGAGGCCCGCGGTCCCGCCCAGACCCCGGCCGGGTCGCCGGGCACCACCCGTGCGATCAGGTACGTCAGCACCACCACCCCGACGGCGACCACGGCCGCGAGCACCGAACGGCGGGCCGCGTAGCGGATCGCGGGCAGACCGCGGCCGCCGTCCGTGGCGCGCTCCATGTCCACCTCCGGGGTTCAGCGGTGGGTGAGGTCGTGGACGAACACGACGTTGGCGTACGCCGGGTTGTCGACGAAGCCCTTGACGTCGCTGTTCAGCACCCGCTGATAGGTGTTGGTGCCGAGGAAGAGCTGCGGCGCGTCCCTGATGATGATCTCTTGCATCGTGCGGTAGGTCCGCTCGGCTTCGGCCGGGTCCGTCGCCGTGAGCGCGCCGACGCGGTCGATGAGGCGGTCGAGCCGGGGGTTGGAGTAGTAGGCGAGGTTGTAGGAGATCTCCTTCTCGGTGCGGAACACGTTGCGGAAGTACGACAGCGGCTCGGGGTCGTCGGGCCACCACCACATGACGAAGATGTCCTGGCGCTCGTTCACGTTCTTCTTCTTTGCGCGCGGCCACTGCGCCGACGCCCAGGCCAGGCCCTCGACCTTCAAGTCGATTCCGAAGGGGCGCAGTTGTGCCTTCATCAGGTCCCCGAGCGTGCGGACGGTGTCCTCGCCCGCGGGGTAGGTCATCTCCAGCTCGATGGTCCGGCCGCTGCCCGGGCCGTATCCGGCCTCCTTCAGCAGCTTGCGGGCGCGATCCTGGTCACCCGGCAGACGCAGCGTGGTGGTGTGTCCGAACATGCCCTCGGGGATGACTCCGTCGGAGGCCACCAGGGCTCCCCTGCTCGCTTTGACGAGTTCCCCGTAGTCGAGCGCGTCCGCCACCGCCCGGCGCACCCGGATGTCGTCCAGCGGTTTCTTCTGGGTGTTCATCAGGCCGATCAGCGTCTGCCACGAGGGGCGTTCGTACACGGTGACGTTCGCCCGGTGGCGCAGCGTGTCCAGGAGCTGCGGCGGCAGCCCGCCGGCGTAGGTTCCCTCACCCGAGTTCATGAGCTGCGCTTCCGTGGACGACTGGGGCACCGCCTGGAAGACCACCTTCGTGTAGCGGTTGCCGCTCCATCCGCCCCAGTAGTCCTTGTACGCGGTCAGCTCCACCTCGTTCTCGCCGGCCGGGTTCCACGAGGCGATCGTGTAGGGCCCGGTGCCGCGCGCGGTGGCCCGGTAGTCCTTGGCGTCGTCAGAGACCTCGTAGATCCAGGCGGCGTACGTGGCGGAGGCGATGATGTCCAGCGGTGCCGGGCGGGACAGTTCGAAGCGGACCTGCCGCTTCCCGATCGCGGTGATCTTCTCCACCGGGTCCCACACGTAGGAGGCGCTGGCCTTCAGCCTCATGGTGCGCTCGACGGACGACTTCACCGACTCGGCGGTCAGCGGGTGCCCGGAGTGGAACCGCACGTTGTCCCGCAGGGTGAACGTCCACGTCCGGCGGTCCTTGGACGCGGTCCACCGGGTGGCGAGCACCCCCTGGGTCCTGCCGGTCACGGCGTTGTACCGGGTGAGGGTCTCGTACACGTTCGACAGGACCACGACTTCGTCGGAGTAGGAGCGCGCCGGGTCCCACTCGGTCACCAGTCCCCGGCTGGCGAGGTAGACGAAGGTGTCGTCGCCGCTGTCTTCTTTGCCGCCCCCACCGGAACAGCCGGCCGCCGGCAGTGCCAGCGCCAGGGCGGCGGCCACCGCTACGGCACGGGACCGCCACCGGTGGCGCGCGAGCCGTGAACCCAGGTGGAGCTGCATCGACATGGCCGTGCCCCCGAGACACCCTGGAACAGGTAACCGTGCCGTCCACCGCGCGTGTGTCGCGCGGCGGTTGCCAGCATGGCACTCGGCCGTCCGGACGGGCAGGAGCGTTTGCGCCGTCCCTGCCGATGACCACTCCTGGATGTCCGGGCACAGGTCAGGTCAGGTCAGGTCAGGTCAGTCGATGCAGAACTCGTTGCCCTCGATGTCCTGCATCGGAATGCACGACTCGTTCTCCTCATCGGCGTACAGGGTGCACACGTGTGTCGCGCCGAGCGCGACCAGTCGTGCGCACTCGGCCTCAAGGGCGGCGAGGCGCTCGGCGCCCACGAGTCCGGTGCCGACCCGGACATCGAGGTGCACCCGGTTCTTGACGGCCTTGCCCTCGGGAACGCGCTGGAAGTACAGCCGCGGGCCCTCCCCCGAGGGGTCGGAGCAGGCGGACCATGCGTCCCGCCGCTCGGGCGGCTGCGCGCTGTTGAAGTCGTCCCAGGTGTCGAATCCCTCGGGCGGCGGGGGCATGACGTACCCCAGCACCTCGCACCAGAACCGGGCGACGCGTCCGGGTTCCGCGCAGTCGAAGGTGACTTGGAACTTCTTGATCGCTGACATCGGCGCACCATACCAACGGGGATCCCCCGCCCACATCCGAAATAAAGAGCCCTGTCCGGGGGACGGCGTCACAGGCCGGCGAGTGTTCCGGTCAGCTGAGCGGGCGTCAGGGCCGGGGCCGGGAGGGTGAGCGCCGGTGACGGGGGGCGCAGGCCGGCCAGGAACAGGGCGAGGGGGCGGCGCCAGGCGTCGAAAGTGGCCGCGGCGGTGAGCGCGGGCACGGCGCGGCCCAGCGCGGCGAGCGCGAACAGGACGTCCTCCACGACGACATCGGACCGGACGGACCCTTGCGTCTGTCCACGGCGCAGGAGTTCGTCCACGGTGCGGTGGTTGTGCGCGTGGACGGCCTCCAGGGCGGCGACGCCCTCCAGGCTCGTCGTCATGAGGTCGTTCGTGCCGCGGTCCGTGGCGAGCACGGTGAAGACGACCTCCAGGTATCCGGTCAGCCCCGCCCACGCGTCGGTGGCCGTGCGGGCCTCTTCTCCGGCGGTCATCGTGTCGCTCAGCTGGTCGCGGAAGGCGGCGTCGACGAGGTCGGCGCGGCGCGGGAAGTGCCGGTACAGCGTCGCGTTGCCCACACCCGCGCGACGGGCGACGACGTCGAGCGCGGCCGCGAGTCCCTGCTCGCGGAACACCTCGCGCGCGGCCTCGACGAGCAGTTCGCGGTTGCGTCGCGCGTCACGCCGCCGGTGCGCTGTCGTGCCGGGTGCACCGCCGGTCATGTCGTCCTCCCCTTGTTCTCCGCGTCACTCCGCATGGTCTTCGCCATGCTGCTTCCCGCGGACCATCCGGGGAGTGGTCCCCGCTGACGATGCTAGCGCCTCGCGGAACCCGGGCGACCTCCTGAAGAGAGGCAGGCGGGGCGGTGCTGGGTCGTGCGCGGAGCGGTGTTCACCGCAGGGACAGCGCGGCGGTGATCGTCTTTCCCTCGGGGCCGATCTCGACGTCCAGGCGGGAGCAGAGCCGCTGGATCACCACCATGCCGTATCCGCCGGGGCTTCCCTTGAGCGTCCGCACCCGCACGGGTGCGTTCCGGCTCGCGTCGCTCACCCGCAGCTGGAACTCGTCGCCCTCCACGCGGACGTCGAGGCGTGTGACCCCGCCCGCGTGCACCAGCGCGTTGGTCACCAGCTCGCTGACCACGAGCAGGGCGTCCTCGCCCAGTTGTTTCGCCCGGGCCTCCGGCAGTGTGCGGCCGGTCCCGGTCAGCGCCGCGCGGACCGCCATCCGGGCGTCCGCACAGCTGATCTCCTCAGTTTCCAGTGCCTGGGCCGCGCTCATATCGCCGTAGGTCCTTTCCCGTACATGTCGCACCTCGTACCGCCACAGTTCTCGCCTTCCCCGCACCTGTCCGTCCGACACTCCCCTGATCCCGCCGCTCCGGAGGAGAAAGCCGGAAACGAAAGGGGGGATCTGCCGATCACACGTAAAGGAACCTGTGGGAAGGTCTGCGGATGGTTTCCGACAGACAGAGAATCGACGTCACCCGCCAGGACCGGGTGACCGTGGTCTTCTTCCGTGACGACCTCGACCTCACGGACGAGGCCGAGGCCTACCTCGCCCTGTCCGGCGCACGCAGGGACACCGGCACCACCGGCACCCTGCTCGACCTCGCCGGCCTCACCTTCGCCGACAGCACGACACTGAACGTGATCCTGCGCTCCTACAACGAGCACCGGGCCGAGCCGAGGCCCTTCGTCCTCTCCGGCCCCTACCACCCGGCCATCGCCAGGCTCTTCGAGATCACCGGCGCCGGCGAAGCCCTGGAGATGACCGGCAGCCGTCACGAGGGCCTGCTCCGCGTGCACGAGCTCCACGGCCTCCTCGGAAGGGACCAGACCTCCGCGTCCGACCCGCAGTGACCCCGGGAGCCGGGCCGGGCCGCGGTTCTATCCTGCGCGGATGACGCATGAACCCGAGCTGACGTCCCCCGTCGATCTGTGCCGGCCCGACGGACGGCTCAACCCGGACGCGGTCGGCTGGACCCGGCGCCCCCTGCACACCGCCAATCTGCGGGGCTGGGGCCGGGCCAAGCGCTGGGAGTACTGGGGCATCGTCACACCGGATCACATCGTCGGCGTGGTGGTGTCGTCGCTGGACTACGCGGGTGTGCACGGCCTCTACGTCCTCGACCGGGCGACCGGGCGGGAGACCGCCACGGACGCGGTGGTTCCGCTGGCCCGTGGCGCGGCACTGCCCGCTTGCAGCGGTGAGGGCGAGGTCCGTGCCCGGGGCGGCGGCCTGGAGATCAGGATCTCGCAGAGCGCCGACGGCTCCACGATCCGGGCGACGGCCCCCGGTGTGCGCCTCGACGTGGACGTGCCGCTGCCGCCGGGGCACGAGGCTCTGGGCGTGGTCGTGCCGTGGAGCGGGCGACGGTTCCAGTACACCCTCAAGGACATCGGCCGGCCGGTGCACGGCACGCTGACCCTGCACGGACAGACCTTCGAGGTGGGCGGTCCGGACGCGTTCGCCGTACTGGATCACGGCCGCGGCAAGTGGCCGTACTCGATCACCTGGAACTGGGCGGCCGGCGCCGCGCCGGGCCGCGCGATCCAGCTGGGCGGGCGGTGGACCGACGGAACCGGCAGCACCGAGAACGCCCTGTTCGTCGACGGCCGTCTGCACAAGATCGGCGACGAACTGCGCTGGAGCTACGACCGCTCGGACTGGCTGGCGCCGTGGCACATCGCCGGGGAGCGGGTGGACATCCGCTTCCGCCCCTTCCACGAGCGGGCCGCCCGGACGAATCTGGCCCTCGTCGCGAACGAGACCCACCAGTGCTTCGGACGCTTCAGCGGCTGGGCCCTCACCGACGACGGGACCAGGACGGATCTCGACGGGCTGGTCGGCTGGGCCGAGGAAGCCCGCAATCGCTGGTAGCGGACTGGGCCTTACGGGTGTATTTCCTGACACCTCATCACATGATGCACTGTCACGTTGTCATACGGTCATGACGATCGAACTCATCACCCGGCATCCCATGCCCTCCCACCCGCGCCGCAGCGACGGACTGGCTCCCCTGCCCGCTCCCGAGGAACGAGCGGGGCTGCGCCGCGCCTGGCGGCTCACCGAAGCGCAGGTGGCCGAGGCGTTCGGCGTGACGGCGGCGACGGTCCGCTCCTGGGAGGCCGGGCGATCCGCCCCGCGAGGGCCGCGCCGGGCGGCGTACGCGGCGTTCCTCAGCGGCCTGGCGCACGGACTGGTGCCGGGGCCCGCCGGCGAGAGCACTCCCCCGCGCGCGGAGCCACCTGCTCCCCGTACGCCACGCAGGCGCTCGCGCGACTCAGCCGTCGCGGACGCCGCCGCGTCGGTCGTTCTGCGAGGGGCGGCCCCCTCCACGCCCGGCCGCCCCGTGGGGCCGGCGCCCGATCCGGTGCCACCCGCGCGTCTGCGCAGGTTCCGCTGGACGACCGCGGCCGTGGGGATGTGGATCGTGTTCGGCCATCTGATGGCCACCACGCCTCTCCCCCATCCGTAGCCCCGGAAACGACCTCGCGCCGGATCCAGGGCCGGAGAGGAGGCGAGGGGATCAGAGGATGAAGACGCTCCGGGCCGTCTCACTGCCGTACGTCTCGCCCGGGTAGACGAGCCATTCCACCTGCCCCGTGCAGTCGGGGCCGGAGTGGACCTCGGCGATGGCGTCGGTGTTGTTGACGACGGCGGAGGGGAAGCGGTCGACGGCGTAGCAGCCGCTCGGGTCGACATGGTCGGCGCCGTTGACGACGAGGACGCCCTCCGCCGCGTAGGCGGAACCCGGTACCGCGGTGACCAGGGTCGCCGCGGCCGCCAGTGCCCCCAGCGCCAGAGCCGTGCGTCGCATCATGGTGAGTTCCTCTCCGTGGCGCGGGTCGCGTGTCCCGCGACCCGCTGTCATCACGGAACGTACTGGATCACGCACGCCATGTGACCGGCGCGTAGAAGTGATCACCCGCGGCGGAGTGCGCCGGGAGCGGCATCCGCGCCCGTCACCCCAGCGAGGCCACCGCCGCCCGCAGCTCCCCCAGGCACTCCAGAACACACTTGGCCAGCTCATCGCAGGCGCCGCGCTCACCCTCGGACCACTGCGCGAACCCCCGCTTGAACGCGAGGACCCCCAACTCTCCGGCGACCGCAGCGACGTCGCCCGGGACGCCGCGCTCCTCCAGCGCCGCGATCATGGCGGCCGCGATGCTGACGATCTTGAGTGCGTCGCGCTCCTGGAGTTCGGTACTGGCGGCGACGGCGGCCTTCACGCGCGGCGCGAGCTCACGGTTCTGCGGGCCCATCGCGCCCGAAGCGCGCTCAAGGCCGGCGGCCACCGCTTCCAGCGGGCCCGCACCGTCGGGCGCCTCGGCGATGCCCTCGACCAGCAGCCGGCTCAGGGTCTCCTGCCCGGCCACCAGCAGATCGCGCTTGTCCGGGAAGTAGCGGAAGAAAGTGCTCTTCGTGACGCCCGCGCGCTCGGAGATCTGCGCGACGGTCGTGGCGTCGTAGCCCTGCTCGGTGAACAGGTCCACAGCAGCGACGACGAGCCGTTCGCGTGAACCTGATTCCCATCGAGCCATGTCGCCATCCTACGTGATGGGACTCTTGTCCCATCACCCTGTACGGTGATGGGACAAGAGTCCCATCACTCGCGGGAGAGATCTCATGCGCGTCTTCGTCACCGGTGGCACCGGACTGATCGGCTCCACCGTCGTCGCCGAGCTCCTCGGCAACGGCCACTCCGTCCTCGCACTCGCCCGCTCCGACGCCTCCGCCGCAGCGGCCGAGGCGGCCGGCGCGCAGCCCCTGAGGGGAGGACTCGCCGATCTGGATGTCCTGCGCTCCGGCGTCGCCGAGTCCGACGGAGTGGTCCACCTGGCGTTCAGCAACGACTTCAGCAGCCCCGAGGCCCTCGCCCAGGGGGTGGCCGAGGAGAGCGCCGCGCTCGCGGCCCTCGGCGACGCGCTCGTCGGCAGCGACCGGCCCCTCGTCACCGTCTCGGGCACACCGTTCACGGCGGGTCGTCCCTCCACCGAGGCGGACCCGCTGCCGACCGACGGGCCGGTGGGCGGTCGGAGTGTCGCGGTGATGCGGGCACTCGGCCTGGCCTCGCAGGGCGTTCGCAGCTCGGCCGTGCGCCTGCCGCGCACCGTCCACAACGAGGGCACGGGCGGATTCGCCGGCCTGCTCACGAACATCGCGCGCCAGAGCGGTGTGTCCGGCTACCCGGGCGACGGCGCCCAGCGCTGGCCCGCCGTGCACGCGCTCGACGCCGCCGTCCTCTTCCGGCTCGCGCTGGAGCAGGCACCGGCCGGCACCGCCTGGCACGCCGTGGCCGACGAGGGGGACGCGGTGCGCGACATCGCCGCGGTCATCGGACGGCGGCTCGGCGTGCCGGTCGAGTCGGTCCCGGCGGAGACCTACGGCCCCCTCGGGTCGATCTTCGAGACCGACCAGCCTTCCTCCAGCGCGCACACGCGCGAGGCGCTCGGCTGGGAACCGAAGCACCCCGCCCTGCTGGCGGACCTGGAGA
This sequence comes from Streptomyces sp. NPDC057694, assembly GCF_042799415.1. NCBI lineage: Bacteria > Bacillati > Actinomycetota > Actinomycetes > Kitasatosporales > Streptomycetaceae > Streptomyces > Streptomyces sp. NPDC057694. Next base: position 451,762 of record NZ_JBHVIX010000002.1, read on the forward strand.
AGATCCAGCCGTGACCGGCTCCCGGCGGGCCGGGCCGCGCACCCGCCCGCCGGGACCGTGTCCGGCTACGCGTCCACGGTGGAGGGCTCGCGGGTACGGGTGTCGGCGGCCGGGGCCAGCAGGATGGCGCCGGCCACGAACACCAGGACGGCGACCATCGCCGAGCGCAGACCGTAGTGGTCGCCCAGGAAGCCCAGGGCCGGCGGGCCGACCAGGAACGCCACGTACCCGATGATGGCGACCAGCGAGACACGGGCCGTCTGGTCGGGGCCCGAGTCACCGGCCGCGGACAGTGCCACGGGGAAGCCGAGCGAGGCTCCGAGGCCCCAGAACAGCACGGCCGCCGCCGCGACGACGGCGCTGTCCGAGAAGATCACCAGGACGAGTCCGACGGCCCCCGAGACGGCGCTCGCCCGGACGACCGCCACCCGCCCGAAGCGGTCGAGGAAGAACGTGCCGCAGAAACGGCCCGTGGTCATCGCGGCGGCGAATCCGACGTAGACGAGGGATCCCGTCGCCGCGTTCAGGCCGTGGCCGTCGACCATGAGCAGCGGCAGCCAGTCGTTCGCCGCGCCTTCGGCCAGGGCCATGGCCAGCACGATGGCGCCGATCAGCAGCAGCCGCCGGTCCTTCCAGACCTGCGGCCGGGAGCGCTGCCCCTCCTGCGGCGTTCCGTGCTCGGCACCGAGGCCGACACCGGCCGGCACGGAGCGCAGCGCGTACAGCAGGAGCGCCGTGGCCACCACGGCGACGACGGCGAGATGCCAGGGGACGGGGAGACCGGCCGCCGTGGCCGCCATTCCGGCGAGTCCGCCGACCACCGTGCCCAGGCTGAAGCAGCCGTGCAGGGTGGGCAGGACGGCCCGGGCGGTGATGCGCTCGACGTCGGCCCCGTCGACGTTGACGGCGACCTCACCCGCTCCCGTGCCCGCGCCGAACAGGAACAGTCCGGCGGTGACCAGGGGCGCGGAGGCGACGGCGCTGCCCGCGCCGATGACGACGACGGCCGCGACGATCAGCCAGGTGCCCAGGGCGATCACGGGCCGGGTGCCGAAGCGCGACACGAAGCGGCCGGAGCACAGGATGCCGATCATGGCGCCGACGGACAGACCGAAGAGGACCAGGCCCATCTGGGCGGTCGACACGCCCAGTCGGTCGCGCACGTCCGGAGTGCGGGTGACCCAGGAGGACATGGCGATGCCGTTGAGGAAGAAGAAGAGGTACAGGGCCTGACGGCGCCGGCGCACGGCAGGGTCTATCAACAGGAGCTCCGCAGGAGTTCGAAAGAATGGACCGGCAGGCGACGCGTCCCGCCCCCACCGGGTATGCACAAATGTACATACCAGGTGGGGGCGGAGAGAAGAGAAGGCGGACCACGACGATGACCGGAAGCAACCGCGGCCCCAACGACCCCCAGCGGCGCGAGCGGATTCTCGACGCGGCCCTCGACGTCATCGCCGAGCACGGCGCCATCAAGGTCACCTTCCGCCGGATCGCCGCGGCGGCCGGGGTTCCGCTCGGCTCGCTCACCTACTACTTCGACGACATGCAGCATCTGCTCACCGAGGCCTTCACCCGCCTCGCCGAGAGCGTGTCCACGCGCTACGGGGCGCTGCTGGCCGCGGCGCGCACGCCGGAGGAGGCCCAGGACGCGGTCGTCGAGATCATCTGCGGCAAGGTCTGGGGCTCCGACCGCAATCTCCTGCTCAGCTACGAGCTGTACGCCTTCGCCACCCGGCACCCCGAACTGCGCGACGTCATGCGCTCCTGGATGGGTGCCAGCCGCGCGTCCCTCGCCGAGCACTTCGACCCGCTCACCGCGCGCGCTCTGGACGCTCTGGTGGAAGGCTTCTCCATCCACAACTCGGTGGACGCCCATCCCACCGACCGCGCGGGCATCGCGGCCGTCGTCAGCGCCGTCGTCGCCCGCCCCGCCGCCCGCTAATCCGGCTCCCCGCGTCCTCGGCGTCGTCTAGGGTCGACACCACGATGAACAGCAACAACGCGTCCCCCGCCCCACCCGCGAAGGCCGACAAGGCAAGCGTGCGGCGGCACAATCTGAGCCTGGTGCTGCGCACCGTCCACGACGAGGGCGAGGCGACCCGGGCCGGCATCGCCGCGCGCGTGGGGCTGACCCGGGCGGCGGTGTCGTCGCTCGTCGACCAGCTCCTGACGGAGGGGTTCCTCGGCGAGTGGGGCAAGACGTTCAGCGGGCAGGCGGGCCGTCCGGGCACCGTCCTGAAGGTGGCGCGCAGCGGGCCCGCGGGGCTCGGCGTGGAGATCAACATCGATTACGTGGCCGTGTGCGTCGTCGATCTCGCCGGCACCGACCGGGTCCGGCTGGTGGAGCGGATGGACAACCGCGGCTCGGCGCCGGCCGCGGTCCTCAATCAGGCCGCCCGGATCGCCGCGCGCGCCGTCGCCTCCGCCACGGAGCAGGAACTCCGGCCGGTGGCCGCCGAGTTGGCGCTGCCCGGTCTGGTCTCCGGCGGCGCGGTGCGGCAGGCGCCCAACCTGGGCTGGAACCGGGTGCCGGTCGAGGGCCTGTTCGCGCAGGCGCTCAGTACGCTGCGGCCCGAGCATCGCGCCCTCCCCGTGAGCGCGGACAACGAGGCGAATCTCGCGGCGATGGCCGAGCTGTGGTTCGCGACCACGGACGACGACCGCACCCCGGTGAACAGCTTCGTCTACCTCACCGGCGAGATCGGTGTCGGAGGCGCACTGGTCCTCAACGGTCAACTGCTGCGCGGCGCCCACGGGTTCGCGGGCGAGATCGGCCACATCGTCGTCGACCCCGACGGGCCGCCGTGCAGCTGCGGTGCGCGCGGCTGCCTGGAGCAGTACGCGGGCCAGGCGGCGCTGCTGCGCGCCGCGGGCCTGGACGAGAAGGCGGGCGCGGCGGGCGTCGCGGAGCTGGAGGCACGGGCACGCGCAGGACAGGTCCAGGCGCTGCACGCCTTGGAGAAGGCCGGACGGCAGCTCGGCCGGGTGCTGTCGGGCGCGGTGAACCTGCTCGACCCGGACGCGGTGATCCTGGGCGGCGCCTTCCGCGAACTGAAGCCCTGGCTGGCGCCCGCCGCGGACGCGGAACTGACGGCGCGTGTGGTGTCGGGCCTGTGGACGCCCGGCAGCGGCCGGCTGCGGGCATCGTCCTCCTCCGGCGACGCGGCACGCGGCGCCGCGGCCCGCGTGGTGCGCGACGTCCTCGCGGACCCGGCGGCGTACGCGGAACACGGGACGGACTGACGGCCGCGAGGGCCGCAACCCGGGGCCGCGGCCTTCGCGTCACGCCGAGAGCGGTCGGCTGCCCCGCCGGGCACGCCTCAGCCGATGCTCTCCTTCAGCCGTGCGACATTGGCCCGCACGTCGCCCTTGGCCAGATCGCTGCCGATGCTGACGGTGAAGGCACCCGCGGCGAGCCACTGGGCGGCGTTGTCCACGCTGACGCCGCCGGTGGCCATGATGCGGGCGCCGGGCAGGACTGACAGCAGCGACTTCAGGTAGCCGGTGCCGCCGATGTTCGCGGGGAAGAGTTTCGCGACCCCGCGGCCGGCCGCGATGCGCAGTTCGCTCGGGGTGAGGCCGCCCTCGACCAGCAGCCGGCCCGCGGCGTCGGCCACGGGCCGGACCTCCGGTACCTGGAAGGGGCTGACGAGGAAGTGCGCCCCGGCCGCGAGGGCCCGCTCGGCGATCTCCGGTGAGGTGACGGTGCCCAGGCCCAGGGTGATCCCGGGCGCCTCGCGCGACCACGTCTCCACCAGCTTCTCCCAGCCGGGCGTGGTGGCGGTGAACTCGAAGGCGGTGATGCCGGACTCGACCAGGGTGCGGGCCATCCGGTCGGCCGCGTCGGCGTCGGCCTCGCGGACGGTCGGGGTGACGCGGGCGAGCCGCAGCCGCTCGATGACATCGGGCACGGCGGGGGCGGCGGGGTTCAACGGTGTCTCCGTACGGTGTTCGGTCATGCCGGGGCCGCGATGAGCGCGAGCGCGTCCAGGGTGGACTCGGCGTCGGCGCCGCGGGCACGCAGCACGATGGCGTCGCCGCAGCGGATGTTGAGCGTCATCAGGGACAGGACGCTGCGGGCGGGCACCTCGGTGCCGTCCTCGCGGGCGACGGTCACCTCGGCGGCGGCGCGGGCGGCGGTCTGGGCGAACGCGGCGGCGGGGCGGGCGTGCAGGCCGGCCTCCTCGGTGACCACCAGGCGGCGCTCGACGACGGTCATCGGGTTCCTCCTGCGAGCAGTGCGGTCAGCCGGTCCACGAGCTGGTCCTCCTCGTCGGGGCGCAGTGGGCGCGGGTCGATCAGCAGTCGTCCCGTCACGGCGAGGTGGTCCCTCAAGTGGACTCCGGTAGCGGCGAGTTCGGCCGCTAGCTCGGTCGCGTCACGGCCTGCCTCGGCCGGGTCGACGGTCAGTTCGGTGCGGTGGATGGCGCGGCCCGCCTCGTCACCGACGACCCGGGTCGTGATGCCGGGGAGGTCGGCGAGGCGCGCGGCCAGCTTCTCCATGCGCGCGCGGTGCCCGCCGGGCGTCGCGGTGCCGTACTCGCGCAGCGCCTGAACGAGGCCGAACAGGGTCTCCTTGCCGACCTTCATGGGGCGGGCGATGCCGCCGTACTGGGCGCGGCAGGCGGCGATCCGCGCGGCGCTGCCGCAGATCATGCCGGAGGCGGGCCCGCCCACGGCCTTGCCACCGCTGTAGACGACCAGGTCGGCGCCGGTGGCGGGCCAGTGCTTCAGGTCCTCCTCGGCGGCCGCGTCGACGATGACGGGAATGTGGTGCCGACGGCCGACCTCGATCGTCTCCGCGAGGGTGACCATGCCCTTCTGCACGGCGTGATGGGACTGGACGTACAGCAGGGCGGCCGTGCGCGGGCCGATCGCCCCCGACAGATGGCCTGCGGTGACCTTGTTCGCGGAGCCGACCTCGACGGGACGGCCGCCGCCGAGCGCGATCATCTGGCGTATCGGGGCCCCGAAGTAGACGGAGTGGCCGCGCGGCAGGATCACCTCGGACGGCGCGTCGCCGGGGTCGGGCAGTGCCTCGACGCGGGTCACGTCGGTGCCCGCGATCACGGAGGCGACCGCGATGGCGACGCCGGAGGCGGCTCCGGTGGTGGGGCAGCCGGCCTCGGTGCCGGTGGCGCGGGCGATCTCGCGGCCGACGGCATCCAGCAGGTCGTCCATGACGACGTGGTGGCGGGCCGCCTCGCCCATGGCGGCGATGACTCCGTCGCCGAGGACGCTGCCGCCGAGGGCGGTCATCCTGCCGCTGGCGTTGATGGCGGGCGGGACGCCGAGGTCCTGGTGGAGGGTGGGCACGCGGTCTCCTTGCGCTGCGGGTACGTAAGCAGGGGCGAGTACGGGAGCAGGGGTGGGGGCGGGTACGGGAGCGGGGGCGGTCACTTGCCGGGGATGGGGAAGAAGAGCCCGGCGAGCATCGCGCCGATGATGGCGCCGCCGGTCAGCGGCTTCTTCCACTTGTAGAAGAGGGCGGCGCCGATGGTGGAGCCGAGGCCGACGGGCAGCGACGCGGTGGCGGCGGAGATGATGACGAGCGGGCCGAGATAGCGTCCGGCGGAGTTGCCCGCGCCCATCATCACGTCGGCGCCGAAGGTGGAGGTGCCGCCGGTGGAGTTCACGGTGGCGCGGCGGATGACGAGGATGGCGACGCCGATGAGCGCGCCGAGCACGGCGCCCACCGGGATCGCGAGCCAGAAGTGCTCCAGCGGGGCGGTGAACCCGGCGGCGAGCAGCATGGCGGGGATGCCGATGCCGACGCCGGTCTGGAGGGAGCCGCCGATGTCGAGGATGCCGACCATGGGGCCCTCGATGACGCGGGCGAACAGGAAGCCCGCGCCGAACGCGGCGGCGGCTCCGTAACTGCCGCCCTCCATACCGGCCTTGAGCATGGAGACGACGGCGACCTCGTTGAACACGCCGGTGTCGTAGACGTAGTAGAGGTGCGTGCCGGTGAAGATGCCCGCGGCGAGGCAGGCCACGAAGACGGGGAAGGCCCACTCGGAGAGCCAGAAGCTGCCCTCTCCGGGCACCTTGCTCAGGAAGCCGCCATTGGCCGGCGCGGCACCCGGGTTCTGCGCGGGTATGCCGCCCGCGGCGGCGGTGGAGGTGTCGGTCATGTCGCTGCCTGCCTCACTGGGGCTTGGTACCGGTCGCATCGTGGAGCTGCATGAGCCAGTGCGGCACGTCGACCTTCAGCTGCGCGAGCAGGGTGAGGTCGGCGCCGCGCAGGAAGGTGCTGGCCGCGAACAGGATGATCACCGCGCCGGCCAGGGACTTGGTGACCTTCGTCCAGCCCAGGTCGTCGACGCCCTTGCCGATGACGATGCCGAGGACGATGCCCGGGACGGCGTTGCCCATGACGAGGTGGCCGAGGCCGCCGAGGACGGTGCCCCAGGCTCCGGTGCGGCGGCCCGCGTCGACGGCCGCCATCCAGAAGATGATCGGCATGACGGGGTTGATCAGCCATTCCGACGCGGGGCCGAGGACCTTGGCCGCGACTTCCTGGAGGGAGTGCGGGATGGAGGCGGCCGTGGTGTTGAGCAGGGTGATCAGGACCATGCCGACGACGGTGCCGGTCAGGGCCATCCGCCGGGGGTTGTGGAGCGTCTCGGCGAGGCTCCGGTTCTTGATCATCGCGGCGGACGCGGTCCAGTGCGGGACGATGCGGTGGTCCACGTCTCCGGTGAGCGCGCCGGTGCCGACCGCGCTCGACCAGGCGTTGAAGAGGAAGCCGAGGCCGAAGGAGAAGTGGGCGACGGGGTCGTTCTGGCAGGCGTTCAGTTCGCCCAGGGTGCGGAAGGCGCCCATGCCCTGGACCTTCGGCGCGTGGAACATACGGGCAACGCCCGCACTCGCGCCGAAGCCGATGAGGCCGCCGATGACGAGCGACTCCAGGAGGACGGTGAGGGTGTCGTTCATCGGGTCACCTCATGTGGAGGGCGTGCTGGAGCGAGGAGAGCCGCTCCTCGCGCACCGTGAAGTCGACGGCGTCCAGGTCCAGCGAGGCCACCTGGACCTCGATGCTCAGCGTGATCTCGAAGCGTTGCCGGGTGCGGGGGAAGAGCAGGCCGAGGAACCGCTCGGTCCAGCGGTGCTCCACCGCGGAGACCACGTCGAGTTCCAGGGGCTCCACACGGAAGTTCACGCCGTCCGTGAGCTTCGCGACCTCGGACTGCACCTGACCGATGGCGGTGGCGAACGCCTTCTCGCGGGTGGGTCCCGAACCGCTGAGCCGCAGGGTGTGCCGGGACTGCTTCACGAGGCCTCCTTGGCGAGCTTCTTCAGCAGCGCCTCGGTGACCTTGAAACCGAGCTCCTCGCTGTCGAGGAATCCGAAGCCGAGCACGGTGCGGCCCTGTTCCACGGCGGTCACCCCGGCCTGCGCCGAGCGCATCCCGAACTCGATGTCGTGGCCGTACTTGGCCTTGGCGGTGACGGCTCCCGCGCCGCCGCTGCCGCAGAAGGAGATGCCGAGCTGAGCACCCTCGGCGTCCATCACGTCGCCCACCTTCATGTCGGCGCCGGGGCCCGGGATGAGGACGGGCTCGCCGCCCGCGGCGCGGATGCCGTCGGCGACCGCCTGGCCCTTGCCGAGCCGGTGTCCGATCACGATCTTGACTGTCATGGCGGTGCTCCCTGGTGTGTCGGTCATGGCTGAGCTGTCATGCCTGCTGGCTGGTCTGATGCTGGAGCTGTGCCGCCGCCTCGAAGTGCAGGGCGAGCAGCAGGACTTCGGTGTCGTGCGCGGGGAAGTCGCGGGGCGCGCAGTAGGTGTCGACGAGGGTGCGGACCGCGGCCATGCGCCCGGGGGCGATCTCGGCGCCGAGTTCCTCGTCGAGCGCGTCCAGGTGCTCGTCCGCGCGGACCCGCCGCACGAAGGCGAGGGCGTGCACGGCGAGCGCGAGCGAGCGGACGTCGTCGAAGCCGATGCCGCAGGTCTGCGCGTAGACCTGGGCGAGCGGCAGGAACGCGGCCAGGTCGGCGCGGTCGGCGTCGGTGACGGGGGTGGCCGTGTCCCGTACGGTCGCCGCGAGTCGCTCGATGAGGGGGGTGGTCATGCACGGGCCTCTCGGTGGTTCGGTCGGTGGTTCGTGTCGTACGGCGGGCGGCCCGGACGTGTGTCCCCGCGGGAACGTCGCTCAGGGCGTGCTGTCGACGGGGTGGGGTCGTCCGGCGCGTACCGCGGCCACGGCGCTCAGGCGGGTGGTGCCGGTGCGGGTGGCGCCCTCGGCGTCGGTCAGCGTGACGGGTCCCTCGGTCAGCCGCAGCAGCGACAGGTCCGCTACGGAACCCGGTCGCAGGGTGCCCAACTCGTCTTCCATGCGGACCACTTGTGCGGCGTGCAGGGTCGAGCAGCGGATCGCCTCGTGGGGGGTCAGGCCGAGGGCGACGAGTTTGGTGAGGGTGGCGACGAGGGAGTGCACGGGTCCTTCGACGTTGCGGAGGTGCAGATCGGTACTGATCGTGTGCGGGGTGAAGCCCGCCGCGAGGGCGCGTTCGGCGGTGGCGAAGCTGAGGCTGGCGCTGCCGTGTCCGACGTCGAGGCGGACCCCGCGGGCCACGGCGGCGCGCGCCTGGGGTTCGCTGCCGAAGAGGCCGCCGGGCTTGCCGTGGAAGGCGTGGGTGACGACGTCCCCCTCGCCGAGCAGGTCCAGTACGTCGCCGAGGTGCGGCGGTTCGTTGCCGACGTGGACCATCACGGGCCGGCCGACCCGGCCGGCGACGCGCTTGGCGGCGCGCAGCGGGGCGAGTCCCGAATCGCCGAGGACCGACGCGCTCATCCGGATCTTGATGCCGCGCACCCGGTCGGGGTGGGCGCGCAGCAGCTTCTCCGTGGCCGCCTCGTCGATGTCGTCGGGGCCGTGGCTGAGCTCCTGCCGCCCGTGCACCAGGCCGTGCCGGGAGATGTTGAGCCAGCTCAGGACGCGGGTGGCGGCCGGGTGGACAACGTTATCGGCGAAGTCGTCCCAGTGGTCGCTGCCGCAACTGCCCGCGTCCACCACGGTGGTGACGCCCTGGCGCACCCCGACCTCGTCGGCGGTCACGCCGAGGTAGGTGCCGGGAGCGTAGACGTGCGTGTGCAGGTCGATCAGGCCGGGGGCGACGAGCAGCCCGGAGGCGTCGAGCGTCTCCTCGCCGACGAGGGTGCCGGGGGCGCCGACGGCGGCGATCCGTCCGTCGCGCACGGCCAGGTCCCCCGGCACGGGCCCGTCGCGCAGCGGATCGGCCAACAGGCCGCCTGCCACGACGAGATCGAATCGTTGCGGGTGCACGGAGGAAGGTCCGTGTCCAGCCATGGACGGCCGCCTTTCACGAGCGTGAGAGTGGGGACGTGGGGGTTGTGTCGCACCCCAAGGACGCCATCCCGTTCCGTGGAGTAGAATGGCGTTCCGCTGTGCGGATCGATTGGCAACATAGTCCGCTTCTCCACGGAGGGTCAATGGAAGCGAGCAAGCCCGCGAATTCCGTCGCCAAGGCGCTGCATGTGCTGCATGCGGTGGCCCGCGCCGACGGGCCGCACCGGCTGGGCGACATCGCGGAGCGCTCCGGCGTCCCGAAGGCGACCGCGCACCGGGTCCTGGCGACGCTCGTCGAGGAGGGATACGTGGCGGCCGACGGCGAGGGGCGCTACGGCTGCGGGGTCCAACTGCGCTCCCTGGCAGCCCAGGTCCTCTCGGACGACGCCGTGGGCATCGACGCCGTACTGCGCGCCCTGCAGCAGCGGCTCGGACAGGCCGTCCATCTGGCCGTCCTCAGCGGTGACCACGCGACGTACACGCACAAGGTCGATCCGGGGCACGCCTACCGGATCGCGACCGACGTCGGGACGCCGCTCCCGCTGCACGCCACGGCCGCGGGCAAGGCCCTCCTCGCCCATCTGCCGGGGAGGGAGGCGGCGGACATCCTGGACCGCACCGGCCTGCCCGCCCGTACCCCGCGCACCCACACCGACCGCGCGGCGCTGGTCGAAGAGCTCGCGGCGATCCGCGCCGCCGGGTACGCCGTCGACTACGAGGAGGCGGACGACTCCATCTGCTCGCTCGCCGCCCCGGTGCTCGACGCCGACGGCACCGCGGTCGGCGCCGTGTCCGTCTCGTCCCTCACCTTCCTCGTCACCGAGGTCCAACTGGCCGAGTTCGCACCGGCCGTCCGGCAGGCCGCGCAGGACGTGTCACGGCGCCTGTGACCGCGACCGTCCTCGTCCGGACATGCCGATGCCCGGCTGAATCCTCCGCCGGGCATCGTTCGTCGAGGCTTCCCGTCAGCCCTTGTGGGCCTCGATCAGCTTCCGGTACCAGTGGTAGCTGTCCTTCGGGGTGCGCTCCTGGGTGTCGTAGTCGACGCGCACGATGCCGAACCGCTTGGCATAGCCGAGCGCCCACTCGAAGTTGTCGAGCAGCGACCAGACGTAGTAGCCGCGCACGTCGACACCCGCGTCCATGGCGGTGCGCAGCGCGGTGAGGTGCTCCTGGAGATACGTCACCCGGTCCGCGTCGTGCACGGCGCCGTCGGCGGACACCTCGTCGTACTCCGCGGTGCCGTTCTCCGTGATGTGGATCGGCGGCAGGGCGTCGCCGTAGCGCTCCTTGAGGCCGGTGAGCAGCTGGGTGAACGTCTCGGGGACGACCGGCCAGTTCATGGAGTTGCGCCGCACGTCGGGCCAGGAACGCTCGACGTACCGGTTGTCGCTGGCCGTGCGCAGGGACGCGTCGGGCTCCCGGTGCGGGGCGTCGGCGACGAGGGTGGGCCGGTAGTAGTTGACGCCGAGGAAGTCCAGCGGCTGGGCGATCAGATCGAGGTCGCCGTCGAGCCGGAAGTCCTGGCGGGTGATCAGCTCGCCCCAGGTGTCCTCGTCGGACGCGGGGTAGCGGCCAGCGAGGATCGGGTCGGTCCACACCAGGTTGTGCTGGGTGTCGGCGCGCAGCGCGGCGCCGCGGTCGGCGTCCGAGTCGGTGGCCGGGACGTTGAAGTCCGGATTGAGGGTGATGCCGACCTCGCGCACGCCGGCCGCGCGCAGCTCCTTGACGGCGAGGCCGTGGCCGACGAGCAGGTGGTGGGCCGCGGCGAGGGCGGGGGTGCCCTCCTGGGCGCCGGGTGCGTGGCGGCCGACCGAGTAGCCGAGGAAGGCGCTGCACCAGGGCTCGTTGAGGGTGATCCAGCGCGGCACGCGGTCGGCGAGGTGCCCGGCGACGATCGCCGTGTACTCGGCGAACCGCTCGGCGGTCTCGCGCACCCGCCAGCCGCCCTTGTCCTCCAGGGCCTGCGGCAGGTCCCAGTGGTAGAGGGTGGCCGCGGGCTCGATGCCCGCTTCGAGGAGTTCGTCGACGAGCCGCGAGTAGAAGTCGAGGCCCTTCTGGTTGGCCGGCCCCTGCCCCGTGGGCTGGATGCGGGGCCAGGCTATGGAGAAGCGGTACGACTCGACGCCGAGGTCGCGCAGCAGCGCCACGTCCTCGGGGTAGCGGTGGTAGTGGTCGCAGGCCACGTCGCCGGTGTCGCCGCCGTCCGTGCGGCCGGGCGTGTGGCTGTAGACGTCCCAGATGGACGGGCCGCGGCCGTCCTCGTTCGCCGCTCCCTCGATCTGGTAGGAGGCAGTGGCCGCGCCGAACACGAAGCCTTCAGGGAAAACGGGCAAGTCACTCATGAAAAGCCTTACTTGACGGATCCGCCGGTGATACCGGCAGCAATGTACTTCTGGGCGAGGACGAGCAGCACGGCGGCCGGGATCGCCGACAGGACGGAGGCGGCCATGACGGAGCCCCAGTCGCCGACGTGGGCGCCGATGTACTGGTAGATGCCGAGGGTGACGGGCTTGACGTCGTCGGTGGTGTTGAGCGTGAGGGCGAACATGAAGTCGCTCCACGCGTACAGGAAGGAGAACAGGCCCGCCGTGATGAGGGAGTTGCGGCTCATCGGCAGCACCACCTGGACGAACGTGCGCACCTTGCTCGCGCCGTCGACCTCGGCCGCCTCGATGACCTCCTTGGGGATGGCCACCATGAACGAGCGCATCAGGACGATGGCGAAGGGGATGCCGAGCGAGGCGTCGGCGAGCATCAGGCCGAAGTAGGAGTTGACCAGGCCCATGTCGACGTACGCGCTGTAGAGGGCGTTGGCGATGACGATGCCCGGGACCATCTGCGTGATGAGCGTGCCGAAGACGATGGACTTGGTGCCGGGCAGCCGGAACTGGGCGAGCCCGTACGCGGCGGGCGCGGCGATCGCCAGACAGATGACGACGGCGCCGAGCGCGACGGCGAGCGAGGTCAGCAGGTGGCCGCCCTGCTCGCTGATGGCGGAGGAGAAGCCGGACAGGTCGAGCGAGTGCGGCACGGGCGAGACCTCGAGGAGGCCCGACTCGGGCTGCAGCGCCGTGTTGATCATCCAGTACAGCGGGAACAGCATCACGAGCAGGATGACGACGCCGGCGACGGTGGCGCCCCAGCGGCGCTTCGGCCCGGTGGTTGCGGAGGCGGAGGCGGTTGCCATGCCGGTCACTTCCCCTCGGAGCGGTTGGCCCGCAGGTAGAACACCGCGAAGACGGCGGAGATCAGGATCAGGACGTTGCCGACGACGGCGCCCGCGCCGAAGTCGAGCTGAACGAAGGAGTTCTGGTACGTGAGCGTGCCGAGCGTCTGCGTGGAGTCGGCGGGACCGCCGTCGGTCAGGGCCAGGATCAGGTCGAGGATCTTCACCGTCGACATGAAGCCGAGCACGAGGACGACCGTGATGACGGGCTTGAGCAGCGGCAGCGTGATGGAGCGGAAGGTGCGCCAGGCGGAGGCGCCGTCCAGGGACGCGGCCTCGTACAGCTCCTTGGGGATCTCCTGGAGTCCGCCGTAGAGGATCACCATGTTGAACGGGATGCCGATCCAGATGTTCACCATGATCACGGAGAACAGGGCCATGCCGGGGCTGGTCAGCCACGGGGTGTGGCCGCCGAGACCGAGGGTGTCGAGGAAGGAGTTCAGGACGCCCGTGTCCTGGTCGAGGATGCGGCGCCAGACGATGCCGGAGACGACCATGGGGACGAGCCAGGGCAGCAGGATCAGCGAGCGCAGGAACCCGTTGAGGGGGAACCTCTTCGTGAAGAAGACGGCGAGCGCGAGGCCGATGCCGAACTGGCCGATCAGCGAGCCGATCGTGAAGACGATGGTGTGCCACAGCGCCTTGCCGAAGAGGTCGTCGTGGAAGACCTTGCTCCAGTTGTCGGTGCCGTTGAAGGGGGACTTGCCGTCGAAGAACGTGGACGGCGAGAAGTCCTGGAAGCTCATCACGACGTTGCGGACGAGCGGGTAGCCGAAGAACAGCAGCATGAAGACGACGGCGGGAGCGATGAAGCCCCACTGGGAGAGCCTGCGGCGGCGCCGCGTGTCGCGCTTCTTCACCGGGGTGGCGGGGGCCGGCCGGGTGGCGGGTGCGGCGGAGGCCGTGGTGGTCGACATGTTCGTGAAACCCCTCAGTTCCCGCTCGTGGCGCGCGCCTGCGCCTTCTTCAGCGCGTCCGCGCTGTTCTGACCGGTGAGCGCGGACTGGAAGGCGCTCTGCAGGGCCAGGGACACGGACGACCAGCCCGCGCCGACCTTCGCGGTGCGCGAGCGGGCGGTGGCCACCTGGTCGGCGAGCGCGTCGAGTTCGGGCACTTCCTTGCGCCAGATCGCCGCGGCCTTCTCGTTGGCGGGCACCATCCAGCTGTTGCGCGCGTAGGTGATCTGCTCCTTCTCGGAGGACATGCACCCGATGATCTTCGCGGCGGTCTTCTCGCGCGCCGTGTCACCCGTCTTCGGGACGGTGAGGACGGCGCCGCCGAGCGGACCGACGGAGTCGTCGCCGGCCTTGGGCACCGGGATCTGCGCGATGCCCCAGTGCAGGGACTCCTTGGTGTTCAGGGTCTCGACCTGCCAGGGGCCGTTGATCATCATCGCGGCGTTGCCGGCCATGAACTGGTCGTTGACGTCCGCCTGCGTCCAGTTGACCGTCGACTTGGACAGCGAGCCGTCCTTGAGCAGGCCCTTCCAGTAGTCGAGGGCCTCGGCGACCTGCTTGCTGTCGAGGTCGGTCTCGTCGCCGCCGTTGGACCACATGAACGGGGTGAACTGGAAGACGCCGTCCTCGGCGCCGCCCGCGCTCAGGGCGATGCCGTACTGCTTGCCCTGGGTCAGCTTCTTCGCGGTCTCCTGCATCTCGGCCCACGTGGTGGGAACCTCGAGACCGGCCTTCTTCAGGACGTCCTTGTTGTAGAAGAGGGCGAGGGTGTTCACCGTGCGCGCGGCGCCGTAGTACTTACCCTTGTAGGAGCCGAAGTCGACGATGCCCTGCGGGATGTCCTTCGTGGACAGTCCGAGGGACTTGAGGTCGACCAGACCTCCTGCCTCGGCGAACGTCGGCATCTCGGAGGCGTCGAACTGGATGACGTCCGGGAGCGACTTCGACGACGCCATCCGCAGCGACTTCGTCATGACCTGTGAGGCCGGGACGCTCTGCTGCTCGATGGTGATGCCCAGCTTGGCGCTGCACCGCTTCAGGGTGGCGGCGTCCCAGCCGTGGTACGAGTCGTCGGTCGAGGAGTTGAGGACGGTGTAGACGTCGTCGTCGCGCTGGCTTCCGCAGCCCGCGAGGGCGGCGGAGGCGACGAGGACGGAGACAACGGTGAGCGGGATCGCGGCCCGCCGGCGTGCTGCTGTCACGGTGCTTGCCCTTGCCTGGGTAGGGGTGGCCGGCCCGGCGGAACGCCCGTGTTCCGCCGGGGAGTCGCTACTGGAGACGTACGGTTCCGGCCAGGCCGTACGCGCGGGACGGGCGAGATGCCCGGGTGGCTCAGCGGGCGCCGAGCAGGTGGTCCATCGCGAGCTGGTCGAGCCGCTCGAAGGCCATCGAGCGCTGGGCGGCGGCCTCGACGTCGAACTCCTCGAAGGAGCTCTTGTCGGCGAGGAGGGCGGCGAGACCGTCGGCGGCGGTGGGCTGCGCGAGCTGGTCGAGGCGGGAGTCGAGCAGCGCCTTCTGCACCTCGGGGTCGGCGCGGAAGGCCGCGGCGCGCTCCTTGAGGATCAGGTAGTTGCGCATGCAGTTCTTCGCGGACTCCCACACGCCGTCGAAGCCGTCGGTGCGCACCGGCTTGAAGTCGAAGTGGCGCGGGCCGGCGTAGTCGGAGTTCTCCAGCAGGTCGACGAGCCAGAACGCCTGGCGCACGTCACCGGCGCCGAAGCGGAAGTCCTGGTCGTACTTGATGCCGGTCTGGCCGTTGAGGTCGATGTGGAAGAGCTTGCCCGCCCACAGGGCCTGGGCGATGCCGTGCGGGAAGTTGAGGCCCGCCATCTGCTCGTGGCCGACCTCGGGGTTGACGCCGACGAGTTCGGGGCGCTCCAGGCGCTCGATGAAGGCGAGGGCGTGGCCGATGGTGGGCAGGAGGATGTCGCCGCGCGGCTCGTTGGGCTTGGGCTCGATGGCGAACTTCAGGTCGTAGCCCTTCTCGACGACGTAGTCGCCGAGCAGGTCGAAGGCCTCCTTCATCCGGTCGAGGGCGTCGCGGACGTCCTTCGCGCCACCGGACTCGGCGCCCTCGCGGCCGCCCCATGCCACGTACGTCTGCGCGCCCAGCTCGGCCGCGAGGTCGATGTTGCGGATCGTCTTGCGCAGCGCGTAGCGACGGACGTCGCGGTCGTTGGCGGTGAAGCCGCCGTCCTTGAAGACCGGGTGCGTGAACAGGTTCGTGGTGGCCATCGGGACGGCCATGCCCGTCTCGTCGAGCGCGGCGCGGAACCGCTTGACGATGGCCTCGCGCTCGGCGTCGGTCGAGCCGAAGGGGATGAGGTCGTCGTCGTGGAACGTGACGCCGTGGGCGCCGAGTTCGGCCAGCCGCCGTACCGACTCGACCGGGTCGAGCGCGGGGCGCGTGGCGTCGCCGAACGGGTCGTTGCCCCGCCAGCCCACGGTCCACAGACCGAACGTGAACTTGTCTTCAGGGGTGGGGGTGAATCCGCCGGACATGGTGCCGTCCTTGGGTCGATCGTTTGTTTTCTGACATGACTAATACGTCATTCAGCCGCTCGGCGCCAGACCCAACGGTGAAACTCACACTTCACGGATCGGCAACTACCTGCTGTTACGTGAATCGAAGCGCTTGCGCCACGTCACACCCCGCAGCCTCTTGTTCTTTTGTTTTCTGTACGATCAAATGCGTCATACAGGCGCTTTGGCCCGAGCCGGGCTTCAAGGCGCAGGCAAGATCACCAGCACCGGGATCACCAGCACGTTGAGGGGGCTTCATGGCCGTCGTGATCGGCGTGGACAGCTCCACGCAGTCCACCAAGGCAGCCGTCACGGACGCCGCCACCGGCCGGATCCTCGCCGTCGGCCGGGCTCCGCACGTGGTCACCGGCGAGCACGGCGCCCGCGAGACCGAACCGGACGTGTGGTGGTGGGCGCTGCGCGACGCGGTCGCGAACGGGCTCAAGGAGGCGGACATCGCCCCCGAGGCCGTCACGGGCATCGCCGTCGCCGGCCAGCAGCACGGCCTCGTCGTGCTCGACGCGGACGGCCGGCCGCTGCGCCCGGCCGCGCTGTGGAACGACACCCGCTCCGCCCCGCAGGCCGCCGCGCTGACCGAGGCGCTCGGCGGCCCCGACGCCTGGCTCGCACGCACCGGCTCCGTGCCGGTGGCCTCGCTCACCGCCACGAAGTGGAAGTGGCTGCGCGAGCACGAGCCGGCCCGCGCGGTCGCCGCCGTCCGGCTGCCGCACGACTTCCTCACCGAGCGGCTCTGCGGCCAGGCGGTCACCGATCCCGGGGACGCCTCCGGCACCGGCTGGTACTCCACCGCGACCGGTGCCTACGATCCCGAGGTGCTCGACCTCCTCGGCCTGCGGCCCGAACTGCTGCCCGTGGTCGCGGCGACCGGCGGCACCCGCGCGGGCTCGCTGACCGCGCGGGCGGCTCAGGCGCTGGGCCTGCCCGAGGGGATCGCGGTGGCCGCCGGAACCGGCGACAACATGGCGGCCGCGGTCGGCCTGGGCCTCGGCGGCGCCGGGCTCCTGGACCACCCGGTCGTCAGCCTCGGCACCTCCGGCACCGTCTTCACCGCCACCCGCACCCGCCCGGCCTCCCGGGACCTCGCCGGGTTCGCGGCGACCGACGGTACGTATCTGCCGCTGGCCTGCACCCTCAACTGCACGCTCGCCGTCGACAAGGTCGCGGACCTGCTCGGCCTGGACCGCGAGGACGCCGAGCCCGGCGGCGGCGCCGTGCTCCTGCCCTACCTGGACGGCGAACGCACCCCGGACCTGCCGCACGCCACAGGGCTGCTCACCGGCCTGCGGCACGCCACGAGCGGGCGGCAACTGCTCGGCGCCGCCTACGAGGGCGCCGTGTTCACCGTGCTGCGCGCCCTCGACGCCCTGCTCCTCGCCTGCGGCCTCGATCCCGAAGACCCCGAGGTCGCGGGGCGCCCGCTGCGGCTGATCGGCGGCGGCGCCCGCGGCCGCACCTGGGTGGAGACGGTGCGGCGGCTGTCCGGACGGCCCGTGCTGCTGCCCGAGTCCGGCGAACTCGTCGCGCTCGGCGCCGCCGCGCTCGCCCGCGCCGCCGCCACCGGCCTCGACCCGGTCGCCGTCGCCACCGAGTGGGACACCGGACGGGGCAGACAGCTGCCCGCGGTGCCCCGTGACCAGGTGACCTGGAACCGGCTGGCCCACGTGCTGGACGAGGCGTCGCCCGCCCTGCTGACCTGAACCGCCCCGGCGGCCCCGAGGCCGGGCGACGCCTCCACCGCCGCGCCTGTCTCGGCTCTCCCGACCGCGCACCATCCCGCACCACCCCCGCACCACCCCCCGCACCCCAAGGAAGATGATGAAGTTCACCGACGGCTTCTGGCTGATGCGCGACGGGGTCCAGGCCTCGTACGCCACCGAGGTACGTGACGTCCGTGCCACCGACGACAGCTTCACCGCGTACGCGGCGGCGAAGCACGTCGAGCGGCGCGGCGACACCCTCAACGCCCCGCTCCTGACCGTCGACTGCTTCTCCCCCGCCGAAGGTGTCATCGGCGTCACCGTCACGCACCTGGCGGGCCGGAAGCGACGTGGCCCCGACTTCGCCCTGCCCGGCGCGGACACCGGCGTCGGCCGGGTGCAGCGCGACGGCGACGTCGTCGAGCTGACCAGCGGCGCGCTCGGGGTCCGCCTGGACACCGGCGCGCCGTGGACCCTGTCGTTCCGCGACCCCGAGGGCCGCGAGGTCGCTTCCGTGGGCCGCAAGGGCACCGCGTTCCTCACCACGGGCGACGGCGCCCACCACATGGCGGGCCAGCTGTCCCTCGGGGTCGGCGAGCAGGTCTACGGCCTCGGCGAGCGCTTCACTCCGTTCGTGAAGAACGGCCAGGTCGTCGACATGTGGCAGGCCGACGGCGGCACCAGCAGCGAACAGGCCTACAAGAACATCCCGTTCAGCCTGCACGTCTCCCCCACCGGCGCGTACGGCGTCTTCGTCGACCACCCGGGCCGGGTGAGCTACGAGATCGCCTCGGAGTCCGTCGGGCAGATGCAGTTCAGCGTCGAGGACCAGTCGCTGACCTACTACATCGTCGCGGGCCCCGAGCCCAAGGACGTGCTGCGCCGCTACACCGCGCTCACCGGCCGCCCGGCGCTCCCGCCGGCCTGGTCGTTCGGCCTGTGGCTGACCACGTCGTTCACCACGCAGTACGACGAGGCGACGGTGACGAAGTTCGTCGACGGCATGGCCGAGCGCGACATCCCGCTGTCCGTCTTCCACTTCGACTGCTTCTGGATGCGCGAGTACCAGTGGTCGGACTTCGCCTGGGACCCGGACGTCTTCCCGGACCCGGTCGGCATGCTGGCCCGGCTCAAGGAGCGGGGCCTGCGGATCTCCGTGTGGATCAACCCGTACATCGCCCAGAAGTCCGCCCTGTTCGACGAGGCCGCGGAGCTGGGATACCTGGTGCGGCACGCGAACGGCGACATCTGGCAGTGGGACCTGTGGCAGGCGGGCATGGGCCTCGTGGACTTCACGAACCCCGACGCGTGCGCCTGGTTCCAGGCGAAGCTGAAGGTGCTCCTGGACCAGGGCGTCGACTGCTTCAAGACGGACTTCGGCGAGCGCATCCCCACGGACGTGGTCTGGCACGACGGCTCCGACCCGGAGCGGATGCACAACTACTACACGCACCTGTACAACAAGGTCGTCTTCGACCTTCTGGAGAAGGAGCGCGGCAGCGGCGAGGCCGTGCTGTTCGCGCGGTCGGCGGCGGCGGGCGGGCAGCAGTTCCCGGTGCACTGGGGCGGTGACTGCTGGTCGTCGTTCGGCGCCATGGCCGAGTCGCTGCGCGGCGGGCTTTCGCTGTCGCTGTCCGGCTTCGGGTTCTGGTCGCACGACATCGGCGGCTTCGAGGGACTGCCGGACCCGGCGGTCTTCAAGCGCTGGCTCCAGTTCGGCCTGCTCTCCTCGCACAGCCGGCTGCACGGCTCGTCCTCGTACCGCGTGCCGTGGGAGTTCGGCGACGAGGCGGTCGACGTCGCCCGGCGGTTCACCAAGCTCAAGCACCGCCTGATGCCGTACCTGTACGGAGCGGCCGTAGAGGCCCACCGCACGGGCGTCCCGCTGATGCGCCCGATGCTGCTCGACTTCCCCGGCGACCCGACCGCCCGGGGCCTCGACCGGCAGTACATGCTCGGCCCGGACCTGCTGGTCGCGCCGGTCTTCTCGGCCGGCGGCGACGTCGAGTACTACCTCCCCGAGGGCACCTGGACACACCTGCTGACCGGTGAGCAGGTGCAGGGTCCGGTCTGGCGCAGCGAGACGTACGGCTTCGACAGCCTGCCGGTGTTCGTGCGGCCCGGCGCGGTGCTGCCGCTCGGCGCGGACGACCAGCGGCCCGACGGCGACTGGCTGAAGGACCTGTCCCTGGTCGTCGCCCCGGGCGGCGGGGAGAACACCACGGTGACCGTGTCGGTCCCCGATCACCAGGGCCGGGACGCGGCGGCGTACCAGGTCGTGCGGGACGCGGCGGGCGCGGTGAGCGTGACCGCGCCGCAGGGCCGGGACGTGCCGGTCGTGGTGCGCTCCGTGCAGTAGTCGTCGCGGTTCGTCCGAGCGCCGCCCTGAGCACATGTGTGCTGAGGGCGGCGCTCGTGTTTGCGTTGCGCGGCCGGTCCGGTCAGGCGCCGTCGGCGGGGCGCGGGGGCTCCAGGCGCGAGAGCCAGGACGTCAGCAGGGTTTCGAGAGCGGCCGTCTCGGTGGCGGACATCAGGTCCACCAGCCGCCGTTCGTTGTGCATGTGCTCGGCGAAGGCCCGGTCGATGAGCTCGCGTCCCGGCCCGGTGAGGGCGACGATGCGGCCCCGCTGGTCGTCGTCGGAACGCCGCCGGGTGACGAGTCCGGCCTTCTCCAGCCGGTCGATCCTCTTCGTCATCGCACCGGTGGTGACCATGGTGTGGGCGGCCAGCTCGCCGGGTGCCCGCTCGTAGGGCTCGCCCGCGCGCCGCAGCGCGCACAGGACGTCGAACTCCCCCTCGCTCAGCCCGTACCGGCCGTACACGAGGCGCAGTTCCTCGCCGAGACGGTCCGCGAGCCGGTGCAGTCGGCCGATCACTCCTTGCGGCGTGACGTCGAGCTCGGGACGCTCGCGCCGCCACTCGTCCTGGATCCGTGCCACGCGGTCTTTCGCCTGCTGGTCGTCCATGCCTCCCATATTAGCTTCCCTGGAAGCTATATTGTCTTCCATGGAAGCCAATGCACGCTGGGTGGCCCTCACCGCCGTCGCTCCGGTGGCCTGGGGAGCCAACTACTACGTGACCCGCGAGTACCTCCCGGCGGACAGCCCGCTGTACGGCGCCGCCCTGCGCGCGCTGCCCGCGGGTCTCGCCCTGCTCGTCCTGCGCAGGCGACGGCCCCGTGGCGTGTGGTGGTGGCGCTCCGCGGTCCTGGGTCTGGTCAACGTGAGCGTGTTCTTCGCCCTCGTCTACGCCGCTTCCCAACTGCTGCCGACGAGCGTCGCCTCGACCGTGATGGCGGCCTCTCCCCTGACGATGCTGTTCCTCGCCTGGCCCCTGGTGGCCGAGCGGCCCCGGACCGCGCATCTGGCCGGTGCCGTGATCGGGCTCGGCGGGGTGTGCCTGATGCTGCTCACCGGGACGGTGGCCGCGAGCGTGCCGGGCATGCTCGCCTCTGCGGCGGCCGTGCTCGTGTCGTCCTTCGGGCATCTGCTGACGAAGCGCTGGAGCGGCGGCACCGACATGATCGCCACGACCGCCTGGCAGCTCGTCGCAGGCGGCCTGTTCCTGCTGCCGTTCGCCGCCGTCGCGGAGGGCGCGCCGCCGCCGCTCCCGCCCGCCACGCTCCTCGCCTTCGCCTACGTATCCCTGGTGGCCACCGCGCTGGCCTTCACCGCGTGGTTCACGGGTCTGCGCCATCTGCCCGCGGGCACCGTGGGACTGATCGGGCTGCTCAACCCCATCACGGGTGTGCTCTGCGGCATCCTGATCGCCGGGGAGGAGCTGACGGCACAACAACTGTGCGGGCTCGCCCTGGTTCTGACGGGCGTGATCCTCGGCCGCCCCGCGCGCGGCCTCCCGGTCCGGCGCGGCGGCATCACGCGTGCCGGTGCAGGGCGCCTCGCCCGACAGGCCCTCCGCACAGGAGGCTCCACAGCCCTAGGGCATGTCTCAGGAGGGCCTGTCTCCGGAGGACATGCCTTAGGAGGGCATGTCTCAGATCAGCTCGTCCGCGAGCAGGTCCATCAGGAGCCCGTCCTCCCAGACGCCCGTCCGATGGTTGCGCCAGTACGCGCGCATGATGCCCACGGGCTTGAACCCGACCTTGCCGTAGCAGCGGATCGCCGCGGCGTTGGCGGCGGCGGGGTCGATGGTCAGCCGGTGATGCCCCCTCTCCCGCACCAGCCACCGGGCCAGCGTGCGCACCGTGTCGGCGCCGAGCCCCTCCCCGTGGTGCTTCGCGGTCAGGAAGATGTCGATGCCCGCCCGGCGGAACTCGGGATCGTCCTCCTCGTCGAACTGGACCATGCCGATGACCTCACCCGCGTACACCACGGCCCACTTGCCCTCGTAGCCGTCCGGAGGCGGCCACCACGCCGCGACCTCCGGTTCCCGTACGACTCTGTCCAGGATCTCCGTGTCGCCGTCGGTCACCGGGCGTAGCACGACCTTGTCCCCATGCAGCTCCATGCGTCCATTCTCCCCGGGCCCGGATCAACCGGCGCCCGCCGCACGGGAGATGAGCCCGGCCACCTGCACCGGTGCCTCTGCGTAACCCTGTGGCCAGTGCCATAATCACAGGGTCCTCAACGGCCTCACCGGGAACGTCACGGTCCCGGTGAACCGGTCCGCGATCCGATCCACGCTGGAGCCAGGCATGACGGCACATTCCTCCCCGAGCCGTATCGACACGAGCAGACCTCACCCGGCGCGCGTCTACGACTGGCTGCTGGGCGGGAAGGACAACTACCCCGTCGATCAGGAAGTGGCACAGAAGCTGCCGCCGCAGGCGCGGGAGAACGCCATGCGGAACCGGGCCTTCATGCACCGTGCCGCCGCCTGGCTGGCAGGGGCCGGCGTCGACCAGTACCTCGACGTCGGCACGGGCATCCCGACCAAGCCCAACCTGCACCAGATCGTGCAGGGCATCGTGCCGTCGGCCCGCGTGGCCTACGTCGACAACGACCCGATCGTGCTGCGGCACGCCGAGGCACTGCTGGTCAGCAGCCCCGAGGGGGCGACCGACTACATCGAGGCGGACGTCCGCCGGCCCGAGGCGATCCTCGACCACGCGCGGACGTTCCTGGACTTCAGCCGCCCCATCGCGCTGTCGATGATCGCGCTGATGCACTTCATCACCGACGAGGAGGACCCTTACAGCCTCGCGCGGACCCTCGTCGACGCGCTGCCGTCGGGCAGTTATCTCGTGCTCTCCCACGGGACGACCGATGAGCACCCGCACCTCGTCAAGTCGGTGCAGTCCACGTACAAGAAGGGCGAGATCCCGCTGCGGATGCGGACGAAGGCCGAGGTGGAGCCGTTCTTCGAGGGGCTCGACCTGGTGGATCCCGGTCTGGTCACGGCCACCTACTGGTACAAGGACACGCCCGCGCCCACCCCGGAGCTGAGCGGCTTCTACGTCGGCGTGGCCCGCGTCTCCTGACGATCCGCGCGGCGCCCCGGTCGCGGGGCGCCGTGTCCGCGGTCGCGGCCGTGCCAGCATGGGCGGTTCCCCCGCCTCCCGACACCGGCAAGAAAGAGGCTGCGATGCACGAGCGTGAACTGACCCACCTGCGCCGCTGCGTGGAGCTGGCCACCGAGGCCCTGGAGGCGGGTGACGAGCCCTTCGGATCGGTCCTGGTGGACGGCGCCGGTACGGTCCGCGCGCAGGACCGCAACCGAATCGCCGACGGCGACTCCACCCGGCATCCGGAGTTCGAGCTGGCCCGCTGGGCGGCCACGAACCTGACCCCGCGGGAGCGGCAGGACGCCACCGTGTACACCTCGGGCGAGCACTGCCCCATGTGTTCGGCCGCGCACGCCTGGGTCGGTCTCGGCCGGATCGTGTACGTCGCCTCCTCGGCCCAACTGACCGAGTGGCTGTCCGAGTGGGGGCGCCCCCTGCCGCCGGTCCGCGCGCTCTCCGTGCAGGAGATCGCCCCGTCGGTGCAGGTCGAGGGGCCCGTCGACGCCCTGGTGCCCGCGGTGAAGGCCCTGCACCGGCGGCTCGCCGACCGGGCCTGAGTCCCGGCGCCGCTCAGGCGAGACCGAGTTCCCGCTCGCCCCGGGGCGCGAAGTAGCGTTCCACCCGGGCGGCGTCGACCTCGGCGAGGGTCGCCGGGTCCCAGTGCGGATCGCGGTCCTTGTCGATGATCTGGGCCCGGATGCCCTCGGGCAGGTCGTGCGTGTCGAGTGCCGCGCACGTCACCCGGAACTCCTGGTCGAGGGCCGCTTCCAGGGAGTCGAGGCGGGCGGCCCGGCGCAGGGACTCCAGCGTCGCCTTGACGGCCGAGGGGGACTTGGCCAGCAGCGTCTCCGCGGCATCCTTGGCCGCGGGTTCCCCGCAGGAGAAGAGCCGGTCGACGATCTCCTCGACCGTGTCGGCGTCGTAGCAGGCGTCGATCCATGCCCGCTCCCCCGCGAGCACGCCCTCGGGGACCGGGCGGGCGTGGCGCGCGACCGCGTCGTGCGCGGGTTCACGGGCCAGATCGGCCACGAGGTCCGGCAGCGCGGCCGCCGGGACGAAGTGGTCGGCCAGGCCGCACAGCACCGCGTCGGCGGGCCCGGCCGACAGGCCCGTCAGAGCGAGGTGGGTGCCCAGGTGGCCCGGCGCGCGGGACAGCAGGAACGTGCCGCCGACATCGGGGACCAGGCCGATGGAGACCTCGGGCATCGCGACCCTCGACCGTTCGGTGACCACGCGGACGGAGCCGTGCGCGGACAGGCCGACGCCGCCGCCCATGACGATGCCGTCCATGAGCGCGACGTACGGCTTCGGGTAGTGCGCGATACGGGAGTCGAGGCGGTACTCGGCGCGCAGGAACGCCTCGGCGGCGGTGTGGTCGCCGCTGCGCGCGGCGTCGTGGAAGAGACGGATGTCGGCGCCCGCGCACAGGCCGCGCTCTCCCGCTCCGTCGAGCACGACGGTCCGGACGGCGGGGTCGTGCTCCCAGGCGTCGAGCGCGTCGGCCACGCCGTCGAGCATGGGGCGCGTCAGCGAGTTCAGCGCCCTCGGCCGGTTGAGGGTGATGCGGGCGGCGTGCCCGTCGACAGCGGTGAGCACGGGGGCGGCGTCGGGGGTCAACACAGGTCCTTCCGGTGAAGATCACGGCTGGCCCATCTCTATCACCCGCGCCGTGCGGCCGGACGCCCCTCCCCCCGGCCGCGCGGAGTCACCGCGTGCCGGACGGTCCGCCCGCGTCGAGGGTCTCCAGCAGGATGTCCACCACGTCGTCCACCTCGGCCTCGGCCAGATCGTCGAAGGCTCCGGAGTGCCGGGCGAGCAGCACCCCGGCGACCGCCGCCACCAGTACGTCGGCGCGCAGTCCCGGCCGGTCGATGCCCTCCCGGGCGAAACGGGCCCGCAGCGGCTCCACCAGACGGTCCTGCAAGGCCGCCCTGGTGGCGTCCTGCGCGGCCCTGTCGCTCAACGGCTCGACGGCGACCCGCAGCAGCGGCACCGGCCCACGTCGCTGCGCGCGCCGGGCCACCTCGCGCAGGCGGGGTTCGGTGAGCAGGTCGTCCGGGCGGTCGTCGCCGTGCTCGGCCCGCAGCACCTCGACGTACAGCAGCGGTTTGCTGCCGAAGTAGCGGGCGATCAGCGACGGGTCGACGCCGGCCCGCTCGCCGATCTCGCGGATGGTCGTCCGGTCGTAGCCCCGCTCGGAGAACAGGGTGGTGGCCGCCGCCAGAAGGGCTTCGCGGCTGCGGGCCGAGTTGCGGCGCAGTCCCGTCTCCGGCGTGCTCACGAGCGGCTCGGTGCGGCCGGCGCCGGATCGGCCGCCACGGCGGGGGCCGGCTGGACCGCCGCGACGACGGACGGGCGCGGGCGGGCGCCGCCCCTGGTGAGCGCCACGGCGATGATCCCGGTGATCGCGAAGGCGGCGCAGCCGACGAGGCCCGCGGTGCGGTAGCCGTCGTTGCCCGGCAGGCTCGCGCCCGGGGCGGTGGCGGACTGCAGGATGACGGCGCTGAGCGCGCTGCCCGTCGAGTATCCGATGTACTTCACGACCTGATTGAAACTCATCGCGCTGCCCGTTTCCCGCGCGGGTACTCCGGCGACGATCAGGCCGGGGGTGACCGCGAAGGTGACGCCGACGCCGAGTCCGGCGAGCGCCATCATCGTGCCGATGCCCCACAGGCTGGAGCGGGCGAGCAGGAAGCAGACCAGGGAGCCCAGCGAGAGCAGGCAGCCCAGCGGGAGCATGCGGCCGGGGGTGGCGGCGCTGCCCAGCATGCGTACGAGCCGTCCGGTCAGGAGGCTCGCGGCGGAGAACGGCACGAGGAGCAGCCCGGTGACGACGATGGAGGCGGAGAAGCCGTATCCGGCGGAGGTCGGGGTCTGCACGTAGCGGGTGACCAGGGCGATGAGGAGGTACGTGCCGACGCCGCCGACCATCGTGGTCAGGTTGGCGACGAGGACGCCGCGGTCCTTGACGAGGCGGACCCGCACCAGGGGGTGGGTGCTGCGCAGCGAGTGGGCGACCCAGCCGGCCAGCAGGACGACGGCCGCGGCGGCCATCGCCAGCAGCCGCGCCGAGGTCCAGCCCCAGTGCTCCCCTTCGGCGAGCGTCAGCAGCAGGGCCGCCATGCCGCCGGTGAGGAGCAGCGCGCCGGGGTAGTCCATCGGAACGCTGGGACGGTGCGGGGCGCGGGGTACGACGATCAGGGCGGCGGTCAGGGCCGCGGCGGCGGTGCCGGCCGCGAACCAGAATCCCGCGTACATGCCGAGGTACTCGGCGAACATGCCGGTGATCGGGTAGCCGAGCCCGATGCCCGCGGCGGTGGTCAGGGAGAGTGTCGCCACGGCGGAGCGCGCCCGGGTGTCGGGCAGCGCGTCACGGGCCGTGGCGATGGCGAGCGGGACGAGGCCCATGCCGACGCCCTGGAGGGCCCGGCCCACCAACAGGCAGGCGAACCCGGCGGGGAGGGCGGCGAGGACGCTGCCGACGAGAACGAAGCCGAGCCCTCCGAGGATGACCCGCTTGCGGTGCGGGCCGTCACCGAGGCGTCCCATCACCGGCGTCGCCACGGCGCCGACGAGCATCGTCACCGTGAGCGCCCACTGCGCGGTGGAGACGGAGACGTGGTCCTCTGCCGCGATGGTCGGGATGAGCGGGGCGCCGAGGCTGCTGACGACGGCCACGAGCATGCCGAGCGAGACGAGGACGGGCACCAGGGCCCGCGGGTGGCGGAGCGCGGGCGCCGCGGCGTCGGGGGTGGGGACGGACGCCGGTATGGAGGGCTGCAAGGAGGGCTTCCCATTCTTGTCATCAATCGATGTCATTGCATGATGACATGGCGGCGCCCCCGTGTTTGCCGGGTGCCGCCGTGATACCTGCCTCAGTCCCCGCGCGGACGTCCTTCGCTTGTGTCCCGCCCGTACGGGGTACCAGGGGTCCATGATCACTGACACCTCCACGTCTTCCGGCGGCTATATCCGGCCCGACATCGACGTACGGGCCCTCACCCGGGTGCTCGACGGCGAGTACGCCGAGATCCGCGAGCTGGTCCGGACGAACCTCGTGAAGCACGCGTCCGTTCTCGAAGAGGCGGAGGAATTCGGCATCGACGAGTTCCGCGAGCGGGTGCGCGAGCTCGCCGTCGCGCTGGCGGCGACGGGTCAGACGGGGATGGGCTTCCCGAAGGAGTACGGGGGCGGCGGCGACATCGGCGCGTCGATCGCCGCGTTCGAGACGCTCGCCTTCGGCGATCTGTCGCTGCTGGTGAAGGTGGGTGTGCAGTTCGGTCTGTTCGGGGGCGCGATCCTGCACCTCGGAACCGAGCGCCACCATCGGGCCTACCTGCCGGATCTGATCACCGGCAGGCTGATGGGCTGCTTCGCGATGACCGAGACCGGGCACGGCTCGAACGTCCAGGCGCTCGGCACGGTGGCGACGTACGACGCGGACAGCCAGGAGTTCGTCATCACCACGCAGGGCGAGGCCGCCCGCAAGGACTACATCGGCAACGCCGCCCGGCACGCCGAACTGGCCGTCGTCTTCGCCCAGCTCCAGGTGGGCGACCGTGCCGAGGGCGTGCACGCCTTCGTCGTAACGGTCCGGACCGGCGGCAGGCCCGCGCCGGGCGTCCGGATCGAGGACGACGGCCGCAAGATGGGCCTCAACGGCGTCGACAACGGCCGGATCAGCTTCGACGGTGTGCGGGTGCCGCGGGAGGCGCTGCTCAACCGGTTCGCCGACGTCACGCCCGAGGGCGTCTACGAGAGCCCCATCGAGAACCCCGGCCGCCGCTTCTTCACCATGCTCGGCACGCTGGTCCAGGGCCGGGTCAGTGTCGGCGGCGGCGCCATCAACGCCGCCAAGGTGGCGCTGGCGATCGCCACGAAGTACGCCGTGCGCCGCCGTCAGTTCGACACGGCCCCGGACACCGAGGAGCAACTGCTCCTCGACTACGGGATGCATCAGCGCCGCCTGCTGCCGCTCATCGCCCGCACCTACGCCCTGCACTTCGCCCAGGACGTGGTCCGTACCCAGCTCCACGAGGTCTTCTCGGGACGCACGGACGACGAGCAGGCGCGGCGCGAGCTGGAGTCGCGGGCCGCCGGGACCAAGGCGCTCGGCACCTGGCACGCCACGCGGACGATCCAGGAGTGCCGCGAGGCGTGCGGCGGCGCCGGTTATCTCGCCGTCAACCGGTTCGCCGCGCTCAAGGCCGACAGTGACGTCTTCACCACGTTCGAGGGCGACAACCACGTACTCCTGCAGCTCGTGGCCAAGGGCCTCCTCACCAACTACGCGCACGAGTTCGAGGACATGGACCAGCTGGGCATGGTGCGGTTCGTCACCGGGCAGGCCGTCGAGACGGTCATCGAGAAGACCTCGGTGCACAAGCTCCTGGAGCGGGTCCGCGATCTGCTGCCCGGCGGTGACGCGTGGGATCAGGAGGCCGGTCTGCTCGACTCGGAGTACCAGCTCGCCATGGTCCGCTTCCGTGAGGAGCACATGCTCGCCGGGCTCGCCCGTCGCCTCAAGCGCGGGATGGACCAGAAGCTCGAGGCCGGGGCCGTCTTCTCCCATGTCCAGGACCACGTCATCGCGGTCGCCCGCGCCCACGTCGAGCGACTGGTCCTGGAGGCGTTCGTGGACCGGCTGCGCACGCTGCCCGACGACGACAACAAGGTGGCGCTCGGGCTGCTGTGCGACCTGTTCGCCCTGTCCACGATCGAGGCCGACCGCGCCTGGTTCATGGAGCACGGCCGGCTGACCGTCCAGCGCTCCAAGACGATCAGCCGTGAGATCAACGACCTCTGCCGCAAGGTGCGGCCGCTCGCCGTCGATCTCGTCGACGCGTGGGGCATTCCGCCGGAGATGCTGCGCGCACCCGACCTGGTGGGCTGACCCCGGAGGGCCGCAGCGCTTCGTTCACCGCCCCTCAGGACGGCATCTCCGCCTCCAACCCGGTCGAGGGCGATCCGGGCCTCGTCCGGATCTTCGTCTCCGACGGTGACGTCGACTGGATGATCGAGTTCGCGGGTGCCCAGGGCGAGTTGCTGACGCCCGGGGTGTACCGCGACGCCGAACGCACGGCCTTCCGCACCGGACGCTCGCCGGGTCTCTCGGTCAGCGGTGACGGGCGCGGCTGCAACGAGGTGTACGGCGATTTCACGGTGCACCAGGTCGCCCACGACGCGGACGGCCAGGTGACCCTGCTGGACGCCACCTTCACCCAGCACTGCGAGACCGCGGACGCGCCGGCGCTCAAGGGCCGGGTCAAGTACCGGGCGCAGCCCCTCTCGTACGGGTACACCAGTGATCCCGGTGACTACGTCGGCAACGGCACCACGGGCTCGTACACGGGCGCCACGAGCACGTTCGGTGTGCGCGGGACGGACGAGACGATCGAGTACACCGCCTCCGGGAAGCGGGCCAATTGGTCCGTGCGGCTCGAGCCGCCGGACGGCGAGAAGTTCGTCGTCGGCAAGGTCTACCGGGCCGAACGGTTCAGGGGGCAGGGCGTGGCGGCCCTGGACGTCGACGGCCGGTCGCGCGGGTGCAACACGCTGACCGGGGAGTTCAAGCTGACCCGGCTGGTCACGGACGACGCCACCGGTGAGGTGACGGCGTTCGCGGCGACCTTCGTCCAGCACTGCGAGGGCGCGGAACCGGCGCTGCACGGGACCGTGCACTATTTCGCGTGACACTTCGCCCGAGGTGAGCAGGATCGTGGAGTGAGCGGGTGCGGAGGGACAGGCGCGGATCGCGCGTTCCCTCCGCATCCGCCCCGGCCGTCGCCCGGACCGGGCGACGGCACACCCCCGCAGTCAGACCAGCCCCGTCACCGTCACGGTGACGCGCGCCTTGGCCGTCTGTTCCGGGAGCGCCGCCGCGAGGTGCTCCTCGGCCGCGCGGCGGGCGGCGCGGGCGACATCCACGGTGCGGGCCCGTCCGCGCGCGACGAGCTGGATCTCGACGTGCCAGGACCCGGTGCCGTTGGCGGGCCCGGTCAGCCGTACGCCGGCCGACGAAGCCGCGGCAGCCGGCTCCGCGCGGGACAGCGCCGAACGCAGCCGGCCCGCGAGGTCGGGCTTGAGGAAGGCGACATCGGGCAGTCCCGCGACGGCCCGGGCGATGTCCTCGGAGAGGGTGCCGGGCACGGTGTTCTGGGTCATCGGGTGCCGCCTTCCTGGCTGTCGGTGCGACCGCTGCTGTCGGTGAGGTCGGTGATACGGATGTCCACCGACGCGATCTCCATGCCCAGGTGGCTGTCCGCCGAGTCCCGCACCCGGGTGCGGACCTCCTCGGCGAGGTCCGGCAGGTGGGCGTCGGCCGGTGCGTGGATCTCCAGCCGGACCTCGACACGGTCGGCGCCCGCGCCGTCGGCGGGCCGCAGTCGGCAGGAGCCGGCCTGGACGCCGGACACCGTCTCGGCAGCCGCCCGCAGGGTCCTGGCGGCCACCGCCTCCATGATCCACAGATCTTCGTCCGGCTCGCCGAGCGGCAGCGGACGGCCGGGGCGCAGTTCGAGGCGGACGACGTCCATGACGCGCCGGGTCAGCGTCGACGCGTCGTACCCGGCGTCGTCCACGGACTCCTCGCGCAGGTCCCGTACCGCGCTCTCCAGCCGGTCGAGGTCGCCCGCGGCGTCCCGGCAGTGGGGGCAGGTGCGCAGATGGGGATCGTCGGACTGCTCCTCCCACAACTCCCAGACAAGGGACAGCGGCCTGCCGCAGGCGAGCCGCTCGTCGTCGGCCAGGTCGTCGTGCGGGTTGGGCGGTTCTGTGTGAGCGGTCATCGCCAGGCCCCCAGCGCTTGTGTCAGACAGCGTCGTGCTCGGAAGACGCGGGCGCGGACAGCCTCCTGGCTGATCCCGACCGCGTCCGCGATGAATTCGTAGGACCGGCCGTCCAGTTCGCGCAACACCCAGCAGGCGCGCTGTTCGGCCGACAACTGGTCGAGAGCCCGGCTCAGCTCACGCACCGCGCCGCGCCCCTCGGCGATCCGGGCCGGTGACACCTCGTACTCGGGTGCGGCCACCTCCCCCGCCGACTCCAGGGGCGCGGCGGGCCGACGGCCACGCAGGATGTTCAGGCAGCGATTGGTGACGATGCGGTACGTCCAGGTGCCGAAGGATGCCTGGCCCTGGAATTCGGGCAGCCGCCGCCAGGCGCTGATGAGCGCGTCCTGCACGGCGTCCTCGGCCTCCGTGCGGGTGCCGAGCAGCCGCGTGGCGAGCCGGATCAGCGCCGGGGCATGGCGTTGCACCAGAGCCGCGAAGGCGTCCTCGTCCCCTTCCGCGGCACGGACCACCAACAGGGTGTCGTCTCTCGCGCCCCTGCCGTCCGGCGGTGCGGTTTCGATGCGGGCCCCCGCCACTGGGCGGCTCCTCTCGTGTCGTCCTGAAGGGTTGGACACCCTCGGCGGCGTTTCGTTACGCAGCACTTTCGGGCAGTCCGACGCCGGTCACCGGTTCCACCGGGCCGGGCGGAGAAAGATTCTTCGTTCTGCCGCGTCACAGATGCGTCCGGGGCGGGTCTATCGGAGCAAGCACATCGGAACAGCCAGTGACCCGCTACAGGAAGAAGGCCCCACCATGAGCACGAGCACGCAGACCGCGCCGACCGCCAAGGACGTCCCGGCGGTGCGTACGGGGCAGCCGTCGGTGCGCACGACGGCGGTCTCCGGTGGCGCCACCGGAGCCGACCAGCCCGCCGCGGACCGCGGCAGGACCTCCATCGCGGACGTCGTCGTGGTGAAGGTCGCGGGCATCGCGGCGCGGGAGATCCCCGGTGTGCACGACATGGGCGGTGGCCTGTCGCGCACCATCGGCGCGGTGCGCGACCGGGTGCCGGGCGGCCGTCCGAACGTGGGCCGCGGCGTGAAGGTCGAGGTCGGCGAGCGGCAGACGGCCATCGACCTGGACCTCGTGGTGGAGTACGGCGTTCCGATCACGGACGTGGCGCGCGATGTGCGGGAGAACGTCATCTCCGCGGTGGAGCGCGTCACCGGCCTCGAGGTCGTCGAGGTGAACGTGACGATCAACGACGTACACCTGCCCGAGGACGACTCCGAGGCCCCGGGCGTGGATTCCCGCGTGGAGTGAGCGGTCCGCGGTGCACAGCAGTCGGCGGACCGGTGACCGGCGCGTGAGAGCGCCGGGCGAGAGGGGATGAAAGTGGCAGGGAGCAGGGCGTTCGTCGGGATGGCCGTCGGCATGGCGCTGGCCTTCGCGGGATATTTCGGAGGCTTCGGGGCGTTCCTGCTCGTGGCCGCCCTCGGCGGTCTGGGCGCCGCGGCGGGCCACTGGGCCGACGGCGGCGGCCGCCTCCAGGACCTGCGTGACGTCTATGAGCGGAGCCGTCGATGACCGCGGCCGCTCAGCGGGGCACGACGGTCGTGTCCGAGCGGGCGGTCCGCAAGATCGCCGAGCGGGCCGCCGTCGAGGCCGCACCGGCCGGGGCCCGGCCGGTCAAGGGCACCGCGAAGGGTTCGGCGACCGTACGCGGTCGACGCGCGGACGTCGCACTCGATGTCGCTCTGCCCTGTCAGGCGTCGCTGTCCGAAGCGGTCCGCCACATGCAGTCCCATGTCTCGGCCCGCACCGGGGAGTTGACGGGCCTGCGCGTCGACACCCCGCGCGTCGGAGTCACCACTCTCCTGCCCGCGCGACCCGGGTGGAACGCGCAGGGCGCCGACGCGCCGCCGTCCGCCGAGCGGACGCCGCTGCGGTGGTGGTCGCCGCGCAGACTGCCGACGGGCCTGCTCACGCTGGCCGGCACCGCGGTCTGCGGCGCTCTGGCGCTCGACCTGATCCTGGTGCACCTCGCGCACCGTCCCGCAGCGCTGTGGCGCACGGAGTCCCTGCACTGGCTGACGGGGCACGGCTCCGCCGATCCGGCCGTGCGCGCCGGGGCCGGTCTGCTCGCCGTGCTCGGTGTCCTGATGATCTTCTTTGCGCTCGCGCCGGGCCGTCGGCGACTGCTCACCGTGTCCTCGTCCGATCCGCGGGTGCGGGCCGCCGTGGACCGTGCGGCGCTCGCGCTCCTGGTGCGCGACGCGGTCGGCGACGTGCCGGGGATCGGCCCCGTACGTGTGCGGGTGGGACGTCGGCGCGCCGCGGTGCGGGCCCGGCTCGCTTTCGGGGACCGGGAGACGGCGCGGGGCTCGGCGCAGGAGGCGGCACGTGGCGTGCTGGACTCGTGCGGTCTGCGGCGTCCCTTGAAGCTGCGGGTCAGGGTCAGGCCGGACGACTCCTGGGAGCCCGCCGGCCCGCCTCGTCCCCCGGCGCCGGACACATCTGTCGAAGGAGAGCGGCCCTGATGCCCCGCAGCCGAACGATCCTCAACCGGCTCACGCTCGCCCTGGCCGGCGCGGTGCTGCTCGCGGCAGCCGCCTGGCTGTCGGCGGGCAGCGCACCGTGGGCCCCCGGTCTGCCGGGCCGGTGGCCCGCTCCCGGTCCGCACACCTCGATCGTGTCCGCCGACCGGCTCACCTCGCTGCGCGAGCAGGGCTGGTGGACGCCGACCGTCATGGCGGTGTCGATCGTCGCGACACTGCTCCTCGCCTGCGTGAGCGTGCGCCAGCTGCGCAGCGGGTTCCGCCGGCTGCTGCCACTGACCGCGCCGCACAGCGCCCTGCGGACCCGGGCGCTGGAGGACAGCCTCACGCGCCGGGCGACGGCCGTCGACGGGGTCGCGGACTGTCGCGCCCGCGCGCGCGTGCGCAAGCAGCGGCTGGATGTCGTCCTGCGGGTACGTCTTCGGGCGGACACCTCTCCCCACACCGTGCTGCCCGCCCTCACCGGACTCGCCAGTGACACGGAAACCGTGCTCAGCCCTTACGGTTTCCGCATGCACATCCGGTTCACCAGCCGCTCTCACCGAAGGCCTCATGTCCGCTGAACCACACGCCCCCGCCAGCCGTCCACGCTCGCTCACCGCGAGATGGCGGGCCGCCCGCTTTCCCGCGGAGTGGCGGACCGCTCTGCGCCGCACCCCGGTATCGATGTGGCGCGACGACGTGTCGGACTACGCGGCCGCGCTCACCTACTACGCGATCCTCGCCGTGCTGCCCTCGCTGCTGGTCACCGTCATCGGCTTCAGCCTGATCAGTCCGGGCACGGCGGAGGCCTTCGTCGCCCATGTCACCGCCTACGCGCCGGCGCAGTCGGGCACACAGCTCCACGACGTGCTGTCCCGGACCCTCAAGGGCGGCACGGCGGCGTGGACGCTGCTGGTCGCCGGTGCGGTGAGCGGGCTGTGGTCCGCGTCCAGCTATCTCGCGGTGTTCCGTCGCGCGCTGCACCGCATGCACCGGGTGGCCGACCGGCGCTCGCCCTGGCACAAGGCCCACCGCATCGTGATCACCGCCCTGGCGCTGCTCGGCCTGCTCGTCCTCAGCTCCCTCGTGCTGCTGCTGACCGGGCCCGTCGCCGAGAGCCTCGGCCGCACTCTCGGCCTCGGCACCGAGGCGGCGTGGGCCTGGAGTCTTCTGCGCTGGCCGGTGCTTCTGGCGGTGGTCGCCCTGCTGGTCGTCATCGTTTTCCACACCGGCCCCGTGGCGGCGCGGGTCCGCGCCCACAGCATCCCCGGCGGCATTCTGGCGTCCGCCCTGTGGCTCTGCGTCTCCGCCGGGTTCGCCCTCTACGCCTCCGCGCTGAGCACGTACAGCAGGCTCTACGGGTCTCTCGCCGGGGCCGTGGTCTTCCTGATCTGGCTGTGGCTGACCAATCTGGCGCTGCTCGCCGGCGCGCAGTTCACGGCCGAGCTCACCGCGCAGGAGCAGCGAATCGACAGTTGACCGGCGGCGGGGTGGACGGCCCGGCAGGGGCGCGCCGGGCAAGCTGCATGCGAACTGCCTGTT
Organism: Streptomyces sp. NPDC057694; assembly: GCF_042799415.1. NCBI lineage: Bacteria > Bacillati > Actinomycetota > Actinomycetes > Kitasatosporales > Streptomycetaceae > Streptomyces > Streptomyces sp. NPDC057694. Next base: position 486,822 of record NZ_JBHVIX010000002.1, read on the forward strand.
GTCGCGCGGCGTCGTCCGGTGGGATGGGAACCACGACAAGAGGGTTCCCCGTGGTGCGGTAGGGATCGCTCGATGTCCTGGAACAGGGAGCACCCATGAACACCCGGATCGACACCTTGTCCACCGCGGGGCCGGACTCCGGCCGCCGCGCCCCGCAGCCCGTCGGCGCACCGGACCACGCTCCGGCGGGGCGGGCCCGGCTCGTCGGCCGCGACGCCGAACTGGCCCAGCTGCGGACGTTCGTGCGGGACGCGTCGGCGAGCGGGGCGGCCCGCGTCGTGCGCGGCGCCGCCGGATCGGGCAAGTCGGAGCTGCTGGAGGCGGTCGTCGCGCTGGGGACGGAAGCGGGGATGTCCGTCCTGCGCTGCTCGGGCGTCCGGGGCAGTGTCCCCTCCGACCTGTCGGGCCTGCTGCAGATGCTCTGGCCCCTTCTCGGGGACGCGCACCTGGCGTCGGGCAGCGGGCAGCTGCGGGCTCTGGAAACGCTGCTCGTCGACGGGGCGCCCGGTCGGCGGGACCGGGACCGGTTGCCGTTCACCGTGCTCAAGGTCCTGGAGTCGGTCAGCGCCGTACGTCCGCTGCTGGTCGCGGTCGACGACTGGGACGCGCTGGACCCGCCCAGCGCCGATGTGCTCACGTTCGTCGCCCGCCGCACCGACGGGCATCCGCTGGGCCTGCTGATGACGTCCCGCACGCATCCCGCGCCTCCCCTGTCGCCGGCAGGGCTCCCGGTCCTGTCCCTCGGCCCGATGACTCCGGCCGAGGCCGCCGCACTGCTGGCCGCGCGGCGCCCCGGTCACGATCCGCAGGCCGTGCGCGACCTGATGGCGCGGGCGGCCGGGAACCCTCTCGCGCTCCTGGAACTGCCCGCCCACACCGACGACCCCCTCCCTCATCTGCCCGCCTCCTCCGACCGGTTGGCGTCCGCCCTGGCACCCGGCGCCGCGCGGCTCCCGGCGGCCACGCGTGATCTGCTTCTGGTGGCGGCGCTGCATCCGACGGCGGACATTGCGCTGCTGCTCTCGGCGACGTCCCGGATGCGCGGCCGAGGAGCGCTCGACTTCTCCGCCGTGGAGCCCGCCGAGCGCCAAAGGCTCGTCGTCTTCGACGGCATGCGCATGGACTTCAGCCATCCCGCCGTGGCCGGTGCCGTGGCGCACGGCACCGGCGGGCGCCACTGCCGTCGCGCGCACGCCGCGCTCGCCGCGGAACTCACCCGCGACTCCGTGCGGCAGCTGTGGCATCTGTCCCAGTCGGTGCAGGGCCCCGACCCGCAGCTCGCCGCCCGGCTGGAGGACGTCCACCGCTCGGCCCTGCGGCAGAACGAACCCGCCATGGCCCTGAGCCTGCTGCGGCGGGCGGCCGGTCTGTACAGCGCGCCGCGGGACCAGGGGCGCTGTCTGCTGCGGGCCGCCCAACTCGCCCACGGCGCCGGGTGGGCGCGCACGGCACGGTCGCTCGCGCGCCGCGCGCTCTGCCATCCGCTCGGGCCGCTCGGCTCCCTGTACGCCGAGACCCTGACGCAGTTCGACGGCGACGGTTCCGCCCGGCCGGCGGACCCGGCCCGCTGGCCTCGGCCGGTGGGGGCGGCCGAGGTGGACAGCGCCCTGGAACTCGCCCACCTCGTCGCGCCCCTGGTCACCGACGACCGGGAGCGGGCGGACGCCCTCCTCGCCTATCTCGACGCCCTGCCGTCGGACGTCGCCCGCGATCCGCGGCTGCTGCACGCGATGGCGAGCGCGGCGCCGGTCCGCCGAGCGGCCACGGTCCTCGCGCGGCTGGCGGACCGTGGTCCTGACATCGTTGCCATCACGGATCTCGAACGGCTGGGCGAGGCAGCGCTGCGGGCCGGCGCACCGCTCGAATCGCTGGAGCTGCACCGGCAGGCGGAGCGGCTCTGCCTGTTCCACGACCTGCCCGACCGGCTTCCTTCCGCTGTACTCCGGCAGGGGCTCGCGCACCTGGTCACGGGTGACTGGGGCCAGGCCGAGACGGCGTTCCGCCGCTCCCGTGAGGAGGCCGATGAGCGCGCGCTCGGCGCCGACAGGGCCGCGGCGGAGATCCTCGAACGCCTCACGTGTGCGCTGCGTACGGGCACGGTGCCGGAGCCGGCCGACACCGCGGCCCTCGCTGCGGGGCGGGTGTCGGTGAGCGCGCTGGACGAGATCGTCGCCGTCGGCACCGGGTGGGCGCAGGTCGAGAGCGGGGACGTGGCCGCCGGTCACGCCGCTCTCTCGCGTCTTCTCGCCGACCCCGCACGCTGCACTCCCGCACTGTTCGCCCTCGTGGTGTTCGCGGAGGCGGCCGCCGCCGTGAACGAGCCCGGGGCGGCGCGCACCCGGCTGCTGACGCTGGAACAGGACCTGGGGCCGGAGCGGGCCCCCCTCGTCGCGGTCGAGCTGGCCGTGGGCCAGGCGATCCTGGCGGCCGACGACGAGGCATCGACCCTGTACGAGCGGGCCTTCCACATGGATCTGGCGCATCGGCCGTTCCTGGAGGCGTCGTTGCGGCTGGCCCACGGGCGGTGGCTGCGCCGCCGGCACGAGTTCACCGATTCACGGGTGACGCTGCGTCAGGCGGCGGCCACCTTCGCCATGATGGGTGCCGAGGCCCGCGTCTCGCGGATCACCGAGGAGCTACGGGCTTCGGGGCAGCGGACGGACTCCTTCGCCGCGGCCTCCTCGCGCCCGGCCCCGGCGGCCGGGCTGCTCAGCGCGCAGGAACTGCGGATCGCCCGGCTCGCGGGACGGGGCCTGTCCAACCGCCAGATCGGCCAGGAACTCGGCCTCTCCCCGAGGACCATCGGCGCCTACCTCTACCGGATCTTCCCTCGGCTCGGTGTGACGGCGCGGGCCCAGTTGTCCGGTGTGCTGCGATCGGCCGACGGGGACGCCGAGGCCTAGGCAGCCCGGCGCCGGCCGGCCAGGGCGGTCCGCGCCTCCGGCCGGGGCCCTCTGATCGACGTACAGGGATCTCGTCGGTGGTCAGTGCAGGTCTGTCCGCTCCGCCAGCTGGGCGCGGGAGTTGACGCCGAGCTTGGGGAAGATCTGGTACAGGTGTGAGGCCACCGTGCGGGCGGACAGGTGGAGTTGTTCGCCGATGGCGCGGTTGGTCAGGCCGTCGGCGGCGAGGCGCGCGATCGTGCGCTGTTGCGGGGAGAGCGCTGTGACGGGGCTGTCCTGGTCGGGACCGGTGTCGGTGTGCCCCGCGGCCCTCAGCTCCGAGGCGGCGAGGTCGGCCCGGGAGGTGGCGCCGAGGGACCGGAAGAGGGACTCGGCGACGGTGAGGGGTGCGCGGGACTCGACGACGCGGCGGCGGCGCCTGAGCCACACGCCGTGGCTCAGGCGGGTCATGGCGTGCAGCAGGGGCCATTGGGCGATGTCGCCGTCGAGGGCCGCGCGGTAGCGGTGTTCGGCCTCCTCGTCCGGCGCGAGGGCCGCGTCGGCGTAGGCGAGGATCTGCCGGAGCAGTGGTGCCCGTCCGCTCTTGGTCCGGTCGGCGATCTCCTTGACGACGGTTCTGGCGTCCTCGGCCTCGCCTGCGGGCAGGGCGGCTTCGACGAAGAAGGCCAGGCCCCAGAACTGCTGGAACGAGTAGGGCGTGGTCAGTTCGGTGAACGACGAGCGCAGTTGGGTGTAGGCGTCGGCGTAGCGTCCCGATCCGGAGGCGGTCAGTACGCGGGTGAGCGTGGCGAGGTTGAGGTGCTGGCCCTGGCCGAGGTGCCGGGAGGCCCCCTCGATGGCCGCCGCGCGTTCCAGCGCCTTGTCGTGGTGGCCCTGGAGCGCTTCGATGAGGCCCTGGGCGCCGGTGGCGCGGGCCCCGTAGTTGTCGAGCCGCAGCCGGGTGGCGATGGTCCGGGCCTCGTCGGCCATGGCGTGTGCGGTCTGCCATTGGGCGCCGCGCCAGATCTCGCCCAGGGCCCGTGCTCCGAGAATGTGCGGGAGCCGTCCGTGGCGTCCGCTCGCTCGGGCGGCCCGCTCGGCGGCTTCGAGGAGTTCCCCGGACCGTTCGAGGTCGCCGGTGAGGTGGGCGACCTGGCCGAGGATGAGCTGCTCGTCGGGGGTGGGCGGCTCCGACGCGCGCAGGGGTACGTGGCTGATCGAGAGCGGGTCGGTGAGGGCCAGGGCGGCGAGTTCGCGCGGCTTCCAGGGTGGGGTGCGCAGGCCTTTCAGGGTGTCGACGACCAGGTCCCGTTCGCGTGCGGCGGCCTGTTCCCACCAGCACCGGCCCGCGGCGGCGTGCAGGAGTTTCCGCGCGAGCTCCGGCTGGGAGGCGGCCACCGACCCGGCGGCGGCACAGAGTTGGCCGATCCGTTCGGCGCCCACCGGAGGGTTGCCGGGCAGGAGGTCGTGGAGCCACAGGAGCATGGCCCGGCCGAGATCGCCGAGTTCGGCGGGGTCGATGCCGCGCGCGTACTGACGGGCCTGCTCGCCGAGGCCGTAGTGGCAGGCCAGTTCGGCGGCGCGCAGCAGCCGGTCCGCCCGGCGCTCGGGGTCCGGGGAGAGGCGGGCGGCGGTGTCGAGTGCGGCGAGCGCGACCAGCAGCGCGGTGTCGGGCCAGGGGCCCGCAGCGAGTGCTTCGACCCGCTGGGCCAGTTCCTCGTCGGTGCCGGTCGCGCACTGGGCCGCGTGCCAGGCGGCGCGGGCGGGGTCGGCGATGCTGTCGCCGAGCGCCGCGTGCGCGCTCATGCGCCGGGTCGCGGGCTCCCGGTGCAGGGCGGCGACGCGCAGCAGGGGCTGCGTGAACCGCAGGTGGCCGTTCTCCTCGGTGACGAGACCTTGCGCGACGACCTCGTCGAGGCCTGCTCGCGCGTGTTGTACGCCGCCGAGCAGGCGGGTGCCCGCGTCGACGATCTCCCGGACGAGGGGGGAGGTGCTCAGTGCCGCGGTGAGGAGTACACCGCTGCCCCGGGCCGACAGGGCCCCCAGGTCGTCGGCGTAGGCGTCGGCCAGGCGCGGGCTCGCCGGCAGCATGCCGAACCCGGCCGCTTCGCGCAGGCCGTTGCCGCTGAGGGACAGTTCGGTGAGGGCTAGGGGGTTGCCCCGGGCCACGGCGAGGACGAGTTCTTCCTCGGTGTGTGCCCGCGCCCGGCCCCGGCGGCGCACGAGGTCACGGGCGTGGGGTGTGGGGAGCGGGGAGAGGGCGGCGGTGAGGACGTCCTTCGGGAGCGGGCCGACAGCCGCGTCCGTCGGGCGCGGGCCGGTGGGGTCGGCGCGCTCGGTGATGATGATGCCGACCCGGGTGTCGCGGCACAGGTGGGCGATCGCGCGGAGGGTGTCCCGGCTGGCGGGGTCGAGCCGGTCGAGGTCGTCGACGCAGACGAGCACGGGTCCCGGGGCCCGGGTGATCAGCATCAGCGCCGCGCGGGCCAGGACCGTCGACTCGGGTTCGGTGCTGTCCTCGCCGAACGCCGAGGCCAGCGCGGCGCGTTCGGCTCCCGGCAGGGCCACGGCATGGGGCAGGAGGGGGTGGAGCAGCCCGTGCAGCGCGGCATGGCCGAGGTCCCGCTCGGCCGGGGCCCAGGTCACCGACAGGACGGGGATGCCCCGCTGCGCCGCCGCCTGTGCGGCGAAGCGGACGAGCGCGGTCTTCCCCGAGCCCGGTCCGCCGCTGAGGTGCAGCACCCGGCCGCTGTCGGGCAGGGCGTCCAGCACCGCTCTCACCAGGTCGCACTCGTGGGCGCGGCCGATCAGAGCCGTGTCGTCGGACTGTCTGTGCGCGCCCATGACGCCCTCCCCTGCCCCGGCGCTCCCCCACGGAGCCACAAGTGTGTCACCGCCCTGCCGGACAGTTCCATGGATCCGGGGCCCGGCCGACTGGGTGTGCTGCAAAGTGTGATGTGTCGTGCGTATCCGGGCGGTGTGACACCTGGCGGTGCGACCGCTCCCGGGCCCCCTGGGATGCTACCAGTCAGGTGTGCACACCGGAGGTCACATGTCGGCCGCGGCGGAGCCGGCCCCCGGCGTGCTCTCGCCGGTGACCGCGCTGTACAGGGCGCGGATGCTGACGTCGGGTCCGTGCTCCAGACGCCGGAAGACCCAGTCGACGGGGTGGCAGCGGCGCGGCCCGGGCAGTTCCACGGCGAGGGGAACCGTGTGCTGCGTGGCGGGACCATGACGCCAGGTTCCGCCCGCGTGCCGGACCAGGATCTCACCCACGTAGCAGCCGAACTCCGCGAGGGACTCGGCCATCTCGTCGCAGGTGGCCCCGTCGCTGCGGAAGCTGTCGATGATCTCTTCGACGAGTTCGATGCTGCTCGGGCTGTAGTCCAGCTCGGCGCCGCTGATGTCCAGTGCGGCCTCGACGACCGCCGCCGCATGCCGAGGTGCGCTGTCGGGTTCCAGCGGATACTTCAGATGCAGGTGCATGTGTGTCCTCGGACCGTTTCCGTCGATGCCCTGGGGGCCGGCCACGGGTCCCTGGCCGGGCGGGCGACTGAGCAAGTGTGCGGGCACTACCATGCCGACCCGGAAGGCCGGAAGTACAGCCCCGCCGAATACTTCACGCGTTAATTTAAGAACCTGCACAGGTCGGAGCAGGTATGCAGTCGATCGACTCATGCCGTCCGCGGGGCGGGTCTGCGACAGTCGAGTCCGCGTGACACCTGGACGAAGAGGACACACATGGCTCGCCCCCGTGGATTCGACACCGACCTGGCAGTGGAGCGGGCCATGCGTCTCTTCCGCCGGCAGGGCTACCAGGCGACGTCGCTGCCGCAGCTGACGGCGCGGCTGCACCTCGGCAGCGGCAGCCTGTACGCGGCGTTCGGCTCGAAGGATGGGCTCTACGCGCGGGCGCTCGACCACTACTGCACGGACCTGGTCCGGCATCTCGCGGAGCACTTACGGGCCGACGACGACATTCGCGCGACGGTGCGGGAGTTGCTGCTCGTGCTGGCGGCCTCGGACCTCGCGGACCCGGAGCAGGGCTGCCTGCTGGTCAACGCGGCCACCGAACGCGCGGGGCACACCTCGACGGTGGAGCGGGTGCGGGCGGCCATGGCCGCCGTGGAGCGCGTGCTCTCCGACGCCCTGCGGCGGGCGCAGGCGCGGGGTGAGCTGGACGCCGCGCACGACCCGGTGGAGCTGGCCCGCTTCCTGACCACGTTCGTACAGGGGCTGCATGTCATGGGCAACGCGCGGGCCGACCGGGTCTTTCTGGAGTCGGCCGTCGCCGGGGCGCTGCGTGCGCTGGACTGAGGGCCGACATGGTCGACGACACGAGGCGCGTGGTGGGCCGGCGCGAGGCGGTCCCGTACACCGCGCGAGCCGTGGTCGCCAGGGGCTCACTCGTCGGCATCGTCCGCCTGCCCGGCCAGTTCGGCCAGCTCGCTGCCGTAGGCCCGGACCAGATCGTGCAGGACATGGCGGCCGTCGGCGTCCCGTGAGATCAGCCCGGCCGCGGTCAGTTCACGCAGGTGGCGGCGCGCCTCCCGCATCTCCACCGCGGCGAGGGCGGCGGCGGCCTCCGTGGACACGGTGGGCCCGGGGTGGAGCACCAGGTGCCGGAAGAACCGGGCCGTCGCGTCGTCGAGTGTCCGGTACGAGCAGGAGAAGGCGGCCCGGACGTCCACGCGTCGGTCGTCGGTGGTCAGGCCGTCCAGGCGTGGCCGGGTGGCGCGCAGTTCGGCGACGGCGAGGCGCAGTGGGAGTCGTGGTGCCGCGCCGAGCTGTGCGCCGACCACGGCGACGGCGAGCGGCAACAGGCCGCACAGTTCGACGAGTTCGGCGGCGGCCTCGGGTTCCGCGCGGCAGCGCGGTTCGCCGATCCGGGCGGCCAGGGCCGTACACGCCTCGTCCGGTGTCCACACGTCCAGATGGAGCACCGAGGCACCTTCGACCGCGGCGAGGCCGGACAACTGGTTGCGGGAGGTGATGACGGCGAGTGATCCCGCGGAGCCGGGCAGGAGCGGCCTGGCCTGCGCGGAGTCCCGCACATTGTCGAGTACGACGATCAGCTGCCGGGACGCGGTCCGGTCCCGGAACAGGGCGCTGCGCTGCTCGGTGCACGAAGGTATGTCGGCGCTCGGCACACCGAGCGCCCGCAGAAAGCCGCCGAGGGCCTCACCGGGGTCCAGGGGGTTTTCCGTCGCGTCGAAGCCGCGGCAGTCGACGTAGAGCTGGCCGTCGGGGAAGCGCTCCGCCGCGTGGTGCGCCCAGTGCACGGCGAGCGTGGTCTTGCCGATGCCGGCCATACCGGCGATCGCGGTGATACCGGTGTGTCCGCCGGGCGCCGTGGCGGGGTCGGTGAGTCTGTCGATCTCGGCCAGGTCCGCCGTCCGGCCGCGGAACACCATGAGGTCGGGCGGGAGCTGGCGGGGTACGACGGTCCGCGCCGTGCGTCGTGCGGCCGCGCGTGCCAGGCGGCGGCGCTCGTCGTCGTCCAGTCCGAGAGCGTCCATCAGTTCGCTCAGGGTCGACGGCCGCGGCAGGCTCTGCCCGCGCTCCATGTCGCTGATGGCCCGGCCGCTCACACCCGATGCTTCGGCAAGGCCCTCCATCGTCATCAGCGAGCGCTGCCGCGCCTCGCGCAGCAGTCGGCCGAACATCTTGTTGTCCATACCCACCTCGCCGGCCGGCGGCGCAGCGAAGCGCGCGCCGGAAAGCCCCGCACATGTTTCCAGGTCCGGCCAACTTAGCAGTTCTGGATCGATCGTTCACCGGACCGTCTCACATGTCGGGCGTTTCTTCGGCACACGTGTGAGTGGTCAGGCCGTCCGGTCACGCAGTGGCTCGTGGTCGACGGGATGTCCGGCGGTCCACGAGGTCAGGATGCGCAGGGCGTCGTACGACGGGCTGTCGGGTTCGGCGGTGAGCACCATGAGGCGCTGGCCGGACCCGTCGGGGCAGGCCCAGGTGTCGCAGTCGAGTGTGAGGTCGCCGACCAGAGGGTGCCGGTACTGCTTGGTGCCGTAGGTGGCGGTGATCACCCGGTGTTCGGCCCACCAGGTGCTGAAGTCCTTGTCGCGCACGGTCAGCTCTCCCACCAGCCGTGCGAGTTCCGGGTCGTCGGGATCCGTTGCCGCTTCCATGCGCAGGGCGGCGACGGCGTCGCGGGCGTCGTGGCGCCACTCCCGGTACAGGCCGCGGAAGCCGGGGTCGGTGAAGAGCAGATGGACGTAGTTGCGCCGGCCTCGCGGGAGCGCGGAGAAGTCGGTGTACAGGGCGGTGGCCGCCGCGTTCCAGGCCAGGACGTCGAGGCGTCGGCCGAGGACCAGGGCGGGTGTCTGGGTGAGCTGGTCCAGGAGCCGCAGCATCGCGGGGCGCGGGCGCTGCGGGGTCCTGCGGCGCGGGCGGGCGTCGGCGCGGCCGGCGAGGTCGTAGAGGTATGTCTGCTGGTCCTCGTCGAGCCGCAGCGCGCGGACCAGGGTGGCCAGGACCGCCGCGGACGCCCGGACGCGGCCCTGTTCGAGGCGCGTGTAGTAGTCGACACTGATCGCCGCCAGCCGGGCCACTTCCTCGCGCCGCAGTCCGGCGACCTTGCGGGGCGTGTCCGGGTCGGGCAGTCCGCAGGCCCCTGGCGTCAGCCGGGCCCGGCAGGCTTTGAGGAAAGCTCCGAGTTCGCGAGGGTCGGACACCGCAATCATCTTCCTTGAGTGGTGGTCGGTCGTCTCTTTGTGGGGGCAGCCCTATGGTGCCGCTGCCGGGAACCTCGGGGCGGCCCCATCGCGTCGGGCACTCGCTCCCCGCGACCATGGGACACGTCAGCGAACCGAACAGACCCGAACCGAACCGACAGGACAGGGAGCGAGCATGTCTTCCACGATGACGATGCCGATGACGATGACCGGCCGGACCGGCGCCACAGCGCCTGCGGCGCGATGGACCGTCTCGGGCACCCCCTGCCGGCTCACTCGCGGGGAGCGGCGGATCGCCGAACTGGCCGCGACCGGCTTGACGGTGGAGGAGATCGGCGAGCTGACCGGACTCCCCCGGAGAACCGTCAGCACGCAGTTGTACCGGATCCTCCCGAGGCTGGGTGTGACCACACGCGCCTCGGTGCGCGGCGCACTGGACAGGCTGGACGCCCCGCGTCCCGCCGACGGCACACGTGCCTGCGCGGAGGACGTCCCGCCGGCGTGAATCGTGAGCGCGGCGGCTCGCTGCTCACAGCCCGAGATCGAGGGCCAGGCACGAGTAGTAGTTCCACGAACCTTCGGGGTTGTAGCCGGACTTCGTCCTGGCGTCCGGGTCCGCCTCCACCTCCTCGGTCATCTCCTCGAAGCGGATCCGCTCGGGGAGCCTGCCGTACTTTGCGCTGCGTACCGCCGCGGCGGCGTCCATCGCGACTGCCTTGGGCATGACTCGTCTCTCTTTCGTGAGTTTCATGAGCCGTCGATCGCGTCCCGGTGACCACCTGGACCACCTGGACCACCTTCAGCTTGCACCCTCAGGCGTAACCAGTCAAGACGGTTACGCAGAGGAATGTGTGCGGCGCTTCGTCAGCCTCGGTACGTCTCCAGGAGGCGGAGCCACACCTCGCTGATCGTGGGGAACGCGGGGACGGCGTGCCAGAGGCGGTCGACGGGGGCCTCGGTGGCGATGGCGACGGTCGCGGAGTACAGGAGTTCCGCGACGCCCGGGCCGGCGAAGGTGGCTCCGACGACCGTGCGGCGCTCCGGGTCGATGAGGATCCGGGCCGTGCCGCGGTAGCCGGGTGTGTGCTGGTGGGCGCCCGCCACATTGCCGATCTCCTGATCGACGACATCGACACGGCGCCCGGTGCGCCCGGCCTCGGCCGTGGTGAGGCCGACGGCGGCGATCTCCGGTGAGGTGAAGACGACCTGCGGAACGGCCGCGGTGTCCGCGGTGCCGGTGTGCGGGCTCCAGGGTGTGCTGTCGAGTGCCGTGCCCTGTGCGCGGGCGGCGATGACGGCGCCGGCGATCCGGGCCTGGTACTTGCCCTGGTGGGTGAAGAGGGCGCGGGCGTTCACGTCGCCGACCGCGTAGAGCCAGTCGCCCGGGACGCCGGTGACGGTCAGCGTGTCGTCGACGGTCAGCCACTCGCCGGGGGTGCGGCCGACGGCCTCCAGGCCGATGTCGTCGGTACGCGGTGCGCGGCCGGTCGCGAACAGCAGCTCGTCGGCGAGGAGTTCCGTGCCGTCGGTCAGGGTGATCCGGACGGTGCCGTCGGGTCCCGCGTCGCGCACGGCTCGGGCCACACCGACACCGAGACGCACGTCGGCGCCTGCCGCGCCCAGCGCTTCGGCGACCAGCTGCCCGGCGAACGGCTCCATGCGGGGCAGGAGGCGGTCGCCGCGGGCGACCAGAGTGACCTGGCTCCCGAGGCCCTGCCAAGCGGTGGCCATCTCGGTTCCGACCACACCGGCGCCCACCACGACGAGCCGTTCGGGCACCTCTCGGGCGCTGGTGGCCTCCCGGCTGGTCCAGGGGCGGAGCTCGTCGAGTCCCGGCAGGTCCGGCAGCGCGGCGCGGCTGCCGGTGCACACGGCGACCGCGTGCCGCGCCTCCAGCAGGACGGTGACGCCTTCCGGGGTGTCCACGGCGACCCGGCGGGTTCCGGCTATCCGGCCGTGGCCCCGCAGGAGTTCGATGCCGGCCGACGCGAGCCACTCGACCTGGCCCGTGTCGTCCCAGTGCGCCGACATGCGGTCGCGGTGCGCGAGCACGGCCGCGGTGTCCAGCGGCCCCGCGACGGCCGGGTCCAGACCGGGGACCCGGCTCGCCTCGGCGCGCAGCAGGACCGGCCGCAACAGCGCCTTGCTGGGCTCGCAGGCCCAGTACGAGCATTCGCCGCCGACGAGTTCACTCTCGACGATCACCGTGCTGAGGCCGGCCGCGACGGCGCGGTCGGCGACGTTCTCGCCGACGGGTCCCGCGCCGATCACGATGACGTCGTAGATGTGGGCCGTCCCCATCGGGGACACCTCCCAAGGGTTGCTGGAGCGGTCGGTGGGTGTACGGAATCGGCGTTCAGCGCCCCGGTGCGCGAACCGTGATCTCCTGGAGGAACCACTCGTTGCCGTCGGGATCGGCGAACGAGGCGAAGGTGCCGTAGCTGGGGCGGCCCGGTGCCGCGCCCTGCACTCGCCGCGCTCCTCCCGCGTGATGGAAGGCGCCTGTGGCGTCGTGGAACGGGCCGCCGACGTCGACACCGCGGCCGGTGAGTTCCCCGACGGCCTGCTCGATGTCGGTCACGACCAGGTGCAGGCCCTGGGCCGAGCCGGCCGGGGCGGTCGTCAGCCCGTCACCGAAGATGACCGAGCAGGCGGAGCCGGGCGGCGTCACCTGCACGATGCGGTAGCCGTCGTGGATCGGGAAGTCCGCGTCGAGGCGGAATCCGAGTCTGCCGACGTAGAAGTCCTTGGCCCGGTCGACGTCCGAGACGGGGACGACGACGACTTCGAGCTTGAGGTCCATGGTGGGTGTTCTCGCTTTCGGGGGCTGTTCGTGTACGGGAGGGCCGGCCGACGTCGCCGGGCGCGTCACCGGGTGGCGCGGGCGGCTTCCTCGATGACGCGGGTGACGAGACCGGGGTGGGAGACGGCGACGGAGTGCGAGGCGGCGACCTCGGTGGTGCGGGCGTGGGCCCGCTCGGCCATGAAGCGCTGCACGGAGGCGGGGATGTTGAGGTCCCGCGTCGTGACGATGTCCCAGCTGGGGATGGACTTCCAGGCGGCCACGGTGGCCTTCTCCTCCAGCGCGGACTGGGCGATGGGGCGCTGTCCCGCGGCTGCGAGGGCGGCCTCGGCGGGCGGGACGTCCGCGGCGAACTGGTGGCGGAACTTGTCCTGCTGGATGTAGAGGTCCGTGCCCTTCGTGCCGTCGGGCAGGGTGACGGACACCGGGTCGAGGGCGTCGGGGAGCGTGGATCCGGGGTACTTGTTGGTCAGCTCCAGGGCCGACTCCCCCACCGCGGGCAGGAACGCGGCCACGTAGACGAGGCCCTTCACCTGAGGGTCGCCCGCGGCGGCCGCGCTGATCACGGAGCCGCCGTAGGAGTGTCCGACGAGGATCTTGGGGCCCTTGACGTGGTCGAGGACGCTGCGCAGGGCGGTGGCGTCGTCGTGCGGGCCGCGCAGCGGGTTGGCGGCGGCGACGACGGGGTAACCGTCGGCGCGCAGCCGGGAGATGACGCCGTTCCAGCTGGAGGAGTCGGCGAAGGCGCCGTGCTCCAGCACGACGGTGGGCTTGGCCGCCCCCTTGCCGGCCGACGAACGGCTCTCGCCGCCATCGGCGTTGGCGGTGCCGCTCAGGGCGAAGGCGCCGACCGCGGCACCGGCCGCGACCGCGGCACCGATGCCGGTGAGAACCCGTCGACCGCTCGCACGCTTGGTGTTGAACACAGGAAACCCTCCAGGGGATTCAGAGAGATCAGAGAGATCAGTGGAAACAGAGGAATCGCCACGACGCCGAGGATGATGCGGCATCACCACTTTGGCTGGTGATTAACTTGTCAGGCGCTCCATCACCCGTCAAGGTGGTGACGTGACGGTGGCAGACGTACTCGCCTCCCCATGGGGCCACATGGCAGCGGCCCCGCCATCACTGTCCACCGCGAAACGAACGCGTACATCCGTCACATGACCGTCTGCCGGGAGCCCGCCGGGTCACACCCGGGGGATCGCCGGTACGACCGTCAAGTGACTGATGCGCGCACCGGAGACGCGGACAAGAGTGACCTCGTCGGGAAGCACACCCGACACACACGGAAGGTTTCACATGATCAACAGGCGTAGCTTCAACAAGGCCGTGGGCTTGGGGACGGGGGCGGCCGCCGTCTCACTGGCGGGTCTGCAAGGTGTCTCGCACGCCGCCACGGGCGCTTCGGGCCACGGCGGGAAGGTGCCCGTCGTACCGACCGTCGCCCCGGGTACGCACACCACGTTCCCCGCGCTCAAGCAGATCAAGGCCGGGCTGCTGAACGTCGGGTACGCCGAGCTGGGCCCCGCCCACGGCCCCGCGGTCGTCCTGCTGCACGGCTGGCCGTACGACATCCACAGCTACGCCGACGTCGCCCCGCTGCTGGCCGACCAGGGTTACCGCGTGATCGTGCCCTACCTGCGCGGTCACGGCACGACGCAATTCCTTTCCTCCCGCACGGCCCGCAACGCCCAGCAGTCGGTGATCGCCCTCGACATCATCGCCCTGATGGACGCCCTCAAGATCCACAAGGCGGTCGTCGCCGGGTTCGACTGGGGCTCGCGCACCGGGGACATCCTCGCGGCGCTGTGGCCCGAGCGGGTCAAGGCGCTGGTCTCGGTGAGCGGTTACCTCATCACCAACCGCAAGGCCCAGCTGGAGCCGATCTCGCCGACCGCCGAACACACCTGGTGGTACCAGTACTACTTCGCGACGGAGCGCGGCAAGAAGGCGATGGAGCGCAAGGACCTGCGCCACGACCTGACCAAGCTGGTGTGGCAGATCGTCTCGCCGACCTGGGGCTTCGACGACGCCACCTTCGAGCGCACCGCGGCCGCGTTCGAGAACCCCGACTACCCGGCCATCGTCATCCACAACTACCGCTGGCGGCTGGACCTGGCGGAGGGCGAGCGACGCTACGACGGCTACGAGGACAAGCTGTCCGCGGCGCCGACCATCGCGGTGCCGACCATCACCATCGACGCCCAGTACGACCCGTTCACGGCGCCCGGCGACGGCGCGTCGTACCGGTCGATGTTCACCGGGAAGTACGAGCACCGCACGCTGGCCGTCGGGCACAACCTGCCGCAGGAGGCGCCGACGGCGTTCGCCCAGGCCGTCGTGGACGTGGACCACTTCTGACGGACGCGCCAGGGGCCGGCCGCCACGGCCGGCCCCGGCACGGCACGGCACGGCAGTTCACTGCCCGCCGCGGTCCGACCCGCTCATCGCTCACCGCTCACCGCTCACCGCTGACAGAAGGCCCGCTCTCATGACCGAAGTCCTGTGGAACCATCTGACCGCCGCCGAGCTGCGCGATCTCGCGGCCGAGGACGCGGTCGTGCTGCTGCCGGTGGGCGCCACCGAGCAGCACGGACCCCATCTGCCCACCGGGGTCGACGACTTCCTGGCCGCCGAGGTGTGCCTGCGGGCGGCCCGGCTGGCCGCCCCGCGCACTCCGGTGGTGGTGGCGCCGTCCGTGTGGTCGGGCCTGTCCGAGCACCACATGGCCTTCGGCGGCACCCTGACGCTCTCGCTGACCACGCTGCACGCGCTGCTGCGGGACCTCTGCCGTTCGATCCTGCGGGCCGGGTTCAGCCGCATCCTGATCGTGAACGGCCACGGCGGGAACATGACCGCGCTGCGTGCCCTCACCACCGAACTGACCGTCGAGCTGTCGGCCCGTATCGCCTCCACCGACTACTTCAGCGTGTCCAGGGACGTGGTCCGGGACGCGCTGGACACCCAGGACGGGCTGATGCACGCGTGCGAGGGCGAGACCTCGATGATGCTGGCCGCCCACCCCGAACTGGTGCGTCACGCGTACGTTCCGGATGCCCACGGCCCCGCGATCACGCTGCCCGCCGAGTCGACCGACCCGATCCACATGGCCGTGCCCTTCGGCGAGATCACCCCTTCCGGGGTGGCCGGCCACGGCGACGCGGCAACCGCCGAGAAGGGCGAGAGGATGCTCTCCGGACTGGCCCGGGCACTGGCCGACATCGTCGCCGACGACCCCTGGAAGCCCTGACCGGCCTCCCGCCCACCGGCGTGGGCAACACATGTATGTGCCGCACTCCTCGGCACGGGCGCACCGGCGTGGGTACCATGCCCAGCGTCCACCACTATTGAGGAGTGAACGGTTGTGACCAGCCCATCGGCCGACACGCTCCGGTCGCGGTACGTAGAGCAGGCCGCGTCGGATCTGGAAGACAACCGTCGCCGGCAGCAGGAACTGACCGAGAAGATCAAGATGTTGGAGCAGGAGGAAGCACTCCTGGTCGACATCATGAACCTCGCCGAGCGGTACGAGGGTGCGGAGCCGCCGTCCCCGCGCCCCGGGCAGCAGCCCGCCCCGGCGAAGGGAACGTCGGCGCAGCCGCTGCTCGGGGACCTGCTGACGGAGCTGCTGGCCGCGTACGAGGAGCCGCGCCTGGCCAAGGAGCTGCGGGAGGAACTGCTGGAGAAGCATCCGGACCGCTCCCCCACGCCCCAGGTCGTGCGGAACACTCTGGAGTCACTCGTCGCCAAGGGCCGGATCCAGCGGCACAAGCAGCAGCGATCGGTGATGTACACGGTCGCCGACGCGGAGCCGGCACACCCGCACGCCTGAGCCCGCCCGACTTCACACCCAGGGCACACCCAGGGCACACTCAAGCCACACCCGAATTCACACCCGAGATCACACCTCCAACTCGGACTCGCTCCGGGATGTGCACACCTGACTCGCATTCGCGTATATGCTCGCGTCGTCGAACGAAGATCCGCTCAGTGTCCATATGAGCCCAGGAGCCACAGACCATGAGCAACTTCCCTTCACCGCCGCCCGTTCCCCAGGACCGCCAGTTCGTCCTGGGGCAGCATCTGCGGATGTCCGTCCTCACCTCGGCACAGGAGACGGAGGGCCGTCACGACTTGGCGGACGTCACCCTCCCGGCGGGCTCGGGCACGCCGCTGCACCTGCACACGGGATACGAGGAGCGCCTCTGGATAGTCGAGGGCACGCTCACCGTGTGGGCGGGCTCCGATACGTACACGCTGCGCTCCGGAGACTTCTATCGGGTGCCGATGAACACCCCGCACACCATCAAGGCGGGAGAGGACGGTGCCCGCGCGCTGACCATCAGCTCGCCCGCCCGGTTCACCGAACTCATCCGGCGCGCGGGGACGCCCGCTCATCTGGCCACCCCGGACACCGAATGGGACATGGGGCTGTTCCAGGCGATCACCGAGGAGCTGGGGGATGTCATCCTCGGCCCGCCCGGCGCGACACCGGCCGACCTCAAGGACCACAAGGACCTCAAGGGCCCCCAGGGCAACAGCTGACCGCTCCGGATCAGCCTTGGGTGGTGTGCTGACGAGCGCGATAGGCGGCGGCCTTGACCCGGTTTCCGCAGGTCCGCATGGCACACCATTCACGCCGGTGGCCGCGCGAGCGGTCGAGGTAGACCTGGGTGCATTCGGGGCGGGCGCACTCGCGCAGCAGCGCCCCGTCGTCACCGCCGAGGATCTCCACGGCCTCCCGGGCGAGAGCCGCGAGCCCCTGGACCACCGAGCCGGTGCGGGTCGCACCGTCGGGGCCGAGCCGCAGCGTCACGGGCATGCCCGACGCCTGCAGGTTCAGCTCGGCCACCGCGTCCGCGGGCAGCGGCTCGCCGTGCAGCCGGGCGGCGACCAGGGAATAGATCGATTCGCGCAGATCGACGGCGAGGGTGAGGTCCACCTCGCTCGCGCCCGGGGCCAGATCGAGCATGCCGGACTCCACGAACCAGTCATCGAGCAGCCCGGGGGTGGCGAGCTTCTCCATCGGCAGGTCGTTGCGCCTGGCGCGCAGCGTGCCGACGAAGTCGAGAGGGAGCGTCCCACAAGGAAAGGCATGATTCACGTAACCATACTGACCAGTGACTGACGAGAATGCAAGCCTCGCCCGCGCCGCGAAGGATCTCGGCTCCGGGTCCGTACCCCGATCCGTCCGCCCCATGCCGCCCGTGAGCCGGCACGGAACAGCCGCGGCGAGACGCAGGGCGACGCGGGCTTCTCCCACCTCGGCGACGGCGAGGCGGACGGTTTCCGTCCAGCCCCCGCGCAGCGGCACATAGCGGTCCGCGCTCACGCACAGAGCCCGCTCGGCGCATCCGTCACACGACCGCGCCGTCCGGCCTGCACCCGCACCCGCATCCGGCGCCCCCTCTCGACCGCGAAGGTCCGGTAACACCCATCACCGTATTGACCGGTGCGCCGCACACATGCAAGGATCGTAACCATCCAGACCGGTTATCGAGTCGCCGGGTGGGCCGCCCCCTTCAGCAGCACAACAGGACGGGACAGACATGTCAGACCAGCGCAAGGACACCGGGAGCGGGCCGCCCGTGGCCCGGCGGGCGATGCTCGCGACCCTCGCCGCGGGGGCGGCCGGCCTCGCCACCGCGCCCTATCTGCAGCGTGGTTGGGAGAGTTTCCTGGGGGCCGCCTCCCAGGCGGACCCGACCGGAGTCACCGGTCTGCTGCCCAATCCGGGAGGGTTCCGCTACTACAGCATCGTGGGGTCGGTGCCGCGCAAGGACGCCCACACCTACGCACTGCACATCGGCGGACTCGTCGACCGGCCCAAGACCTTCACGTTGCCGCAGCTGCGCGCCATGCGGCAGACCCGCGTGGTCCACGACGTGGTGTGCACGGACGGCTGGCGTGTCGCGAACACACCCTTCGAGGGCGTACGGCTGTCGGATCTGCTCGACGCCGCCGGAGTCCGTCCCGAGGGCAAGGCCGTCCGTTTCACGTGCTTCGACGGTGCGTACAGCGAGAACCTCACCCTGGAGCAGGCGCGCCGCTCGGACGTCATGGTGGCACTGAGGATGCAGGACAAGCCCATCACCCACGAGCACGGCGGACCGGTCAGGCTGTACGCGGCGCCCATGTACTTCTACAAGTCGGCCAAGTGGCTTTCCGGCATCTCGGTCACCGACGAGGTCGTACCGGGGTACTGGGAGGAGCGCGGCTACGACATCGACGGCTGGCTCGCCGGAGAGGACAGGCACGGCGATGGCTCCGCTGTCTGAGACCGGTGCGCTGGTCCGTCGCTTCACCCGGGCCGAGCGGCTGGTCCACCGAGCCACCGGCTGTCTGATGCTGCTGTGCCTGGTGACCGCGGCCTGCCTGTACCTCGGGCCGCTCGCCCAGCTCGTGGGGCGACGCCATCTGATGGTCACCGTCCACGAGTGGTCCGGGATCCTGCTGCCCGCGCCGTTCCTGCTCGGTCTGCTGTCCCCCGCGTTCCGCGCCGATCTGCGCCGGCTCAACCGCTTCGCGCCCTACGACCGGCAATGGCTGCGGGCCGCCCGCAGGCGCCTGACCGCACCGTCGGTGCGACCGGCCGGAAAGTTCAACGCCGGACAGAAGCTCTACGCCGGCTGGATCGCGGGCGCGGTGCTTCTGATGCTGTTCACCGGCCTGTTGATGTGGTTCGGCGGACTGCTTCCCGCGATCTCCCGCACCAGCACGATCTTCGTGCACGACTGCCTCGCCTGGGGCATCACGTTCGTCCTCATCGGTCACCTGCGCAAGGCGTACGAGGACCCGGAGGCGCGGCTCGGCATGCGGACCGGCTCCGTCCCGGTGCGGTGGGCCCACGAGAAGCACTCCGAGTGGCTGGGCGACGACACCTCCGTACCCCGACGACGGTCAGGTGACTGATGAACACCTGCCCCGACACGTGCAGGATGTGAACACCGGCCAGGAGCCGCCACCACATCTCACTACGCACACGTATGTATGTCATCCACGACAGACGCACGACATCAGCCATCGCAACATTCCACAGACGAGGGAAATTCATGAAACGACTTCTGACCGTCCTCGCGGCCGCCGTGCCGCTGGTGACGGCGGCGGTGTATCTGCCCACCGCCGTGGCGGAGTCCGGCGGCTCCACCGCCGCGCCGTTCCGGTGCGCGTCCGACTCGCTGTCGCTGAAGGCTCCGAGCGGCACGAGAATCGAGTCCGTCTCGGCCGTGAGCAAGCCGACGGGTGACGTCGAGGTGCCTCCGGTGACTCCGCTGCCCGGAGACACCGTGCCGAACGTCCCGGCACACTGCCAGGTGACCATCACCCTCGGCCACACCGGCGCGGACGACCACGCCAAGGTCCAGGTGTGGCTCCCGGAGCACGACTGGAACGGCCGTTTCCAGGGCCTCGGCGGCAGCGCCTACGCCGCCGGTGACTACGGTTCCGGGCTGGCCGCCGCCGTGAAGAGCGGCTACGCCACCGCGACGACCGACGCCGGTGTCGGCGCCTACCTCGATGTGAACTGGGCCCTCGACGCACAGGGCAAGGTCGATCAGACCCGCCTGAAGAACTTCGCGTCGGCTTCCGTGCACGAGGCCGCCGTCGTCGCCAAGCAGGTCATCGGCGACGTCTACGGCCGCACCGCTTCGTACTCGTACTTCAACGGCTGCTCCACCGGCGGCCGTCAGGGCTATGCCGAGGCGCAGAGCCACCCCGGCGACTACGACGGCATCCTCGCCGACGCGCCCGGCATCAACTGGGACGAGTTCGAGGTCGCCACGGCCTGGCCCCAGGTCGTGATGAACGAGGAGCACACCTACCCCAGCAAGTGTGAGCTCACCCTCGCGACCCAGGCGGCCGTGAAGGCGTGCGACACGCTCGACGGCGCCAAGGACGGGCTCATCGGCGACCCGGAGAAGTGCCACTACGACCCGCGCCGGCTGATCGGCACGACCCTCGAGTGCGACGGCAAGAAGGTGACCTTCTCGGCCGCCGACGCCTCCGTCGTCCGCAAGATCTGGGACGGTCCGCGCACCACGTCGGGCAAGAAGCTCTGGTACGGCCCGACGATCGGCTCCGACCTGACGGTGCTGGCCGCCTCCGACGGGGAATCGGTCGGATCGCCGTTCCTGGTGCCGTCCGAATGGATCTCCACGTTCGTCAAGAAGCAGCCCGCCTACAACGTGGCGACGGCGAGCTACAGCGAGTTCCAGAAGCTGTTCCAGCAGTCGCAGGCCGAGTACGACAAGGTCATCGGCACCGACGACCCGGATCTGTCGGGCTTCCGCAACTCCGGTGGCAAGCTGCTGACCTGGCAGGGACAGGCGGACCAGTTGATCCCGACGCAGGGCACCGTCGACTACCGCGAGCGGGTCGAGAAGAAGCTGGGTGGCGCGCAGCGCGTCGACGACTTCTACCGGGTGTTCCTGGCGCCGGGCGTCAACCACTGCGCGGGTGACGGCAACACCGGTCCCGCCCCCACCGACGCGCTCGGCGCGCTGGTCAAGTGGGTCGAGCACGGCAAGGCTCCGCAGACGCTGGCCGCATCCGTCACCGACACCGCGGGCAAGAAGGTCACGCGCGACCTGTGCCTCTACCCGAAGGTCCCGCAGTACAAGGGCCACGGTGACGTGGCGGACGCGAGCAGCTTCCGCTGCGTCGGCTCGCGCCGCTGACCGGCGCCGACGACCGTAACTCATGAGGTGGCCGTGGCCGGCCCGGGCGATCCGGGTCGGCCACGGCCATCTCACGGCTTCAGGACGTCAGAAGGTCAGGGTGTCCGACATCCTGTCGTACTGGGCCTGCCAAAGGGTGTCGAGCCGTTCCTTCCACAGCGCCGACAGCGTGTCCAGCGCCTTCGGCGCACCGCTGCGCACGACGTTCTCGGTCAGGATGTGGGTGCCGCCCTCGGCGGGGGTGATCAGCCACGCCTGGTACAGCTGCACTCCGGCGCCGATGCCCAGCCAGCCGACGCGGTGCGGCGGACTGTTCTCCCCCACGAACACCTCGAACCGGTGCCCGTACCACTGCACCGTGAACACCTGGGCCAGTGCGTCGATGCCCACCCCGGTCACACCCGGGGACCACTCCGGCCAGCTGGACACGTCCGTGAGCAGGGCGAAGGCCCGGTCGGGCGGGATCGGTACCGTTGCTTCCCGCCCGAAGAAGACATGGGCGTCGTCGGGCGAGAAACCGGCCGGCCAGTTGATGTCCGGGTGGCTGTCCAGTGGTTCGCGCATCCGATGCCCCTTCTCGCTTTCATGCCCTGGTGCCCTGCTGCTCTCGCGCTCGCTCACGGATCAGTCACCGACCTCTTGCGTGAGGGAGTCCAGAGCGTCCCGCAGCGCTGTACGGGTGCTGACGCCGAGCTTGGGATAGATCTGGTAGAGGTGTGCGCCGATGGTCCGGTGGGACAGGAACAGCCGCTCGGCGATCTGCTTGTTCGTCAGTCCTTGGGCCGCGAGTTCGGCGATCTTCAGTTCCTGGGCGGTCAGTGCGGCCGACCGGGCGCGGGCCACCGCCGGTCCGGCGTAGCCGGTCGCGCGCAGCTCGGCCGCTGCGCGCTTCGCCCACGGGCCGGCCCCCAGCGCCTCGAACGACTCGAGTGCGGCGAGAAGTTGTCCGCGGGCTTCCTTCGTCGCGCGCCTGCGCCGCAGATACTCGCCCCGCAAGAGCCGCACCCGGGCGGTGTCGAAGGGCCACTTGTCGGCGTCGACGCAGGCCAGCGCCTCCTCGAACAGCTCGGCGGCCCGCTCGCCGGGCGTGGTGAGCGCCTCCGCGGCGAGCACCAGCATGCGCAGGCGGGCGGAGAGTTCGGGCATCGCGGACCGGCGCATCGCCGTCGCGTGCGCGGCGGCCTCGTCCGTCCTGCCGGTGCGCACGGCGGCCTCCACCAGGTCCAGGGCGGTCCACATGGCGTGCGGGACGTACGGGGCCAGGACACCGGGCGGACTCACCGCACACGTGTGCCGGTACGCGGCCTCGAAGTCGCCGCCGCCGAGGGCGCCCAGGGCCTTGGCGTGGCTCGCGAGGAGCCGGGCTCCATGGGCGCCGCGCGGTACGGCCCAGCGCACGATGTCCGCGACGAGGGCGTCGCTCGTCGCCGGTTTCCCCTGGGCCGCGGCGACCACCGCCTGGACGTATTGCAGCTCCCAGGCGAAGAAGCGGTAGCCGTGCTCCTCGCACAGGGCGAGTCCCTCTCCGGCCAGCCGTGAGGCGTCGTCCCAACGGCCCGAGTGGTAGTGGTCCAGGCTCACCTGCATGATCGCGCCGAGCTGTCGGCGCACCGGCGCGGTGCCGGTACGGCCGTGTTCGACGAGGCGCAGCGACGGCCCCCGTACCTGGGCCAGCCGGTCCGGGTAGAGGGCGGCGGTGCCGATGCGCACCACCTGTGTGGGGTCGTCGCCCACCCGGGCGAGCAGGGCGTCGAGACGTGCCAGTCCCCCGGGGCCCGTGCGGGCGGGGTCGGCGAAGGTCTGGGCGACCGCCCACAGGAGGTCGGGGGGCTCGGGGGTCAGCCGTTCCAGCGCCGCGAACACCGGGTCCCACAGCGCGGGGTCGCCGCCGTAGGAGCAGAGCAGGACGAGGCTGTGCAGGGCGTCGACGAGAGCGTCGTCGCCCGCGTCGTAGCCGTGGTCGCCGTTCTCGATCGCGCCGACGAGGAGCCGGTGCGCGGTGTCGATGTCGCCGTCCTCGTTGATCAGCAGGAACGCGGAGGCCGCTGCCGCGTGCAGCGAGTCGGGGGCGGTGGGGTCGGCCGCCCGGGCGCCGGCGAGGAGCCGTGAGGCGTCGACGAGTTCGCCGCCGGCATCGGTGCCGATGTAGGCGGCCTCGGCGAGGCGCCGGCTCTTGTCGGCGGGGGCGGGGCTCAGTCCGGCGGCGCGGGTGAGGGCCATCACCGCGCCGAGGGCGTCGCCGCGCCGGGTCCGCAGATGGGCGGCCTGCTCCAGGAGGGCGGCGACCTTCTCGTCGGGGGCGGCGGCGGCCTCGCCGAGGTGCCACGCGCGCCGTTCCGGCTGGTCGACGAGCGCGTCCGCCAGTGCCCGGTGCGCGCGGCGCCGCTCGGCCGTGGAGGTGACGTGGGCGACGACGGCGGCGCCGATCAGCGGGTGCCGGAAGGAGAGCCGGCGGTCACCGGCCGACACCTCGATGAGCCGGTCGGCCTCCGCGGGCGCCAGCTCGTCGATGACGGCGCGTCCGGTGGCGGCGGCCGCTACGGGGGCGAGGTCGCCGGTGCCGTCGAGCGCCGCGAGGAGCAGCAGCTCCCGGGTCGGGGCGGGCAGTCCGGCCACGCGTGAGGCGAACATCGTCTGGAGGCGTTCGCTCAGCGGCAGCACCGCGGGGAGCGCGGTGAGCACCGTGCGCTGTTCCCTGCTCAGCGCGGTGGGCAGTTCGACCAGGGCGAGGGGGTTGCCGTGCGCCTCCGCCACGATGCGCCGCCGTACGGCCGGGGCGACGTCCGGGTGTGCCGAGGCGAGCAGTTCGGCCGACGAGGCGTCGTCCAGTGGCGGCAGCCGGTACTCGGTCAGACCGCTGGACTCGAAGAAGGTGTCGGAGCCGGTGCGGCAGGCCGCGACCAGACTGACCCTGCTGCCGACCAGGCGGCGGGCGATGAATCCGAGCACGGCGGTGGTCGCCCGGTCCAGCCAGGGCAGGTCGTCGACGACGACGAGCAACGGCGTCTCCACCGAGATCACGCGCAGCAGAAGGAGGGCGGCCGTGGAGGTCAGCAGCCGGTCGGGGGTCGGCCCGCTGCCGATGCCGACGGCGACCCGCAGGGCGTCACGGTGACCGTCGTCCAGGATGTCGAACTCGCCGAAGAGCGGCAGGAGGAGCTGATTGAGCCCGGCATAGCTGATGTCCGCCTCGAACTGCACACCCCTGGCCCGCAGCACGCGGACCTCCCGCCGGGCGGCGTCGTCGGCGAGGGCGTCGAGCAGCGCCGTCTTGCCCACACCGGCTTCGCCGGTCAGCAGCAGTGCGGCGCCCCGGACCACGTGGTCGTTGAAGAACGACCGGATGAACGACAGGTCCTCGGTGCGCCCCACCAACGATGCCGGGCGCACCGCGGACACGCGCTCCCCCTCGCTCAACGGACTGCCTCCCACGACGACGCACACGATGACGGCGCGAGAGAGGCCCGGCGTCACCCGCCGTCCCTCCTCTGACCTTCGGTTTCTCCGGGTCATGCAACCACCACGACGCGGGAGATGTCCACGCGCGGCCCGGCAGCCCACCGCGGGGTGCGGCGCTCCGGCCCGGGCCGGGGCGCGTTGCATGCATCAATGCATGCATGGAAAGATACGTGGCTATGCCATCTATTTCGGGATCGCGCTCCGCCGCGGAGACCGCGTACCAGTACGTGAAACAGGCGATCATCACCGGCCGGCTGCCGGGCGGCCGGCTGGTCACCGAGAGCGAGATCAGTGAAGATCTCGGCATCAGCCGGACACCCGCGCACGAGGCCTTCCTCCGGCTGAGCGGTGAGCGGCTGCTCGACCTCGCGGGCCGCAGGGGCGCCGTGGTCACCCCCGTCGCGCCGCGTGAGGCGCAGGACGTGCTGGAGATGCGGCAGGTCCTCGAAGGGGAGGCGGCCCGCCGCGTCGTGGCGGAGGGCGGCCCGTCCGCCGACCTGGTCCGGACCCTGACGCACTGCGTTGATCAGCAGCGGGTCCAGCTGGCCGTGGCGGACCTGGAGGCGTTCGTCGCGACGGACGAGACCTTCCACTCCGCGGTGGTGAACGCCTCCGGCAATGCGATCGCCGCGCACTTCTTCACGCTGCTGCGCGACCGGCAGCAGCGCCTGCGCCACCAACTGCTGACGATGCATCCGCAGCACCTCCCGGCGGTGATCGACGACCACCGGGAACTGCTCGGCCGGCTGTCCGCGGGGGACGCGGCGGGATACGCCACCGTCCTGGCTGATCACGTGGCGCGGCATCAGGGGGCGCTGTGAGCACCGTGACCACGCGCCCGTCCGCCGTCCGGCGCCGGCGCGGTGACACCCGTACCGTTCCGCCGTGGCGCGTCGTGTTCGGCGCGGTCTTCGTCATGAGCTGGTGCGGCAATCAGTTCAGCCCGCTGCTGTTGTTGTACAAGCACGAGGAGCACTACTCGACGCTGCTGGTGAACCTGCTGCTCGGTGTCTACGTGGGCGGTCTGGCCCCCGCGCTGTTGCTGGCCGGAGCCCTGTCCGACCGGTACGGGCGGCGTCCGGTCATGACGGTCGGCACGCTGACGGCCCTGGCCGCGGGCGCCGTGCTCGCGCTCGGCCCCCTCGGCGTCGCCCCGCTGTTCGCCGGGCGCCTGCTGTCCGGAGTGACGGTGG
The DNA here is from genome assembly GCF_042799415.1 of Streptomyces sp. NPDC057694. NCBI lineage: Bacteria > Bacillati > Actinomycetota > Actinomycetes > Kitasatosporales > Streptomycetaceae > Streptomyces > Streptomyces sp. NPDC057694. Next base: position 512,532 of record NZ_JBHVIX010000002.1, read on the forward strand.
GGATCGCGATGGCGGTGGGCAACAGCTGGCTCAAGGAACTCTCCCAGGCGCCGCACGACCCGGCCGCGGACACCGGCTCGGGGGCCCGCCGCGCGTCGACGGCGTTCACCCTCGGCTCCGGTCTCGGCGCCCTCGTGGCGGGCGCGCTCGCACAGTGGGGCCCGCGCCCCGAGGTGCTGCCGTTCCTGCTCCAGATCGTGGTCGCCGCGCCGTTCGTGTGGCTGGTGCGCCGCGTGCCGGAGACCAGCCCGGGCGACCTCGGCGGGCCGCTGCGCCGGCAGTTGCGGGTGCCGGCCGCCGGACACAAAAGGTTCCTGCGGGTCGTCGCGGTCGCGGCCCCGTGGCTGTTCGCGTCGGCGGCCCTCGCCTACGGGTATCTGCCCGTCCTGCTCTCCGGCTCCACCGGCTCCTGGGGCCTGGCCTACGCCACCGCGCTCACCGGCCTGACGCTGGGGGTGGCGGCCCTGATCCAGCCGTGGGCGAAGCGGATCGACTCCCCCTCGTCCGCGCGCGGCCTCGTCGTATTCCTCTTCCTGACCGCGGCCGGACTGCTCGTGATGACCGGCGCCCAGTACTGGCAGTCGCTCTGGCTGGGCCTGGCCGCCGCCCTCGTCCTCGGGTGCGCCATCGGTACGGGACTGGTCAGCGGTCTGCTGGAGGTGCAGCGCATCGCGGGACCGCGAGATCTCGCCGGACTCACCGGCGTCTTCTACACCCTCGCCTACGCGGGCTTCCTCACCCCGATCGTGCTGGCCGCCGTCACCTCGCTGTTCGGCACGACGCCCCTGCTGCTCGCCCTGGTCGTGCTGGCACTGCTGTGCGCGGCGTCGGTGCTGCTGGCCTACCGGCGCCACCTGCCGACCGGCGAAAGTGCGGCGACGGTCGTGGCCCAGGGCGGGACGCACCGGCCCGGGCTGGACAACGGGCCGAGGCCCTGACGCGCGTACGCACAGGTGTGCCGGCCGTCCGTGACACGCGTCGGACGACCGGCACACCCGCTTCCCGTCAGGAGAAGTCGGTGATGACGACGCGCGCCGTCTGCCCGTCCTTCAGGGACTCGTAGCCCGCTTCGATGTCCGCCAGGCCGATCTCCTTGGACACGAGGCCGTCCAGGTTCATCCGGCCCTGGAGGTACATCGAGGCGTAGAACGGGATGTCCCGCTTGAGGTTGGACGAGCCCATGTAGACGCCCTGCACCTTCTGCGAGTTGCTCAGTGCGGTGAGGGCGCTGACGTCGATGCCCGCGTCGTTGGTGCCGACGCCGATGAGATAGAGGCCGCCGCCCTTGCCCAGCATCTGCATGCCCTGCGCCGTGACCGGCCGGATCCCGACGAAGTCGAAGACATGGTCGGCGCCGGCGCCGGTGATGTCGCGGACGGCCTCGACCGGGTCGCCGGTACGGGAGTTCACGACGTGCGTGGCGCCGAAGGCCTTGGCCCGCTCCAGCTTGCCGTCCTCGACGTCGGTGACCACGATCGTCTCGGCGCCGGCGATCCGGGCGCCGCTGATGGCGTTCAGACCGACACCGCCGGCGCCCATGATGACGACGCTCTGGCCGTGCCGGACGTCCGCGCTGTTGAGTACGGCGCCCGCGCCGGTCAGCACGCCGCAGCCGATGAGCGCGGCGGGCGCCCAGGGCATCTCGTCCGGGACGACGGCGAGCTGGTTCTCGTGGATGAGGGCTTCCTGGGCGAAGCCGCCGAGGCCCATGCCCTGGGCGACGGGCGCGCCGTTCCAGGAAAGGCGGGGGGCCTGCTCCGGGGTGCGCAGGGTGGCCTCGGGGTGCAGGCACAGGTGGGTGTGCCCGCTCAGGCAGTTGGTGCAGGCGCCGCAGTACTGGATCAGGCTGCCCACGACGTGGTCGCCCACCTTGACCTGGGTGACCTGCGGGCCGACCTCGGTGACGATGCCGGCTACTTCGTGCCCGAGCACGACCGGGAACTCTCCGCCGATGAACGTGGCGACGCTCAGGTCGGAGTGGCACAGCCCGGAGGCCTGGACCTGGACGCGGACCTCACGTCCGATCGGGTCGGCGAGGTCGACCTCCTCGACGACGAATCCCTTGCCCAGAGCCTTGGTGACAGACGCCTTCATGATCCAGCTTCTTTCCTGTTCGAACCGCCGGGACGGCCGGATGCGGCGTCCCGAGGAGCGGGCCGCGCGGGGGCCGGTGGGCTCGAAGAGGGTCGGCCGGGGCGCGGTCATGGCATGCCTCGCCCGGTGGTTCGGGGCGGCTTCGCCATATTTCGAGTGTGCCTCCAAAACCTCGAAAAGAAAAGAGACAGCTGTCGATTACCGCACGTGGACGGCTTACGGCGCTATGCTGCATCGGTGCCGCCCACTCCTGACCCCGCGCTCCCCCACGGCTCCTCGACACCCGCGCCCGACGGCGCCGGGGCGTCGACCGACGTGCGGGTGCGGCGCACACGCACCCGGCTGCGCGAGGCCGTTCTGGAGCTCGCCTCGACGCAGCCCGTCGAGGACATCGCGGTCGCGGACCTGGTCCGCGCGGCCCGGATCAACCGCACCACCTTCTACAAGCACGCGAGCAGTCCGGCGGAGGTCCTGAAGCAGTTGCTCTACGAGGACCTGGACCGGGTCCGTGTCGAGTGGCTCGCCGAGGCGGGCGCTTCGGGGCTGTCGCCGCGGGAGATCTGGGAGCACGCGTCCGCAGCCCTGGTGGATCACCTGGAGCGCTACGACGCCGTGTACACCGTCGGCCTGACAGACCGGCACAGCACGGTGCTCCACTATCTGCTGGTCGATCACTTCACCGCGTCGGTGCGCACGCTCCTGGACCACGACCGGGGCGCGGTGCCCGACGGCGCGGGTTCGCTCGTGTGGCGCACGGAGGCCGCGAGCCGCTTCCTCGCGCACGGTGAGGCCGGTCTGGTCGAGGCGTGGATGTCCCTGCCCGCGCCGAGGGACCGCAGCCTGTTCGTCTCGGCCGCGGCCGCCCTGCTCCCCGGCTGGCTCGTCCTGTCCCGCTCCTGAGATCCGGCCACACCTCGGGGGTGTGGGGCCGCGCGACCTATGACACGTATGACCGCGCGGCGGACCGGCCCGGCGGTGGCCCGCGTCAGTAGGGTGCGGGCAAAACGGCCGAAGGAGCAGTCCCATCGCGACACATCCCTCACCCCCTTGGACCACCTCCCGCAGGCAGGCACTGGCCGCTCTGGCCGGTACGGCCCTGATGTGGGGCGCGGCGGGCGGCCCGGCCTCGGCCGCCTCCCGCTCCGCCCGCGAAGCGGCCCGCGCGCTGGCCGCCCGGATGACGCCGGAGGAGAAGGTCGGCCAGCTCTTCATGATCGAGGTGGCGGGCCGGGACGCGTTCCGCGTGAGCGAGGCCGCCGCCGCTCTCAACCGTCGGCGCTACGGGGTGGACACCCCCGCCGAGGTCGTCCGCAGGTTCGCACCGGGCGGTGTCATCTACTTCTCCGAGCGCGGCGACGACAACCTCGGTGCGCCGGGTCAGATCGCGCGGCTCTCCGGCAGTCTGCAGCGGGTGTCGCGGGACACGTCGGGCCTCCCGCTGATCATCTCGGTGGACCAGGAGGGCGGCGCGGTCTCCCGGCTGCCCACCCCACCGGCCACCGAGCAGCCGGGCAACATGGCGCTGGGCGCCACCTGGTCGACGGCGGACGCCCGCCGCTCGTACGAGATCACCGGCGCCGAACTGGACGCGTGCGGGATCACCGCGGACCACGCTCCGGTGGCGGACGTGAACGTCAATCCGGCCAACCCGGTGATCGGGGTGCGCTCCTTCGGCGCCTCTCCCCGGGCCGTCTCGCAGTTCGTCCGCGCCGCGATCGACGGGCTGCACCGCGGCGGTGTCGCCGCCACCGCGAAACACTTTCCCGGGCACGGCGACACGGACACCGACAGTCATGTGGGGCTGCCGCGCATCACCCACAGCCGGGCGCAGCTCGACGCGATCGACCTGCCGCCGTTCCGCGCGGCCGTCGACGCGGGGGTGGACCTGATCATGACGGCGCACATCAGTGTGCCCGCGCTGGACCCCACCGGGGTGCCGGCCACCATGTCGCACGCCGTCGTCACGGGCCTGCTCCGCGAGGAGCTGGGGTTCGAGGGCCTCATCGTCACCGACGCCCTCGACATGCGGGGCGCGAGCGAGCAGTTCCCCCCGGACCGGGCCGCGGTCACCGCGCTGGCCGCGGGGGTCGACATGCTGGTGCTGTCCCCCGACCTTCCGCGGGCGTACGCGGCGGTGCTCGACGCGGTGCGGTCCGGGCGGATCTCCGCGTCCCGGCTCGACGCCTCGGTGATCCGCGTCCTGAGCCACAAGATCCGCCGCGGCCTGTTCGCCGCCACGGCCGACGAAGCCCGGGCCGAACGCGGCGTCGGCCGACCGGAGTTCCGCTCGGACGTCGCCGCGATCACCGCCCGCGGCACGACGCTCGTCAAGAACGACGGCGGTGTCCTCCCGGTCACCACCGGCGCGCGCAGGGTCCTCGTCACCGGCGCCGACGCCGCCGCCGTGTCCCGCCTCACCGCGTCGTTCCGCACGCGCGGACACACGGTCACCGCCCTGGACGCCGGTGCCGCGCCCGACGCGGCGGTCATCGAGGAGGCCGTCGGGCACACGGACGCCGTCGATCTGGTGGTCGTGGCGACCAGCGGACTGTCCGTCGGCGGCGGCCAGGACCAGGGCGCCGCACAAGTGGAGCTGGTCCGCGCCCTGTTGGCAACGCCGAGCCCGGTGGTCGTGATCGGGGTGCGCACCCCGTACGACATCAATCGCTTCCCCGGCGCGCCCGTGTATCTGGCGACGTACGGCAATGGCGCGACGGCTCTCGACCAGGCGGTGGGCGTCGTCGTCGGCGAGCACGGTCCGAGCGGGCGGCTGCCGGTGTCCGTGCCGGTGGCGGGCGATCCGTCGCGGACGCTGTTCCCGGTCGGGCACGGGCTGCGCTTCTGAGACCGCGTCCCTGCCGGTGGCCTCCCGCGCCGTCAGGTCCGGCGGGCGGAGGCGGCGAGGCGGTCGGCGAGGGCCGTGACGAGGTCGCGCAGTTCGTCGGGGCGTTCGATGACGAACGGCCGGTCGAGCGCGGCGAGTACGGATGGGAGCCAGTCGAGCCGCTCCGCCCGCAGTTCGACGCGCAGCCAGCGCTCGGTCGCCGGGGCCGCCCCAAGTTCGCCCGCCACGGGTTCGTCATCCTCGATCTGCGCGACGCTCGCGGGTAGTTGAGCGCGGATCTGCTCGGCCGTTCCGTGGATGCGCAGGGTCACCTCGTGCCGGTACGCGGCCGTGGCGAACCCCGAGATCACCCGCTGGGCCGGATCGGAGTCGGCGGGCGCCTCGAACGAGCCGGGCAGGGTCCGCGCGTCCGCGATGCGGTCGAGCCGGAAGGTCCGGTCCTCGCCGAGACGGGCGTCCGCGCCTGTGACGTACCAGCGGCCGGCGTGGGCGACGACCCCGTACGCGTGCAGCGTGCGTTCCGTGCGCCGTCCGTCCCGGTCGGTGTAGCGGATCGAGACCGGCCGGTGGTGGCGTACCGCGTCGGCGAGGGTGAGCAGGATCCCGGCGTCCGGGGTGTCGCCCGCAGCGGGCCGGTCCGTGAAGGCGAGGGCGTCCAGGAGGGTGTCGAGGCGGCGGGCGATGTGCGGGGGCAGCACGCGCCGGATCTTCGCCGTCGCGGTCTCGCTCGCCGTGGTGTCCGTCGTCAGGCCCGCGCGGCGGCCGGCGATCAGGCCGAGCAGCACGGATAGCGCCTCGTCGTCGCTGAACATGAGCGGCGGCAGCCGGTACCCGGGGCCGAGCCGGTAGCCGCCGTACCGGCCGCGCACCGATTCCACGGGCACGTCCAGGTCGATCAGCTGGTCCACGTACCGCCGGACGGTGCGTCCTTCGACGCCGAGCCGGTCGGCCAGTTCGGCCACGGTGCGGGTGCCGCCCGACTGCAGCAGTTCCAGGAGGGTGAGCACGCGGCCGGCGGGTCGGGACATGTGTCGCACTCTAACGTCCATACCGGACCGAAACTGTCCTGTATCTCTCCTAGCCTGCGGTGTGCAAGCCACTCGCACAGCCAAGGAGCTCCCCATGGACTTCGTCTCGATCCGCATCATCACCGGCGATGTGCCGCGCCTCGTCGACTTCTACGAGCGGGCCACAGGCACGCGGGCGACGTGGGCCACCGAGGACTTCGCCGAGCTCAGGACGGCGGGCGTCACCCTCGCGATCGCGAGCACCCGGACGGTCCCGCTGTTCGCCCCCGGCTCGGCCCGTCCGGCGGACAACCACAGTGTGATCACGGAGTTCCTCGTCGACGACGTGGACCGGGTGTACGCGGACCTGAGCGGGTTCGTCACCGACTTCGTCGGCGGGCCCACCACGATGCCGTGGGGCAACCGGTCGCTGCTGTTCCGCGACCCCGACGGCAACCTCGTCAACTTCTTCACCCCCGTGACGGCGGCGGCCGTCGAGAAGTTCGCGCGCTGACGTCACTCGCGGAAGCAGTCCCGGTCAGCCCATGGCGTCGGCCTCGACGATCGCGTCGGCGAAGGCCGCGGGCTGTTCCTGGGGGAGGTTGTGGCCGGCGTCCTCGACGACGTGGTGCGTCCACGGGCCGGTGAAGTGCGCGGCGTATCCGCTGCCGTCGGTGGGCGGGATGACGCCGTCGTTCCGGCCGTCCAGCGTGACGGTCGGGACGGTGATCCTCGGCTGGTCGAGGAGCCTGCGCTCCAGCGCCTCGTAGCGGGGGTCGCCGGGGGCGGCGGCCAGCCGGTGGCGGTAGCCGTGGATGACCACGTCGACGTAGTCGGTGTTGGTCCACAGCTCGGCCGTCTGCGCGAACTCGGCCTCGGTGAACCGCCAGTCCGGCGAGTTGCGGTGCCAGACGACACGGGCGAGGTCGTCGCGGTTGCGCTGGAGGCCCTTTCGGCCGCGCTCGGTGAGGAAGTAGAAGAAGTACCAGTAGCCCTCCTCCATGGCGGGGGCCAGCGGCTCCTGCGCGACGGCGATGTTCTGGATCAGGTATCCGTTGACGGAGACGAGGCCGGTGCAGCGCTCGGGCCACAGTGCCGCGGCGACGTCGGCGGCCCGCCCGCCCCAGTCGTATCCGGCGAACAGCGCGCGGGGCAGGCGCAGAGCGTCCATGAAGTCGATCAGGTCCGCGCCGAGCGCCGCCTGCTGACCGGATCTGACGGTGTCGGCGTGCAGGAACCGCGTCTCACCATGGCCACGCAGGTAGGGGATGTAGCAGCGGTATCCGCGGCGGGCGAGCGCGGGCGCCACTTCCGCGTAGGAGCCGGCCGGACTGAACGGCCAGCCGTGCAGCAGGATCACGGGGGTGCCGTGGGCCGGGCCGACGTCGTGGTAGGCGATCTCCAGTACGTCCGTGCGGGTGCGGCGCAGCGGGCCCAGGCCGCTGTCGCTGCGGTCGGCCGCCGCGCGGGGCGTCGCCGTGGCCCGGCCCGCTCCCGCCAGAGCGCCGACCCCCGCCGCCGCCGCCGTCACGGCCTGCCCCAGTCTCCGCCTGCTGATCATGACGCTTCCTCACGTTCCGTTCGGGGTGAGCGGGGGTGGGGTGCGGGACGCACACACCCCACCACCCATCACCTGTTGAAGTGGTTACGAGAATGCTGGCATGGAAGGCTGCTGTCAAGGAGGCACCGGGCCGTCACATGTGTGTCCTGTTTTGGACTCACGGCCACTTGATTGAACGTGCAAGAGTCACCCGAACAGCAATCCCCCACGTCTCACCCTTCACACGAAAAGGCGGACAGCATGCTCACCCCCACGACGAAACTCCGCGGCGCGGTCGCGGCCGTTGCCCTGGCCGTGTCCCTGATCGGTCTCGGGGCGGGATCCGCGCAGGCCGCCGCGGGTTGGCCCCCGCTGCAGGAGGGCGCGTACCTCTACTCGCAGGGCACCGGCTCAGGGGAGGTCACCGCGGTGGATCTGGGCGACGTCGGCACCTGCCACACCCTCGCGGCGCCGGTCAGGTCGATCCAGATCGCGTCCGGTTCCGCGTCGGTGACGCTGTATCCGGAGGCCGGCTGCGGCGGCGCCCATGCCTGGGCGTCCGGTTCGCTGACGCAGAGCAACCTGCCCTTCGCGGCCTTGAGTTACCGCGTGGTTCCGGCCTGACGGCACGCCGGGCCCGCCGAAAGGGCGCGGCCCGGCTCAGGCCACCAAGGGGTACGCGAGGTCCCAGAGCCGGTCGGCGGCCGCGGGGTCGGCCGACCAGGCGGCCACGCCCTCCATCACGTCCGGGCCTCCGTCGACGACCGCGGACTCCTGGTTGTCCTCGAAGTAGCGTCCGCTCACCCCGTCGAGGAGCGGCGAGCCGGCCAGCAGCACAGTGGTGGCCGCGCCCTCGGCGGGCGTCTTGTAGTAGTCGGGCGTCAGCAGGTTCCCGTCGTCGTCCATGGCGCCGAAGGCCCGCATCGTCGCCGGGTCGAGGTGGCGCGTGAGGTTGGTGTGGATCCAGCCCGGCGCGCAGGCGTTCGCGGTGATGCCGTCCTCGGCCCACTTCCGGGCGATCCCGACCGCGAGGAGGACGTCGGCGGTCTTGGACTGCGCGTAGGCGGTGAACGGATCGTAGGGCCGGTGCTCGAACTGCGGGTCCTCGAAGTCGAATCCGCAGCGGAGCTGGGCTCCGGAGCTGAGGACGACGACCCGGGACGTCCCCGCCTGCCGCAGGGCGTCGCGCAGGCCGACGGCGAGCGCGAAGTGGCCGAGGTAGTTGGTGGCGAGCTGCGCCTCCCAGCCCTGCGCGGTCACCTGCCGGGTGGGGAGCATCATCACGCCCGCGTTGGCGACGAGCGCGTCCAGCGGTCCGGTCCAGTCGGCGCAGAAGGCGCGGACGGACGCCGGATCGGTCAGGTCGAGGGCGGCGGCGCGGGCGCCCGGCACCTCCTTGACCAGCCCGTCGGCGGCGGCAGGGTCGCGTACGGCGACGGTCACCTCGGCGCCGGCGCCGGCGAGGGCGCGTACGGTCTCCACGCCCAGCCCCGAGGCCCCACCGGTGACGATCATGCGGCGGCCGCCCAGATCGACTCCGTCGAGCACCTCGGAGGCCGTGGCGCGCTTGCCGAAGGGGGTGGTGATCAACGACATTCTCGTATCCTGTCTGTCATTCTCCGGGGACACATGTGTGCGGGAGCCGGGTCAGAGGGTGATGGTCTGGTACTCGGTGTAGGTGCCGAGACCGACCGCGCCGTACTCGCGGCCGATGCCGCTGGCCTTGAAGCCGCCGAACGGGCCGTCGAAGCCGACGGAGGCGCCGTTGACCGTGACGGTGCCGGTGCGCACCCGGCGGGCGACCGCGAGCGCGTGTGCCTCGTCGGTGGACCAGACGCCGCCGGACAGGCCGTACTCGGAGTCGTTGGCGATGCGGACCGCGTCGTCCTCGTCCTCGTAGGCGATCACCACGAGGACCGGGCCGAAGACCTCCTCCTGTGCGATCCGCATGGAGTTGTCGACGTCGGCGAAGACGGTCGGGGAGACGTAGTTGCCCTTCTCCAGGCCCTCGGGAATCTGCGGGCCGCCGGTCACGAGCCGCGCCCCCTCCTCGATGCCGATCTGGATGTACTCGCGCACCCGCTGCTGCTGGTCGGGGCGGATCATCGGGCCGATGAAGGTGTCCGGGGCGCTCGGGTCGCCGACCTTCAGCGACTCCACCAGCTCCTTCAGCGCCGTGACCACCTCTTCGTAGCGGCTGCGCGGGGCGAGGATCCTGGTCTGGGCGATGCAGGACTCGCCGTTGTTGAGCAGGGAGGAGAACTTCAGGCCCGACACGGCTCGTTCGATGTCGGCGTCCGGCAGGATGATCGCGGCGGACTTGCCGCCGAGCTCCAGGCTGACGCGCTTGAGCTGCTCGCCCGCGAGGGAGGCGATGCGGCGTCCGGCGCGCGTGGAGCCGGTGAAGGCGATCTTGTCCACCTCCGGGTGCGACACCAGGTACTCGCTGGTCTCACGGTCCGCGGGCAGCACGCTGAGTACGCCGTCGGGCAGACCGACCTGTTCGAGCAGCTCGGCGAGGAATCCCATGCTCAGCGAGTTCTCCGGGGACACCTTGAGCACGACCGAGTTGCCCGCGAGGAGCGCCGGGATGATCTTCGAAGTGGCCGAGGAGAAGGGCGAGTTCCACGGGATCACGGCGGCGACGACGCCGACGGCCTCGCGCCGCACCACGCTGCGGACCGGTGAGGCCGGGTCGGAGGGGACCAGGGTCTCCTCCCAGCCGAACTCCTCCGCCGCCTTCAGGTAGGCGTTCGCCTGCCGGGTGAGTCCGGGCTGGCCTGCCCGGGTGAACCAGCCCGCCGAACCGTTCTCCAGCGAGATCAGGTCGGCGACCTTCTCCGCGTTCTCCTCACGCAGTGCGTTGAAGCGCCGCAGGAGCGCGATCCGCTCCGCCGGTGCGGTCAGGCGCCACACACCTGCCTCGAACGATGCCCGCGCCGCGGCCACCGCGCGGTCGACGTCGGCCGGCTGCGCCTGGGCGGCGCGGCCGATCACCGACCTGTCGTGCGGCGAGGTGATGTCGAGCAGCTCCGTGCTGCTCGGCTCGGTCCAGGAGCCCCCGATGAAAAGCCGGTCGTAGGTGATCATGCGCTTTCTCTCCTCCGGTGCAGTCATCAACTTAACTGTCACTTCAATGTAGCACTTCCATCGGTCTAACGCTCACCGATGAGGTTTTTAAGTGGCGGGGTGGCACACAGGTCGGCCACCTGGACGACCGTGGGGCGGACCACGCTGGACCATTCGCCGTGCAGTCCTGGCCAGACGGCCAGCAGCACCTCACCGTTCGCACGGCCCAGATGGGCGGTGACGTCCGTCCGGTCCGGGCCCACCGAGGTCCAGGACAGCAGCACGCGGCCTTCCGGAACGGCTGCCGCCCGGCCGAACGGCAGCCAGTTCGCGACGAGCGTGCCGCCCGCAGGCCGGACGAGCGCGCCTCTGACGTCGGCGGGCATCGACTCGGCGGTGAGCGTGGACAGTTCTACGGTCCGGTGGGCGTCGGAGCCGGGTACCAGCGCCAGCAGGGGCCGGCCGGTGCTCGCGTTCCAGGACCGGCGACGCCTCGTCACAGGGCGACGCATGACGCATCCCCCTCGGACACGCCGTGTGCCACCACCCGCTCCAGCAGTTCCGTGGCGGCGCGGCGTACGGGGTCGGCTTCCGGAGCCGAGACATTGCCGGTGTCGTGCAACTCGGCGAGGAGCCGGGCCAGTCGGCCGCCGCCGATGGTCGTCAGGGCGAGGTTGCCCTCCCACAGGGTGTCGCGCAGGCGGTCCGTCGTGAGCTGGCCGTCGCCTGCGGTGGCGACGAGCAGCCGGAAGACGAGGATTCGCTCCAGCGGACCCGGTGTCCAGCGTCCGCGGTCCAGGTCCGCGGCGAGGGCGGCGGTCAGCTCGCCGAGGCGCTGCGCGGGCGGTGGAGTCTGCGGGTCCAGGGGTGGTGCGTCGTGGTGCATGAGGAGTCGGGCCTTCTTCTGATGCTCAGTGGAGGTCGTCGTGGGGATAGAGGGTGAAGAGCCGCGTCGTCTCCACGTAGAGCCAGGTCAGGGTCAGGGTGAGGCCGAACGCGGCCGACCAGGCGCGGTCGCGGGAGGCGCCGAAGGTGACACCGTCCTCGACCTGTCTGAAGTGCAGGGAGAGGAACGACGCGGCGAGGGCGACGCCCAGGAGCCCGGTGAAGAGGCCGAGCCCGAAGGGGCGCAGTCCCAGGCCGTCCGCCCCCGCGAGCGGGAGAAGCAGCCAGTCGGCCAGTGCGAGGAGGGCGAGGCCCAGCAGGGCGGCGCCCAGGAAGCCGTAGAACCGCCGGTTCACACGTATCCAGCCCAGGGCGCGGGCGAGCAGCGCGCCCGCGGACGTCGCCATCGTCCCGAGCACCAACTGCACGAGGATGCCCGGTGACAGATGGCTGGAGACCGTCCAGGACAGCACGCCGAGAAATCCGCCCTGGCACGCGGCGAACGTCAGCGTCAGGGACGCCGACGACGGGTTCCCGCGGCACTGGATCACGACGAGTACCGCGGCGGGCAGCGCGGCCACAGCGGCGATCGCGTAGAGGACGCCGATCGGGAGCGTGACGCGCGGCAGCAGCGTCCACGCCAGTACGGCCGTGAGGACCGTCGTGGCGAGTGCCGCCGCCGCGCGCGGCAGGACGTCGCGCATCGTCATCAGGTCGCCCACGAGGAGGGGCGGCGCGTCGTGCCCGTCGTGCTCGTCCGTGGGGGCCTGCTCGACGTCCTTGCCCGCCCTGATCCGGTCCCGCGTCACCGCCCGTCCGGCACGCGGGTCCCGGGCCGCCGTCTTCTGTCCACCGCGCGGGGTGAACTGCGGCAGGCGGAGCACCGGATTGCTGCTCTTGATCGTGCGCTGCTGCTCGACCGGTGTCACGTCAGCTCCTCTTCTCCGTCTCCGGGGTGCCGACGGGCGCACCGGAGTGTGGGTGGCTTCAGCCTGTCGCGGGGTTCCGGTCCACGCATCCGTCACATGACGGTGTGCCGCGGAACAGACACACGTGTTTCGGGTCGGCAAGGGTTCGGCAGGGGTGGCCGGCCGTGGGTTCAGGCGGGCGGGATGTTGTGGTTGAGCCGGAAGATGTTCGCCGGGTCGTACCGCTTCTTCACGGCGGCGAGCCGGTCGAACCGCTCCGCCCCGTACACCGCGCGCACCTCGTCGGGGTCGCTCGCCTCGTCGGGTGACAGGAAGTTCACCATGTTGCGCTCGGCGGCCCACGGGGCGAGGCCGTCCATGACCCGGGCCAGTTCGGCGCGGAGCGCGGGCGCGTGGTCCGGGGCGCCCACCGCGAACGCGAAGACGACGAAGGGCAGTCCCCTGCTGGACACCGCGTTCGGCACGGCGGGTGCACGGTCGAAGGCGCCGCCGAGCGCGCGGATCTCCACGTTCGCCAGGGTGCATCCCGAGTCCGGGCCCGTCAGCTCCACCAGGGTCCGCGCCGTCTTCTCGGAGAACTCCGTCAGGCACAGGCTGCGGTCGAAGTAGGGCATGGCGTCCACCGGGTCCTGGTGGATCTCGCCGATCGCGGTGTACGGCCGCTCCCCCACCGTGTCGGCGAGCAGTGGCGCGCAGGAGCGCAGCGCGGCGATGAGTTCCGCGCCCTCGTCCGCCGTGCCGAGATGGCCGATCCGCAGGTGGACCACGAAGGCGCCGCGCAGCGGTTCGGGCAGTGCCGGTACGTCGGGCAGCCGTTGGACGCCTATCGACGACGTCGTCTCCTCCCCCGTGCCGGGCAGCCAGGCCCGCCAGGCCTCCAGCACCCGGGACAGGTCCTCGCCCGCGAAGTAGAGACCGCCGCCGTAGAAGCGGGTGACGGGGAACACGTCGAACTCGATCGCGGTCACCACGCCGAAGTTGCCCTTGCCGCCGAGCGCCGCCCAGAACAGGTCGGGGTCCCGCAGCGGGGTCACCCGGCGGAGTTCACCGTCCGCCGTGACCATGTCCAGCTCGCGCACATGGTCGGCGGCGTAGCCCGACGACCGTCCCAGCAGCGGGCTCTGGCCGCCGCCCAGGGTGTAGCCGACGACGCCCACGCCGGGGGCCGAGCCGGCCAGCGGTGCCAGGCCGAACTCCGCGGTGCGGGGCAGGACGTCGTGCCAGCGCACGCCGGCTCCGGCCCGGACGGTCCGCCGCCGGGCGTCGACGGAGACGGCGTTCATCCGGTCCGTCGTGATCAGCAGCCCGCCCCGGGCCGCCGACACCATCTGGTGGGCCGACGCCTTCACGGCGACGGGCATCCCGTGCCGCGCGGCGAATCGCACCGCGCCCTGGACGTCCCGCTCACCCGTCGCGCCGACCACCAGCGCGGGACGGAGCCCGCACACGAGGTTGTACGTGGCGCACTCCGCCGCGTACCCCTCGTCGTCCGGCAGCAGCACGGGCCCTCGCACCGAGCCGCGCAGCGCGGCCACGTCCTCGGGCCGGAAGCCCGGAGCCGTCACACCTTCGTTCTGCGGTTCCGCTATGTCCGACGTACCTGATGCATTCACCTGGATCACTACCTCACTCGCCCATGCGCCGGTTCCCCCGGCCGTGCGCTCGCAGGGCGGCCGCACGGCACACGTGGGGTGACAAACACTGTCGTCACCTGAACGGAGCGGGTGTGCGCGAGTGTTCACACCGACTTCCGTGGGGCTCAGGCGGCCCGGACGGTTTCCTCGGCCGTGGCAGCGGTGTCGGAGACCGTCGTCGTGGCGTCGGGCCTGTTGCCCGGCTTCAGGCTGAGGGCGAGGGCGACACCGGCGGCGAGGGCGGGGGCCATCCACAGGTAGCCGGTGGCCGTGGCGTGGGCGAAGGCGTCCAGGGCGGTGTCGCGCAGGCCCGTCGGCAGTCCGGCGATGGTGTCGGGCCGGGCGGCGTCGAACCCGCCCGTGGCCGGCAGGTCGCGGGTGCGCTCGGCGAAGCCCGTGTTGAGGAGGGTGCCGAAGACGGCGACGCCGAAGGCCGCGCCGATGGAGCGGGCGAACGTGACCACGGCGCTCGCCGCGCCGAGGTCGGCGGCGGGCACGCTGTTCTGGACGGTGGTGAGCACGACCATGGGCACCATGCCGATGCCGATCCCGGTGACGAGGAAGTATCCGCTCAGTACGAGGGTGCCGGTGGCGGCTCCGATGGTGCTCAGCAGGAGCAGCCCGGCGAGGTTGGCGAGCAGCCCCGTGAACAGGATCGGGCGCAGCCGGCCGGCGTGCGCGGCCCAGCGTCCGGCGAGGGACTGGCTCACCACCAGACCCGCGACCAGGGGCAGCAGGTGGATGCCGGAGAGGGTGGCCGAGACACCGTGCACGATCTGGAGGTAGGTCGGCAGGTAGACGAGGACGGCGAACATCGCGGCGTTGGCGACGAAGCCGATCAGCGCGGAGACGACCACGGTCCGGGAGGCGAACATGGCGGGCGGCAGGACCGGGGCGGCGGCCCGGCGCTCGACGGGCACCAGCAGTGCGGCGAGCGCGACGGTGGCCGCGATCAGCGTGACGATCGCGGGCGAACCCCAGCCCCAGCGCTCACCGAACGAGGTGACCAGGACCAGGCCGGTGGCGATCCCCGCCAGGATCGTGGCGCCCGCGTAGTCGATCCGGGCCCTGGTCCTGCTGGTGGAGGTGGGCAGTGCCCGCGCCGCGACGAACAGCGCGACGGCGCCGACCGGCAGGTTGACGAGGAAGGCCCAGCGCCAGGACAGCTGGTCGGTGAAGATGCCGCCCAGCAGGGGGCCGACGATGCTGGCGACGCCGTAGACCGAACCGAACATCCCCTGGTAGCGGCCGCGTTGGTCGGCGGCGACGATGTCGCCGACCAGGGCGAAGGTCAGCACGATCATGCCGCCGCCGCCCACGCCCTGGAGCACCCGGGCGCCGATGAGTTCGGGCAGGGTCCGCGCGAGGCCGCAGGCCACGGAGGCCACCAGGAAGACCGTGGTCGAGGCCAGGTACAGGCGCTTGCGGCCGAACATGTCGCCGAGCTTGCCCCACAGCGGGGTCACGGCCGTCGAGGCGAGGAGGTAGGCGGCGCTGACCCAGGCGATGTCGTCGAACCCGTTCAGGTCCTCCGCTATGCGGGGCAGCGCGGTGGAGACGATCGTCTGGTCCAGGGCCGCCAGGAGAACCGCCAGGATCAGCGCGCTCATGGCGGCGGCCACGCCGCGCGGCCGGGGTGACGAGGACTGCTGTGACGTCGGCATCGAAGTGCCTCTCTGATCTGAAGTGATGTCACTCCACGAGTTAACTGTCACTACAATGTAGCACTTACAGATCAGAGATTCACTCCACAGTGGCTTTAGATGTGCGAGGCTCCACATTCCGCGGTTAGACTCGGAGCCGTGAGAGCCGACGCAGCACGCAATCTGGAAACCGTCCTGACCACCGCGGCCCGCATGCTCGCGGCCGATCCCGCCGCCAGCATCGCGAGCATCGCCACCGAGGCAGGTGTGGACCGACGCACCGTCTACCGGCGCTTCGCCTCCCGAGAGGACCTCCTGGCGGCCGTCCACGAGGCTCGCCTCACCGCGATCGAGCACGCCGTGCGGGACGCCCGGCTGCGCGAGGCGCCCGTCGCCGTCGCCCTGCACCGCTACGTCGAGCACATCATCGTCGTGAACCGCGACTGGCCCGTCGACCTCACACGGATGCTGGCCGACGACGCCCTGCGCACGCGCCGCGACGCATCGGTCCACGAGGTGGATGTCTTCCTCGAACGCGCCACCGACGAGGGGCTGTTGCGGACCGGTCTGCCGCAGGGCTGGGCGAGTGCGCTGCTGCCCCAGCTGATGCACCTGGTCGCCCGGCAGCTGCCCGATCTGAGCCCCGGGCAGGCGGCGGACGTCGTCGTCGACACCTTGCTGCACGGGCTCGGCACCTCGTCCTGAAAACAGCGACGGCCCCTGAGGACACACGGTACGACGTGTGTCCTCAGGGGCCGATCGGTCTGTTCAGCCGTGGCGGTGCGGGCGCTTCAGGCCCGGTCGTCGCCCTCTTCACCGGTCAGCGACATGCCGAGCGCTTCCTCCAGCGCGGCGATCGTCCGCGCGGGGTCCGCCGCGTGCACGGTGGCGAAGCCGAGTTCGGCCGCCGGGGGCAGGTACTGCGGAGTGTCGTCGACGAACACGCACTCCTCCGCCGGAAGGTCGAGCCGGTCGAGGACGAGCTGGAACATCTTCTGCTCGGGCTTGCGGGTGCCATGCAGTTCGGACAGCACCACGGCGTCGTAGCGCTCGTCGATGTCGTATCCGTCGTAGAGGTTCCACGGCGTGGGGCCCACGGAGTTCGAGAGGATGCCGACCTTCACCCCCGCCCGGCGCGCGGCGGCGGCCGCGGCGATCACCGTGTGCTCGGGGCGCAGGTCGGCGAAGATGCGCCCCATCAGGTTGTCGGGGTCGAGGCCGAGGAGCCGGCCGGCCGCTTCGTTCCACTCCGGCTGGCCGATGGTCCCGCGCTCCAGCTCCTCGGTGCGGCGGATCCCCTCGGGGTTCAGGTAGAGGCCGGTGAGCAACGTCCCCTCGGCCAGTCCCGCGCGCCGCTCGAAGGCGAGCGCGGCGGGCAGCAGAGGGGTCGTCAGCACACCGCCGAAATCGAGGACGAGGCCCTTGCGGTGGAGAGTCATACGCACACCTTAGAGGGTGGCCGGAACATGTCCGGTGCCGGTGGGTGTGTTTCTCACCGCGGGGCACATGTGTGCCCGTTCGGCGTGCGGGTCATGCGCTCCCGGAGCGGTGCGGGTGCGCGGGGAAGACGCCCAGGACGCGCACCTCGCTGGAGAAGAAGCGCAGCTCGTGCAGGGCCAGGGCGACCCGCTCGTCGTCGGGGTGGCCCTCGATCTCGACGTAGAAGCGGCTGGCGCTGCGGCCCGCTCCCATCTGATAGCTCTCGATCTTGGTGAGGTTCACCCCGCTGCTGGCGAATCCGCCGAGCGCCTTGTACAGCGCACTCGGAATGTTGCGCACGCAGAAGAACAGGCTCGTCATCGTCGGCTCCCCGAGGGCCGGAGCCGGGGCGGCCTCGCGGGACAGGACGACGAACCGCGTGGTGTTGTCCGGGTCGTCCTCGACTCCCGCGCGCAGCACCTCCAGGCCGTGCAGCCCGGCCGCGGCGGGCGGGGCGAGCGCCGCGTGCCGCGGGTCGCCCAGCTCGGCCACCTCGCGCGCGGCTCCGGCGGTGTCGTCGCAGACGAGGGTGCGCCAGCCGCCCTCGCGCAGCAGCTTGCGGCACTGGCCGAGGGCGTGCACGTGACTGCGTACGCACTCGACCTGGTCCGGCGTCGCGCCGGGGACGCCCATGAGGTCGAAGCGGATGGCGTGGAAGTACTCGGCGACGATGAACAGCCCCGACTCGGGCAGCAGGTGGTGCACGTCCGCGACGCGTCCCGCCGCGGAGTTGTCCACCGGGATCACGGCGACATCGGCCGTGCCGAGCGATACGGCGTCCAGTGCCTGCTCGAAGCTCGTGCACGGCAGTTGGGGGTCCCCGGGAAACAGGGCGCTCGCAACGGTCGCCGAATTGGATCCGAGTTCACCCTGGTACGTGACGGTTGTCACCGGTTTACGCCCTTCCACGTGGTTCTGTCGCCGGGCGGCAGCCGCTCGCTCGCACACCGCGCCTCGTGCAGTATCGGTGGTCCCGGCGCCCGGACGCTCATCAGGGGGTGCCGGCGGTCCCATGACTTAGGGCGCGTGGCGGCGCGGTACGTCGCGTTTCACGGTCAACTTACTTATGGAGAGCGCGGCGCGGGCGACGAGAGTGGGGTGCGCCAGTCTCCGCCCCAGGGAAGGACCCCACGTCATGAGCGGCTACGAACCAGGTGTCCGGACCGGCCGACGGGCCCCGGACGGTCGCCCCCGGCTGACCCTGGACATCGAGCGCGTCCTGGGTGTCCGGGCGCGGCAGGCCATCAGGGCCGAGTTCCGCTTCGACCCGGCGTCGCCTCTGGTCGTGTCGGTGGAGTTCGTCGCCGAGGGCGGTCCGCGGGTGCTGTGGCGGATCGGGCGGGACCTGCTCCAGGAGGGGCTGTACGGGGTGAGCGGCCTGGGGGACGTAAAGGTCTGGCCCTCGGGTCCGCAGGCCGGGTCGACGGCCCGGCTGCAACTGGCCTCCGGGGACATGGCCGCCCTCTTCGAGCTGCCCGTGCCCCCGCTGGCCGCGTGGCTCGCGCACACGTACGAGCTCGTGCCCGCCGGACAGGAACTCGCCGGTGTCGACTGGGACGTGACGGCCGCCGATCTGCTGCACGGCCCGCGGGCGCACTCCGACTGATCTCCGTACGCCTGCCTCCCACGGCGCGCTCCGGGCGATCGTCGCGACCGACCGGTCCGCGCCCGACGTTCAGCGCCTCGACGTGATCAGCTCGCAGTCGGCGGCCCGCGCCTCTTCCATGGTGAGCCGCAGTCCGGCGGGAGGCTCGGTGATCCTGCGGGCGCGCAGGTCGATCCAGGCACCGAGGGTGCGGACCACCGCGGCCTCCTCGCCGCTCTCCCGGGTGAAGGTGTGCTCGAACCGCCAGCGCCCACGGTCGGCACTCAGTCCGACGAGCCGGGACGTGACGGTGAGGACGTCGAGCGGGAACACCTCGCGCAGATAGCGCACCTCCTCGCCGAGGGACACGGCGGCGACACCTGCCTTCGCGAGCGCCCGCGGCGGCCAGCCCGCGTCGACGAGGAGGGCGAGCCGGGCCGTGGCGGCGTACTCCAGGTATCGCGTGTTGCGCAGATGGCCGTTCAGGTCCGTGTCGTCCCAGCGGACCTCGAAGGACTTCGTCAGCTCCTTGGGCATGTCGGAACCCGCCTTCCACTCCATGTTCATGACCGATGCTCAGGTGCTCCCTACACGGACCGGCTCGGGCGAAAGGTTCACACACCGCCTTCGGACCGACGCTGACATGTGACCGGTTGCCGAAACATGTTCCTGCCTGGATAGTGTCTCCTCATGAACATCACCGGGGACACGTCCGAAGCCAGTGTCTTCTCGAAGGACTGCCCCTCCCGTCAGGTCCTCCTCGATGTGACGGGCCGCTGGGGGATCCTGGTCCTGGCCGCCCTCCACCAGGGAGAGTCCAGGTTCAGCGTGCTGCACCGGCGCATCGAGGGCATCAGCGAGAAGATGCTGTCGCACACGCTGCAACTGCTGCGCCGGGACGGCCTGGTGCACCGGCACGTGGCGGACGACGCCCCGCCGCAGGTGACGTACAGCCTGTCCGGCCTCGGCCGCACGGTCGCCGCCACGGCCGTGGACCTCGTGGCGCTGCTCGAAGGGTGCGTCGAGCAGTTCGAGCGGGCGCGTCACGCGTACGAGGAGTGCACACCCCGCACTGAGGCACACCTCCCGTCCGGGGCCAGGCACACATGGGCGTAGCACGCTTGTGCAGAAACCGGTCGCTGGGGCTCACGAGCCTGACGGTCGCGGCGAGCGCGCTGCTGGCCTCGCTGATCGGCGTCGCGTTCGCCGTCCTGCTGTGGGCGATCTCCGACGCGAACAGCTCGGTGTCGGACCGTCGCGCGTCCCGTACGGCTCTCGTGGAGGCCGGGACCATGGAGCAACTGTTGCTCGACCTGGAGACGGGACAGCGCGGTTTCGTGATCACCGAGCGCGAGGAGTTCCTCGAGCCGTGGTCGGCGGCGCGCGAGCAACTGCCCGCGGCAGCAGGCCGGTTCACCGCGAGTGCCACCTCCCCGGCGCAGCGGCGGGCCGCCGGACGGATCGCGCGGGACGTCCAGTCCTTCCTCGACGCGTACTCGGTCCCGCTGGTCGCGATGGTGCGCCGCGGTGATCCGGCCGCGGCCGGTCTCGACCGGGCCGCCGAGGGCAAGCGGCGCGTCGACGCCCTGCGCACCCGGTTCGACACGTACATGGAGGACGAGCGGGCCCAGCTCGCGCGGCGCACGGACGCGGCCGGCGCCAACAGCCATCAGGCGGTGCTCGCCGCCGCGCTCGGTCTCGCGGCGTCCATGGCGCTCGTGGCCGTCTTCACCGTGCTCCAGCACCGGGCGGTGGTGCGGCCGGTGCGCGGCGCGGCGGCCGCCGCGCAGGAACTCGCGGGCGGCGATCTGAGTGTGCGGGTGCCGCCCAGTGCGGTGGCCGAGATCGGCGCGCTCGGCACCTCGTTCAACACCATGGCGGCCTCCCTCCAGGACAGCCGCCGCCGCATCATGGAGAGCACCGAGGCCGTGCATCGGCGCACGGCCCGTGACCTGCACGACGGGGCGCAGCAGCGGCTGGTCAGCCTCATGATCGGGCTGCGGCTCGCGCGGGAGCTGATACCGGACACGCAGGGCGCGGCGATCGAGTTGCTGGACCAGTCGGTCGACAACGCGCAGACGGCCGTCAACGAACTCCGGGAGCTGGCCTCGGGCATCTATCCCCTCGTGCTCACGGTGAAGGGTCTGGTGGCGGCGGTGAAGGATCTCGCGGTCCGGTGCCCGGTGCCCACCGTCGTCGGATGCGTGAACGAACGACGGATCTCCCCCACCGTCGAGTCGAACGCGTACTTCGTCGTGGCCGAGGCCGTGACCAACGCGGTCAAGCACGCGCGGGCCTCCCGGATCGATGTCACCGTCGACTTCGGCGAGATGCTGCGGATCGAGGTCTCCGACGACGGGATCGGCGGAGTGGGCAAGGCGTCCGCCGGGAGCGGGATGACCGGCCTGGCGGACCGGGTGGCGGCCTTCGACGGCAAGGTGACCATCGACTCCCCCGCGGGTGGCGGCACCACCCTCCTGATCCGGATACCGATTCCCGCCTGATCCGGCCGGGCACGTCACCGCGGGGACGCGTCGTGCTCCGCGATCTTCTGGACCGGGTCCGTACCGAGCCGGCGGCGTTCCCGTCCCGACAGGCCGCCCCAGACTCCGTAGGTCTCCTCGTGCGCGAGAGCCGTCGCGGCGCACCGCTCGGCGACCGCGCAGTCGGCGCAGATACGGCGGGCCCGCTCCTCGCGGTCGCGGCGGGCACGACCCCGCTCGCCCGACGGGGAGAAGAAGACCGAACTGCTCATGCCACGACAGGCGGCCTGTTCCTGCCACTGCCAGTAACCGATGAGGGGGCGCGGGTCGCTGTGCATCGTCTGCCTTTCGAAGGATGTAGGGGTGGTGCTGGTGCGAGGGGTGGGGGTCACTCCGCGGGCTGGACGAGTACGTCCCAGTCCACCCCGTCGAGTTCGGTGCCGCGGGCCACCAGGGCGTAGGTCCCGGCGAGCCACCGGGCCACCGGTTCGGCGGGGATCTCGAAGAGCGCGGTGCGCGTACTGCCCAGGCGCAGGCAGAAGGCGGACCGCTCGCCGCCCGGGCCGTCCACCGGCCAGAGCGCCACATCGCCCTCCCCGGCGCGGGCGGCCAGGCCCTCGGTGAGCAGTTCACGGGCGAATACCCAGCGCACGAGCCGACCGCCGTCCGTCTCCACGATCAGGGTGACGGCCAGCGGGTCGCGGGTGTCGTACGAGAACTCGCCGGCGCGGCCGAGGGCCAGCATGGAGGTCACCCAGTGCGTCATCTCCACGGGGAGATGGGTCAGTTGTGCGTCCATGGTCGTCTCCTTGTGATGCGGCCGCTCCGGATGGCGCGGGCCGGAAAGATGGGGCTTGGTTGGGCGTCGGCGACTGCCAGTCTGGTCATCGGCCGCGGCCGGGTCTGTCGTGTGTTCCCTCGCACCCTGTCGGGACGTCCGTGGAACATGTGTGGGGCACACCCCATATCGCGGTACCGCCACATGTGCACGAGACACCTCACGCTAGGATCCCCGCCATGAACCAACCATTGCGGGCGGTGCTCGGTGAGGATCAGCCGATCGTGCGCGAGGGCATCGCGACGATTCTGCGCACCGCGGGCATCGACGTGGTCGCCGCCGTCGACAACGCGGTGGATCTCATCCGTGCCGCCGACGAACACCTCCCCGACGTCGTGATCACCGACATCCAGATGCCGCCGGCGCTGGAGGCGGACGGTCTTGACGCCGTGCGCGAGATCCGCGCGGCGCGTCCCGGGACCGCCGTGATCGTCCTGTCGCAGTTCCTCGACGCCTCCTACGCGCTCGATCTCGTCGGGGACGATCCCAGCGGTGTGGGATACCTGCTCAAGGAGAAGGTGGCGCATCCCCAGTTGCTCATCGACGCCGTCGAGCGCGTCGTGGCCCGTGACTCGGCGCTCGACCCGGACGTCATCGCGGCGCTGCTCGGCCGCAAGCGTCCCGAGGATCCGCTGGCGGCCCTGACGCCGAAGGAGCGGGAGGTCCTCGCGCACATGGCCGAGGGGCACTCCAACACGGGGATCGCCCAGCTGCTGTTCGTGAGTGTCGCCGCCGTGGAGCGGCATGTGACGGGAATCTTCCTGAAGTTGGGGCTCAGCCAGACGGCGTCCGGGCAGCACCGGCGGGTGCTGGCGGTGCTGCGCTACCTGGGCCAGTAGCGGTCCGGGCGGACGGGACCGCGCCGGCTGCCCGGGACCGCCTCAGGACGTGCCGGGTGCGAACAGCCCCCGCAGGTCGGCGTCGACCAGCTTGTCTTTGGGGACGAACGACTCGATGCCGGCCCCGCGGAGTTCGTCCCGCGACCAGAGCGACTTGTCGGTGGAGGTCAGCACGATGCGCGGGGGACGGTCCTCCCCGGTCAGCTGGCGGGCCACGCTCAGCCCGTCCACGTCCGGCAGGTGGAGATCGAGCAGCAGTCCGTCGGGGCGGTGCTCCCGTACCGCGGCCAGGGCCGAGGCGCCGTCCGGGGACTCCGCCACGACCCGCAGGCCTCGCGCCGTCAGCAGCATCGTGGCGACGCGGCGGAACCCGGGGTCGTCGTCGACGACGACGATGTTGATGCACATGATCTCAGCATGCCGGGCGGTCCGTCGGCGCGGCCATAGGGGAATCCCTACGGTTTTGTGTATCGCTCACGCACCGGTGAATCCGCAGCTCCGCGCGTCGGCACACGGCGCGGGCGGCCCCACAGCATCCGGTCAGGACGTACCGTCCGGCGCCGGGCTCGCCTCGGGCCGCCGTGTCGCCCGGGCCAGTCCGCTCTGGGCGCTCAGGGGAACCTCCTTGATGAACAGGGTCACCAGGAAGGCGATCAGGGCGATCGGGGCGACGTAGAGGAAGATGTCGCCGATGCCGTGTCCGTAGGCGACCTCCAGCCAGGTCCGGACGGGGGCGGGCAGCGCGGCGAGGTCCGGGAGCGAGCCGTCGCCGGAGGCCCGCGCGGCGGTGATCCGGTCCGCCGGGGCGAGCTGGGTGAGGGTGTCGCGGGCGTACCCGCCGATCCGGGTGGTGAGGATCGCGCCGAGCACCGAGACGCCGACCGCGCCGCCCAGGGAGCGGAAGAAGGTCACCGTCGAGGAGGCGGCGCCGAGATCGTCGGCCGACACCTGGTTCTGGGTGCACAGCACGAGGTTCTGCAGGGTCATGCCGACGCCGAGCCCCATCAGGGTCATGCAGAGGGCGATGAAGACGTACGAGGTGTCGTGGCGGAGCATGCCGAGCAGCGCGACGCCCGCCGTCAGCAGGGCCCCGCCCGAGAGCAGCCAGCCCTTCCACCGGCCGGTACGGGTGATGACGCGGCCGGAGACGGTGGAGGACACGAACAGCCCGGCGATGAACGGGATCGTCATGAGACCCGACCGGGTCGGCGAGTCACCGCGCGCCAGCTGGAAGAACTGGCTGAAGAACACGGTGCCCGCGAACAGCGCGACGCCGACGAACAGGGAGGAGAGTGAGGCGAGCGCGATGGTGCGGTTGCGGAACAGGCGCAGCGGGATGATCGGTTCGGCGGCCCTGGTCTCGACGTAGAGGAAGACGAGGGTCAGCAGGAGTGCGCCGGCGATCGACGCGTACGTCTGCCAGGACAGCCACGCGTACTTGTCCCCGGCGAAGGTGACCCAGAGCAACAGCAGACAGACGGCCGCGCTGACGAAGAAGGCGCCCGCCCAGTCAACCTTGGCGGCGCGTGCGGTCACCGGCAGGTTCAGCGTCCTCTGCAGCACCACCAGGGCGACGATCGCGAAGGGGATGCCGACGAACAGGCACCAGCGCCAGCCGAGCCAGCTGGTGTCGGTGATGACACCGCCGAGCAGCGGGCCGCCGACGGTGGCGACGGCGAAGGTCGCCCCGAGGTAGCCGGAGTAACGCCCGCGCTCACGCGGGGAGATCATCGCGGCCAGGACGACCTGGGCGAGGGCGGAGAGCCCGCCGCCGCCGAGGCCCTGGATCACGCGGGCGGTGATCAGTGTGGCGGTGTTCGGTGCGAGGCCGGCGACGAGGGAGCCGGCCGAGTAGACGATCAGCGCCGACTGGACGAGCACCTTCTTGCTGAACTGGTCGGCGAGCTTGCCCCACAGCGGGGTGGACGCCGTCACCGCGAGCAGGGAGGAGGTGACGACCCAGGTGTAGGCGCTCTGGCCACCGCCGAGGTCGCTGATGATCCTCGGCAGGGCGTTGGTGACGACGGTGGAGGACAGGATGGCGGCGAAGAGGCCGAGCAGCAGTCCCGACAGGGCGCGCATGATCTGCGCGTGGGTCATCGGCGCGGGCAGGGCCCCGCCGCCGGGGTGGGCCTGGGGCCGCACGTCGGCGCCCGGGGTGGTGGTCATAGGGGGTGTCGCGTCCTTAACTGGGTGACAGCGGAGGTGGTGACCGGGCCGAGGGGTTTCTCGCCCCGGCCGGCGGAAGCCGCTCGCGGGGTGCGGGCACCGGCTCAGTCTCGGGGCCCGTGCAGGACGCACACATCCGTCGGTTGACTGCGTAGCGGGCCGGAACACCCTGCCGGACATGTGAGCGGCGCGAGACCGTCACTGCCGGTCGGGGCCGGGGGCGGCGCCCCACGGCGGACTTCTACAATGTCCGGTACGAGGATGGGGACGAGGACAGCGATGGCACGCAGCGCCACATCAGAGACGGCACATGTGTCGCCGCCCACCGGCTCCGGCGACTCCGGCGGCCTGTCGGACGGCCCGCTGGTGGGACGCGAGCGGGATCTCGGTCTTGTCTCCGGTCTGTCCGGGCCGTGGGCGGGCGGGGCGCTGCTGCTGTCCGGCGAGCCCGGTGTCGGCAAGTCCGCGCTGCTGGACGCCGTCGCCGCGGCCGCCGAGCGGGACGGCACCCGGGTACTGCGGGCGTCGGGCGCCGAGTTCGAGGCCGACATCAGCTACGCGGCGCTGAACCAGATCCTGCTGCCGCTCCAGGGGCTCCTCGGCCGGCTCGGCTCACCCGGCCGGGAGGCGGTCAGCGTCGCCCTGGGGTTCGGTGCGGGGCCCGCTCCGGAGCGCCTCGTCGTCTGCGCGGGTGTGCTGGACCTGTTGCGGGCCGCCGCCGAGGACGGGCCCGTACTGCTGGTCGTGGACGACCTGCCCTGGGTGGACCGGGCGAGCGCCGCCGTCCTCGGCTTCGTCGCCCGGCGGCTGACCCGCGACCGCGTCCGGTTCCTGGCCGCCTCCCGCACGGGTGTCGCGAGCTTCTTCGACGGCAGCGCGCTGCCGTCGTACGAACTGCCCGCCCTGGACGCGGAGTCCGCCGCGCGCCTCGTCGATCTGCGCTTCCCCGACCTGGCATACCCGGTGCGCCTGCGGCTGCTGGAGGCGGCGCAGGGCAACCCACTGGCCCTGCTCGAACTGCCTGGGGCGCTGCGCGCGGAGCAGCGCCGCGCCCAGGAGGTGCTGCCCGCCGTCCTGCCGCTGGGTGAGCGCCTTCAGTCGTTGTTCGTCTCCCGGGTCCGCTCCCTGCCCGAAGCGACCCGCACGCTGCTCCTGCTCGCCACCCTGGACGGCACCGGTGACCTCGGGGTGCTGTCCGCCGCCGCGCGGGAGAGCCGGGGCCACGCGGACCTGCGGGACCTGGACCCCGCCGAGCGGGACGGGCTGGTCCGGGTCTCCTCCTCGCCACGCCGCCTGGTGTTCCGGCACCCGCTGATCATGTCGGCGGTCGTCGAGGTCGCCACCAGCAGCGGCCGGCGCGCGGCCCATCGCGCCCTCGCGCGGGTACTGGCCGACAAACCGGAGCAGCGCGCCTGGCACCTGGGAGAGGCGACGCTCCAGCCGGACGAGGAAGTGGCCCTGCTCCTGGAGCGTTCCGCGCGGCGCGTCCTGGACCGGGGGGACGCGGTGGCGGCGATCGCGGCGCTCACCCGGGCCGCGGATCTCAGCCCGCTCGACGCCGACCGGGCCCGCCGGCTGTCCGAGGCGGCGTATGTGGGTGCCGAGGCGATCGGCGCGCTGCACAGTGCCTCGACGCTGCTCGAGGATGCCCGCCGCGCGGATCCCGGGCACGGCTCCTCGCTGCGCTCCGCGACGGCAGCGGTGCAGCTGGTCCTGAACGGCGACGGGGATCTGGCGACCGCGCACCGCCTCCTGGTCGGCGCCATCGAGCAGGGCGACCACGGCTACGACGCCGAGGACCCGGCGCTGGTCGACGCGCTCCACTTCCTCCTGCTGCTGTGCAACTACGGCGCCGACGAGGGGTTGTGGGCGCCGTACTACGCGGCCGTCGCCCGGCTGCGTCCCGCTCCCCCGCCGCTGTTGCTGGTCGCCGCGCGCACCTGGGGCGATCCGGCGCACGCCGACGCGGAGACGCTGCGCGCGCTCGACGACATCATCGCCGGCCTGCGTGAGGAGACCGACCCGGCCCGCGTCGTGCGGGTGGGGACCGCCGCGCTGTATCCGGACCGGCTGCCGGCGGTGCGGGAGGCGGCCTGGCGGCTGGTCCGGCAGGGGCGCGAGGGCGGTGCGGTGCGGCGGCACATCGGCGCCCTGCTGCACCTGTGCCTCGACGACTACCACCGCGGCGACTGGGCCGGGGTCGCGAAGCTGTCCGAGGAGGGCCTGGAGGCCTGCTCGACGTCCGGGTACACCGTCTGCACCTGGTTCTTCCAGTACACCAAGGGCCTGGTCACCGCGTCCCGGGGCGACACCGCCACCGCGCACGCGCTCGCGGAGGCGATGATCAACTGGGCGGCTCCCCGGGGCATCCGGGAGTCGGTGCACTGCGCGCTGCACGTGCACGCGCTCGCGGACATGGCGGACGGCGATTTCGACGCGGCGTTCGGGCGGCTGACCGCGATCAGCCCGGCCGGTCGTCTCACCCCGTACGTCGCGCACGCGGCCTGGGTCTTCTTCGACCTGGTGGAGGCCGCCGTGCGCACGGACCGGCACGCGGCGGCGGTCGCGCACATGGACGCGCTGCGCGGGACGCACGTCGCCGGTCTGTCGCCGCGCCTCGCGCTCCTCGCTGGCGGCGCGCAGGCGCTGGTCACGGAGGACGACGCGGAGGCGGCCCGGCTGTTCGCTCGGGCCCTGGCGACGCCCGAGGCGGAGCGGTGGCCGTTCGCCGTGGCGCGGGTGCGGCTGGCGCAGGGCGAACGGCTGCGCCGGTCCCGGGCGCTGTCCGACTCCAAGGTCCCGCTGGCCGCCGCGCTGGAGGTCTTCGAGCGGCTGGGGTCCGTGGCGTGGGCCGAGCGGACCCGCAAGGAACTGCGGGCGGCGGGCGGGTTCGTGGCGCGTGGGGACGACGGGCCCGGGGTGGCTCTGACCGCGCAGGAGCGGCAGATCGCGGAGCTGGCCGCCACCGGCCTGACGAACAAGCAGATCGCCGGGCGGCTGTTCATCTCGCACCGCACCGTCGGCGCCCACCTGTACCAGATCTATCCGAAGCTCGGGATCGCGTCGCGGATGGCGCTGCGGGACGCGCTGGACTCCGCGGACGTCACTCCTGAGTGAGCAGTCCGGTCGCGGAGAGGTACAGAGCGCGGCCGAGGCGTTCCGCGAAGTCGACCTTGGTGTCGGCGAGTTCGGGGGCCCGCTGGGCCTCGACGACCGCGGGTGAGGGGTGCGCGAAGGGCCACAGGCCCGCGGTGTACAGGACGGTCAGGGAGACCAGTTCCCGGGCCTCGGCACAGGACAGCGCGGTCAGGTGACCGCGCAGCACATCCGCCAGGGCGCCCAGGAGCCGGGTGTGGACACGTTTGAAGTCGCGCGCCGACTCGGCGGAGATGTTCCGCTCCAGTTCGGAACCGAGTGCCGCGAACAGTTCGCACAGGAGGGTCCGGCCGGCCAGGGAGCGGGCCAGTTCGTCCGTCACGGTCCGGGTCGGCGCGGCCGCGTCGGCCCCGGCCCGCGCCAGCTCTTCGGGCAACTCCTCGATCCATCGGGCGAGTTCGCGATTGAGCAGCTCGAAGAAGACCGCTTCCCTGGTCTCGAAGTAGCGCACCACGTTCGTCTTCGACAGTCCGACCCGCCGGCTCAGCTCCCGCAGGCTGATGTCGCGTACGGGCAGCTCCGCGAGCAGTTCCGCGGCGGCTTCGAGGATGGTCTGTTTGCGGACCTCCCGCTGTTCGGCGCTGCGCGCACGCCGGAAGTCCGTCGGCCGGTCGTCTGTCATCGTCGCTTCCTCGGGTCCCTCGTCGCGACCCGCACCCGGCGCCGCCTGCGGCAACCCTACGCCGCGCCGGGTGGCGCGGATCAGACGGACTCGCTCACCGCGCGCCACTCGGCGTCCGAGGCGGCGCGTTCGGTCGCCACGCCGGCGGCGACGGCCACGGCGTCCTTGCCGAGCAGCAGCCGCAGCGGCGGCTCCTCGGCCTCCGCGACGTCCAGCAGCACGCGCGCGATGCGGGCCGGGTCGCCCGGCTGCTTGCCGTCCTGCTCGCGGATGCTCTCGACGGCGGCGCCGACGACGCCCCGGTAGGGCTCGCTGACCGGCGGGGTGGCCATGGAGGAGCCCGCCCAGTCGGTGCGCATGCCGCCCGGCTCGGCGACGGTCACCTTGATGCCGAGTGGGGCGACCTCCTTGGCGAGGACCTCCGAGAAACCTCCCACGGCCCACTTGGCGGTCTGGTAGGCGCCGAGGCCGGGCACTCCCACCCGTCCGCCGACGGAGGAGATCTGGATGATGTGCCCGGAGCCCTGCTCGCGCAGGGCCGGCAGGGCCGCCTTGGTGACGTTGACGACGCCGAAGAGGTTGGCGTCGATCTGGTCGCGGAAGGCCTGCTCGGAGGTGTCCTCGACGGCGGCCATGTCGGCGTAGCCGGCGTTGTTGACGACCACGTCCAGGCGTCCGAACGCCTCGACGGTCGCCTGCACGGCACGGCGCGCGGCGGCCGGGTCGGTCACGTCCAGGGTGATGAGCCGGACGCGGTCGCCGTACGTGGCGGTGAGATCGGCGAGGGTCTCGGTGCGTCGGGCGGTGGCGGCCACCTGATGTCCGGCGGCCAGGGCGGTCTCGGCGAGGGTGCGGCCGAGTCCGCGGGAACTGCCGGTGATCAGCCAGGTCTTGCCCATGATGCTGCCTCGTTTCACTGCTGAACCGAATAAAAGGCCGGTGGACCTTTACGCGTTCCACGATAAAGGTCCAGTGGCCTCTTGTCGAGTTCGGCCGAGTCAGTCGATCGACTGATCCCAGGCCGGCGAGGAGACTCGACACTGAGGCGACTGCCACTCCTCCGGAAAGGACCGCACACCCATGACGGTCATCAACAGCCCGCTGCCGGACAAGGAACGAGCGATCGCGGGCGAGGCCCTGCAAGCGACCTTGGTCGACCTTCTCGATCTGTCCCTGGTGGCCAAGCAGGCGCACTGGAACCTGTACGGCCCCCGCTTCCGCTCCATCCATCTCCAGCTCGACGAAGTGGTCACCACCGCCCGCGACTTCGCCGACGCGGTGGCGGAGCGGGCCGCCGCGCTGGGCGTCAGTCCGGACGGCAGGGCCGCCACGATCGCCGCCACCAGCGGCGCGCCCGCCTTCCCGGCCGGCTGGACGAAGGACGCCGATGCCGTCGACGCC
Source organism: Streptomyces sp. NPDC057694 (assembly GCF_042799415.1). Classification (NCBI taxonomy): domain Bacteria; kingdom Bacillati; phylum Actinomycetota; class Actinomycetes; order Kitasatosporales; family Streptomycetaceae; genus Streptomyces; species Streptomyces sp. NPDC057694. Next base: position 542,750 of record NZ_JBHVIX010000002.1, read on the forward strand.
CTGGTGCAGACGTTCGCCGCCGTCGTCGCGCGGGCCCGTCGGCACATCGAACTGACCGGTCCGGCCGACGCCGTGACGCAGGATCTGCTGATCGGACTCACGGCCGCGCTGGAGAAGCAGAGCTGGATGTTCCAGGCCGAGAACAGGACCTGACGGAATCCGAGGGGTCCGAGGACCGCGAGGACCCGGGGACGGCCCCACCAGGTGGCCGTCCCCGCAGGGGGTCAACTCGCGGCGCCCAGGTGCGTGGTGAAGTAGTCGGCGAGCTTGTCGACGGCCTCGTCGATGTACTCCTTCTTGTCGTACAGGTCGACGTGACTGGCCCCCTCGATCCGGTACAACTCCGCGCTCCCGGTGGCGCGCTGGTGCGCCTCGACGGCCATCCATGCGGTGACGGCCCGGTCCCCGATGATCTGGAGCATCGGGCGGGGACCGATGAGCGGTACGGCGAAGAAGGCGTCGTAGAAGGCCAGCTTGTCGATGCTCTCCCAGGCCAGGAATTTGGCGGACCGCTCGTGCTCGCCGCGCGAGGTGCAGTAGTACTCGAACCCTTCGACACCGTGCTCGCCGCCGAGCGCGCGGGCCTGCTCGGCCGTCTCGGGGAACATCGTCATCACGCCGGGGTCCGTGCCACGGGCCGCGGCGGTGCGCGCCTGCCCGGCCGCGTCCAGCATGGCCTGGAAGACGGCCGGGTCCTGGCCGCCGTCGGCGCCGAGGCGGAACTGGCGGGACGGGTCGGCGGTGGACACCGTCGCCACGGCCCGGACCCGGTGGTCGCCGCCGGTGGCGGCCAGCGAGTAGCCGCCGGAGGCGCAGACGCCGAGCAGACCGATCCGCTCGGCGTCGACCTCGTCGCGGGTGGTGAGGTAGGAGACCGCGGCCTTGAAGTCCTCCACGCGCTGCGCGGGGTCCTCCAGACCGCGCGGCAGTCCGCCCGACTCGCCCTGGCGGGCGGCGTCGAAGGCGAGCGTGACGAATCCGCGCTCGGCCATCAGTCGCGCATAGGTGCCGGAGGTCTGCTCCTTCACACCGGTGCCGGGGTGACCGACCACCAGCGCGGGCCACGGACCCGATCCGGCCCGCTCGGGGGTGTAGAGGTGGGCGGCGATGTCGATGCCGGCGCTGTCGAAGGTGACGCTGAACCTGGCCATGGGGAACTCTCCTTGATTCTCGGTGGATTCGGTGTCCGGGGACTCGGTCCGTCCTGAACACGTTTCTACGATCGCAGCGCCCGACGCCCCCGAAAAGAGACAGGTTTCTGCCTGGGAAGGAACCTTCCCCCTCACACGGAAGGACGACGACCACACGGGAGGACGACGACCCGATCCACTTGCCCAACCGTTCGTCACCTGTCAAAGTGGTGACGCGCAGAGATTGGCGTCATGGAGTCCGACGGCGATGGACCGCCGCACTCACATGTACGCCGCCCGAGCACCCGATACTCATGCTTTGCCCGTACGCCGCACACTCGGCGGACCAGGAGGAACGACATGAAGAGCAGCAACCCGATCTTCTCCCGCTGGGGCGCCGCCCGTGCCGGGGAACCGGCCGACATCCAGCCGCGCGAGCCGGTGGCCGTCCCGGCCGCGGGCGGGCCCGCGGCCGACTACCTGACCAACCCGTACGCCACCACCGGCGTGGCCCCCGCCGGCGAGGACACCGGCGCCTCCGCGATGACGGTGGACGACGTGGTGGTGCGCACCGCGACGACGCTGGGCACCGTGGTCCTCGGCGCGGTGCTGTCGTGGTTGCTGCTGCCCGTCGACGAGGCCGCCGTCGGGCGCTCGTACGGAATCGCCGTCGGCGCCGCCCTCGTCGCCTTCGTCCTCTCGATGATCCAGTCCTTCCGGCGGACGCCGTCCCCCGCCCTGATCCTCGGATACGCGGCGTTCGAGGGAGTCTTCCTCGGTGTGCTCTCCAGCGTGACCTCCACATACATCGCGCCGGGTGTGGTCGTGCAGGCGGTGCTCGGCACCTTCGCGGTGGCCGCGGGCATGCTCATCGCCTACCGCATGCGCTGGATCCGGGTGACGCGCCGGTTCACCGGGGTCGTCGTCTCCGCCGCCACCGGATTCGTCCTGCTGCTGCTCGCCGACTCGCTGTTCTCGGCCTTCGGCGCGGGCCACGGTCTGGGCTTCCACAGCGGCGGCCTCGGGGTCGTCTTCGGGGTCATAGGGATCCTGCTCGGCGCCTGCTTCCTCGCACTGGACTTCCGGCAGGTCGAGGACGCCGTCGCCTTCGGCGCGCCCCGGGAGGAGGCGTGGTTCGCGGCCTTCGGTCTCACCATGACGCTGGTGTGGATCTACCTGGAGGTGCTGCAGGTGCTGACCATCTTCAACAGCGACAACTGAGTCGCGCGAACACGCGAACATATGAACGCCGAAGGGGCATGCGCGGTGCGCATGCCCCTTCGGCGTGTCCGTGTACGCGCCGGCCGTCAGACCGTACGCGTACGCAGCTGGCGGGTCTTCCAGCCCAGCAGAGCGGCCTGGACGATGAAGAAGACCCCGCCGCCCGTGGCGTAGACGGACAGCACGTCGAGCGACGGATCGGCGCCCGCGGCCTGGATGTTGTAGAAGACGCCGACGACGAAGGACAGCCCGCCCGCGATCAGCATGGGCCACTGCTTGCCCAGTTCGGGACCGCGCCGCCGGATCCCGACGGCCACCTGGGCCGCACCGGACAGGACGGCCCAGGCGCCGAACACGTGCAGCACGGGCGCCACACCGCCGGCCCCGGCGATCCCCACCGCCACGGCGGCCAGGGTGCTCAGGGCTCCGTTGAACGCCGTGAGTCGGCGCTCCGACCCGTCGGGCAGGGCCCGGTAGTCGATCAGGGAGGAGACCGCGTCGATCAGCGGGTAGACGACGAGCAGCGTGACCGCCACGGCGTCGACGCTCTCGTGGGCCCCGGCGAAGACGAGCGCCCACACCACGGCCAGGACACCGCGGACCAGGTACAGCCTCAGCAGGGAGGAGCGTTCGCCGGTCGTCGTGGGCGCGGAAGGCGCCTGAGTCTGCGTACTCATGATGGTTGGGCCTCTCTCAGGTTTGTCGAACGGAAAAGGAGGAGTCCGGCAAGGTCAGTGCCGTCACAGGATTCAGACGTGTGATCCGGCGCCACTCTCGCCGTGCCACGTGTGTCCGGGCTACCGTCATGTGACTGTCGCCCCCCGGGGTCACGGATACAGGGCGCGATGGCTCTCGTACGCGAAGGTGTCACCGGCGCTGAGGACGCTCACGACGTCCTCGCAGTAGCGCCTGTACGCGACTTCGTGCTCGGGCGGCAGCGTCACGACGCCGGCCGGTGCCCCGAGGGTGGTCAGGAGCTGGTGCGGAGGCGGCAGCAGGAGGACCTCCAGCACTCGCCGGCAGGCGTCGCCGAAGACCGCGTCGGACGCCAGGAGGTCGCGGCAGGCGGTCAGTCGCCGGAGGTCGGCGGTGGTCACCTCGACCGGGTACAGGCTCGTCAGGAGTGCGCCGTCCGCGCGGCACAGCGTGTACCCGGCCGCGTCCTCGGGCGCCCGCGAGGGGTCCCAGCGCTGCCACAGCGGCAGTTTCAGCAGCAGCCGCACCCAACTGTCGTAGGCGTCCGACAGGGTGCGCTCGTCGTCCGACTCCGGCTCGGTGTTGTCCAGCTGGAAGAGGCGTCGGAGCAGGGGCTCCTCAAGGCTCTGGTACTTGGCGAAGAACACCGGGTCGTCAGGGATCAATACGTACACGGCGGGTCCTCCGGGTTCGCCCTCGGGAGGGCGTCACGCCGCTTCCGGCTGCGCGACGGCCCGCAGTTTGCGCAGGGCGTTGTGGTGGCGGCTCTTGACGGTGCCCTGAGGCACACCGAGGATTCCGGCGGTCTCCTTGATCGTGCGGTCGCACAGGTAGATGTGAACCAGTACGGCACGGTGCTCGGGAGACAGCCGGCCCAGCAGCGGCCCCACCACGAGGGCGTGCTGCACCGCCTCGATGTCGTCCGTCGCCGACACGGGCTCGTGGTGACTGTCCGCGGTGACCTCCCGCCGGGTGTGCGGCTTGCGCACCCAGTCGATGACCAGATGCCGGGTCACCGTGAAGAGCCAGCCGCGGGGGGACCCCTCCGCGCCGCGCAGACGGTCGATGTTCCGCCAGGCCCTGATCATGGTCTCCTGGGCGATGTCCTCGGCGAGTCCGCGGTCCCCCAGCATTCTCTCGGCGTACGAGACCAGAGCGTCCCGGTGGTCCCGCACGAGAGTGCCGAGCAGTTCGGACCGGGACATGGCCGTGTGAGGCGTAGCCATAGCGTACTGAACCATCCTGGTTCTTCATCGGGTGCGGCGACGGGGGCCGGAGGAACCCCCACATGTGCACGGTGAGTGGGGTCGGGTGCCAGAAGCCTGCCACACCCGCGTAGAACATGTGTGATGACCCCGGCCGTCAACATGTGTGCGCGGTCGTCTCGCTCCCGCCGCACGTCCGGGTGTCGTCGACGAGAGGCATCGGGGCCTCCCCGCACCAGCACCTTAACGTTTATCGTGAGGAGTGAACGTGCCCGGCGAACATGCCAACCGGTCACCGGGCGTCCACACGCATCTGCACGGCACCCTTCACGTGGGTAGCATGCGCAGCGACATCCATATGGAGGGAGTGAACGGTTGTGAGCAGCCGATCAGCCGCCACGCTCCGATCGCGGTACGCAGAACAGGCCGCGTCGGACCTGGCGGACAACCGCCGCCGTCAGCAGGAACTCGCGGACAGGATCGCGGTCCTGAAGCAGCAGGAAGCGCTGCTGGCGGACATCCTGAACCTGGCCGAGCGGTACGAAGGTTTCGCGGACGCCTCGCGCCTGCCGGAGCAGGTGCAGGACGAACCCGGCGCCGCCGAGGCACCGGCGGTCAAGAAGACTCCCGCGGCCGACAAGGCCCCTGCGGCCAAGAAGACTCCCGCGGTCAACAAGGCTCCGGCCCGAAAGGGTTCCGCGGCCAAGAAGTCCACGGCGGACACGAGGACGAAGGGTGACGCGAAGGGGAAGTCGCATCAGCCGCTGCTCGGGGATCTGCTGGTCGAACTGCTCGCCGGTCACGACGAACCGCAGCCGGCCGCCGACCTGCGCGAGGAGCTTCTGGCGAAGCACCCGAGCCGCAACCCGACGCCGCAGGTGGTGCGCAACACCCTTGAGTCGCTGGTCGCCAAGAGCCGCATCCGGCGCCACAAGAAGCAGCGGTCCGTGATGTACACGCTCGTGAAGTCCGCGAACTGAGCGCACACATCCCGGCCGACGCGGGCCGGAGACATCTGCTCCCCTCCCGCGAGCGGTGACCGACGACCGGGCGCGGACACCTGGTCGACGGCCCGCCGCGGGAGAGATGTGCGCGGGGGCCCGAGTCGGCGCCTCACATCTCTAGGCGCGCCATATGTTGTCGAACGCGTCGTTCTCGATGGCGCGGCGCAGTCGTGCGGCCTCCAGTTGTGTCACCGCCTCGCCCACGGCGGCGAGCACGGTGGTGACCGCGTCGTCGGCCTGGCCGTCCTCCCGGTTCCACGCCGACGTGTCCTGACGGTTCGTGGCTGCCAACAGGCCGACCAGTACGGGCTCGCAGGACGCGACGCGCGCCTCCGCGTCGCGCCGTGCCGGACTGTCGGCCCAGTCCGTGCGCGCCGGCTTCGGCCAGAACCCGTGCCGCTTCGGCCGCGGGCGGGCGAGCAGTGCGGACCGCTCCAGCTCGTCCACGTAGGCGGCGGCGAGTCCGGGGCCGCGCCGCCAGAGCCAGTGCTCCACCGTTTCGTACGGTTCCCGGCGGACGAGCGCCGCGGCCGCGCGGTCCAACAGGGTTTCTCCCTCGGGTCGTTGCGGGCCGGGCACCATGCGGTCGCCGTCCAGGGCCAGCGCTCCGCTCCCGAGGAGGTCGATCGCCTCGGCGCCCGCGAGCGCGAGGGACAGGCCGCCCGGTTCCGCGTACTGCTCGTGCGGCGTGCCCAGGGCGACCAACGTGAGGTCGTGTGCGGTGGTCATCAGCGGCGCTCCTTCTCCGGCGGGCGTGGTGCCGCCTCTTCTGCGGTGAGACCCGGCCAGGTGTCAGACGAAGGCCGAGGCCGACGGGCCGTACCCGCCCATGACCGCCGTCGCGGACCAGTTCCAGACTTGTGTGGCGTCGGGCCAGTCGTGGTTCACGCCGGGGGCACCGGCGAGGGTCGTGGTGTCGACGGCGGGGGCCGGCGAGCGGTCGGCGACGGCACGGCGCTGTTCGAGGATCCGGGTGCCGGTGTGCGTAACAGAAGCCATGGCGTGTGCCGTCTCTCTGCGGTCGAGGGGTGCGGGCCCCGTGCCGGGGGAAGGGGCACGGGACCCGCGGTCTGGGGGGTGAGGAGGTCAGGCGGCGGCGCGGGCGTCGATGACGACCGGGATGTTTCCGCGCAGGGCCTTGGAGTACGGGCAGATCTGGTGGGCGGCGTCGGCGAGCGCCTGCGCGGTGCTCCCGTCGACGCCTCCGAGGACCGGCGTCAGCACCGCGGAGAGGGAGAACTCGCCGTCGTCCCCGTGTGTGAGGGTGATCTCGGCGGTGATGGCGGTGCTGGTCAGGCGGATCTTGCGGCTCGTCGCGGCGCGGCGCAGGGCGCCGAGGAAGCAGGCGGCCCAGCCGGCGGCGAGAAGCTGCTCGGGATTGGTCGCGGCGCCTGATCCGCCGAGCTCCTTCGGCAGGGCGAGGCCGGTCTCCAGCAGTCCGTCCGAGGAACGGACGTGGCCGCCGTTGCGGCCCTCTCCGTCGACGTCGACAACAGCGGTGTAGCTGACAGCCATGACTGGTGCTCCCCATCCGGGTCGGTAGGTGTTCGGGCGCCGTGGTCCGGGAACCCGATCAGGGGCACCGGTTGAGGCGGTGATGAAATCGTGGCAGACGTTCTCGTCACCCGTCAAGCTGGTTACGTCACTGATTTCCCCCTCACCGGAGCACTCACACCTACTCCCCCGCCCGCCTTGACAGGCCACGCCGGAACATGCGAACGTTCGTCACCAGTCAGAACAGTTACTTTTGTTGAGGGGAAATCCCATGGCGGTCGTCCGCATTCATCTCGTGTCCACGCTCAGCCCGTCGGACGTCCTGGCGGTGCTGACGGACTTCGGTCCCTCGCGCGCCGAGTCCTGGCCCACGATCGACGCCGACCACTTCGAGGTGCACGGCCTCGGGGACACCTGGGCCGAGGTGACCGAAGGCACCGCCGCCGCATGGGAGCGGGCGCGCTACGAGTGGCAGCCCGGTGGGGACACGGTCACCATCACCACCCTCGACTCGAAGCTGTTCGGTGCCGGGGGCGGCTGGGTCTTCCGGATGACTCCGGAAGGCGCCGGCACCCGGGTCGACGTCGAACTGACCCGCACACCCGGCACGTTCAAGGGCAAGGTGCTCGCCTCGCTGCTGCCGCTCGCGGCGCCCGCGTCCCTGCGCAAGTCCTTCGCGGGGCCGCTCCGGGCAGCATGACACATGTGCCGGCGGCGGGCAGCGCTTGCCGGCCGGCACTCACACTTTGCGTGAACCCATGTGCCGTCCGCGCCCGTTCTCGTGGTGAAGGGCGAGGAGGGCTGCCACACATACTCGCGCACTCCCGCCCGCGTTCCCGCCCTTCCCCGTCAGACCCCGCCCCATCAGGAGCCTTTCGATGACCGCATCGCACACACAGGGCACCAGCCCGCTCTCCCCCGGCACCCACGCCTATCAACTGGCCGGCATCGTCCAGCGGTACCACGTGCACGGCACGGGGCCGGTGTGCGTGGTCCACTCCGGCGGACCCGGCATCGCCTGGGAGTACCTGCGCATGCCCGCGCTGGAGGAGCACCTGACGATGGTGTACGTGGAACCCATCGGCACCGCCGAGGACAGCCGGCTGCCCTCACACCCGCACGGCTACACCCGGGAGCGGTACAGCAGCTTCCTCGACGTGCTCATCAGCCGACTGGATGTGCCGGAGGTGCACCTGCTCGGACATTCGCACGGCGCGTTCGTGGCCGCCCACCACGCGCTGCACCGCCCCGAACGACTCGCGGGCGTGGTGCTGTACGAGGGCGCGCCCGTCACCGGGCCCGAACACGGGGCCGAGGCGGGCCGCATGGTGGAGGCGTGGGCCGCGAAGCACTCCGCACACCCCGGACTGCCCGCGGTGCTGGCCTCGTTCGGCGCCATGTCCCGCATCTCCGACGACGAGGAGACCGTGGCCGTGGCCCGCGGCGTGCTGCCGTCGTACTTCGCCGACTACTGGGCCGACGAGGAACGGCTGGCCCCGTTCCGGGACGCGATCCGGGCCACGTACATCTCCGGTCTGGACGAGGACCTCACCCCCGATGTCATCGATGACCGTGCCGCGCTCAAGGGACTTGATGTGCCCACCCTGGTCGTCGTGGGCCTGCACGACGTGATCTGCGGCCCGCGCTGGGGCCGCGAACTGCACGAACTGATCCCCGGTTCCCGGCTGCTGACGCTGGAGAACAGCGGACACTTCGGCCACCTGGAGGAACCCGATCTCTTCGCCGACACCGTCCGCGACTTCGTCCGGAGCAGCGGCGCCGGGAAGCCGGACCGCCGCCCGTAGGGCGTGTGCCGACAGACCGGACTCCGCCGTCACGGGGATGGGACGGCGGAGCCGGCACCCCCATTGTTCCCGGTTCAACTTCCCCGCCGCCAGAGGGCGTACACGGCGAACAGGCGCGCGTCGCGGGCGTGGCGGGCGTCGTTAGACTCCCCCGCATGTCCGACATCGACGCGGTCCGCCGCGCCACATACATCAGCCTGACCACCTTCCGGAAAGACGGCACCCCGGTGGCGACCCCCGTGTGGCAGGTGCCACGGGACGACGGCACGGTGCTCGTCGTGACGCCCGCGGACTCGTGGAAGGTCAAACGGATCCGCAACAACAGCTCCGTGACGGTGGCCGTCTGCACCGTGCGCGGACGCACCGCCCCCGATGCCGCCGTCCTGTCCGGCACCGCGCGCCTGCTGGACGAGGCGGGCACCGCCGACGCCCAGAAGCTGCTCGGGAAGAAGTACGTCACCTCGCGGATCGGGAACGGATTCCTCAAGATCTTCCGGGTGAGCAAGAAGCCCAACATCGGTATCGAGATCACCCTTTGATCAATTTGAATGATCAAATTCGGACCGAAGAGCACGCGAGAACACATTGATTCAGTCTCGGGCAATCGTTTTGGGCATATGCCATCCCGAGTTGCCGACAGCTGTCTAGGGTTCCTGCGAGGGCTGGAGAACCGGCCCTCGCACCTCGTGGAGGAGAACCCGTGACCAATGTGGAAGTGTCCCTCAAGACCCTGCTGACGGAGGTCGAGGGCGCGCTCGGCGCCGCTGTCGTCGACTACACGAGCGGCATGGCGCTGGGCACCCTGGGCGGTGGAAAGGAACTCGACCTGACCGTCGCGGCAGCCGGCAACACCGATGTGATCCGCGCCAAGATGCGCACCATGGAAACGCTCGGCCTCGAGGGCGAGATCGAGGACATACTGATCACCCTCGGCACCCAGTACCACCTGCTCCGCCCCGTCTCGGGCCGGACGGGGAACGGCCTGTTCATCTATCTCGTCATCGACAAGGGCCGGTCGAACCTCGCCATGGCACGGCATCACCTCAAGCGTGCCGAGGAGCAGTTGGAAGTCTGAGCCCCGGCGTTTTTTCTTTGCTCACCACTTGAAGACTTCTTCAAGTCTCCATCTCCGCATCCGTCGAACTCTCGGATCCCACGGCCCCCGGCCGGGAAGGATGGGACGGCACAGCGGGCGGCGGCGGGCGTGGCCGCCGCTCGCCGTCTCCCCACCCCGCATCCGACCTCCGAGCCAGGGAAGTGAGCGATCCCGTGCAGGCGCCCCTCTACCAGGTCAAAGCAGAGTTCTTCCGCATGCTCGGCCACCCGGTCCGCATCCGCGTCCTGGAGCTGCTTCAGAACGGACCGGTATCGGTACGCGACCTGCTGCTCGACATCGACGTCGAACCCTCGAACCTCTCACAGCAGCTCGGCGTCCTGCGCCGTTCCGGCATCGTCGTCTCCACACGCGAGGGCGCGACCGTCAACTACGCCCTCGCCGGTGGCGACGTCGCCGAACTCCTGCGCGCGGCACGCCGCATCCTCACCGAACTCCTCGCCGGCCAGAGCGCACTGCTGGCCGAACTCCAGGAACCCGAACAGCCCCAGCAGCCCGCCACACACGTCCGTCATTGACAGCATGGGCTCATGACGACGACCCTCGGTGCCTTTGTCCTCGGTACGCCCGATCCGCCCGCGCTGGCCGACTTCTACCGCGCCCTGCTGGGCTGGGTGGAGGTGGACCGCGAACCGCGGTGGGTCCGGCTGCGCGCTCCGGAGCACGAACGCCCCGGGCTCAGCTTCCTGTGGGAGCCCGACCACACACCGCCGGCCTGGCCCCCGCGGGCGGGGACCCAGCAGATGCAGGCCCATCTCGACATCCAGGTCGACGACCTGGCCGCGGAGACCGAGCGGGCCCGCGCGCTGGGAGCGACGGTCGAGGACCATCAGCCCCAGCCGGACGTACGGGTCATGCGCGACCCGCACGGCCATCTGTTCTGCCTCTTCCTCCCCGGCGCCTGACCGGCCCCGCTCAGGCGGCGACCTCGGCCACCACGGTGGACAGTGCCTCGCCGAGCGGCAGTTCGACCCGGCCGGCGGCCCACCGGTCGCCTCGGGTCGGGCCCTGGTTGACGACCAGGACCGGGATGCCGGCGTCGGCCGCGCGACGGACGAAGCGCAGCCCGGACATGACCGTCAGTGACGAGCCGAGCACCAGCAGCGTGCTGGCGCCGTCGACCAGGTCCCGGCACCGCGCCACGCGCTCGGGCGGCACGTTCTCCCCGAAGAAGACCACGTCGGGCTTGAGGACTCCGGTGCCGCAGTCCGCGCACGGCACCAGGCGGAACGCGCTCACGGCGTCCTCGGGCAGTTCCACGTCGCCGTCCGGATTGACGCGCGCGGCCCGGTGCCGCTCGGCGACCGCCTCGAATCCCGGGTTGGCCGCACGCAGCCGCCGGTCGAGGTCCGCGCGGGTGCTGGTGCGTCCGCAGCGCAGGCACACCACCCGGCTCAGGCTTCCGTGCAGCTCGATGACGTGCCGCGCGCCGGCGGCCTGCTGGAGTCCGTCGACGTTCTGCGTGATGACGCCCGTGACCAGGCCGGCGCGGGTCAGCGCGGTGACCGCCCGGTGCCCGGCGTTCGGGTCGGCCCGGGTCATGGCGCGCCAGCCGAGCTGGCTGCGGGCCCAGTACCGCCGGCGGCCCTCCTCGCTGCCGAGGAAGTCCTGGTACGTCATCGGGGTGTGCCGGCGCAGGGAGCCGTGCTCGCCGCGGTAGTCCGGGATGCCCGACTCGGTCGAGAGGCCCGCACCGCTCAGCACCACGACGCCGCCCGCCCGTACGGCGCCGACGACGGCCGACAGGTCGGTCGTGGGCGCGGGCAGATCGCCGGTGGGCTCCCAGTTCAGCGTAGGTCTGATCCGCATGTCTGCCAGCGTACGCAGCCCGGCGGCCCGGGATCGGTCAGGTGCCGGTCAGGGCCCGGCAGGCCATCTGCAGGGCCAGTCGGTAGCTCGGGTCGTCGAGATCGATGCCGAGGCGCTCGCGGACCTGGTGCAGCCGGGCGGCGACGGTGTTGCGGTGCAGGCCGAGGGCGCGGGCCGTGGCGGCGGCCGAACCGCCGCTCTCCAGGAAGACCCGCAGCGTCGTCAGCAGGTGGGCGTGCTCGGGGTCGCGCAGCGGGGCGAGCGCCGTCTCGGCGAAGGCGCGGGTGATGTCGGACTGCTGCCAGGCGGCCAGCAGCTGGCCCACGCCGAGTTCGTCCGTGTGCTCCACGGCGGGGCGGAACTCGCGCGCGGCCGCGAGGCGCGCGGCGTTGCGGGCCTCGGTCAGGGTGTCCGCGAGGCCGCCCGGGCCCTGGTGGGGGCGGCCGATGCCGGCGACGAGGCGCCGCCGCACGGGCAGTTCGGCCAGGGCCCTGCGCACGTCGCGCAGCAGTCGGCGGGGGTCGTCGGTGGCGGGCCGCCGTGTGCTGCTGGCCCACAGGTCCCAGGCGGCGTCGTCCTCGGCCACGGCCTGGACGGTGAGGCCGTGCCGGGCGAGTGCCGCGACCAGCGCCGTCACGAAAGTGTCGGGGCCGTCGCCCGACGGGGTGTGCTCGGCGCGGACGAACAGGCCCAGGTGCCAGTCCTCCAGGCGCCAGCCGAGGGCGACGGCGCGTTCGACGGTTTCCCGGCTGACGCTGGAGCGGCCGGTGACGACGTCGGTGAGCAGCCGTCGGCGGGCGGCCCGGTCGTGGTCGGCGCGGGTGCGGGCGCCCGCGAGCCAGGACCGGATGAAGGGTTCGAGCAGCGCGAGGCCGAGGGCGATGGTCTCGGCGCGGCTGTCGTCGACACCGTCCACGGGGCACAGCAGCCAGGCGGGGACCGGTGCGGCGCCGCCCGGCCGGTGCCCGGCGGGCGGGTCGGCGTGCACGGGGTGGGCGAGGAGCCGGGCGGTGCGCTGCGGGACGGCAAGGTCGGGGCGCAGCGTGTCGGGGGGCACCGGGTCGCCGAGGATCGCCGCGCCATCGGGAGTGACGAGGCTGATGTCGGCGGTGAGCACGGAGCGGGCCGCGACGATCAGGTCCGGGCCCTCGGTGTGGTGGGCGAGGCGGCGCACCAGGGTCTCCACGGTGCGGGCCCTGGCCACCTCGGGCGCGCGTACCCGCAGGGTCAGGTCGAGGGCGAGGCGGAACGGGTCGTCGGTCGGCACCCACAGCACGGGGATGCGCAGCCGGTCGGCGAGACGGACGGCCGACAGCGGCGGCCGGTCGGTGTCGGCCACGGTGACGCAGAGCGCGGCGGCGCCCGCTTCCTGGGCGCGGCGCACCAGCGCGTCGAGCCGGTAGGCGGGGGTGGCGTCGCGGGCGTCGCAGACCACGATGTGCCCGGCGATCGCGTCGAGGGCGCCCTGGTAGGCGATGACGTCGGTGACGGGCCGGTCGAGGCCGGCGTGTCCGGCCAGGGTGCGGGCGGTGCGCAGCAGCGGGTCGGCGAGCAGGTCCGCGACGGTGGGAGCCGCGCTCATGCCGTGCTCCCCTCGCCGCGGCGGCCCCAGCCGGGCGGCGCGGTGCGCCGCGGTGCGGGGGCCAGGTCGAGGCCGAAGGCTGCGGGGCCGACCAGGGCGGCGGCCTCGGCGGGCCAGTCGTACAGGGCGGGCAGGGCGAGCAGGACGAGGTGCTGGCCGGTGCGGATCTGGTCGGCGCGCAGCGGACGGCGGCCGCTGGGGTCGACGGCGGTGACGATGCGCGGGCAGGCGGCGCGGGTGACGCCGTCGACGGTGACGGCCAGGTATTCGTCGAGGAGGTCGACGCGGACGACGGCGCCGGTGCGCCGGTCGGTGAGGGTGGCCCAGCCGGGAGTCAGGTCCTGGCGCGGGACGATCTCCTCGGTGCGGCCGACCGCGAGCAGTTCGGCGTCGAGGGCGGCGGCGAGGTCCTCGGGGGTGGTGCGGTGGTCGCCCGCGGCGGCCAGGAAGCGCTCGCCGAGGCGGAGGCAGGCGCTCACCGATCCCCGTACACCGATCCGGGCGAGGGTCGCGGCGGGCAGCGGGTGCAGGGCGACGGCGGCGGCTCCGCCGAGGGCGAGGACGTTGGCGCGCAGGAGGGGTTCGACGCGGCGGGGCGCGCAGTCCCGGACGACGACGGTGTCGCCGCCGGGGCCGACGAGGGCGAGGGGCTGGGTGGGCAGTCCGTGCAGGGCGGCGACCGTCTGGTCGATGCGCGGGAAGGCGCGGCCCATGAGGTCGCCGTCGACGAGCGGCAGCCCGAGGCGGGCCGCGGCGACGCCCGCGATCAGTGTGTTCAGGCCGCCCACCTCGATGACGCCGATCGCTCCGGCCGCGCGTCCTGTCAGCTCGGTGACGGTACGGACGGCGCGGACGAAGTCGTCGGGGTCGGCGAGGCGCTCGGCGAGGACGTCGGGCGCGCCGCCCTGGCCGACGTGCACCACGAGGGTGTCCGGCGGCAGGGCGGCGGCGGGGGTCAGTGTGACGGGCGCCCGGTCGAGTTCGCGGCGCAGCAGCAGCGCGCCGGTGGCCACCTCTCCGCCGCCGCCCGATCCCAGGAGCTGGGCGCCCACGGCCAGGGCGGGCAGCAGCCCGGCCGTGAGCTGTGCGGTGGGGGCGGGCGGCGGGGTGGTCACGCTTCGATCATCACACTTCGGCGGCGGGAAGCGGCACGTAGGTGTGGTCGTAGCCGAAGTAGCCGGGTCCGGCAAGGGCCAGGCCCTCGGGGGTGCGCCAGCGCGGGTCGCAGGGCACGCCGAGGACGCTGACCCGCAGGCCGTAGCGGAGCGTCTCGGTGGTGACCGGTTCGCCGGAGTCGGTGTCCAGGACGCAGATCAGGTCGGGCACGCTGACCACGACGTTCCCGTCGTGCGTGGCGACCAGGTTCTCGTTCTGGAAGGACAGCTCCAGGGTGGATCCGCTGTCCTGGGCGAGTCCGGCGAGGCGGGCGGTGCCGCGGGCGAAGCCGCCGGTGGTGGTGCGCTGCACGTCGGCGACCTTGCCGGTGAAGACCAGGCGTCCGCCGAGGGTGGCGGCCGCGGCGGCGACCGGGTCGTCGTGGCCCTCGCGGGCCTCGCGGATGGCGCGGCCGACGCGCTCGCACAGGGTGAGCGTGCCGGGGACCAGGTGGTCCTTGGCCTGGCGGCCGGTCAGGGCGTAGAGGCTGACGGCGGCGCTGCACCCCATCTCGACGGTGGCGGCGCGGGCCAGCCGCTCGGCCCAGGCGTTGCCGTCGGTGCGCAGCGCCACGGAGTTGCCGCGTTCGTCGGCGAGGGCCATCGGGGAGGCCGATATGCCGGCGAGGGTGGGCAGCAGCATCTGGAGTTCGGGGAAGGCCCTGCCCATGCCGTCGGCGTCGATGAGCGGTACCCCGGCCTCGGCGGCGGCGACGAACGGGGACATCGAGTTCAGCCCGCCCGCCTCGATGGAGACGGTGTGGGTGGCGCGCTTGCCGAGGAGGTCCTCCAGGGCGCGCAGCGCGCCGAGGATCTCGTCGCCGGAGGGCAGCTTCTCCAGCATGACGGTGGGGGCGCCCATGAACGCGGTGGGGATCACCACGGCGTCGTCGTCGATCTCGTCGACGTCGAGGAGGGTGACGGGCCCGTGCTGCTTGAGCGCCTGCTCGGCCAGGAGGCGGCCGACGAAGGGGTCGCCGCCTCCGCCGGTGCCGAGGACGGCGGCGCCGCGCGCCAGATCGGGCAGGTTGTCGGCGGTGATCTCACGCATCGTGGCCTCCCAGGCTCAGCTCTCCGACGGCCTTGACGCGGATCCGGGTCGCGTTGCCCGGGAGGTAGGCCAGTGGTACTTCCTCGATGTCGACGATCTCGACGGACCCGGGGCGGGCGCCGGCGGCGACGGCGCGCTCGACGGCCTCCTGGCGGGCCTCGTCGAGGACGGTGTCACGGGCCTGCGGGACGACCGAGTAGACCCGGTCGACCTCGCCGCCGACCTGGGCGATCGCCGCGCCGATGGCGTTGGCGACGGCGAAGTGGTCGGGGCGCACGACGCTGGAGGCGCCTTCGAGGTTGTCGGGTACGAGGATGCTGCCGCCGCCGACGGCGACGACGGGGACGGGTTCGGCGGAGGCCCGCATCCGGTCGACGACCTCGGCGAGGCGGTCGTCGATCTCGCGCAGCGCCGCGTCGACGACGGCCTTGTCGAGGTGGGCGACGAGTGAGGGGTCGCCGACCTCGGCGCGCTTGCCGGCGACGGCGATGTCGGTGGCGGTCAGCCGGGTGCCGCCGAAGACGAGGGCCTCCTGGCCGAGCCGGTAGCCGACGCTGGCCGGGCCGACGGCGATGCCGGACGCGCCGTGCACGACGTGGCTGCCGCCGCCGATGCCGACGGAGAGCACGTCGGGCATCCGGAAGTTGGTCTGCACGCCCGCGACGGCCACGTCGGTGGAGGCCTCGCGGGGGAAGCCGTTCTGGAGGATGCCGACGTCGCTGGTGGTGCCGCCGATGTCGACGACGGCGCAGGACGGCAGCTTCGACAGGAACGCGGCGCCGCGCATCGAGTTGGTGGGGCCGGAGGCGAAGGTGGCCACCGGGTAGCGGCGGGCGTAGTCGACGTCCATGAGGGTGCCGTCGTTCTGGCTGAGGAACACCGGGGCGCTGATGCCCGCGTCGGCGACGGTGCGGGTCAGTCCGGTGGCGACCTGGTCGGCGAGGCCGCGCAGGGCGGCGTTGACGACGGTGGCGTTCTCCCGGCCGAGCAGGCCCATCCGGCCGATCTCGTGGGAGAGGCTGACCGGGGCGCCGGGCAGCTGTTCGGCGATGATCTCGGCGGCGCGGGTCTCGAACTCGGCGTTGACCGGCGAGAACACCGAGGACAGGGCGAACGAGGCGGCGCCCGCGGCGACGGCCCGGTCCAGCACCTCGCGGAACTCGGCCTCGTCGAAGTCGGCGATGGGGCTGCCGTCGTACTCGTGGCCGCCGTGGCACAGGTAGCCGTGCCCGCCGATGGCGGCGACAAGGCGTTCGGGCCAGGCGACCAGCGGGGGCAGCGCGCGGGTGGCGGGAAGCCCGAAGCGGATGGCGGCGGTCGGGGCGAGCCGTTCTCCCTCGACGAGCGCGTTGATGAAGTGGGTGGTGCCGATCATCACCGCGTGCACGGCGGCCGGGTCGAAACCGGTCGCCGCGCGCAGGTCGCGCAGTGCGGTGACGATGCCGCCGGTGACGTCGGCGGTGGTGGACGCCTTCACGGCGCCCAGCACCCGGTCGCCGTCGATCAGGACGGCGTCCGTGTTGGTGCCGCCCACGTCGATGCCCAGTCGGAGCATGGCGGGGTCCTTTCTCTTGCGGGTCCTGGCGCCGGGGCGCCCGGGGTCAGACGGAGGGCTGTTCGGCGGCGCGGGCGTCGGCGGTGACGGGGGTGTCCGCCGGGGCGTCCTGGTCGGTGGGCACGGTGCCCACCCCGCGCACCAGGCCGAGGCGGGCCGCCGCGAGGTAGAGCACGAGGGCGACGACGATGGAGTTGATGGAGGGCAGGCCCCAGTGGACGTACTTCCCCACGACGGCGGCGGCCGCCCACACGACGAGGGCGGCGGGCACCCAGGCGGGTGCGTCGGCGGGCAGCGTGCCGGAGCGGCGGGTGGCGTCGAGCGCGGGGCGCCAGGTCCGGGTCACGAAGTACTCGGCGACCATGATTCCGGCGATCGGCGGGAACAGCACGCCCAGCAGGTTGAGGAAGCCGCTGAAGCTGTCGAGGACTCCCATGGCGCCGAGGACGGAGCCGATGACGCCGACGACGACGGTGACGGCGGCCCGGTTGAGGCGGCGGCCGAAGGTGCGGTCGGCGAAGGTGACGATGCCGAGCGAGGCGGCGTACAGGTTCCAGTCGTTCACCTTGATCGTGGCGGCCACGATGACGAGGGTGCCCAGGAAGCCGGACGTGGACGTGACGATGGCGATGACGTCGTTGGTGCGCAGGGCCAGGGCGAGGAGGACGCCGATGAGGCCGATGACGTACTCGCCGACGGTGATGCCGAGGACGGTCTGCTTGACGACGTCCTTGCCGGTGCGGTTGAAGCGGCTCATGTCGGGGGTGATGACCGCGCCGACGATGAACCCGCCGGCGACGAGCGTGGTGCCCTGGAGCAGGGACAGCGGCGGGCCGGCGGGCTGGGCCGAGGTGAGGGCGCCCAGGTCGTGCTTGGACAGCTCGACGGCGATCGACCAGCCGGCCAGCACGAGGAACGCGGGGACGGTGATGTACGCGGCCCAGGCCATCGAGCCGACGCCGTAGACGACGACCGCGGTGATGATCAGGCCGACGACCAGCGCCCAGCCCCAGGCGGGCAGGACGCCGACGAGGTCGACGAGGCCGTCGGCGGAGACGGCGTTCTGGATGCCGAACCAGCCCACCGCGCTGATGCTGATGGCCAGGCCGATCAGCGCCGCGCCGTTCGCGCCGAAGCCCGTCCAGCGGGCGAGCAGCGACGTGGACAGGCCCTCGCGCTGGCCCGCGATCCCGGTGAAGATCGTCATGACCTCCAGGATGACCGCGCCGAGCGTGATGGCGAGGACGGCGTTCCAGAAGGTCATGCCGAAGCCGAGGGTGGCGCCGATGAGGAAGCTGGCCAGGGTGGAGAGCTGGCCGAAACGCTGGGTGGCAACCGAGAACCAGTGGAAGCGGGCCGTCGGGGGGACACGGCTCAGCGCGTGGTCGTCGTGTCCTGAGGTGGACGCCATGGGGACTCCAGAGGGGCTGGCGGGGACAGGGGGCGAACGGCCGGCTCGATGTGCGGTGGGGCGAGGCTAGGCCGCGGCGCCGGGCGGGTCACCGTGCAGATGGCACGGTCCTCTGGGTGTGGGAGTGCACTGTGCACAGATACGGAACCGGCCATGTGCCGGGTGAGGCGCGGGGACGGTGCGGGCCGCCCTGGTCGACGGGCCGGGCTGTGCAGGGTGCACGTTGTGGCGGCCGGCCGGGGCGGTCGAGGGTGTGCGCACGTCCTTGCCACCCCTGGAGGTGCTGTGAAGCTCACGGTCGTGCTGCCCGTCATCACCGACGCGTTCACCGAGGAAGTCCGCCGGGAGGTCGCCGCCTGGGCGGCGCCCGGCACCGAGATCGACGTGCGCCGCATCGCGCGCGGCACGGCGTCCATCGAGTCCGAGTACGACGAGGCGCTGGCCGGTCCCGGCATCCTCGACGCCGTCCGCGACGCGGAGCGGGACGGTGCCGACGCCGTCTTCGTCAGCTGCTTCGGCGATCCCGGTGTGCACGCGGCACGGGAGATCGTCGACATCCCGGTGGTCGGCGGGTTCGAGCCGGCCGTGCTCACCTCGCTCGCTCTCGGCGAGCGCACCGGCGTGATCACGGTGCTGCCGAACGTGCTGCCGATGCTGCACGGCCTGGTGCGGCGCTACGGCCTGACCGAGCGCGTCGGGTCGATCCGCGTCGTCGACATCCCGGTCCTCGACCTGGACCCCGGCGAGCGGCTGCTCGACGGTCTCGCCGAGCAGGCCCGGGCGGCGGTGGCCGCGCGGGAGGCCGATGTCGTCGTGCTCGGCTGCACCGGCATGCTGGGGGTGGCCGCGGCCCTTCAGGAGCGGCTGGCGAAGGACGGTACGTTCGTGCCGGTCGTGGATCCGACGGGCGCCGCCGTCATGTGGCTGGAGTCGCAGGTGCGTCTCGGGGTACGACCCAGCCGGACGACGTACATGCCGCCGCGCGCCAAGGACCGCGTCGGCTGACCGCCGTCCCGCGCCCCTGCCCGCCCGCGCCCCCTCTGGAGACCCGCATGCCCTTCGACGTAGCCGCGCTGCGCGCGCTGATACCCGCCCTGAAGTCCGGTTCGGCCCGGTTCGACGCACCGGGCGGGACACAGACCCCCCAGCCGGTCGTGGACGCGATCGCGGCGGCGCTCAGCGCGCCGCTGGCGAACCGCGGCCGGAGCACGGAGGCCGAGCGCAACGCCGACCGGATCGTGGTCGAGGCGCGGGCGGCGCTCGGGGACCTGCTGGCCACCGCGCCAGGGACGGTCGTGTTCGGCCGCAGCTCCACCCAGCTCGCCTACGACCTGTCCCGCATGCTGGCCAAGACCTGGCAGCCGGGCGACGAGGTGGTGGTGACGCGGCTCGACCACGACTCCAACATCCGGCCCTGGGCGCAGGCGGCCGAGGCCGTGGGCGCGCGGGTGCGGTGGGCCGACTTCGATCCGGCCACGGGCGAGCTGCGGCCCGAGC
This sequence comes from Streptomyces sp. NPDC057694, assembly GCF_042799415.1. Lineage (NCBI taxonomy): Bacteria > Bacillati > Actinomycetota > Actinomycetes > Kitasatosporales > Streptomycetaceae > Streptomyces > Streptomyces sp. NPDC057694. The sequence goes on from NZ_JBHVIX010000002.1 coordinate 562,478, forward strand.
ACATCGAGGCGGAGCTGTCCCCGCGGACCCGGCTGGTCGCGGTGACCGCGGCGTCGAACCTGATCGGCACCCGCCCCGACCTGCCCGCCGTCGCCGCCCTCGTGCACGGCGTGGGTGCGCTGCTGCACGTGGACGCGGTGCACCACGCCGCTCATGGCGCGGTCGATGTCGCGGCGCTCGGCGCGGACACCCTGGTCTGCTCGCCGTACAAGTTCCTCGGCCCGCACCTGGGGGTCCTCACCGGCCGGGCCGACCTGCTGGAGTCGCTGCGCCCGGACAAGCTGCTGCCCTCCAGCGACGCGGTGCCGGAACGTTTCGAACTGGGCACGCTGCCCTTCGAGTTGCTGGCGGGCACGCGGGCCGCGGTGGACCTGCTCGCGGGGCTCGACCCGCTGGCGCGGGGCAGCCGCAGGGAGCGGATCGTCGCCTCCTTCGCCGCGCTGGAGGTCCACGAGCACACGCTGCGCACCCGTCTCGAGGACGGGCTCGCCGCGCTGCCGGGTGTCACGGTGCACTCGCGGGCCGCGCACCGCACGCCGACGCTGCTGTTCACCGTCGACGGCCGGGAGCCCGCCGACGTCTCGCGTGAGCTGGCCGACCGCGGGGTGGACGCGCCCGCCGGTTCGTTCTACGCATTGGCGGCGGCGCAGCGGCTCGGGCTCGGCGATCGGGGCGGCATCCGCGTGGGCCTGGCGCCGTACACCGACGAGGGGGACGTCGACCGGCTCCTGACGGCGCTGGCCGAGGTCATCGCGTAGTCGCGGAACAGAGCCTCATGGTGCCGATCTGCCCCGGGAGCCGTCCCGGGACAGATCGGCGCACGGTCACGCCGGGTTGTCGATCCCGGTCACGATCGGCGGCCCCAGGGGCGCGTCGCTTTCGTCGAAGCCCGCCGCCCGCAGCGCCTGCGCGGCCAGTTCCCCGGCCTTGGTGCGGGCCTGGGCGTTCGCATCGGCCGTCACTTCGAGGCGCATGGTGAACGTGTGGTCGTCGTTGACGGTGAGCAGGTCCAGATCCTCCTCGCGGCCCAGCTCGGTGCGGTGCGGATCGGCCTCCCGCAGATGCCGTTCGACCTGGGCTCTCACCTGGGCGTCCGCGGTGCGCACGAACGTACCGGGGATCGTGATGACGAAGGTCGTCATGTGCGGTGCTCCTGTCTGTGCCATGGCTGGGCTGCCGTGTCGAGTCTGCTTCCCCGGGTTGACCCGCTCACTCGGGTCACCCGGGTACGGCGTCACGCGTCCACTCCAGGAGCCGGTCGGCGGGCCAGGTCGTCACCACGCGGTCGGCGCTCACGCCGCACTCCTCGGCCCGGGCGCAGCCGAGCACCTGCCAGTCGAGCTGCCCCGGCGCGTGCGCGTCGGTGTCCACCGCGAACAGCGTGCCGGCCTCGACGGCGCGGCGCAGCAGCCGACGGGGTGGATCGAGCCGCTCGGGGCGGCTGTTGATCTCGACGGCGGTGCCGGCCTCCGCGCAGGCCGCGAACACGGCGTCGGCGTCGAAGCTCGATTCGGGCCTGCCGCGACCGGTGACGAGGCGGCCGGTGCAGTGCCCGAGGATGTCGGCGTGCGGGTCGCGCACGGCGGCGACCAGGCGGCGGGTCATGGCGGCTGCGTCCATCCGGAGTTTCGAGTGGACGGACACCACGACCACGTCGAGCCGGTCGAGGAGGTCGGGCTCCTGGTCGAGGGAGCCGTCGTCGAGGATGTCGCACTCGATTCCGGTCAGCAGCCGGAACGGCGCCCAGCGGGTGTTGAGTTCGGCGACCACCGCGAGTTGCTCGCGCAGCCGCTGCGGGGAGAGTCCGTGGGCCACCGTCAGCCGTGGCGAGTGATCGGTGAGCACGGCCCACTCGTGGCCGAGGTCGCGCGCCGCGCGGCCCATCTCCTCGATGGGGCTGCCTCCGTCGGACCAGTCGGAGTGCAGATGGCAGTCCCCGCGCAGCAGTGACCGGAGCCGGGCGCCGGCTCCGTCCGGCACAAGCGGGGTGCGGGCGGCTTCCTCGAGGCGGGCCAGGTACTCCGGTACGTCGCCGGCCAGCGCCTCACGGATCACTTCGGCCGTGGTCGGGCCGATGCCCTTCAGCGCTTCCAGGGTGCCCGCGGCGGCACGCCGCGCCGTCTCGTCCGGGCCCTGCTCGGCGATGACACGGGCCGCGGTGCGAAAGGCCCGTACACGGTAGGTGGGGGCGCGGTCGCGCTCCAGGAGGAACGCGATCCGCTCCAGTGCCTGCGGAGGTCGCATCGTCACCTCCGGCCCGTCCGTCGTGCACGCGGTCTCGCCGTCACCTGTCCAGCGTCGCTCAGTCGGCGCCGCCGGGCACCTCGGCCGCCCGGCGCAGCAGCCGCCCGATCTCGGGACGGATGACGTCGTGGTGACCGCTCAGGGGGAGGTCGGCGCTGCGGATCACTTCGGAGGCGTCGATGTTCAGGTAGGCGGCGCGCCGCAGGTCGCTCTTCGCGGTGTCCTCCAGGCACATCGGGGCGGGCCCCTCGACGCCCTGGATCCCGTCGAAGCCGAGTGCGCCCCATTTGCGGGCGATCGACACCATCTCGGCGGAGTCGCCGATCATCTGGGCCGACAGCGGATAGAGCACGCCGAGGTGGAAGTCGAGATGGGAGAACGTGCAGAGCAGCGGCCCCTGCACGAGGCGTTGCAGGCTCCACAGCGCGCCGTGGCCCGAGACCTGCTGCGGCAGGCTGTCGGCGAACGCGAAGTGGGACAGCTCGCCCTGCAGCAGCGTGAGCGAGGACAGCAGCACCGGCTCCGCGCCGCCGCCCTCCAGGCCGCGCAGCGCGAAACCGGCCAGCCGTGCGCCGAGGCCGTGCCCGACGAGGTGCAGCCGCACCTCCGAGTCCTCCGCGAGGCCGGGCAGGCAGGGGCCGAGGCCGAGTTCCCCGATGAATCCGGCGCGGCGGCGCAGTACATGGCGTACGACCTGGCGGAAGAGTTCGTGGGCGCCGTTCCACAGTTCGGCCTGGTCGGCGGCGCGGGCCCGCTCGCCCAGCGGGCCGCCGGACGCGACCGTACCGGCGCGGCCCACCCGCTCGCTCAGCGGCCGGGCGGGGCGCGGGCCCGCGACCCGGACCTCGGCGAGGGTTCCCTCGTCGGACGCGCCGGGCCCCTTGCGGCCGTCCTCGTGCCGGGCCGGGCGGCCGGGCCGCGTGTCCTGGGCCCGGCGCAGGTCGTCGAGGGCGCCCGCGAACTCGACGCACATGGTCCGGGTGTCCTCGAACAGCATGAGGGGGTCGGTCTGCGGCAGGATCTCGCCCTCGGTGTCGGCGGCGAACGAGGCCACCGGGTCCTGGAGCGGGAGTTCCGCCAGGCGGCGCAGCCCCGAACCGAAGTCGTCGAAGGCGGTCTCGTGGTCGGGCCGCTCCCGCAGCAGGGTGACGATCTCCGTCAACTCCTCCTCGTGACCGGGCAGTTGACGCAGGAGGTCGTCGAACGTCTCGCGGTCGATCCCGGTGGTGTCCGACGGCTTCCCGACGCCGGGCAGGTCCTCGTCGCGGAAGCAGAGCGACGGCCAGTGCACGGCGAGCATTCCGGCCTGTCCGGGCGCGTCGCTCCATGCCTCGGCCAGCAGATGGCGGTAGGCGCCGTCGACGGCGGCCCCGACCGCTTCGTCGTTGTGGGCACCGTGCACCACGACGTAGAGGTCGCGGACGCCGCTGTCCCGTACGGCCGCGCGCACCCGGTCCACGGCGCCGGGCTCAAGCACGGCCCCGTCGTCGAATCGCAGGGCTCCGAGATCGTGGAACGCGGCCGGTTGCGGCATGACTCACTCCCGTGGGGTGCCGCCCGTCGCGGCAGTGTCCGGGAGGCGGGCCGAAGTGCCCGCCTCGCAAGGCACTCCGTCTTCCCTCCGCGCCGCCGGACACGCGCCGGGCGACGCGGATGTACGGCGTTTCTACGCCACGCATGCCGCGGCCCCGCAGACGCCGGGAAGCGCCGGGAAGGGCCGGCCCTTCCCGGCACGCCCCAGGGCGACACACGCCCTAGCGGCCCCGGTTGTCCTGCGCGATGCTCTGGGCGCGGGCCCGCGCCTCCTGGGCGGACAGTCCCGCGTCACACACGATCGTGACCACGCTGCCGTCGTCCAGCGGCACCTGCCGCATCTCCACGCCCAGCAGTCCCGAGCGCTGCGGCTCATCCTCGGGCATCAGAGCACCTCCTCGTCGACGGATCCCCCAGGGTAGACACCGATCTGGTGCGCACCGGGGAGCAGGGGCAGTGCTTCACACGATCGAAGCCCGTCGCTGCGGCAGACGCCACTGCGTCAACCCGCCGCGCCGGTGGTGCGGAACCGGGCCCGGTACTCCGTGGGCGCCACGCCCAGCGCCTGCTGGAACGCGCGGCGCATGGACTCCGACGAGCCGAACCCGGCGCTGTGCGCGACGGCCTCCACCGCGTCGCCGCCGCCCTCCAGCAGGGCGCGCGCCGCCTCCAGGCGCACCGACTCGACGTACTGGCCCGGCGTCATCCCCGTCTCCGCGCGGAACAGCCGTGTCAGGTGCCGCGGGCTGACCCCCGCGGTGCGGGCCAGCGCGTCGAGGCCGGGTGCGGAGCGCGGGTCGGCGCCGACCGCGTCCATGGCCGTACGCACGGCGGGGTGGCGGGCCGCGACCGGGCCGAGGCGGGCGCTGAACTGCGACTGGCCGCCCGGTCTGGCCATGAAGACCACGAGTTCGCGTGCGACGTTCCGGGCCAGTTCGGCGCCGTGGTCCTCCTCGACGAGCGCGAGCGCCAGATCGATGCCGGCCGTCACTCCGGCCGAGGTGATCACCGGTCCGTCGCGGACGAACACCGGGTCGTCGGCGACCGTCACCGCCGGGTAGGCGGCGGCCAGTTCGGCGGCGAGCCGCCAGTGGGTGGCCGCACGCCGCCCGTCGAGCACCCCGGCCTCCGCCAGCAGGAAGGCGCCCGCGCACACCGACGCCACGCGTCGCGCCCGGCCCGCCAGCCGGGAGGTGAGGCCGATCAGCGTCACGTCGTCCACCGCCCGCCGCCAGTCGCTGCGGCCGGGCACCAGCACGGTGCCGATCCGGGCCGGCACGGCGTCCTCGCCGCCGTCGACCCCGATCCGTACGCCCGACGAGGTGGTGACGTCGGCGCCGTCGGGCGACACGATGCGTACGTCGTAGGCGGCGCCGTAGGTGTTGGCGGTGGTGAACACCTCGGCGGGCCCGGTCACGTCGAGGAGCTGCACCCGGTCGAACGCGACGACGGCCACGCTGTGGCGGGCGTCGCTCACTGCTCCCACTGGGAGTCGAGGATCGTCCGCACGAAGTCGCCGCGCTCGAATCCGGGCACGTAGTGGGCGAGGACGTCCGCCTTCACATTCCCGAACGTGGTCTCCGGCTTCGGCGCGACGCCGTCGGTGAAGGCGGCCAGGATGCGGCGCTTGAAGTCCGGGCGCGGGTGCAGGGACACGATCTCGGCCCGGTCGGCGGCCGAGAGGTCGTCGTAGCCGATGCCCAGGACGTCGTACTCGACACCGGCGGTCACCAGCGCGACCTCGGGTTCCATGAACGCGGGCACCCCGGGCGTGGTGTGCAGTGCGATCGCCGTCCACACCCGGCGCACGCTGTCCGACGGGACGTGCCGGGCTTCGAGGAAGCGGCGGGCCTCGTCCGCGCTGTCCACCTCGAAGCGGCGGCCGCTGTCGTGGAACTGCGGGGACAGACCGAGGTCGTGGAAGAGCGCTCCTACGTAGAGCAGTTCGGGATCGTAGGACAGGTCGCGGCGGTGGCCCTGGAGCGCGCCGAAGAAGAACACGCGCCGCGAGTGGTGGTAGATCAGCTCGCTGGTCGTGTCCCGGACCAGCTCCTCCGCCTCCCGGGCCAGTTTCGTGTCGGGCACCGGGACGCCCGCGACCGTGTTCTGTGTGCTGTTCACCGTGCTCACCAGGGCCTTTCGCCGTCGGATCGCCGTCCCGTTCCGTGACGACCCCTTCAGCATCCGCCGGTGGGTGCGGTGCCCGCCATGGCTGGAGGGCCGGGTGTCCCACAGATACGGACATCGGCCTCGCCGACACGCCCGTAAGCAGTGGTGATCCTTCTCGCGGGTGACAAACAGGTGTGGATCCCGTCAGACGGGTAGTGGGGCAGGACAGCCCGTCCGGTACGAAGGGAGACACACCCCCATGACTCTGCAGAGCACTCCGAAGTACACCGTCCCCGGCCTCACGGTGGACCAGGCCGGAGAGCTGATCGAGATTCTCCAGATGCGCCTGCACGCGCTCAACGATCTGCATCTGACGCTGAAGCACGTGCACTGGAACGTCGTCGGTCCGCACTTCATCGCCGTGCACGAGATGATCGACCCGCAGGTCGACAAGGTCCGCGCGATGGCCGACGACGTCGCGGAGCGGGCCGCCGCCCTCGGCGGGGTCAGCCAGGGCACGCCCGGCGCGCTCGTGGCCGCCCGGACCTGGCAGGACTACAGCGTGGGCCGGGCCGACGCCATCGCCCATCTCGGGGCGCTCGACATCGTCTACACCGGGATCGTCGAGGACCTGCGCAAGGCGATCGCGGCGGCCGGTGCCGTCGACGCCGCCACGGAGGACCTGCTGATCGGCCAGCTGCGCGATCTGGAGCAGTTCCAGTGGTTCGTCCGCGCGCATCTGGAGACGGCGGGCGGATCGCTGCGCACCGGCTCGGCCGACACGGAAGCGGAAGCGGAAGCGGCGCACCGGGCCGTCAACTAGTCGTCCACCAGGGCACGTTCACGAGTGAAACAGGTCACGTCGAGCACGCCGCGTGTATGGATCGTGACAGCCGGGGCATGGGGAGGTACCTCCCCCGAGCGAGAGCAGGTTGCTCCATGCTGATGCCCGACGCCACGTTCGTCCGTACGCTGCTGAGCCGCTACGCCGACTTGCAGATGCGGCATTGCGAGCGCCCCTCACAGGAGTTGGGCTGGCAGCTCGACGACGTGACCTACACGCTGTGCGTCTGCACCGGGACCCGCACCATCCGCGAGGCCCTGGCCGCCGCCGATCTGGTCCTGGAGCAGGCGGCGGCGCGCGGCTCCGACGAACCGCAGGCGGCCTGAGCCAACGCGGCACCACGCCTGTTTGAGCCGGGCCGACGGGGGCACTCGGAGCGCGATCCCGTCATCCGCGATGCGGGGTCCGATGAGCTGGGGGCGCGTCCTGGGACGAGGACGCGCCCCCGTTCTCATGGTGTGCGCAGGGACGCCCCCGGCCCGAGGGGCAGGTCGAACCCGTAGAAGATTCCGAGCACGGCCAGCCACGCCGCTCGATCCCCGACATCGCCCGGTCGATGAAGCCGCGCTCCGCGGTGGGCGGTGCCTGCGTGGTCATGCGGGCAGTCCGTTCTTGCGGATCTCGCCGCCCTGGGCGACGAGCACGATGTTGGCCGGGTCGGCGAGCAGTGCGATGTCGGTGAGCGGATCACCGGCGCACAGCACGAGGTCGGCGCGCCGGCCCGCCTCCAGGGTGCCGATCTCCGCGTCCAGACCGAGGAGTCGGGCGGCGGTGCGGGTGCCGGCCGTGATCGCCTGCATCGGTGTCATGCCGAGGGCGACGAGGTGGCCGAGTTCGCGCAGGTTGCGGCCGTGCGGCACCATCGCGGCGTCGGTGCCCATGGCGATGGTCACGCCCTCGGCGATCGCGGCGGAGATGTTCTCCCGGGTGATCGCGGACCAGCGGATCTTCTTCTCGTAGTGGTACGGCTCCATCGTCGACTTGTCGATGCCGTCGAAGACCGTCGACAGGGTCGGGACGACGAACGTCCCGCGCTCCCCCGCCAGTTCACGGGCCTGCGCGGTCATGCCGTAGCCGTGCTCGACGCTGGTGACGCCGCCGCGGACGGCGTTGAGGATGCCGGCGGCGCCCTGCGCGTGCGCGGCGACCGGGCGGCCGCCGTGCCGGGCCACTTCGTCGACGACCGTGCGGATCTCGTCCTCGGTGAGGCCCTCGTCGTCGGGGTGGTCGTAGGGGCTGCTCATGCCACCCGTCGCACAGACCTTGATCACGTCGGCGCCGGAGCGCAGCAGCCGCCGTACGGCGAGGCGTACTTCGTCCGGGGTGTCGGCGATCTCGCCCATGCCGGAGCTGGGGTCGAAGCCGCACTCGGTCTGGAAGTCGGCGTGGCCTCCGGTGTGGCTGAGGATGCGGACCGCGGTGTGGATGCGGGGCCCGGTGGTGAGCCCACGGTCGACGGCCGTGCGGTAGCCGGCGGGCAGTCCGCCGAGGTCGCGCACGGTGGTGACGCCCGCGTCGAGGGTGGCGCGCAGCCGCTCGGCCGTGCGGAACACCTCGACCGTCGGGTCCTGTTCGAAGCGGCGCACCATCTGGCGCGCGGACTCCACACCGAGGTGGACGTGGGCGTCGATGAAGCCGGGCAGCAGCGTGTGTCCCCGCGCGTCGAGGGTGCGCGCGCCGGGTGCGGACGGCGGGGCGGTGGCCGCGGGCCCCGCGTAGCTGATCAGGCCGGCGTCGTCGACGACGAGCACGGCGTCCTCGACGGGGGCGGCGCCGGTGCCGTCGACGAGACGGGCACCGGTGACGGTCAGGGCGGTGGACTGTTGGTGGCTCATGGCGGACCAGCGTCGGGATCCGCGATGTCCCGCACGTAAAATCGCAGGATTCCGAAATCCCACCGCCCCGTGTGCAGGATCTACGTCATCGAGAGCATGCAGCAATCAGAACCTCAGGATCCGGACCGGGCACGTCTCGACGAGCTCGATCTGGCGCTGGTGCACGCCCTGCAGATCAACACCCGCGCGCCCTGGACGCTCGTCGGCGAGGCGCTCGGCATCGATCCGGTCACCGCCGCCCGTCGCTGGGAGCGGCTCGCCCGCACCGGTGCCGCCTGGGTCGACGGCTATCTGTCCCTGGACCGGGACGAGGGGTCGGTCTACGCGCAGGTCGAGATCGAGACCGGCGGGCAGTTGTCCGAGGACGTGCTGACCTCGCTGGCCGCGGACTCGCGCATGCTCAGCCTCAAGCAGACCTCGGGCGGCCGTGATCTGCTCGGCATCGTCGGGGCGTCCTCCTTCGACGACCTGGCGCGGTACGCGGGTGAGCGCGTCGCCCGGCTGCCCGGGGTGCGCGGCACGCGGCTGCACGTCATCACGGCGGTGCCGGTCGAGGGCGCCCAGTGGCGGATGCGCAGCCTGACCCCGGCGCAGCGCGCGCTGTTGCGGCCGGAGTACCCGGACGCCTCGGGCAATGTGCCGGACGAGCCGATCCGTGCGGTGGACCGGCGGATCGCGCACGCGCTGGGCACGGACGGCCGGATGCCCCTCTCCGCGCTGGCGCGGGCCACGGGCGCCAGTACGGCGACGGTGCGGCGCCGGCTGCGGACGCTGACCGCGGGCGGGCGGCTGTCGCTGCGCTGCACCCTGGCCCGGCCGCTGACCGAGTTCCCGGTCTCGGTGGTCTACTTCGGGGCCGTCCCCGCGGAGAATCTGGAGGCGGCGGTCCGGGCGCTGCGGACGCTGCCGGGGCTGCGCATGTGCAGCATCACCGCGAGCACCCACAATCTGATTCTGGACATCTGGGTCCGGTCGCTGGCCGAGGTGCACACCACGGAGGCGCTGCTCAACCGGCGGCTGGCGCAGCTGGGGCTGCGCATCACCGAGCGCGCGGTGGTGCTGCGGACCCTCAAGCACGCGGGCCGGCTGCTCGACCGGCGGGGGCGCAGTGTGGCGGCGGTGCCGCTCAACTCCGTCCGTCCGGAGGGTCGTTGAGCGGCCCGCGGCCCGTCAGACGCGTCCGCCGGTCAGGCGCGTGAGCGGCCCCTGGCTGCCGCGCTCCGCACGGCGTCCGGCCACGTAGGAGCCCGCCACGAGGGCTGTGGCACCGGCCGTCACACCCGCGGCGACGATCTTGCGGTGCTTGATCACGGCCCAGGCCGTCGTCGCGGCCGAGACCGCCTGCCCCGCCGCCGACGTGACGGTGGAAGCCGCCTGCCCCGCTGCCGAGGTGACGGTGGAGGCCGCCTGTTCCGCCGCCGATGTCACGGTGGAGCGGGCGCTGTCGAGCGCGGCCGTCGCGGTGGTCGCCGCGCGGGCCCCTTCGGTGCCCGCCGTGCGGGCCGCGCGGCCCGCGTCCGCACCGGCCGCCTCCGCCTTGGCCGCGGTCTTCTGCGCGGTCTTCTTCGCTGCCTTCGCCGCGGCGGGCTGTCCCGCCCTCGTAGTCCGTGCGGCTGTCTCTCCGTTGTCCTGTGTGTTCGCCATGGTGTGCGAATAGCCGGATCCGGCCGGGACAAACAGAGGGAGTGCCCTTACGGTGCCGCCGGACCCTTCTGCGGGGCTCGCATGGCGCGGGTCCGGCGGGTGGACGACGATGGGCACAGGCCGAGGCGAAGGAGCAGGCATGGCTCAGGACAACCCCGACTACCGGCCCGTGGTCTTCCGGGACAAGGCCGCGGGCTACGCGTTCTTGACCCGGTCCACGGCGCGGACCGACGCGACGATCGAGTGGGACGACGGGGAGACCTATCCCGTGGTCGACGTCGAGATCTCCGCGGAGAGCCACCCCTTCTACACGGGGAAGGCGCGCACCGTGGACACCGAGGGACGCGTCGCGGCGTTCGAGCGCCGCTACGGCAAGGACGAGGGCTGACGGTCCTGCCCGGACACCCGCCCGGGACGGCGCGCTCTCATCAGGCCACGGCCGTGGAGCGGCCCAGGTACCAGACGGGCCCGGGGTCGGACACCTCCAGCAGCCTGAAGCCCAGCCGGTCGTAGAACGCCCGGGCCGGTGTGTTCGCCCGCACCATGCACAGGTGGACCGCCGGCACTCCCTTCTCGTGCAGCGCGCTCAGAAGGGTGTGCATCAGGGTGCGGCCGTACCCCTTGCCCTGCCAGGGCGGCAGCAGGTCGATGTGCAAGTGCGCGGGAAACTCGGCGAGTTCGTCCCTGACCATGCGCTCGGGGGTGTGCAGCAGCCCGATCATCTCCTGGCTCGGCGTGCGGGCCGCGCCCTCGACCGGCGGGTAGGCGCCGGTCACCCGGGGCAGCCACTGCGTGCGGAAGCGCGCGGCGAAGTCGGCGGTGTCCGGGACGCCCAGGACGTATCCGACGGCGCTCCCCTCGCCGTCGTCCAGGACGAACGCGAAGTCGGGCTCCAGGTGCACGTAGGGGTAGGCGAAGATCGAGGGCATCAGTTCGTGGTCCGGATAGAGCGAGGACGAGTCCTGGCCCTGATGGGCCGTCATGACGCAGATACGGGCCAGCGCTTCGCGGTCGGAGGGCCGGTAGGGACGGACGAACGGAGTGGTCTTCATGCGCCGCACCCTGCCACGGTGGGAGCGCTCCCGCAGCGGAATTCCATGAACGCCCGCAGCGCTCTGCGGGGCCGTCCCGCGGGCCCGCCACTCCGACGGTCCACATCTGGCCGGTGTGCGACCCGCGCACCGGGTAGGGCTCATCCGCACACCCGTCACCATCACGAGGAGTCGCCCGCATGCAGATCGATCTGACCGGACGGACCGCACTGGTCACCGGCTCCACCCAGGGCATCGGAGCCGCGATCGCCACCGGTCTCGCCCGGGCCGGGGCCCGGGTCGGCATCAACGGCCGTACGCAGAAACGGGTCGACGAGGCCATCGACCGGATCGGCGCCGACGCCCCCGGCGCCGAGCTGGTGCCGGTGGTGGCCGACGTCGCCGCCGACGAGGGTGCCCGGCACGCCGCCGAGGCGCTGCCGCAGGTCGACATCCTCGTCAACAACCTCGGCATCTTCGACTCGGCCGACCCGCTGGAGATCAGTGACGAGGAGTGGCGCCGCTACTTCGAGGTGAACGTCCTGGCGGCGGTCCGGATGATCCGCCAGTACCTGCCGGGTATGACCGAACGCGGCTGGGGCCGGGTGCAGAACATCGCCAGTGACTCGGCGGTGGTGATCCCCGCCGAGATGATCCACTACGGCATGTCCAAGACGGCGCTGCTCGCGGTCTCCCGGGGCTTCGCGAAACAGGCGGCCGGTACCGGGGTGACCGTCAACTCGGTCATCGCGGGACCGACCCACACCGGCGGCGTCGAGGACTTCGTCTACGGACTCGTCGACCGTGACCTGCCCTGGGACGAGGCCCAGCGGACGTTCATGCGCGAGTACCGTCCGCAGTCGCTGCTCCAACGCCTCATCGAGCCCGAGGAGATCGCGAACATGGTCGTCTATCTCGCCTCCGCCCAGGCGAGCGCCACCACCGGCGGGGCGCTGCGCGTGGACGGCGGCTACGTGGACTCGATCCTGCCCTAGGACATGGAGGACACGTAGGGCAGGCCGCCACGGATCACCGGCTTCGGCAGCGTGCTCCGGTCAGCCGAGGAAGTCGGCGACCATCGCCGCGAACTCGTCCGGGGTGGCCAGGCGGACACCGAGGCTCTCCGCCTTGGTCCGCTTGGCGCCCGCGCCCTCCCCCGCGACGAGGAGGCTCGTGTTCTTCGAGACGCTGCCGGACGACTTTCCGCCGGCTCTCTCGATCAGCTCGTTCATCTGATTGCGGGAGAGCTGCTCCAGGGGGCCGGTCATCGCCCCGGTGACGACGACCTTCAGCCCTGCCAGCGGCCCCGCGTCGGCATCCGGCGCCTCCGGATCGTCGTCGGCGGGGGGCGGGGTGGCGCCGGGCTCGGTCATGCTCAGTCCGGCCGCCGCGAGCCGGTCGATCTGGTCGGCCAGCTCCGCGAGTTCGGCGACGATGACGCGGGCCTTCTCGGCGCCGATGCCGTCGACCCGCTGCATCGCCTCCGCGTCGGCCGCCCGGATCCCGTCCATCGTCGCGAAGTACCGGGCGATCCGGCGGGACATGGACCGGCCCGTGCCGCGCACGCCGAGGGCGCACAGCACGCGCGACAGCGGCTGCTTGCGGGCCGCCTCCAGGGCCGCCATCAGGTTGTCGGTGCTGGTCTCCCCCATCCGCTCCAGACCGAGCAGTTGCTCGCGGGTCAGCCGGTCGAACAGATCGGGCAGGCCGGTGATCAGACCCGCCTCGACGAGCTGGACGACCCGGGTGTGGCCGAGGCCCTCGATGTCGAGCTGGTCGCGCCCGGCCGCGTACGCGATCGAGGCGACGAGGTGGCAGTTGCGGCCGCGCTCGCACCGCCAGCGCTGCTCGCTCGTGTCGATGCCGGAGCCGCACTGCGGGCACTCGGCGGGGAAGACGATCTCCCGCTCGTCGCCGGTGCGCAGGTGCGCGACGGGGGCTTCGATGCGGGGGATGATGTCGCCCGCCTTGTAGACCATCACCTGGTCGCCGAGGAGCAGGCCGCGGCGGGTGATGTCGGCCGGGTTGTGCAGGGTGGCGTAGGTGACGGTGGAGCCGTCGATCTCGACCGGTTCCAGGACGGCGCGCGGCGCGATGATGCCGGTGCGCCCCACGTTCCACTCGACGTCGAGCAGCCGGGTGATCTTCTCGACGGCCGGGAGCTTGAACGCGACCGCCCAGCGCGGCGCCCGGGTGCCGGAGCCCGCCGCCTGCTGGTCGGCGGCGAGGTCGGCCTTGACGACGATGCCGTCGATGCCGAACGGCAGGTCGGCGCGGAGCCCCGCGATCCGCTCGACCTGCTCCACGACCTGCTCGACGGTGGTGACGACGACGCCGGGCACCTCGGTGCTCGCCGGGGTGTTGACGCCCCAGGCCGCGCCCCGGTCCATGAGGGCGCCGTGCGCGGCCTCGCCCAGCTCGGCGGCGAGCGCGGGGTCGGTGCCGGGCAGCGGCAGCAGTCCGTAGCCGAAGAAGGTCATCGGCACCGTGTAGGCCCGCTCCTTGGCGCGCAGGGTGCCCGCCGCGGCGTTGCGCGGGTTCGCGAACGGGTCGCCGCCGTGCTCGGTGCGCACTTCGTTGGCGTACTCGAACTGGGCCGCGGTCATGAGGATCTCGCCCCGCACCTCCAGGGTGACGGGCTCGGTGAGCCGGTCGGGCAGGCCCTCGACGGTGCCGATGGCGTGCGAGACGTCCTCGCCGGCCGTGCCGTCGCCGCGGGTGACGAGCCGGGCGAGGCGGCCCTCCTCGTAGCGGGCGGCGATGGCGAGGCCGTCCAGCTTCGGCGACACGTGCCAGCTCGTCACCTCGTGCCCGATCCGGCGCTCCACGGAGGCGGCCCAGGTGGTGAACTCCTCGCCGGAGAACACATTGTCGAGGCTCAGCATGGGCACCGTGTGCGGGACGTCGCCCTCGACCGCGCCGCCCGCGACCTTGCCCGAGGGCGAGTCGGGCAGCACCTCGTCGGGGTGCTCGGTCTCGTACACCGTGATCGCCCGCACGAGCCGGTCGTAGGCGTCGTCGTCCAGGGCGGAGGTGCCGCCCTCGTAGTACGCGGCGGCGGCCCCGCGCGCGTCCCGCACGGCCTGGGTGTAGGCGGCGGAATCGGGCAGCGCGGGCAGGCCGGAGGGAACGGCAGAAGTCGTCGTCATGGAGTTCATCCTGCCTGGTGCCACTGACAATGACGGGTCGTCAGGCCAGGGACAGGTCCGCCTGTCGCGAGCGCGGCGCGAGAGCCGGCTCGCGGGTGAGGGCGACGACGGCGATGTCGTCGGTGAGGTGATGGGTCCAGTCGTGGACGTCCTTGTCGAGGTGGGTCACCAGCGTGCCGGGTTCGGTGCACCCTGCCGCCTCCAGACGTTCGGCGAGGGGGTAGAAGTCGCCGGAGGAGTTGCGGGCCTCGCTGAGCCCGTCGGTGTGCAGCAGGAGCGTCTCGTCGGGGGCGAGACCGACCGTGGCGGGCTCCGCGCGGTCCTCGCCGAGGGCGCCGAAGCCGAGCGGCAGCAGGGCCGGCACGGCGATCTCCCGCACGCTCCTGCGGGAGACGGCCAGGGGGGCGAGGTGGCCGCAGTTGACCACCTCCACCGCGTCGCCCGTGACGCCGTGCTGGATCAGGACGGCGGTGGCGAACAGTTCGTCGTCGCCGCGGGCGCCCGCGGCGCGCACCAGTTGCCGGTCGAGGCGGGCGGCGAGTTCCCCGAGGTCCGCGACCTCGTGCGCCTGGCATCGGAAGGCACCGAGGACGTCGGTCACGGTCTGGACGGCCTGCATGCCCTTGCCGCGGACGTCGCCGACGAGGATGCGGGTGCCGAAGGGCGTGTCGACGGCTTCGAGGAAGTCGCCGCCGATCCCGGTGCCGACGGTGGCGGGCCGGTACAGGCCGGCCAGGCGCAGGCCGCCGAGCCGCGACGGGATCGGGTGCAGCACGGCGTGCTGGAGCGCGCCCGCGGCCTGCTGGGTGCGGGCGAGCCGTTCTGTCTGCTGGCGCCGCAGGAACGTCAGTGCGCCCGCGAGGACACCGATGGCGAGGACGGTCACGACGGTGCCGGGCCGCTGCGCCACCTGCTCTCCGGCGAAGCCGCGGATGACCAGGTACTCCAGGCCCGCCGTGGCCGCGACGGCAAGGGCGACGGCGGGCCGTCCGACGACGAGTGCCGCGGCGGCCACGACGGCGACGGCGACCCACAGCAGTTCGCCCATGTCGGCGGTGGTCGGCCCGGTGCGCAGGACGGAGGTGGCGGGCATGGCCTGCGCGGCGGCCGTGCCCAGGACGATCGCGGTCGGGTGGAGGGCGGAGAAGGCGCCGAGGCGGGAGTGCGGCAGCGCGGCGAGGAAGCCCGCCATCTGCGGGGTCTGGGCGGTCATGATGCCGAAGCCGACCAGGGCGGACAGCGCGCAGCACAGGGCCGTCGCCGGGCCCGCGCCCGCCGGCACGGTGTGCAGCAGGGCCAGGCCCACCGCGGCGAGGGGCAGCCCGAGCGAGCAGCCCGTCAACGGGGTGAAGGCGGTGTGCCGGGCCAGCAGGCAGGCGGCGGCGCCGCCGAGGCCGAACGCGGAGACGGCGAGGACGGCCTGGGTGGGCGTGCCGCCGCCCGCGATCACCAGCGCGGGGAGGGCGAGGGCGATGACGATCTGGGTGAAGCCGACGACGACTCCGGCGACGAGTGCCGTGCCGGGCTGGCGCAGCGGGGCGCCGGTCAGGCGCCGGCGGCTGCGGGAGCACAGCAGGCCCGCGGCGACCGCGCCGGGCGCGGCGGCGAGCATCGCCAGCACCCAGGGGTCCGGCCAGCCGCGCACGGGCGCGAGGTAGAGGCCCGTGATGAGGAGCACTGCCGCGGCGAGGCAGCCGGAGAAGAGCACGTCGAGGCGGGTCGAGGCGCCCGAGACGACCGTTTCGGGCACGATCCGCAGCACCGCGACGGTGCCCACGACGGCGAGCACGGCGAAGGCGAGGGACACGGTCCGCCAGCCCATCGCCGAGACGACCACCGAGGCCACGTTGTTGATGCCCAGGAACACCAGCGACATGATCGCGAGCCAGGTCCCCATGATCCGGCGCAGCCGTCCGGGCAGTGACAGGGACGGGACGAAGGCCAGACAGGTCACGAAGATCGCGGAGGCGGCCATGGTCACCAGGACGCGTCCGGCTATGTACGCGGAGGGCTGTGCCACGAAGGCGACGAACAGGCAGCCGGTGCCGAACGCGGCCAGCGACCAGACCAGCACCCGGCGGCGGCCGAACCGGTCGCCGGCCCGGCCCGTGACGAAGAGCGCGACGACGCCGCCGACGGCGCCGAGCACCTCGCCCGCGGCCAACGCCTCCCGGCTGACGCCGAGTTCCCGGACCAGCTGGGGGCCCGCTGCGGCCCTGAGCACGGGTCCGATCACGTACAGCGCCGCCAGTGCGGCGAGCACGGCGAACACCCGCTTCGGCACGCCGTCCCGCGGCGGAGCGCCGGGTCCGCGCGGGCCCGCTCCTCGGACGACCATGTCGCTGGCCACGTATGCGCCTCTTCCTCTCCTCGCGACCTCCCCTGTCGCTCGTCCCCTGACCGTGCGCCCCTGATGTCGCACTCATCATGAGATGCCCGCCTCTGCGACATATATTCATGTTGCTAAGTTTTAAGGTCTAAAGTCACCGCCCTCGCGGGCGAAGGGCCCGGGGCGTCTTCGTATCCTGCCCTCGTGACCACCCCGCCCCAGGACGCCACGTTGCGCCAGGTCCTCGCCCACGACGAGGACGGCGTGCTGCGTCTCGTCCTCGCCCCGTCCGGGCCCGACGCCCCGGTCCGCGGCGTGCTGATCGGCGACGAGGACGCCGCCCGGCCGCACGACGGGCACATCGTCCTCGCCGCGGGGCTCGCGCCGGACCCGGTCGCGGCGGCGGAGCGGGTGCGCGAGCTGGCCGGGCGGGGCGCCACCGCCCTCGTCCTCAGGGACACCGGCGACGGACAGCCCCCGGCGGAGATCGTCGCGGCCGCGCGGGAGACCGGCCTCGCCCTGCTGGTGCGGGCGGGGTGGGCCGACTGGGCGGACGCCGTCGAGCTGGTCCGCTCCGCCTGCGCGTTCGCGGCCCTCGGCACCGGCGACCGGCTCGCGGGGGACATCGCGGGCGGCGGGCTCGCCGTACTGGCCGCCGAGGTCGCCCGGTACTGCGGCGCCTCCATCACCGTGGAGGACACTCAGTTCCGGGTCCTGGCGCACTCCGCGACCGGCCCCGACGCCGATCCGGTCCGCCAGTCGACGATCCTGGGCGGCAAGGTCCCCGACTGGCGGGTGGCCGAGCTGCGGCGGGCCGGTCTGCTGCGCGCACTGTGGAGCTCCCGCGACGTCATCCACCGGGCGGCGCACGGCGGCGACCCGGAGCGGCTCATCGTCGCGATCCGCAACGGCGGCGAGATGCTCGGCTCGATCTGGGCGGCGGCCGACGGCGGCGGCTTCACGCCCGAGGCTCCGGAGGCGCTGCGCCGCGCCGCCGAGGTGGCCGTGCCGTATCTGCTCCAGCACCGGCTGCGCGTCGGCTCCGAGCGGCGCCGTGAGCAGCACGCCGTCCGCGGGCTGCTGTCCGGCGAGGGCGACCGCCGCTCCCACATGTGGTCGCTCGGGCTCACCGCGCAGACGCCCTGCGCGGTGGTCGTCGCCGAGCAGGAGGAGTCCGCGGCGCCCTTCCCCGAGCGCGTCTTCCAGACGCTCGCGCTCCAGGCCAGGGCTCATCGGCCGGGCACGCGGTATCTGCGCGAGAGCCATCGGCTCACCGTGCTGCTGCCGGTCCCCGACGGGCAGGAAAGGGACGCGGTCGCGCTCGCCCGGGACCTGGCCTCCCTGGCCGCGGCGATGCCGGACGCCCCGGCCGTGCGGGTCGGCGCGGGCCCGGTCGTGGCCTCACCGCTGACGGCCACCGCATCGGCCGAGGAGGCGCGGCTGGTCGTGCGCGTCCTGCGGGAGCGCGAGGTGCGCGCCGCGCGGACCGACGGCGAGCCGCCGCTGCGGCATGCCGGTCCCTCGGACGTGCGGCAGAGCGTGGCGGTGCTCCGTGTCCTCGACGCGGTCCGGCCGTTGTGGGAGCGGCACGGCGGTCCGGTGCACGACATGGTCGCCGCCGACCTCGCCACCGGCGGCGACCTGGTCCGCTCGCTGACCGAATACCTGGACGCGGCGGGCGACATACCGCGGGCCGCGCGACTTCTGACGCTGCACCCCAACACGTTGCGGTACCGGCTCAAGCGGGTGCGGGAACGCTTCGGCCTCGACCTCGACGATCCGGACACCCGGCTGATCGTCACCCTCGCGACACGGCTCGCCACCTCGGACGACACCCCGGACAGTACGGATATTTGAGCGGGTTCGTGCGGGTGTTAGGAGTGGCCCACAAAAGACGGCCGCTGTTTTGGACCGGGGTACGAAGACGTGTCCGCGCGGCGGCGGCCAGGCTCGGGGCACCTCCCCCGTTCCCGTGACGAAGGCCGCTGCCGTGACTCTGGATTCCGCCACTCCCCTGGACCCGCGTACGGCCAACGAGCGCGTCGCCGCGGTGCTGCGGCACGCCGTCGACCGGAAGCTGGTCGGCACCGAGCAGCCCGTGGCCGGCTTCCTCGACACCGACGGCATCCGGGCGTCCGTCGCCGCGCTGCACGCCGCGTTCGGCGAAGTCCCCGACGTGCTGCACACCTTCGCGGTCAAGGCGTCCTCGCTGGTCCCCGTCCTGCGGCTGCTGGCCGCCCTGGGGATGGGGTGCGAGGTGGCGAGCCCCGGCGAGCTGCGCCTCGCCCTGGACGCGGGGTGCGCTCCCGACCGGATCGTCCTCGACTCCCCCGCCAAGACCCGCGAGGAGATCGCCGGGGCGCTCGCCCTGGGCGTGGCGCTGAACGCCGACAATCTCGACGAGCTGGAGCGGATCGACGCGCTGCGCCCGCCCGGCAGTTCCTCCGTGATCGGACTGCGCGTCAACCCGCAGGTCGGCTCCGGCTCGATCGGCGCGATGAGCACCGCGACGGCCACCTCCAAGTTCGGTGTCGCGCTGCGCGACGCGGGCGCGCGCGGGCGCGTGGTCCGGGCGTTCACCGAACGCCCCTGGCTGACCCGGCTGCACGCCCATGTCGGCTCGCAGGGCTGTCCGTTGGAGCTGATCGCCGAAGGCATCGCGGAGACGTACCGGCTCGCCGAGGAGATCAACGCGGCGGTCGGCCGGCAGCAGATCACCAGCCTCGACATCGGCGGCGGCCTGCCCGTGAACTTCGTGGACGACACGGTGCGTCCCACCTACGAGGACTACACGCGCGCCCTGCGCGCCGCGGCGCCGGGCCTGTTCGACGGCCGGTACGGCCTGGTCACGGAGTTCGGGCGGTCGCTGCTCGCCAAGAACGGCTTCATCGCGGCGCGCGTGGAGTACGCGAAGGAGGCCGGGGGCCGCCGGATCGCGGTGACGCACGCGGGCGCGCAGACGGCGACCCGCACCGTGCTGATGCCGGGCGCCTGGCCGCTGCGGGTCGGCGCCTTCGACGCGCAGGGCCGCCCGAAGGACGGCGCGCCCGTGCCCCAGGACGTGGCGGGCCCCTGCTGCTTCGCGGGTGACATCGTCGCGGAGGATCGCGCGCTGCCGCCGCTGGCGGAGGGCGACTTCGTCGTGCTGCGCGACACCGGCGCCTACTACTTCTCGACGCCCTGGGCCTACAACAGCCTCCCCAGGCCCGGCGTGCACGGCTACGCCACGGACACCGCCGGAGCAGTCCGGTTCGCCCCCGTCCGCGACGCCCAGACCCTCGACGAGATCGCGGCCGAGAGCGGCGCCGGGCACGCCGACCGACTGACCTCCCTGTCGCGCCCCTGAAGCGAGCGCAGCTCGCGTTCAGGGGCGCGGGGCAGTGTCCGTCAGCGGCTTCGCCGCGGGGCGCGCTCAGCCACGACGAAACCCGCACCCGGCAACCGACCTTCACCCCCCGACCCCGTGCCGAGGACCCGCCATGCCCAGAACGGCCGCGCCACAAGCCGCCGCCCCCACCCGCCAACGCCCGCCGCGCCGCACGCTCGCCCTGGGCGCCGCCGCCCTCGCGCTCGCCGTGAGCCTGACCGCCGGTCTCACCACCGGTGCCCCCACCGTCTGGGGACTCCTCCCCATCGCGCTGTACGCGGTGCTGGCCCTGACGGGCCTTGACCTCGTCCTCGTCACCGCCGTCGCCCTGCTCAGCGCCGTCCTGGTGGCACTGCCCTCGCCCGGGCAAGCCGGTGACGTCCTCGGCACCTCCGTGACCGACCCCGTGACGATCATCGGCCTGATCATCGTGCTGGGTTCGGCGGCCGGCGAGATACTGCTGCGCACGGGCGTCGCCGACCGACTCGTACGCGCCATCATGCGGGTCGCCGACGGCCGCGGCACGACCGTCCTCATGTACGGGATGATGGCGGCCTGCATGGTCCTGGTCGCCGGACTCGGCACCCTCGCCGGGGCGCTCGCGATCGCCGCGCCGCTGCTCGTCCCGGTGGCCGCGCGGGCCGGTTTCACCCGCTCGGCGACGGCGGCGACGATGTTCCTCGGCGGCTGCGCGGGCCTCGCCCTCGCGCCCTTCGCAGGCTCCAACATCGCCATCATGAACACCGCCGACACCGGCTACCTCACCTACGTCGCCGTCGGCGCGGGACCGCTCGCGATCCTGTCGCTGCTGCTCGCCGCCGTGGTGGTGCCCTGGGTGCAGCGCCGCAGCGCCGCGCAGGGCGACCGCTACCGGCCGGAGGAGGTCACCGAGGAGCGGCAGGCCGAGCCCACGCCGCGCGAGGCGGCCCGCACCCGCCGCGCCACTTGGACCTTCGTCGCGGCGCTCGCCGCCACCGTCTGCTACGCCACGGCGACGAAGGCGGACACCACGTTCCCGCTGATCGCCCTGCCGCTGCTCATCGTGGTGACCGCGGCCGCCGCCGGGCTCTCCCCGAAGCGCGCCGCCGCCGCGGTCCTGACCGGCGCCCGCCGCATGCTGCCGATGCTGCTGCTGTTCTGGATGCTGGCCGCCCTGTTCGGCTTCATCGATCTGCTGCACCCCTACGACGTGGTCCTCGACAAGTTCGGTCCCGGGCTGCGCGACATGTCGCCGGTGCCGTTCGCGCTCGCCGTGGCGGCGCTCGGCTGGGTGGGCGTGCCGGGCGCGACGGCGGCCCAGGTCATCCTCATCGGCGAGGTGTTCGGCCCGCTCGGCGACCAGTTGGGGATCACCCCGGCCGCCTGGGTCGTCATCCTGCTGTGGGCCTCGAAGGCGGACACCTACGGGCCGCTGCCCAACGCCAACATGGTCGGCGCCATGGGTATGGCCCGCGCCGACCGGCTGCCCTATCTGCTCGGCACCGGCTGGGCGCTGCTCGTCCCGGCATGCGCGCTGTACGCCGTTCTGCTCGTCTTCATTCTGTGACACCGCGGTCCACCACCAGCCCCGCCGTCCCGCGCTCTTCAGGAAGTGATCCGACATGACCGACCCCACCGCCCCGTACGACGTACTGATCACCGGCGCCACCGTGATCGACGGCACCGGCGCCGCCCCGCGCCGCGCCGACATCGGCGTACGCGACGGCCGCATCGCGCATGTCGGCGCGGCGGACCCGGCGGCGACGGCCGGCACCGTCCTCGACGCGACCGGGCTGACCGTCACCCCGGGCTTCATCGACCTGCACTCGCACGCGGACTTCTCCGTCCTGGCGATGCCGGACGCGGAGGCGTGTCTGCGGCAGGGCGTGACGACGGTGGTCACCGGCAACTGCGGTCTGTCGCCGTTCCCGACGGCGGCGGGCGAGGAGCCGGCCGACGGCGGGCCCGGGACGCTGGCCGGTGCGCAGTGGACGGACCTGGACGCGTTCGCCGCGGCCGTGGACGCCGCACGGCCCGCCCTGAACGTCGCCCCGCTCGTCGGCCACGGCGCCCTGCGCACCGCGGTGACGGGCGCCGCCCGCACCCCCGCAGGACCCGCCGAACTCGACGCCATGCGCGCCCTGTTGGCGCGCGCCGCCGAGCAGGGCGTCTTCGGCATGTCGACCGGCCTCATCTACGCGCCCGGCTCGTTCGCGACCACGGACGAGATCGTCGCGCTGGCCACCGAGGCGGCGCGGCACGGGCTGCTCTACGCGACCCACATGCGGGACGAGGGCGACCGGCTCGTCGAGGCCGTCGAGGAGGCGATCGGCGTCGCCGAGGCGTCCCGGGTACGGCTTCAGATCTCGCATTTGAAGGCGATGGGCCCGGCCAACCACGGCAAGGTCGACACCGCGCTGGCGCTGATCGACTCGGCCGCCGACCGGGGTCTGGACGTGGCCTGCGACGTCTACCCGTACACGGCGTCCTCGACCCGGCTCACCTCGCGGCTGCCCGACTGGGCGATGGACGGCGGCCCGAGCGCCCTCGTCGAGCGCCTGGGCGATCCGGAGACCCGGGAGCGGATCCTCACCGACCTGCGGCCCGCCGTCGGCCGGACCTTCCTGCCCGAGGGCGTGGTCCTGGCCATGCTGGGCCCGGGCCGCTACAGCGACCGGATCGGCGACAGCATCGCGGACATCGCCCGGGACGAGGGCACCGAGCCCGCCGCCGCGGTCCTCGACGTCCTCGCCGCGCACCAGGGCGAGGTGATGATCGTCAACCACGCCATGGCGGAGCAGGACGTGGAGACGGTGCTGCGACACGGCGACGCGGCCGTCGCCAGTGACGGCTGGGTGCTGCACGCGCCGGGCGACGGCCATCCCCACCCGCGCAACTTCGGCACCTTCGCCCGGGTCCTGGCCCGCTACGTCCGTGAGCGCAAGGTCCTCGAACTGGCCGACGCCGTACGGAAGATGACCTCGCTCCCGGCGTCCCGGCTGCCGCTGCCGGACCGGGGCACGCTGGCGCCCGGACAGATCGCCGACCTCGTCGTGCTGGACCCGGCGCAGGTCACCGACACGGCGACGTTCGCCGACCCCTGGCAGTACGCGACCGGTGTCCGTGACGTCCTCGTGGCCGGTGAGTTCGTGCTGCGCTCCGGCGCCACGACGGACGCCCGTCCGGGACGCACGCTGCGCCGGTGACATCGGGGACGAACCTGTGACAAACCTGTGTGCAACGCACCTGGCTGATCGCGGGTCGTAGTGGGTGAGTCGTGCGGTCCGCACGACTCGACCGACCGATCGACACGGGGATGACACACATGAACGCAACGAAGAACCGGGCCCTGTTCGCGACGAGCGCGGCGGCGGCCGTCGCGGCGGTCGCCGCCCTGGCCGCACCGGCGTCGGCGGCGGGCACGCCCCGCTTCCTGTCGCCGTCCGAGCTGCCGCCGAACTCCGCGTCCGCCTGGACCGCGGGGCCGGTCACGTCCGGGCAGCCCGACCCGCTGCCGCTGTGCGTGGGCGACGCCCTGCCGTCGACGTCGGTGCACCGCGTCTACCGCACCGACCTGGACACGGGCGCGCTCCAGGTGACGGTCGTGGAGCGGGACGCCGCGGCCGCCAAGGAGTTCGTGGCGCTGCTGCGCCGGCACCTCGACAGCTGCGCGAAGGACGTGACGGCGCAGGACCCCGAGGTCACCGCCCGGCAGAAGTACTACGGGAAGCTGTCCGTGGAGGAGGGCGCGTACGTGTACGGCGTGCACACCGAGGCCTCGTGGGGCGCCTCCGACATCAATCTCTTCTCGGTGGGCCGGGACGGCTCGGTCGTGACGGTCGTCCAGTGGGGGCAGATGGGCGACTTCGCGCAGGCGCCGGTGGCCGCCTTCAAGAAGACGACGGTGACGGCGGTGAACAAGCTGCGCTGACGCCGCTAGGGCCTGTCCGGCGGATCAGGTCGCGTCCGGGTGGCCCGCACGGTTCTGTGCTGGTGAGCGGGGTCTGGTGCGTGCAGCTGCAAGGCGGAGGAGGGCGACAACGCGGAGCGTTGGCAACCGACGACAACGCCGCAGATGGGCGTGCCAGACCCCGCGCCTGTGACAAGATCCGCCGGACAGGCCCTAGGCGCGCTCAGGAGTCGGGCACGGTGAAGTCGCACCACACCGCTTTGCCCTCGCCGCGCGGCTCGACTCCCCAGCGCGACGCCATCGCCTCGACCATGACCATGCCGCGTCCGGAGGTCGCCGTCTCCCCCGGGGTGCGCCGGTGGGGGCGGGCGCTGGAGCGGTCCTTGACCCACAGGCGGACCGCGCGCGGCGGTCCGGTGAGCACTTCGAGGGTGAGGACGGCGCCGCCCTCGGTGTGCATGAGGGCGTTGACCAGCAGTTCGCCGGCTGCCGTCTCCACGTCGTCGGCCATGACACCGAGGCCCCAGGCGGTGAGGTGTTCGCGCAGCGCGGCCCGCGCGTCGGCCAGGCCTTCGGGGTCGGCCTGGTGGACGTAGCGGTGCATGCGGGGCGCCTGGGGGGTGCCCGAGTCGGGCACCCGGCGCAGGACGAGCAGCGCCACGTCGTCCCCGCTGCCCCACTTCTCCCACAGCGACTTGGAGAGGTGGTCGGCGATCCGTTCCGCCGTGGACGGCCCGGTGCTCAGCGCGTCGGCGAGGGTGCGCAGACCGGCGTCGATGTCGACACCCGGCTCCTCCACGAGACCGTCGGTGCACAGCACGAGGGTCTCGCCCGGCACGAGGTCGAGGCGCGTCTCGTGGAAGTCGTCCTGCTCGAATTCGGTGGCGAGGCCCAGGGGCAGTCCGCCGCGCAGCCGGGGAATGCCGACCCGGCCGTCGGCGTGCCGCACGAGCGGGGGCAGATGTCCGGCCCGCACGGCGCGGACGATGCCGGTGGCCGGGTCGAACTGGGCGTACGTGCACGTCGCGAACCGTTCCGTGTCCAGTTCGGCCAGGAACCGGGAGGCCCGCGAGAGCACCGTGGCGGGTGGGTGCCCCTCGCCCGCGAACGCCCGCAGCGCGATCCGGAGCTGGCCCATGATCGCGGCCGCGTGGGTGTCGTGTCCCTCGACGTCGCCCACGACGATGCCGAACCGGCCGCGCGGCAGCACGATGACGTCGTAGAAGTCGCCGCCGACCTGACGGCCGCCCCACGCGGCGTGGTAGCGGACCGCGAGTTCGGTGTCGGGGACCTGGGGGATGCTCTTGGGCAGCATCGTGGACTGGAGGCTGCGGGCGAGGTCGCGCTCCTCGTCGAAGAGGATGGCCCGCTGGAGGGACTGGGCGACGATGCCGGACAGGCCGATGCACAGGTTGCGGTCGGCGTCGGAGAAGTCCCGGCTGCCGCGGTAGAACAGGGCGAGCCCGCCGATGGCGCGGTCCTGGGCGACCAGCGGCAGGAACGCCACGGACCCCAGTTTGAGCCGGTCGATGTAGGGGGCCAGACGGGTGAACCGGTGGCCGAGGTCGGACAGGTCACCGACGAACCGGGGCCGGCGGCTCATGACCACTTCGGCGAGCGGCAAGGAGTCGTCGATCCGGTGCAGTTTGAGTTCGTCGAGGGCCTGCATCGACTGGCCGACGAGGGCGATCAGTTTCAGGTCCGTGCCCTCGACCAGGCCGAGGACGAGCCCGTCGGCGGCGAACCGGTCGAGGCCGCCGGCGCCCGAGAGGACGGCCACGACGTCGTCGACGGTCACGGCCCGGGACAGCGCCTCGGTGGTGCCCTGGACCATGAGGGCCACCCGGCGGCGGTTCGCGTCGGCCCCGTCGAGACCGGCCAGCTCGGCCGGTTCGTGGGGTGCCGCGCGCAGCACGCCGACGATCCGCACGGCCCGCCCCCGCGGGTCGCGCAGGACGCGTCCCGAGACGTGGGTGAGGCGTGTGGTGCCGTCGCGCATGCTGACCTGGAAGTACACGCCGTAGGTGTCGCGGCCGGCCGAGACCGTCTCGTTGACGATCGCGGTGACGCGCACGATCTCCTCCGGCGGTACCCGCTGTCGCAGGGACGCCACAGTCCCCAGGAATTCGTCCGGGGACAGGTCGAGTACGGCACGGCAGTTGTCGTCCAGGTGGAGGGAACCGCCCTCCAGATCCCAGTCGAAGCTGCCCATGCCGGTCAGTCGCAGTCGCTCTTCGAGGCCGATGTCCGGCTCGTTTGCAGGGCCCATATGACTCTCCGGTGTACCGCTTCGTCACCATATCGGCACGGTGCCGTGCGCGCGCGGCGGCCAGGAGCGCCTTCTGCGACGCGGTCAGTACCGCTCCGCCGTGCCCAGGTACTGCTCGGCGAACGCGGCGGCGGCCCGCGGCGAGGTGAACAGGCGGCGCAGCCTGGCCAGGCTCGTGCCCGTACGGAACGGGTCCCCCGCTGCGGCGCCGTGGTACACCTCCGACAGCCATTGGGAGAATTCCTGGTAGTCCCAGACCCGGCGCAGACAGGTGGACGAGTAGCCCGTGAGTGCCGTGCCGTCCGGGTCGGTGCCGGTGAGGCGGGCGGTGAGCGCGTCGCCGAGGAGGAAGGCGTCGTGCAGGGCCAGGTTCATGCCTTTGGCGGCGATGGGGGCGACGAGGTGGGCGGCGTCCCCGGCGAGGTGGAGCCGGCCGACGGTCATCGGTTCGACGACGTAGTCGTGCATGTCGAGGACGCGCTTCTCGATGAGCCGCCCCTCGGTCAGGGGTGCGGCTCCGGCGGCGGCGAGGCGCCGGTGCAGCTGGGACCAGACGCGGTCGTGGGGCCAGGCGTCCGGATCGTCGCCGGGCGGGCACTGGAGGTAGTAGCGGGTGATCTCGGGGCTGCGGGGCATCTGCCCGGCGAAGCCGTCCGGGTGCACCCCGAACAGCACGCAGTCCGCGGAGGGTGGCGCCTCGGCGAGCAGGGCGAGCCAGCCGATGCCGTAGTCGTGGCGGGCGACTCGAACCCGGCCCCCGGGCAGCGCGGCCCGGCTCGCGCCGCGCGCCCCGTCGCAGCCCGCGACGAAGGAGCAGTGCAGCAGGCGGCGCCGTCCGGTGTCGGGGCAGGTGTAGGAGACGGCGGGCCGGTCGGACTCCATGTCGTGCAGCGTGACGTCGCGGACGCCGAAGCGGATGTCACCGCCGCGTGCATCGGCGTACTCGCGCACCAGGTCCGTCACGAGCAGCGGCTGCGGATAGACGTAGTGATGACTGCCCGTCAGTTCGTGGTAGTCGACCCGGTGTTGTTCTCCTTCGAAGCGGAAGGCGCAGGCGGTGTGGCGCTCGGCGCGCGCCAGCAGCGGGGCGGCCAGGCCGCGGCGGTCCAGGGCGCGCACCGCCCACTCCTCGATGACGCCCGCGCGCGGCCGGTGCTCGATGAACGCGCGGGTCTCGCACTCCAGGACCACGCAGTCGACCCCGGCCGCGCGCAGGATGTTCCCGACGGTGAGTCCGGCCGGGCCCGCGCCGACGACGACCACGGAAACACGTTCCTCGAAGGGGGAGTTGACGTCCGGGGTGAGGGTCACGCGGCCATTATGGGGTCGTGTGCGGGCAGCCGTCAGGCGCCGAGATCGATACGTGTGCCGAGGCCCCGCTGCTCGGCGAGGTCGGTCAGCAGCCGGGTCACGGCGAGATCCTGGAGGCCGACGCCGACGGAGTCGAAGAGGGTCAGGTCGGTGTCGGCTGTGCGGCCGGGTGCGGTGCCCGCGAGGACGTCGCCGAGTTCGGTGCGGAAGTCGTCCTCGCTCAGGGCGCCCTCGGCGAGCGGGATGAGGACCTCACCGGACTTGGCGCGGGCCGTGTCGTACGCGTCGACGACGATCCGGGAGCGCAGCATCGCCTCCGTGTCGAGTTCGCGGTGGTCGGGACGGGGCGGGGCACCGACCGCGTTGATGTGCTGACCTGGCGTCAGCCAGGCGCCCTCGACGAGCGGTTCGCGGGACGGGGTGAGGGTGCACAGCACGTCGCAGGTCTCGGTGACGGCCCGTGGTCCGTCCAGGGCCTTCGCGGGGACGCCGAGTTCGGCGGTGATCCAGGCGGCCAGGTCGTGGGCGGCTGCCGGGGTGCGGCCCCAGAGCACGACCTGCTCGTAGGGGCGGCCGGGCAGCAGGGCCCTGGCGTGCGCGCGGGCCAGGGGTCCGGTGCCGATCAGGCCGAGGGTGGTGGCGTCGGCGCGGGCCAGGGCGCGGGTGGCGACGGCGGTGGCGGCGGCGGTGCGGACGCGGGTGAGTTCGGCGCCGTCGAGCAGGGCGCGGCAGGCTCCGGTGTCGGCGTCGGTGGCGAGGACCGCGGAACGCTGGACGGGCAGGCCGTGGTCCCGGTTGCCGGGGAGGTCGGCGAGGAGTTTGACGACGGCGAGGCCGTCGGTCGCGGAGGCGGCGGCCATGGCGAGGAACGTGCCCTGGCTGCCCGGGAGTCTCAGGGCGGGCGGGGCGGGCAGCACGGCTGCGCCGAGGGTGAGGTCGCGGTGGGCGCGGGCCACGGCCGCCTCCACCTCCTCGACCTGGTCGGCGAGCAGCTCGCGGATGGTGGACCGGGTGAGGATCAGGGTCATGGTGCGGGTGCTCCTGACGAAGGACGTACGGGCGGGTGCGGGTGCGGGACGGTCAACTGCCCCGCAGGAACGGCACGGTGAGTCCCTTGGGCGCGCGGCTGCGGCCCACCAGGCCGCTCACGGCGAGCAGCGCGAACACGTACGGGAGCGTGACGAGCAGCGGCGCGGAGAGGTGCAGGCCGAGGGCGGGGGCCGCGAACTGGAGGGACTGGGCGAGGCCGAAGACGAGGCAGGCGAGCAGGGTCGGCCAGGCGCGCCAGCGCCCCGCGATGACGGCGACGACCGCGAGGTAGCCGATGCCTCCGGTGATGTTGTCGCTGAAGGCGTGCACTTCGGAGAGGGCGAGGTGGGCGCCGGCGAGGGCGGAGGTGGCGCCGGTGAGCAGGATGACGACGTAGCGGATCGGCCGGACGGGCAGTCCGCACCGGTCGGCGGTGAGCGCGTCCTCGCCGACGGCGTCGACGGCGAGGCCCCAGGTCGTGCGGCGGCTCAGCGTGAGGGCGAGGAGCGCCGTGATCGCGAACGCGGCGTAGCCGAGGAGCGTCTGCTCGAAGAGGGCCGGCCCGATGACGGGGATCGCGTGCAGCCCGGGCACGGGCAGCGGGTCGAAGCCGGGCAGGGCACTGTTGCGGCTGCCGTCGCCGAAGAGGAGCCGGGAGCCGTAGGTGGTGGCGCCGAGGGCGAGGGCGTTCGCGGTGATGCCGGTGACGATCTGGTCGGCGCGCAGGGTGACGCTGAGGAGCGCTTGCAGGGCGGCGAAGAGAAAGCCCGCGGCGAGTGCGGTGAGCACGCCGACGCCCGCGCTGCCGGAGGCGTGCGCTCCGGCGGCGCCCGCGAAGGCGCCGGTGAGCATCATGCCCTCGACGGAGAGGTTGAGGACGCCCGCGCGTTCGCTGAGCAGTTCGCCGGAGGAGGCGAGGAGCAGCGGCAGCGCCATGCGGACGCCGCCGGAGGCGAGTTCGTCGACGACGGCACTCATGAGCCGCTCCTCGTCCTGCGGTGGGTGATCAGCATGGCGGCGGCGATGAACAGCACGAGCAGGCTCTGCACGATCTGTACGGTCTGGGCCGGTACCTGGGCGGCGAGCTGGAGGTTGATGCCGCCGCTGGTGAGGAAGCCGAACAGCAGGCTCGCGGCGGCGACGGCGGTCAGGGAGCCCCGGGCGAGCAGCCCGACGACCAGGCCGGAGAAGCCGTAGCCGGAGGAGAAGTTCTCGGCGAGCACATAGGGGGCGGTGGCGATCAGCGCGGCGCCCGCGAGTCCCGCGAGGCCGCCGGCGAAGGCGAGCGAGCCGCCCTCCAGACGGGCTACGGGCAGCCCGAGCCGGGCGGAGGCGGCGGGCGAGTGCCCGACCGCGCGCAGCCGCACGCCGGTCGCGGTGTGCCGCAGGGCGACTCCGACACCGAGGGCGAGGACGGCGGCGATGATCACGACAGCCGTGGCGGGCGACTCGACGCCGCCGATCAGCGGCAGTTGGGCGCCGGTGGGCAGCGGCGCGGACTGCGGCAGTGTCTCCGACGAGGTCACCGGCTGGCGCAGCAGGGCCGCTTCGTGGACGGACACGGAGACGAGCCCGAGGCCGATGAAGTTCAGCAGCAAAGTGGTGATCACTTCGCTGACGCCGCGCCGCACCTTCAGCCAGGCGGCGATGCCCGCCCAGGCGGCGCCGCCGAGGAATCCGGCGAGCAGGATCAGCGGCACGCCGATCGCGCCGGGGACGGCGGCGGGCAGGGCGAGTCCGGTGGCGGCAGCGGCGGTGCCGCCCGCGCAGAGCTGGCCCTCGCCGCCGACGTTCACGAGTCCGGCGCGGTGGGCGACGGTGAAGCCGGTGGCGATGAGGGCCAGGACGGCGGCGGAGTTCAGGGAGCTGCCGATGGCGTACGGGGAGCCGAACATGCCCTCGTCGAGGGCGGCCCAGGCGGTGGCGGGGTCGGCGCCGGCCGCGACGACGAGCAGGATGCCGACGCCGAGGGCGAGCAGGGCTGCCAGGACGGCGACGGAGACGGGGTGCCGGGCGAGGTCGGCGGGGCGCGGGGCGGTTCGGCGGCCCGGTGGGGGCGCGGTGGTGGTGGCGGTCACGGGATTCCTCGGGCGGTCGGGATGCGGTGCGGGACGGTCTGCGGGCGAGGGATGTTCGGCGGGTACGCGCATCAGGGCGGGGGCTGTCCGGCGGGTACGCCCATCAGGGCGACGGGTGCTCTGCTGGTACGCGCATCAGGGCACGGTCTGCGCCGGTGCCGCGCCCACCATCAACTCCCCTATCCGGTCGCGGGCGTTGGTGTCGCGCGGGTCGACGGGGCCGAGCAGGCGGCCCCGGTAGGCGACGAGGACGCGGTCGCTCAGGGCGAGGAGTTCGTCCAGTTCGGCGGAGACGAGGAGCACTCCCGCGCCGCGGGCGGCCGCTTCCCTGATCCGGGTGTGCACGGCGTCGACGGCGCCGATGTCGAGGCCGCGGGTCGGCTGGGCGGCGGCGAGGGCGACCAGCGGGTCCAGGGCCAGTTCGCGGGCCAGGACGACTTTCTGCTGGTTGCCGCCGGACAGGGTGGACATCGGCGCGTCGGGTCCCGCGGCCCGGATGCCGTGTGCGGTGATCGCCTCGTCGGTGGCCCGGGCCAGCGCGGCCCGGTCGAGGGCGAGGCCCCACTTGCGGAACCGGCCGAGCTGCCCGAGGTGCAGGTTCTCCGCGATGGACAACTCCGGTACGCAGCCCTCGTGGTGGCGGTCCTCGGGGACCACGCCGAGCCCGGCCCGGGTGCGGGCGGCGGGTCCGGCGCCGGTGACGTCCCGGCCGTCGAGGGCGATGCGGCCGCCGCCCGGTGCGAGGGAGCCGCCGAGCAGAGCCATGAGTTCGCTCTGTCCGTTGCCCTCGACCCCGGCGATGCCGACGATCTCGCCCCGGCCGATGTCGAGGTCGACGCCGTCGAGTGCGTGGGTGCCGTCGGGGCGGCGCACGGTGACGCCGCTCAGGGCCAGCGCGGAGCCCTTCGCCCGGGGTGTCGCGCGTGCGGCGCTGGTCACCGGTTCGGCGAGGCCGACCGCTCCGGCGAGGGCCGGGTCCAGGGAGTCGGCGGCGCGGCCGATCATCATCGGGACCAGTTGGCGGGTGCCGAGTTCGGTGAGCGGGCCGCCGCCCGCGACGCGTCCGCCGCGCAGGACGGTGGCCTCGTCACCGGCGCGCAGCGCCTCGCCGAGCTTGTGCGTGACGAGGACGACGGCGCCGCCCGCGTCGGCGATGCTCCGGCAGGTGGCGAGCAGCGCGTCGGTCTCCGCCGGGCCGAGGACGCCGGTCGGCTCGTCGAGGACGAGGAGTCGGGGCGAGCGCAGCAGCGCCTTGACGATCTCGACCTGCTGGCGGGCGGCCACCGGCAGTTCCTCGACGCGGGCGTCACGCCCGACCTCCAGGCCGTACGTGTCCCGGACGCGCGCGAGTTCGCGGTCGAGGCCGGTCAGGCGCAGCAGCCGCAGGTTCTGCTCGACGGTCAGCGTGGGCACGAGGCTGAAGTGCTGATGGACCAGGGCGACTCCGGCGGCGAGCGCGTCGGCGGGGCGGCGCGGCGCGTAGGGCCGCCCGTAGAGGTCGAGGGTGCCGGTGTCCGGGACGAGTGAGCCGCCGACGGCGTGGCACAGGGTGGACTTCCCGGCGCCGTTCTCGCCGAGCACGCAGTGCACGGTGCCGGGCCGTACGGCGAGGTCGATGCCGTCCAACGCCCGTACGCCGCCGTAGGACTTGGCGAGCGAGGTGATACGGAG
This sequence comes from Streptomyces sp. NPDC057694, assembly GCF_042799415.1. Taxonomy (NCBI): domain Bacteria; kingdom Bacillati; phylum Actinomycetota; class Actinomycetes; order Kitasatosporales; family Streptomycetaceae; genus Streptomyces; species Streptomyces sp. NPDC057694. Next base: position 594,810 of record NZ_JBHVIX010000002.1, read on the forward strand.
TGCGGGTGCCGGGTGCGTCATCGGGTGGTGATCTCCCCGGACGTGAGCTTCGCCTTGATGGTGTCGAGCTTCTTCTTCGCGGCGCTCACGGAGTCGCCGGTGCCGCACAGCACGAGGTCGTTGTGCGGGGTGGCGAAGGTGAGGCCGAAGTGCACCGACTCGGCCTTCCAGTCCCCCTTCACCAGGTGGTCGGTGGCGTACTCGATCTCGGCGCCGATGTCCGTCTCGACGTATCCGGCGTAGGTGGTGTCACTGGCGCAGTCGTGGGCGAGCGGGCCGCCGACGAGCTGTCCGCCGCGGCCCTTCGCGGCCTGGGCGATGCCCTTGTGGCCGAGGTTGAGGACCTGGCCGAGGACGTCGGCGCCCGCGCCGTAGTCGGCGAGCGCGGACTGCTTGGACTTGGCGGCGTCGTTGAAGTCGCCGACGTACTGCGGCGCGAGCACCTTGACCTTCGGGTCGGCCGTCTTGGCGCCGCGCTCGAACTCGTCGGCCGCGTTGACGATGGCGGGCAGTTCGGCGCCGCCGACGAAGCCGACGGTGTTCTTCTTCGACAGGAGGGCGGCCGCCGCGCCGGAGAGGTACGCGGCCTGGGCCTGCTGCGGGTCGTAGAGGGCGAGGTTGGCGGTGGGCTCGGCGTCGGCCGGGCCGCCGATCTCCGCGAACCTCACCTTCGGGAAGCGGGCGGCGACCTTGCGCACGGCGGCGTCGGTCTGCCCGCCCAGCGAGATCACCAGGTCCGAGGTGGTGGCGAAGCGGACGAGCGCCTGCTCGTAGTCGGCGGCCTGCACCTGCTCGACCTTGCTGAACGCCACCTTGCCGGTGTGCTGCTTCGCGGCGCGCTGGTAGCCGCGGTAGGCGGACTCCATGAATCCGTCGTCGGAGAGCGAGCCGGGGAACAGGACACCGACCTTGAGGTCGCCGTCGGAGGCCTTCGGCGCATCCTGCGCGGAGGACGCGCCGCCGCATCCGGTGAGCAGGGCGAGACAGGCTCCGGCCGCCAGCGCGCCCGGACGACGAAGAGGGGTGTGTGCCACTGAGGTGCCTCCAAAGGGCGGGGCCCGCGGGCCCGTTAGTGGTATACCGTTACGCGCCCTCAGTCTGGGAGCCGCATGTTGCCCGCGTGTTAGCGGCTGGTTAGCACTGCGCGCACTCCCCCGCGGTCCGCTTACTGTGAGATCCGGATCCGATCGGAGGACACCCTGGTGACAGCGGCACAGGCGGCGGGCGCGGAGCCCGGTTCGCTGCGCGACCGTGCGTACGACACGCTGCGGCGGCGCATCGTGGAGGCCCAACTCCAGCCCGGTGAGCGGCTGGTGGAGCGCGATCTCGCCGCAGAGCTGGAGGTGTCCCGGATCCCGCTGCGCGAGGCGCTGCGCCGCCTGGAGGCGGAGGGACTGGTGGTCCTGGTGCCGCGTCGCGGGGCCCTGGTCTCGCCGTTCACGCCCTCCGACGTCCGGGATCTGTTCGACGTACGCGAATCGCTGGAGTCCCTGGCGGCGCGGCTCGCGGCGGAGCGGGCGGACGCCGAGGGTCTGGCGCGGCTCGCGAGCCGGCTCGACGCGGCGCGCGACGCGACCCGGCGCAAGGATCGGGCCGCGATCGCGGCGGCGAACGCGGGCTTCCACACCGACATCGTGGACCTCGCCGACAACCCGCTCCTGACGAGCATGATGCGGCCGCTGGAGGCGCGCACGCTCTGGCTGTTCCGGCTGACGGCGCAGCGGGACGCGGCCCGCCAGTGCGCGGAGCACGAGGAGCTCCACGAGGCGATCGCGGCCGGCGCCGCGGACCGTGCGGCCGCGCTCGCCCTCGGCCATGTCGCGGACGGGCGCGCCGAGTCGCTGGCGCTGGCCGCCGCCTGGTCGCATCCGGAGATCGATCCGCAGGCGGTCGCGGCCCGCAGGCGCCGGCGCGGGTAGCTATCCGGCGTCGGGCCGGTCCACCGTGTCGGCGCCCTCCAGCGGGGCCCGCTCCAGGTAGGCCACCGCTTCGGGGGCGAGGGCGCGCAGGTGCAGCAGCCCTGAGGCGGTGAGGGTGCGGCAGACGGTGTCGCGCTCGGCCAGGACCCGGCGGGCGATACGGGCCGGGAAGTCGGCGGGGGTGAGGGCCGCGCCGGGGCCCGCGGACCAGGTGCGCAGGGCGGGTACGGCCTTGGCGGAGTCGGCGCAGACGGCGAGGCGGCCGGATTCGACGTACCAGAGGACGATGCGTTCGCGCAGCTGCCGTCCCGGGGGTTCGACGCTCTCCCCGTGGCCGAGGCGCAGGGTGTCGAAGGCGTCGGCGAGGGCGGCCCGCAGGTCCGGGTCGACGCGGCCGAACAGGTCGCAGTCGGCGAGCGGCACCGGCGCGGCGGGGTCGAGGCCGAGGTCGGTGAGGAAGGCGTCCTCGCAGGTCTCCAGGGCGCGGCCGAGGTCGGGGAACTCGTCGGCGGTGTGGACCATGGCCTGGCGCTGGTCGGGGTCGGCGAGCACCATGCGCACGTCGCGGCCGCGCAGGTTCTCGCCGAGGGCGCGCAGCAGATCGGCGGCGACGGGTTCGATGCGCCCCACGCGGGTGAGGTCGAGGGCGAACCAGCCGACGGCGGCGGGGAGTTCGCGGGCGGCACGCAGGGTCTGTTCGGCGGTGGCGAAGTCGAGGTCGCCCTGCATGACGTGGACGCGGATGCGGTCCGGGTGGGCGTCGAGGGCTGCGCGCTGGTCGCGGGGGCGGTGGCGCAGGGAGCGCAGCGGGGCGGGGTGCAGGGAGCGGGGCGGCATCGGTCGCCGCTCGGGGACGCTGGCCCGCATCAGGTGCAGCCCGAACTGGTCGGACAGGAGGTGGCAGGCGGCGATGCCGCGCACACTGTTGCCCTTCTCCTCCAGGGGCGGGCTGAACACGCCGATGCCGAACTGGCCGGGCAGGGCGACCCCGATGGCGCCGGAGACGCCGCTCTTGGCGGGCATGCCGACCTGGAGCATCCACTGGCCCGACGCGTCGTACATGCCGCAGGTCGCCATGACGGCGAGGACGTGCTGGGCGTGGCGCGGGGCGACGACGCGTTCCCCGGAGACGGGGTTGATGCCGCCCGCGGCGAGGGTGGCGTGCATGACGGCGAGATCGTCGCAGGTGACGAGGACGGAGCACTGCCGGAAGTACACGTCGAGCTGGTCCTCGACGTCACCGGTGAGGGAACCGGCGTTGTGCATGAGGTAGGCGAGGGCACGGTTGCGGTCGCCGGTGGCGCGCTCGGAGGCGTAGACGGCCTCGTCGACGGCGAGCGGCCGGGCGGCGAAGGCGCTCAGCCCGTCGAGAATGCGGTCGAAGCGCGCCTCGGGGGTGTCCCCGGCGACGAGCGAGGTGGTGACGATGGCCCCGGCGTTGACCATCGCGTTGGGCGGGCGGCCGGTGCCGGGTTCGAGGCGGATGGAGTTGAACGCCTCGCCGCTCGGCTCGGCGCCCACCCGGCTGAGCACCTCCTCCAGGCCGCGGTCGGCGAGGGCGAGCGCGAACACGAACGGTTTCGACACGGACTGCACGGTGAACGGCACGTCCGTGTCGCCGCTGCCGTAGACCTGCCCGTCGAGGGCGCACAGGCTGAGCCCGAACAGGTCGGGGTCGACCCGGCTCAGCTCGGGGATGTACGAGGCGGGCGCGCCGCCGCCCAGATCGCGCAGGCTGCCGCGCACCTGATCGAGGAGGCCGCTCAGCGGGTCGCCCGGGGGTCCTTCCTGGTCGTGTCGCACCCCTCCATCGAAACCCATTGGACGCCCGCCCGCGCCCCGGCAGACTGCCTCCATGACCGAGAACGATCACAAGGACGACCTCCTGCGCTACCTCCAGGACGCCCGCGAGGCGCTGGTGTGGAAGCTGGACGGGCTGAGCGAGTACGACGTGCGCCGCCCTCTCACCGGGACGGGGACGAACCTCCTGGGTGTGGTGAAGCACCTCACCGGCGTGGAACTGGGCTATCTCTGCGACACGTTCGGCCGCCCCCACGACGAGCCGCTGCCCGACTTCAAGGACGGTACGGATCCCAACGCGGACATGTTCGCCGCCGCCGACGAGTCGCGGGAACTGATCGTGGAGCGCTACCGCCGGGCCTGGGCCCTCGCCGACGCCACGGTCCGCGAACTCCCCCTCGACACGGCCGGCACGGTGCCGTGGTGGCCGGCGGAGCGCGCCGCGATCACCCTGCACCACGCGCTGGTCAGGACACTGTCGGACACCCAGCGGCACGCCGGCCACGCGGACGTCCTGCGGGAGGGGCTGGACGGGGCGGTGGGATACCGGCAGGACAACGACTCGCTGCCCTCGCACGATCCGGCCTGGTGGGAGGAGTTCCGCGGCCGGCTCGAGCGGATCGCCCGGCAGGCCGGACCCGACGCGCCGTAGACCGGGACCGACGCGCCGCGGACCGGGCACGGGACCGGGACCTGAGCCGGGGACGGAAGGGGACGAAGGGCCTCACCCGTATGGGCCAAAGCCCCGTTCGCCACCCGCCCCACCGGGCCAGGATGTCCGTAACACCCGTATTTCCCGTGTGAGGAGAACCCGATGCAAGCACGCGTCGCCGTCGTCTACTACAGCGCCACCGGAAACGTGCACGCCCTCGCGGAGGCCGTCGCCGAAGGCGCTCGGAGCCGGAACGCGGAGGTGCGGCTGCGGCGGGTGCCCGAGCTGGCGCCGGACTCGGCGATCGACGCCAATCCGGCCTGGCGCGCGCATGTCGACGCGACCAAGGAGTCGGTGGCGGAGGCCACGCTGGAGGACCTGGAGTGGGCGACGGCGTACGCCTTCGGCACGCCCACCCGGTTCGGCACGCCGACCGCGCAGCTGAAGCAGTTCATCGACACGACCGGTGGGCTGTGGAACGCGGGCGTCTTCCACAACAAGCCCGCCACCAGCTTCACTTCGGCGATGAACCGGCACGGCGGCCAGGAGTCGACGATCCTCGCCCTGAACAACGTCTTCTACCACTGGGGCTGCGTCATCGTGCCGCCCGGCTACACCGACCCGCTGATCTTCAACGCGGGCGGCAACCCCTATGGCGTGAGCTGGCCGAGCGGTGGCGGCGAGGGCCCGGACGAGGCGGTGCTCGAGGCCGCCCGCTACCAGGGCCGCCACCTCGCGGACATCTCGCTGCGCCTGGAGTCCTGAGCGGCGGCGCCTGCCGCCGCTCTCAGCCGCCCTGTCCGCAGGGACCTGAGTGATCGCAGTACGGCTGGTGGGCGCTGGCGCCGCAGCCGCAGAGCAGGGCGCGGGTCTCCCTCCGGGGGCCCGCGCCCGTCCGTGTCTCCAGGTCCCCGCGCACGGCGAGCTGGCCGGACGCGGTCCTGGTGATGCTCGTCGGCGTCGACGGTTCCTCGCCCGTGCCGTCGGCGAAGCGGTAGGTGAGGGCCCCCGACGGGCAGCGGCGGACGACCTCGGCGACGTGCGGGGCGTCCGCCGCGTCCGGTGTGATCCAGGGGCGGCGGGCGGTGTCGAAGACCTCGGGCAGACCGCCCACGCACTCGGCGGCGTGCAGACAGCGGCCCGGTTCGAACGTGACCTCGATGTCGTCGCCGGAGTACGTCTTCTGCTCGGCGGCCATCAGGCGCTCACCCCGCGCGGGGCGATGGATCGGGACACGGCGCACTCCAGTGGTGGACGGGGGGAACGACGGTGGGCCGCCATTGTCGGCGTGTGCGCCGTCCGTCGCCATCCCGATGCGGCGGCGCGTCCCCGTACGTCACTCCCCTGGTGGGGTCGCCGGTCCGTCGCTCCCGAGTGCGGCGAGGGCGTGCACCACCGGCGCCGACGCCGGGTAGAGATCGCGGTAGAGGCCGTACAGCTCGTCGTAGCGGTCCGCCGTCGCCGGGTCGGGGACGATCGTGCGGGCGACCGGGTTCCAGTCGTCGACGCGGGCTTCGGTCACCAGTCCGGCGGCCAGCAGGGCGCTTCCGTAGCTCGCGCCCACCGTGGTCGTCCGTACTTCCTGCGCCCTGCCGGTGACGTCGGAGACGATCCGGGTCCACAGGTCGCCCCGGGTGCCGCCGCCGACGGCGACGACGCGGCGGATGTCACCGCCGGCCGCCTCGATGGCCTCGATGTTGTGGCGGACGCCGAACGCCGTGCCCTCCAGGGCCGCGCGGTACAGGTCGCCGCGGGTGTGGGAGAGCGTCAGGCCCGCGATGACGCCGCGGGCCCGCGGGTCCATGACGGGGCTGCGCTCCCCCGCGAAGTAGGGGAGCATCAGCAGGCCGTTCGCGCCGGGTCCCGACTCCGCCGCGAGGCGCAGCAGCCGGGGGTGGTCGGCCGCGTCGAACAGCTCGCGCAGCCAGTCCGTGACGGCACCCGACGTGGCCATGCCGCCGGCCAGGTTGTGGGTGCCGGGGAGCGCGCCGACGGTGGTCCACAGCGACGGGTCGCGCAGCGGGCGCGGCACGGTGTGCACCAGGAACATCGTCGTCCCGTACATGAGCATCAGGTCGCCGACGTGGTGCGCGCCGACGCTGAGCGCCTCCGCCCAGGCGTCGATCGTGCCGGTGCTGACGGGGATGCCCGCGGGCAGGCCCGTCAGCCGGGCGGCCTCGGCGGTCACGGTCCCGGCCCGCTCGCCGGACCAGGCCAGGGGCGGCAGTTCGACACCGGGGGCGAGGCTGTCGGACCAGGGCCGGTACCAGCTGCGGGACTCGATGTCGTACAGCGGGGTGCACTGGCTGGCGGAGTGGCGGTCGAGGACGTAGGCGCCGGTGAGCCGGCGGACGAGCCAGGAGGCGGGCATGTAGAGGCGGCGGGCGCGGGCGGCGGTGTGCAGCACGGTGCCGTCGAGGGCGACGAGGACGCCCTTGCTGCTGGAGGTACCGATGTCGACACCGATGACCGCTTCTCGAGGCATGCGGGAACCGTAGTACGCGGTACCGGTTCGTTGTCGGGTGCGGTTCTCGTCGTGGCTGGTCGCGCAGTTCCCCGCGCCCCTGAAGCGAGCTGCGCTCGCCCGGGGGCGCTGGGA
>NZ_JBHVIX010000003.1:0-216010 GCF_042799415.1 Streptomyces sp. NPDC057694
GGTTACAACGTTGGAGAAGGATCCCCCGACAACGCCGATACGACCAGGGTGTCCTCCTGCACATTGGCAAGCGGGAGGGGGAAGTGGGCCCCCCCCCCCCCGCCCCTCTCGTCCGTCGCGGCTCAGCGCCTCAGGGCGCGTCCGCCAGGGTCTTCGTCACGTCCACCGACGTGGAGCGCGTCGCCACCAGCCGGCCGTCGCGCACCTGCTGGAACGTGACCCGCGCGTTGACCAGCCGGGGGTAGTCGCCGGCCGCCGACATGTGGTCGTAGTCCCAGCGCAGCGACGGTGTGAGGCCGGCCGTCGTGACCTTCAGGCCCTTGTCGAGGGTGCGGCGCACCGAGTCCGAGGTCACCTCGCCGTCGCCGATCGCCTCGACGACCTGGCGCAGCACGGTGTACGCGATCCAGGTGGTCTGCACCCCGGCGTCCGCCGGGTCGATCCGGTTGTCGCCGAAGGCCCGCTCCTTGATCGCCTTCTTCATCGGGTCCCAGCGCCTGTCGCTCGCCGCCGGGTACCAGCCGGTCACGTACGCCCCCTCGTAGGCGCTCTGCGCGCCGCCGGAGCGGTCGATGACGGACTGGTCGACGCTGCCGAGCACGCTGGCCGTGCGCACCTTCGGGTAGCCGTCGCGCAGCCGCCGGAACGAGTCGAAGAACGTGTCCGTCCGTTCGCCGAGCGCGCCCACCACACAGCCCTTGCCGTCCGGCACGGCGCTTGCCGCGCTCAGCGCCCGGACCGCCTGGTCGTTGTAGTCGGTGGCGTCCTCGGCGGCCCGCAGATCGGTGGCGGCGGGGCGGTCGCCCAGCGCGAGGCCGGTGTTCATCAGGGAGACGAGGTCGTCGCCCGCGACGGTGTCGGGCCGGACCAGGACGGTGCGCGCGCACTCCCCGGCGAGCTGCTGCCCGTTCCCGGCGAGCAGGGCCGCCTGGCCGCCGTTGACCGGGTAGGACAGCGGGCTGGTGAACTCCGTGTCGGTCACCCCGTAGCCGCCTATGTAGGGGATGCCCGCCGATTCGAGCGGCGACATGAACGCCCGCCCGTACTGGCTGTAGGAGCCGACGACGGCGACCGCGTGCTGGTCGACGGCCGCGCGGGCGCACTTCGTGGCGTCCACGCTGTCGTTGTGATCGTTGCAGGTCAGCACCTTCAGCGGGCGGCCGTCGATACCGCCGTGGGAGTTGATCCAGCGCGCGTACGCCTGCGCCATGGCGGGCATGCCCGGCTGGTTCGTCGCCCCGGTCTTCTCCGGCGCCCAGGTCATCACGGTGACCGGCTGGTCCCCGGAGCCCTCCGTGATCCCCGGGATCAGCCCGCAGCCGGCGACCAGGGCCGTGCCCGCCACGAGGGTCGTGGCCCTCCTGAGCAGAGTGAGGGTGCGCTTGACGGTGGTGGTGAGAGGGCGCTCGTCGCCCGTGCCGGTCATGATCCTGCACGATTCCCCCGCCTCCCCAACCCGGAGGTGACCCGTGGTCAACGAGTGGTGACGCGCAGGTGAATTACGGGGGCCGGTCGGCGCGCCCGGTGACGGCACGTACGATCGATGACCGTGCAAAGCTCGGAGAAGTCTTCCCGCCGCGGCCGTCGCTCCACGACTATGGACGGCATGCCACTCAACGACATGCCGTGGTGGCGCTGGCGCAGCAATGTGCGCTCCGCGCTGCACATGCTCTCCGATCCGTCCTTCCAGCGGGAAGTCTGGCTGGCCGGTGTGGACGGGTACGGAGACGTGACCGACGCCGTGTACCGCCTCGTCGAGGACACCTGGCTGGACAACTGGTCCGCCGAGAAATACGTCGGAACGATTTTCCGGGACGCGCAGGAGGCGGCGCTCGTCGACTCCGCGGTGCTCAAGGTGCTGCGCATCATGCACCAGGTCGGCCCCGACGCCCCCGTCTCCGTGTACCTCCAGCACGAGGGGTGGCCGGAAGCGGTGGGCGCGGCCCGCGAGGCGCACGTGCGGCTCGCCACGAGCGACGGCGAGGAACCCGACACGGCGCCGCGGACCCTGGAAGTGCTGCGGATCATGACGCGGGCCGCTTAGGGCCTGGTGCCTGTCCGCGCAGCGGAACGGTGGGCTGTCGTCGGGCGCGGTGTGCGAACCTTGCCCCTATGAATGCGCAGTCCGCGGCCGTCGCCGGTCCCGATCAGTACGTCCTCACCCTGTCCTGCCCCGACAAGCAGGGCATCGTGCACGCCGTGTCGAGCTATCTCTTCATGACCGGTTGCAACATCGAGGACAGCCAGCAGTTCGGCGACCACGACACCGGTCTGTTCTTCATGCGGGTCCACTTCAGCGCGGACGCGCCGGTGACGGCGGAGAAGCTGCGGGCCAGCTTCGCCGCGATCGGTGACTCGTTCCGCATGGACTGGCAGATCCACCGGGCCGCCGACCGCATGAAGGTCGTGCTCATGGTCAGCAAGTTCGGCCACTGCCTGAACGATCTGCTCTTCCGGGCCCGGATCGGCGCGCTGCCCGTCGACATCGCCGCCGTCGTCTCCAACCACACGGACTTCGCCGAGCTGGTCGCCACGTACGACATCCCCTTCCGCCACATTCCCGTGACGAAGGACACCAAGGCGGCCGCCGAGGCGCAGGTTCTCGAACTGGTCCGGGAGGAGCAGGTCGAGCTGGTCGTGCTCGCCCGGTACATGCAGGTGCTCTCCGACGACCTCTGCAAGCAGCTCAGCGGGCGCATCATCAACATCCACCACTCGTTCCTGCCGAGCTTCAAGGGCGCCAAGCCGTATCACCAGGCGCATGCGCGGGGTGTGAAGCTGATCGGGGCGACCGCGCACTATGTCACCGCCGATCTCGACGAGGGGCCGATCATCGAGCAGGAGGTCGAGCGGGTCGCGCACGACGTCACGCCCGATCAGCTGGTCGCCATCGGTCGTGACGTGGAGTGTCAGGCGCTGGCCCGGGCCGTGAAGTGGCACGCCGAACGCCGAATCCTCCTGAACGGCCGCCGCACGGTCGTCTTCGCCTAGCCCACGGTCGGCTTGTCGGTCGGGTGCGGGCCGGTGGCCGCTTCTCGCGCAGTTCCCCGCGCCCCTGAAGGCATGCGCTTCGCGCGCCTTCCCCTCGGAGGCTGCGCCGAGCGCAGCCTCCCGATGAGATGCCGCACGAAGTGCGCATCTCAGGGGCGCGGGGAACTGCGCGACCAGCCACGACGAGAGCCGCGGACGACAACGATGCCCCCGCGCTACATGCGGCTCAGCGACGCGGTGGCGCGGAGGACGTCTCGGATGGCGTCCCGGTCGCCGAGCTGACCCGCCGCGGCCTCCTCAGGGGAGACGTGACCGGCGGCCAGGCGGCAGAACTCCACACCGTCCAGCGCGACATGAGCCACCTCCCGCTCGGCGGACCCCACCCCGGTGGGCGAGTCGAGGGCGATCAGCCACTCGCCGCCACCGGCCCCCTCGACCTCAAGTCGCAGACTGCGCCCGGGCGCCCCGGACGGCGCCGCCAGTCCACTGCGGCGGCGCTGGTCCAGCGAACCGGGAAGCATCCGCGCGGCCAGATCGATCATCCGGTTCAGATGGCGCGGCGACGGCGCGGCGTACGGATAGTCGACGGCGTCCGCGATGTCCCCGGCGTGCACCCAGCACTCGAAGGCCCGGTCGATCATGGCGTCCCGCAGCGGAAGCGTGAAGTCCCCGTACGAGATCGGGAGTTGCCCGGTGCCCCCGGCGCCCGCCGCGTCCTCCCCGGCGAACGACACGGTACGGATGACGGCATGCGTCTGGTCGCGCCACGGAGGGCGCGCGGCACGGGTCGGCGGGAAGTACGAGGCCTTCCAGTACGCCTCGGTGCGCTCCAGCGGCCCGAGCCCGTCGCGGACCGCGGGCCCGGCCGGATCGTCGAGCCCGAGGGACCGGGCGACCAGGCCGTCGACGCAGGTCAGATGGGCGATGACACCGGCGACGGTCGTCTTGCGGCTGACCTGCTCGTCACCCTCGTACCAGCGCAGCCGGACCGGCGCGTGCCACTCCGGGTCGCCGAAGTCCTGGAGCAGGGCGTCGAGCCGGGCGGTCTCGGCGTCGTACGGCACCGTCCAGGAGGGGACCGGGATGCGTGCGGGGCGCCGGGTGAGGCAGCCCTCCAGGACGCGGGCGCGGAGCATCGGGTCGAGGTCGAGGGTCTCCTCGGCGTGCAGCAGCCCGACGGCGTCCCGCAGCCGCAGGGCCTCCTCGGCACAGGTGCCGCACTCGCCGAGATGGTCCTCGACGGCGACGGCCTCCTCGGGCGAGCAGGCGGCCAGCGCCCACGCGCCGAGCAGTGACTTGAGCACGCGGTGCTCCAGGACGAGCGGTGCGGGTGCGGGTACGTCGGGCAGCGGGACCCCGGTGTCCTCGACGGAGCTGCGCGGCGTCGGTATCCGGGCCGCGGCGTCCGCCGTGCCACCGGTCTCCCCGGACCGGTCGGGCTCGTCGCCGAACGGGTCGTAGGGGTCGTACGGGTCGTGGCGGCCCGGTCCGCCCGCGCCGCTCACGCCGGCCTCCCGTAGCCACCGCCGGGCGGGCGGTCGCTGTCGTGGGCCGTGGACAGCAACTGGAGCCCCAGGCGCAGCCGACGACGGGCCTCGTCCTCGGTGACGCCGAGGTCGGCGGCGGTCTGGCGGTAGTCACGGCGCTGGAAATAGGCCAGTTCGAGCGCGGCGCGCAGCGGGGCGGGCATCGACGTGACGATGTAGTCGGCGCGGGCGGCGGCGGAGGCGCGGCGCACCTTGCGCTCCAGGTCCTCGGTGGTGCCGCGGCCGCTGCGCACGAGGGCCGCGGACTCGGTCTGCCGCAGCCGCTGGACGGCCTGGCGGTGGACGAGCGTGGCGATGAAGGAGCGCAGCGGGCCCGACTTCGGGTCGTAGGCCTCCGGGTTCTCCCAGATCTGGGTGAACACCTCGCGGGTGATCTGGTCCGCGGCGTCCTCGTCGTCCAGGACGCGGTGCGCCAGGCCGTGCACCAGGGATGCGAAACGGTCGTACAGCTCTCCGAGCGCCGCGGCCTCGCCGTGCGCCAGACGCTGCTGCATCCTCCGGTCCCAGCGGGACGGAGTGTCCTTGGGCATGGAGCCCCCTCACCGGCTGCCCGTACGTACTGCTACTCCTGAACTGCTTACTTCCGAACTGCGTGCCTCCTACCCGAATGTAGTCCGCGACACCGACAACGCACGCCCCTTTGCGGCATTGTGCGCCCCTGGCGGCGTCAGGTGATAAAGAGCCGGGGCCCTCCCGAGGTGCGCGGACGACCGTCTGACCGTTTTGGCTGAGAAGCAACCGGCTCGGTCTTAACAGAGTCATATGTGATAGGTGTGCGGGGGTGTTTCATCGCTGCGCGGCCGGGCAGCCGCGCAGATGAAACGAAGGCGTGGATTCCGGATCTAGTCAGAAGCGAAGTGACGTCGAGCGAGAGGCGATGAGCGTGGTGCTCAAGGTGACCGAGGCGGCGCAGGGCGACTGGGCCGTCGTGCAGGTCTCGGGCGAGATGGACCTCGTGACGTCCCCGGCGGTGCGCCAGCAGGTGCACGACGCCGTCGCCGACGGCCGGCACAGTGTCGTGCTCGACCTCTCGGACGTGCTGTTCTGCGACTCCAGCGGGGTGGGTGTGCTGATAGCCGCCCGCCGCCTGATGCGTTCGTGCCAGGGGCAGCTGCGGCTGATCCTGCCCGCGCGTGGGGCCGAGGACGGATCGCACGTGAACCGGGTGCTCGCGGCGCTCGGGGTGCGGCGGCTGTTCGAGGTGTATCCGGATGTGGCGGCCGCCGTCGACGAGGACACGGCGCCGATGTCCGCGTGACATCCGCGCGGGTTCCGTGCGCCTTCCGCGCGGTTTCCGTCCGGCTTATGTCGCGGGCATTCTCCGGTCCTGCCACAAACGCGCACTTCGGGCCCCCTGCCGCGCTGTGCGACGTACGCTCGCAGGCGTAGCACCCACCGACGTGAGAGGCGGCTCATCAGCATGGACGAGCGGAGGATCGCTGCCCGGTTCGCCGGCTTCGACCAGGACGGCAACGGATACATCGACCGCGAGGACTTCTACTCCGCCGCGAAGGCGCTGCTCGCCGAGTTCGATGTGACGGCGCGCTGCGACAAGGGGCAGGACCTGTTCGCCGGGGCCGAGGCGTTCTGGCAGGGCATGGCCGGGATCGCCGATGTGGACGGGGATCAGCGGGTGACCCGGGGGGAGTTCGTCACCGGGGCCGTCAAGCGGTTGCGGGACAGCCCCGAGCGGTTCGCCGAGATCGCCCGGCCGTTCTTGCGCGCTGCCATTGCTCTGGCCGAGCCTGATCGGAGGGATGGCGGGGTCGGGGTGGCTTCTGCCGAGCGGGTGTTGCGGGTGTTGGGTGTGGAGGGCGGGGTTGCCGCTCAGGCCGTTGCCTCGCTGGACGGTGACGGGGATGGGCGGGTCTCCGAGGACGAGGCCGTTCGGGGGTTCGCGCTCTATTTCACTGTGCCGGACTGATGCGGTTCGTTGTCGAGTGCCGGCCGGTGGCCTCTTCTCGCGCAGTTCCCCGCGCCCCTATCGGGGCGCGTAGCGCTCCCTCAGTTTGTACTTGAGGACCTTGCGCAGCGCGTCGTTGCGCGGGAGGGCCTCCACCGTCTCCAGTTGTTCCGGGAGTTTGAAGGTCGACAGGCCCTCGGCGCGCAGGTAGGCCGTGATCTCGGCGAGGGTCAACTCCGGCGCTCCAGGCATCAGTTCCAGCACCGCGCAAACGCGTTCGCCGCGTTCGGGGTCCGGGAGGCCGATCACGGCCGCGTCCTGGACCGAGGGGTGGGCGTGCAGGAGGTCCTCGATCTCCTTCGCCGAGATGTTCTCGCCCTTGCGGATGATGATGTCCTTCGCGCGGCCGGTCAGGACCAGATGGCCGGTGGGGAGCACGTGGCCCAGGTCGCCGGTGACGAGGAAGCCGTCCGCGTCGAAGGCGTCCGCCGACTGACGCGGATCCAGGTAGCCCTGGCAGACCGCCTCGCCGCGCAGCCGGACGTTTCCGTCGACGCCGGCCGGGACCTGTGTCCCGTCCTCGTCGACGATCCTGATCTCCATGCCCTCCGGCGGGCGGCCCTCCGTCGTCGCGAGGTTGTCGGCCGTGTCGTCCGGGGCGCCCATCGTGATCATCGGGACCTCGGTCATGCCGTAGCCGTGGGTGAGCTGGACGTCCATCTCGCGGACCACCGAGTGGTAGACCTCCGGCGGCTTCGGGGCGCCGCCGCCCGCGAGGAGGCGCAGGCTCGGGATCACCTTGTGGTCCGGGTCCTTGCGCTGCTCGGCCAGGAACATGGAGTAGAACGCCGTGGAGCCGCCCGCCACCGTCACCCCGTGCCGCCGGTACTCGGCCAGCGCGTCCGGCAGCGCGAACTGCTCGAACAGCACCGCGGGGAAGCCGTAGAGGAGCAGCATCACCGTGTAGTCGGGCCCGGCTATGTGCGCGTACGGGAAGGCCATCGAGCCGACGTCCGACTCCGACAGGTGCAGGGCGTGGGCCAGGCAGGAGCCGCCCGCGATCAGTGAACGGTCCGTGTGGAGCACGCCCTTGGGGTCCGAGGTCGTGCCGGACGTCCAGTAGATCCAGCGGATGTCCGTGCCCGAGGCGGGCGGCGCGGGAAGGATCGCCGGGTCGGCCTCCGGCAGGTCCTCGTACGCCTCGAAGACGCCCTTCGCGCCCAGCCGGTGGGCCATCTCCGTGTGGTCGAAGCCCCGCCAGACGCCCGGCGTCGCGAAGAACTCGGCCTTCGACTCGCGCAGCGCGAAGCCGACCTCGCGGTCCCGGTAGAAGGGGATGACCGGGGTCTGCGTCGCGCCGAGGCGGGCCAGCGCGAAGGTGAGCAGGGCCGTCTCGATCCGGGTGGGCAGCTGCCAGGCCACCACGGTGCCGGGGCGCACCCCGCGCTCGTACAGACCGGCCGCGACCCGCTCGGCCCGGCCGCGCAACTCGCCGAAGGTCAGGACGCGTTCGCCCTGGAGGAGGACGGGGCGGTCGGGGGTCAGGGCGGCGCGGCGTTCGACCAGTTCCCAGAGCGTGCGGGACGCGCCCAGGGCGTGTGCGGTGTCCGTCATCTGCGTACCCCTTCGAACCGGACAGGTAACTGACGACCTGTCAGATGTGAGGGAGAGCGTAAGTCCGTGCTTCTTGTCGGTCCAGAGGTGCGGGGCTAGCCTGGCATCTGACGGAGCATCAGAAACGTACGGATCGCTCGGATCGCTCGGGCCGTACGGATCGTCCGGATCGTTCGGTGGAGGGGCTCAGCACTCATGACGGAACTGCCGCGCATCGTCGGCGTCGACGACCATGTGATCGAACCTGCCCGGCGCTTCGGGACCTGGCTGCCGGCCGAGCACGCGATCCGCAGGCTCGGCCTCGACACGGACCGGGACCGGTAGCACTCGTGGACCTCACGTACACCGGCGAGGAGGAGGAGTTCCGGGCACGGCTGCGGGAGTGGCTGGGCGGGGTGCTGCCCACGCTCGGACCCAAGCCGTCGCCCGGCGACTGGCCCGGCCGCCGCGCCTACGACACCGGCTGGCAGCGCCGGCTGTACGACGCCGGGTACGGGGACGTGCACTGGGACGCCTCACCGACCACCCGGCTGATCTTCCTGGAGGAGACCGAGCGGGCGGGCGCACCCTACGTGGGCGCCAACTTCGTGGGCCTGCTGCACGCGGGGCCGACCATCGCCGCCGAGGGCACTGCCGCGCAGCGCGACCGGTGGCTGACGCCCGTCCTGCGCGGGGACGAGGTGTGGTGCCAGGGGTTCAGCGAGCCCGGCGCCGGATCCGACCTGGCGTCCCTGCGGACCAGGGCGGTGCGCGACGGCGACACGTACGTGATCAGCGGCTCCAAGATCTGGACCTCGCACGCCGAGGTCGCCGACTGGTGCGAGCTGCTGGTGCGGACCACCCCGATCGGCGCCGAGGCGCCCAAGCACCGCGGGATCACCTGGCTCGCGATGCCGATGGACGCGCCCGGCATCACGGTGCGCCCGCTGCGCACCCTCGCCGGGTCCACGGAGTTCGCCGAGATGTTCCTCGACGAGGTACGGGTGCCCGTCGGCAACCGGGTCGGCGAGGAGAACGACGGCTGGCGCGTGACCATGGTGACCCTGTCGTACGAGCGCGGCACCGCCTTCGTCGGGGAGGTCGTCGCCTGCCGCCGGGTCCTCGGCGAACTGGCCGCCCACGCGAGAAAGAGCGGCAAGTGGGACGACGCGGTACTGCGGCGCGAACTGGCACTGCTCGCGGCCGAGTTCGGCGCCCTGTGGCGGCTCACCCAGTGGAACGTGAGCGAGGCGCAGGCGAGCGGCGGCGTGCCGGGGGTCGGCGGGTCCGTCTTCAAGCTGCGGTACTCCCACGCCCGCCAGCGGCTCTACGACGTCGCCGCCGGGGTGCTGGGCGGCGCGGGCGCGCTGGACGCCGGGCAGGAATGGACCCTCGACCGGCTCTCCTCGCTGTCGTACACCATCGCCGCCGGAACCTCGCAGATCCAGCGCAACATCGTCGCCGAGCGCATCCTCGGCCTTCCCAAGGGCGGACGGTGAGCGGGCCGTGCACTTCCAACTGACCGAGGATCAGCGGGCCTTGCGGGACGGGACGCGCGAGCTGCTGGCCGGACGGTTCGGGCGCGAGGCGCTGCGGTCGTGCCTCGACACGGCCGCCGACGCTCCCGCGCCCGTACTCGACCGGGGTCTGTGGCGGGAGCTGGGCGCGGCCGGGCTGTTCGGCCTGTGCCTGCCCGAGTCGGCGGGCGGCGTCGGGCTCGGCCTCGCGGAGGCGGTGCTCGTCTTCGAGGAGTGCGGACGGGCGCTGGTGCCGGGGCCGCTGGTGGCCACGTTCCTCGCGGCGGGCGACGTCGAGGGCGCCGCGTCGGGCGAGACGGTCGTGACGGCGCCGTACAACGGACTCGTGCCGTGGCTCGACGCGGCGGACGTGGTGCGCGGCGACGCGGCGGGCGCCGAGCCGCTGGCCGCGCCCGTCGACCCGCTCACCCCGCTGCACCGGGTGCCCGACGGCGAGCGGTCACGCCCGCCGTGGCGGGCGACCCTGCTGTACGCGGCCGAACAGCTCGGCTCGGCGGGGCGCACGCTCGACATGGCGGTTCAACACGCCCGGGAACGCGAGCAGTTCGGACAGCCCGTCGGGGCCTTCCAGGCAGTGAAACATGTGTGCGCAGAGATGCTCGTACGGGTCGAGATCGCCCGTGCGGCGGTGTACGCGGCGGCCGTGACCGGTGACCCCGTCGAGGTCGCCGCGGCCGAACTGCTCGCCGACGAGGCCGCCGTCCAGGGGGCCAGGGACTGCCTCCAGGTGCACGGCGGTATGGGCTTCACCTGGGAGGCAGACGTTCATCTGCACCTGAAGCGGGCCTGGACACGGGCCGAGTTGGGCGGCCGGGCGCGGGACGCGGAGGAGGCGCTCGCGGCGTCCCTGTGACACCTCCCGGGCACGCCATGACGAGAGGTGCACGCACAGTGACGGAGTGTTGATATCGGGTTGTGTCCTTCGCGGGGCTCGTCACGCCGTGGAGTCGGCCTCCGGCTCCGGTACCTTGTGGCAGATGCGAGTGGTGCTGAACCCGAGCGACAGTGCCGGTGTTGCCTCCGAGGCGGCTCCGGGACCGCGGATGCGCGCCGCTCAGAGTCCAGGGCGGTGCATCACGCCCGCCTGTTCGACCCCCCGCGAGACGCGTCGCACAGTATGCCGTACGGGTACTCCTTCGCGCTGGAATATGCCCGAAGCGCTTGTTGGGGTGACTGTACGTCAACCATGCTGTGCAGCAAGGGGGTCACGGTCCGTGATCTTCCGCAGTGGCCAGCAAGGTCAGTGGCGCGAGGCGACGTGTCCGCCGGTTCGGATGGTGTGAGCGGTGCAGGTGCTTCAGGTTCAACTGGAGGTCGGGGCCGACCCCGCGGAGGTGGGGCGGGCCCGCAGGTGGGCGCGGCAGCGTCTCGCCGGCTCGGGCGTGGATCCCGACGAGCCGGCTGCCGAGACGCTGATCCTGCTCGTCTCCGAGCTCGTGACCAATGCCGTGGTGCACACCGGCCGCCCGGCCGTGCTCCGGATGGTGCTGCCGTGCGCCGGAGGCGCGTGTCCCGGCATGGTGCGGGTGGAGGTCGCCGACTCCAGTGCCCGCCCGCCGGCGCCGCGGCACGCGGACGGCGAGGAGACCAACGGCCGGGGGCTCGAACTCGTCGACGGTCTCGCCGACCGCTGGGGCTGGCGCCCCGAGGGCACGGGCAAGGCCATCTGGTGCGAGATCGACCGGTGCGGGTCCGCCGCCGGGGTCGGCTGGTCGGCGGGAGCCACTGCGCCGGGTGCGCTCCGGTCCAGTGCTTCTGTGAGCGCCTGAACATTTTTCGCATTAAGCACAAATACCCGTACGGCTGTTGACGTGACGTGTCCGTTTGATCACGCTTGTGGATGGCGAATCGCCGCGAGGGGACGTCGAGGGCCCTTGTGACGGGGGCCCTCGGCGAGGAATCCGGCTCCGCCGCGGGGGTGTCCGGTCGTTGCCGGGTGACGGTTCGTCGTGGCTGGTCGCGCAGTTCCCCGCGCCCCTGAGGCAGGCGCTTCGCGCAGCCTCCCCTTGGGGCGCGCCCCTGATGAGATGGCGCACGGAATGCGCATCTCAGGGGCGCGGGGAGCTGCGCGAGAAGCGGCCACCGGGCCGCAGGTGGGAACGGCTAGAAGAGGGCTACCGGGGCCACCGGAGTGCCCGTTGCTCCCTGGAAGGGTTCTGGCATCGCCGAGAGCAGGAAGCTGTAGCGGGAAAGTTCTCCACAGGCTGTGGACAGAGATTCCAGATTCCAGTTCTGGCCCTGCAACATGCCCATCTCGACGAGGTCGAGCGCGTGCACCGGGAGCCACAGGTCCTCGATCTCCGGCGGGAAGATCTCGAAGGTCAGGGTGTCGTTGGCGACCGCCGCCACGTCGCGGGCGTGGAACCACTCGGGGGCGCGCACCGACAGGCCGGGTGAGGGGTAGCCGTAGCCGTGTTTGTCGCCCGCCAGGTACACCTGGATCTGGCCCGTGCGGACCAGGACGATGTCGCCGGACCCGACCTCCACGCGGCCGAACTCGGCCGCCTCGTCCAGGTCTTGGGGGGTGACCGCGTGGTCGCCGGGGAGCCGGTCCAGGCCCTTCGCCGCCGCCACGTCGAGCAGGACGCCGCGCGAGACGATGTACGGGATCTTGTCGATGCCGCCGAACCCGGCGCCGCCGTGCGCGGTGATGGTGTCCGCCGGGCGGCCGTTGTAGAGGCGGCCCGAGTGCGAGACATGGGTGAGGGCGTCCCAGTGGGTGGCCGCCTGGAGTCCCATCGTCACGGCGTCGTCGCTGCACGCCACCGTGCCGGGGCCGAAGATCTCCTGGTTGATCTGCACCATCGAGTGGAACGGGTTGATCCTGCCCGGGATCAGGCCCGACTGGACGCCGTCCTCCTTCAGGGGGAGCCCGAGCGGCACGCGGCGGCCCGTGCGGACCTCGGCGGCGGCCTCCCGGACCACCTCGTCGGTGACGAGGTTGAGGGTGCCGATCTCGTCGGCCGCTCCCCAACGCCCCCAGTTGTTCACGTGTTTGGCGATGTCGTGGAACTCGGCGGGCAGGGGCATCGGGCCTCCCGGGCGTCGTGTGCTGTTGTGTGCCAGGTCTTGTGTTCCGGTATCTGACGGGTCGTAGAATCCGACCGACAGCAAAATCTAACGGGTCGTCAGAAACCGCGGGAAGGGGCCGGGCATGGGGAACTTCTTGGCAGGCAAGGTCGTCGCCGTGACGGGGGCGGGGCGTGGCATCGGGCGGGCCGTCGCGCTCGCGTGCGCCGCCGAGGGCGCCAAGGTCGTCGTCAACGACTTCGGGGTGTCCATCGAGGGCGGTGAGCCCACCTCCGAGATCGCGCTCGGCGTCGTCAAGGAGATCGAGGCGGCCGGCGGGGAGGCCGTCGCCGTCGCCGACGACGTGTCGACCATGGCCGGCGGGCAGCGCATCGTGGACACCGCCGTGGAGACGTACGGGCGGATCGACGGGGTGGTGTGCGTCGCCGGGATCCTGCGTGAGCGGATGCTGTTCAACATGTCCGAGGCGGAGTGGGACCCCGTCGTCGCCACCCACCTGAAGGGCACCTTCACCGTGTTCCGGGCCGCCTCCGCCGTCATGCGCAAGCAGCGCTCGGGCACCCTCATCGGGTTCACCAGCGGCAACCACCAGGGCTCCGTCGCGCAGGCCAACTACAGCTCGGCCAAGGGCGGCATCATCTCGCTGGTGCGCAGCGCCGCGCTCGGCCTGCACAAGTACGGGGTGAGCGCCAACGCGGTGGCCCCTGTCGCCCGTACGCGCATGTCGGCCAATGTGCCCATGACGCTGAAGGAGATCGGGGAGCCCGAGGACGTCGCCGCGTTCGTCGTCTACCTGCTCAGCGACCGGGCCCGCGAGGAGAAGATCACCGGCCAGGTGTACACCGTGGCCGGGCCGAAGATCGCCGTGTGGGCGCAGCCGCGCGAGCTGCGCGCCGGGTATGCCGAGGGTGGGGCCTGGACGCCGGAGCGGATCGCCGACTTCCTGCCGGGCGCCGTCGGCACCGACCCGATGCCGCTGCTCGCCCAGCTGGAGGAGATGGCGCGGGCGGCCGCCGCCGAGGAACGGCCCAATCAGTAGAGGGTGGGGTGGCGGGCGTGGAGTTCGGGTTCGGTGACGAGGACGAGACCTTCCGGAGCGAGGCGCGGGCCTGGCTGGGCGAGCACATCCGGGCGCATCCCGGGATCGCCGGGCGCGGCGGCCCCGGCAGCGAGCACGAGGCGTCCGGTGAACGGCAGCAGTGGGAGCGGGAGTTGGGCTCCGGCGGCTGGATCGGGCTCGGCTGGCGGGAGGGCGGGTACGGCAACCGGGTCGCGACCCTCACCCAGCAGGTGGTGTGGGCCGAGGAGTACGCACGCGCCCGGGCGCCGGGCCGCCACGGGCACATCGGCGAGAACCTGCTCGCCCCCACCCTCCTCGCGCACGGCACCGACGAGCAGCGCCGCCGCTACCTGCCGCCGATCGCGCGCGGCGAGGAGCTGTGGTGCCAGGGGTACAGCGAACCCGGCGCGGGCTCCGACCTGGCCTCCCTGCGCACCTCCGCCGTGCGGGACGGCGACGGGCGGTGGCGGGTCAGCGGGCAGAAGGTGTGGACGTCGCTCGCCCACCAGGCCGACTGGTGCTTCGTGCTGGCCAGGACCGAGCCGGGCTCGCGCCGCCATCACGGCCTGTCCTTCCTGCTCGTCCCCATGGACCAGCCCGCCCACATCGACGTACGGCCGATTCAGCAGCTCACCGGCACCAGCGAGTTCAACGAGGTGTTCTTCGACGGGGCCGTCGCCGAGGACGTGGTGGGCGGTGAGGGCGACGGCTGGCGGGTCGCCATGGGGCTGCTCGGCTTCGAGCGCGGGGTGTCCACACTGGCCCAGCAGATCGGATTCCAGGAGGAGTTGAGCGTCCTCGTGCGCGACGCGGTCGCCTCCGGAGCGGCGGCGGACCCGGTGATCGCGGACCGGATCGTGCGGCTCTGGGCCGAGCTGCGGACCATGCGGTGGAACGCGCTGCGCACCCTCGGCGGCGCCGAGGACAGGGGCGCGCCGAGCGTCGCCAAGCTGCTGTGGGGCGGCTGGCACCAACGGCTCGGGGAGCTGGCGCTGCGGGTGCGGGGCGCCGCCGCGGCCGCCGGACCGCACGACTGGGCGCCCGACGCTCCGTACGAACTCGACGAACAGCAGCGGCTGTTCCTGTTCAGCCGGGCCGACACGATCTACGGCGGCTCGGACGAGATCCAGCGCACGATCATCGCCGAGCGCGTGCTCGGCCTGCCCAGGGAGGCGTTGTGAGGGGTGTGGTGTTCGACGGCCGGCAGACGGTCGTGGTCGACGACCTGGAGATACGGGACCCGGGGCCGGGGGAGGTGCTGGTGGCCGTCGCCGCGGCCGGGCTGTGCCACAGCGACCTGTCCGTGATCGACGGGACCATCCCGTTCCCGCGCCCCGTCGTGCTCGGGCACGAGGGCGCGGGCGTGGTGGAGGCCGTCGGGGCGGGGGTGACCCATGTGGTGCCCGGCGACCACGTCTCGCTGTCCACCCTCGCCAACTGCGGCACCTGCGCCGAGTGCGACCGGGGCCGGCCGACCATGTGCCGGCGGGCCATCGGCCGGCCGCAGCAGCCGTTCTCGCGGGGCGGCGAGCCGCTGTACCAGTTCGCGTCGAACTCGGCGTTCGCCGAGAAGACCGTCGTCAAGGCCGTGCAGGCGGTCAAGATCCCGGCGGAGATCCCGCTGACGTCCGCCGCGCTGATCGGGTGCGGGGTGCTGACCGGGGTCGGCGCCGTGCTCAACCGGGCCCGGGTCGACCGCGGGGACTCCGTCGTCGTCATCGGCACCGGCGGGGTCGGCCTCAACGTGCTCCAAGGGGCCCGGATCGCGGGCGCGTTGAAGATCGTCGCCGTCGACTCCAACTCGGCGAAGGAGGACGTCGCGCGGCAGTTCGGCGCGAACGAGTTCCTGACCGACGTGGCGGCCGTGCGCGAGGTGCTGCCCGACGGCGCCGACCACGTCTTCGAGTGCGTGGGGCGGGTGGAACTGGTGCGGGCCGCGATCGATCTGCTCGACCGGCACGGGCAGGCCGTGCTGCTCGGGATGCCCGCCGCCGACGCCGAGGCGTCGTTCGTACCGGCGGCGCTGTTCCTCGACAAGTCGGTCCTCGGCTGCCGGTACGGGTCATCCCGCCCGCAGCGCGACATCCGCCTCTACGCCGACCTGTACGCCGAAGGGCGCCTGCTGCTCGACGAGTTGGTGACCCAGACCTATCCCGTGGAGGACTTCGGCAAGGCGGTCGCGGACGCGGAGGCGGGGCGGGTGGCTCGGGGGGTGCTGACGTTCTGAGCCGCTCTACGGTCGGGGGATGAGCTATCGACTGCTGTTCCGCGAGTCGGGCACCTCCGTCGCGTCCTGGGCCCTCGTCGCCGTCTGCGCGCGGATGCCGGTCGCCATGGCGCCGCTCGCGCTCGTCCTCCTCGTACGGGAGCGGCCCGGCGGCTACACGCTGGGCGCGGTGCTCGCCGCCGTCTACGTGATCGGGGAGATAGTCGGCGCCCCGCTGCTCGGCACGCGGATGCGGGCGGCGCGGGCCAGACCGCAGCTGGCGGCCGGGCTCGCGGTGGGGGCGTGCGGGTTCGGCGCGCTCGGGCTGCCGTACGGGGTGCCGTCCTGGCTGCTCGGGGTGTCCGCCTTCGTCGCGGGCGCGGCGCCCGGGGCCGCGCCGGGGGCGCTGCGGGCGCTGCTCACCGGCCTCGCGCCGGAGCGGGCCGTCCGGCAGGCCATGTCGTTCGAGTCCGTCCTCTCCTTCGGGGTGTGGGCGCTGGCACCCGCGGTGACGGCCTGGCTCGCGCTGTCCGTGGCGCCGTGGGTGCCGCTGCTGGTGGCCTGCGCTTTCATGGCGCTCTCGGTGCCGGGGCTCTGGCTGCTGCCCGTCGGCTGGGCGCCCGCCTCCGGGGACGAACAGCGGCCCGGGGCAAGGGTGTTGCTGCGGGCCTGGCCCGTGTACGTCACCGGCGCGGCGAGCATGTCGCTGCTCGCCATGGCCGAACTGATCCTGCCCGCGCTCCTTGAGTAGCGGGGCTTCGGCGTGGGCCTCGCCGGGCCGCTGCTCGCCGGGTTCTCGGCCGGGTCGGCGGTCGGGGCGCTCGTGTACGGGCTTCGGGTGTGGCCCGGGCGGCTGCCTGTGCAGGGGCTCGTGCTGGTGCTCGGGGTGGCCGGGTGCGTGGCCGGGGTCGCGCTGGCGCCGTGGGCCGGGGTGATCGCGGCCGGGCTCGTCGTGGCCGGGGTGTTGCAGGCCGGGGCCATGCTGACCCGGAACCTGATGCTGCGCGAGGTGCTGCCCACCGGGGCGCTGGCCGCGGGGTACTCCGTCATGTACGCGGCTGTGGGGGCCGGGTATGCCGGGAGCGGGTCCCTGGCCGGGGTGCTCCTTGGGGTGCTTCCGGCTTGGGGCGCCGTGCTTTCGGGGGTGGGGGTGACTGTGGTGCTCGGGGTGGTGGGGTTCTGGGGGGAGCGGGGGGTTCGGGGGGCGGGGCGGTCTTCGGCGGGTGCGGGTGCGGGGGCCGGGGCGCGGGGGGTTTCGCGGAGCTCCTCGGGGTCTTGAGGCCGTCGCGCGGGTGCCGCTTTCGTCGTGGCTGGGTGCGCAGTTCCCCGCGCCCCTTATGGGGTTGTCGGTTGGGTGCGGGACGGTGGCCGCTTCTCGCGCAGTTCCCCGCGCCCCTTATCGGGTTGTCGTTCGTCTGCGGGGCGGTGGGGGCTGGTCGCGCAGTTCCCCGCGCCCCTGGAGTGCGCACTTCGTGCGCTGTCTCCATCAGGGGTGTGCCGTCTGTTTCGGGTGGGGGCCGTGTGCCCCTTGCCTCTGGGCCTACGAGGGGAGGCGGCGCGAAGCGCCTGCCTCAGGGGCGCGGGGAACTGCGCGAGAAGCGGCCGCCGGGCCGCAGGTGACCGGCGACCTCTTGAGGGCGTGGGCTCAGGTGGTGGAGCGGAATGTGCGGCGGTAGGTGGTCGGGGTTACTCCCAGGGCTGACTGGAGATGCTGGCGCATCGACTGGGCCGTGCCGAAGCCTGATTCGGCGGCCACCTGGTCGATGGACAGGGACGAGGACTCCAGGAGGTGGCGGGCACGCTCCACGCGCTGGCGGGTGAGCCACTGGCCCGGGCTGACCCCGGCCTCCTCGCGAAAGCGCCGGGTGAAGGTGCGTACCGACATGGCCTCCTGCTCGGCCATGTCCCGCAACTGGATCGGCTCGTGGAGATGGGCGAGAGCCCACGCTCGGGCCGCCACGGTGGTGGCCAACTGCGGCTCGGGAACGGGCCGTTCGATGTACTGGGCCTGCCCGCCGTCGCGGTGCGGCGGAACGACGGTGCGCCGGGCCACGTCGTTGGCGACAGCCGCCCCGTGGTCGCGGCGCACGATGTGCAGGCAAAGATCGATCCCGGTCGCGACACCCGCCGAGGTGAGAATGTCGCCGTCGTCGATGAACAGGACGTCGGGGTCGACCCGGACCGTGGGGAACATCCGCTGGAACTCGTCCGCGTGGGCCCAGTGCGTGGTCGCGGGCCGCCCGTCGAGCAGCCCCGCGGCGGCGAGCACCCAGCTGCCGGTGCAGATGGAGACCAGGCGGGTGCCCGGCCGGATGCGGGCCAGCGCGGCCGCGAGGTCGGGGGTGAGGCGCCCCTCCTCGTGCATGGGCCCAAGGGCGTAGGACGCCGGGATCAGCACCGTGTCCGCCGCGGCCAGCGCCTCGGGGCCGTGCTCGACCAGGATCGAGAAGTCGGCGTCGGTCCTGACGGGCCCGGCCGCCCGCACGCCGCAGGTCACGACCTCGTACAGGTCCTCGCCCGAAGCACTGCGCGCACGGCCGAAGATCCGCTGGGGGATGCCGAGTTCGAAGGGGATCACGCCGTCGAGGGCGAGCACGACGACACGGTGCCGGGCGGGCCGGGAGGCCGGGGAGGCGGTCATGGCCCGATTCTAGCGAATGCTGTCATTCGGGCCACTGGTCCGGCAGGGGCGGCTGGCCGAAGCTGTCTGTCGTGACGACGACGCAGACTTCCGAACCCACCGACGCCCCCACCGGGGCCACCGCCGGTCGGCCGGGCTCCCGCTGGGCCTGGGCCGCCGCCGCGGTCACCTTCGTGACGATCATCGGTGCCGCCGCCTTCGCCTCGCTGCCGGGCCTGCTCATCGAGCCGCTGCACGCCGAGTTCGACTGGTCGCGCGGCACGATCGGCTTCGCCGTCTCCGTGAACCTCGCGCTGTACGGGCTCACGGCGCCGTTCGCCGCCGCGCTCATGGACCGCTTCGGGATACGCAAGGTCGTCGCGATCGCGCTGAGCGTGATCTCGCTCGGCTCGCTGCTGACCGTGTGGATGACGGCGGCCTGGCAACTGGTGCTGTTCTGGGGGGTGTTGGTGGGCCTGGGCAGCGGTTCGATGGCGCTGGCCTTCGCTGCCACCGTCACCAACCGGTGGTTCGTGGCCCGGCGCGGGCTCGTCACCGGGATCCTCACCGCGGCCGGCGCCTCGGGCCAGCTGGTCTTCCTGCCGCTGCTGTCCTGGATGGTGGAGAAGCACGGCTGGCGGCCCGCCGCCGTCACCGTCGCGCTCGCGGCCGTCGCCGTGGTCCCCTTCGTGTGGCTGCTGCTGCGCGACCATCCCGCCGATGTGGGGGTACGTCCGTACGGGTCCGAGGTGTTCGTGCCCAAGCCGGCGCCGGTGACGGGGGCCGCGCGGCGGGCCGTGGGGGTGCTGTTCAAGGCGGCGCGGACCGGGCCGTTCTGGCTGCTGGCCGGTACCTTCGCGATCTGTGGCGCCTCCACGAACGGGCTGGTCAAGACCCACTTCGTACCCGCGGCGCACGATCATGGGATGCCGGTGACCGCGGCGGCGTCGCTGCTCGCTGTGATCGGGGTGTTCGATGTCGTCGGCACGGTGGCCTCCGGCTGGTTCACGGACCGGTTCGAGGCGCGGCGGCTGCTGGCCGTGTACTACGCCCTGCGCGGCATCTCGCTCGTCTTCCTGCCCGTGCTGCTCGCGCCGTCCGTCCATCCGCCGATGCTCTTCTTCATCGTCTTCTACGGCCTCGACTGGGTGGCCACCGTGCCGCCGACCATCGCGCTGTGCCGGGAGCACTACGGGGAGGACAGCGCGATCGTGTTCGGATGGGTTCTTGCTTCGCACCAGGTGGGGGCCGCGGTGGTGGCGTTCCTGGGTGGGGTGGCGCGGGATGTTTTCGGGTCGTACGACGTGGTCTGGTACGCGTCGGGTGGGCTGTGCGCGGCCGCTGCGCTGATGGCTTTGGTGATCCGGCGGGGTGCCGGTGCCCGGGTCGGGGTGGCCGTCTGAGGGGGTGCCCCGCGCCTCTTCTCGGGTTGTCGGTCGGGTGCGGGCCGGTGGCCGCTTCTCGCGCAGTTCCCCGCGCCCCTGAGATGCGCACTTCGTGCGGCATCTCATCAGGGGTGCGGAAGGGGTCAGTTCTCCAGGGTGGCGAAGTGGCCCCGGTGGAAGAGGAGGGGGTCCGAGGGGGAGTCCGGGGTGGACAGGGCTGTGATGCGGCCCACCACTATCAGGTGGTCGCCCCCGGTGTGGACGGCGTGGATCGTGCAGTCGATCCAGGCCGCGACCCCGTCGAGGCGGGGCGAACCGGAAACCGGCGCCGCGTCGTACCGGACCCCCGCGAACTTGTCGGCGCCGCTCACCGCGAACCCCCGGCACAGCTCGGCCTGATCGGCGGCCAGGACGTTCACGCAGAAGACGCCCGCGCGGGCGATCCGGGGCCAGGTCGTCGACGTACGGGCCACCATGAACGTCACCAGCGGCGGATCGAGGGAGAGCGAGGCGAAGGACTGGCAGGCGAAGCCCGCCGGGCCGTCCGGGCCGGGCGCGGTGATCACGGTCACGCCGCTCGCGAAGGCGCCGAGCACCCGGCGGAACTCGGCCGGGTCGACCGGAGCCCGTTCGTCGTCGCCGACCGCGCGCAGATCCGGGCGGGGCAGTGCCTCCACGGGCCCGGAAGAGGTGGGGGAGCCGACGGACCTGAGGTACCGGACGACGGTGGCCGCCATTCCTGCGTGTCCCATCATGACGCCATTGAAACTGACGGTCCATCAGATGGGAAGGGGTGTGCCGGAGAGGCAAGAGATTCCGGTTTCAATCAACAGTCTGTTTATGCTCGGGGTTCTGCTGCCGAAGCCGCGGCTGACCTGCACCGACCTGCCCGGAGTACCCCGAGTGACCACCCCGCCGCCCCGCCCGCACGCACTGCACGCCCTGCGCGCCACCACCTTCGCGATCGGCGCCCTGCTGCTCCTGGCCGGGATCGGGGTCCTGCTCCACCAGCCGCTGCTGATACCCCCGATCGCGGCCAGCGCCGCCCTGGTGCACGGTGCGCCGGGGCTGCCGATCTCCCAGCCGCGCAACCTCGTCGGCGGCCAGCTCCTCGCCGCCTGCGTCGGCTTCGCCACCCACGCGGTGACCGGCAGCACCACCTGGGGCGCGGCGATCGCCGCCGGGCTCTCGCTGGGCGCCATGATGCTGACCCACCTGTCGCACTCCCCGGCTGCCGCGACCGCCGTGATCGTGGTGCTCCAGGGGCCGTCCCCGTGGCCGTTCCTGCCGCTGCTCGCGCTGGCCACGGTGCTGCTCGTGGCCATCGGGATGCTGCCGGGGCGGATCGGTGGCCATGCGGTGCGTTATCCCTTGGCCTGGTGACCGGGGGTCCCGCCCGCCCGGTTCTATCGGCCCTCGTACGTGGGTGAGCGGCGCTCCACGAAACTCGCCACGCCCTCCTGCGCGTCCCGCGTCGTCATGTTGATCTCCTGTGCGTTCGCCTCCGCCGCGAACGCGGTCGCGCGGTCGCTGTCCAGGGAGGCGTTCACCAACTGCTTGGTCAGCGCCAGCGCGCGGGTCGGGCCGGTCGCGAGGCGCTCGGCCCAGTCGCGGGCCGTCTTCGCCAGGTCGTCGTCCGGGACGACGCGGTTGACGAGGCCGAGTGCATGGGCGTCGGCGGCCGGGACCGCGTCGCCGAAGAACATCAGCTCCTTGGCGCGGTGCGGGCCGATCAGGCGGGGCAGCAGATAGGCGCCGCCGCCGTCGGGGACCAGGGCGCGGCGGGCGAACACCTCGATGAAGCGGGCCGACTCGGCGGCCAGGACCAGGTCGCAGGCCAGGGCCAGGTGGGCTCCTATGCCGGCTGCGGTGCCGTTCACTGCCGCGATCACCGGTTTTTCGCAGTCGAGGATCGCCGCGATGAGGCGCTGGGCGCCGAGGCGGATCGTTCGGGCTACGTCGCCCGGGATCCGTTCGTCCGTTCCGGGGGCGTTGCGGAGGTCTGCGCCTGCGCAGAAGCCCTTGCCGGTGGCGGTGATGATCACTGCGCGGGTTGTGGGGGTGGTGGTGGCTTCTTCGAGCAGGGTGATGATGCGTTCGCGTTGGTCCCAGGTGACGGCGTTCATGGCCTCCGGCCGGTTGAGGGTGATCCACGAGACGCCGTTCTCGATGCGGTGCAGTACCTGCTGGTGCAGGGGGATGTCTGTCATGCGGGGTCCGTTTCGGCTCGGTTCGGTGTCGTCTGCGGGCGGGTGGGTGGCTGGTCGCGCAGTTCCCCGCGCCCCTGAAAGATCTGCGTCTGCCCCACGGGGTTTCGTTGCGACCTGCGGGCCGGTGGCCGCTTCTCGCGCAGTTCCCCGCGCCCCTGGAGATGCGCACTTCGTGCGCCATCTCCATCAAGGCGCGCCCCCGGCCGAGGGGGGAGAGACGCGCCCCTTGCCCCGAGTGGAAGGCGCCCTCTGCCCCGAGTGGAGGCGCGCCCCTCGCCCTGAGTGGAAGCGCCCCCGCTGCCCCGTGTGGAGGCGCGCGAAGCGCAGCCTCAAGGGGAGGCGGCGCGCAGCGCCTGCCTCAGGGGCGCGGGGAACTGCGCGAGAAGCGGCCACCGGCCCGCAGTCGGCCGACGACCCAGCGGCAAGCCCCACCGGCCGTCGGCCGGCAACGGACCCAGGGGCGCGGGGAACTGCGCGAGAAGCGGCCACCGGCCGTCAGCCGACCGACGGCCCAGGGGTAAGCCCCCACCGGCCGTCGGCCGGCAACGGACCCAGGGGCGCGGGGAACTGCGCGACCAGCCCCCGCCGGGCCGCACCCGAGCGACAACCCAGGGGCGCGGGGAACCGCGCAGTCGGCCCCGCCTACGGGTCACCGGCACACCGCGAGCGCGTCGAGCGCCACGGCGCCCTGGCCTCGGGGCAGCACCATCAGGGGGTTGATGTCCAGTTCGGCGAGATCGGTGCCGAGTTCCAGGGCCATGCGCTGGACCCGTAGGACGACCTCGACCAGGGCGTCGATGTCCGCCGGCGGCGCCCCACGGACCCCGTCCAGCAAAGCGCGCCCGCGCAGTTCGTCGAGCAGCGCCCGGGCCTGGTCCTCGCCGAACGGCGGCACCCGCACCGCGGTGTCCCGCAGCACCTCGACGAGCACCCCGCCGAGCCCCACGGTCACGGTCGGCCCGAACAGCTCGTCGTGGGTGACGCCGACGACCATCTCGACGCCCCGCTCGACCATCTGGCAGACGAGGACCCCGTCCAGGTCGATGTTCTCGTACCGGGCGATGTCGGTGAGGTCGCGGTACGCGTCCCGTACCTGGCTGGCCGACGTCAACCCCACCTTCACCAGGCCGAGTTCGGACTTGTGGGCGAGCTGCGGCGCCGACGCCTTCATCACGACCGGGTAGCCGACCTGCGAGGCCGCCCGCACGGCCGCCGCGGCGCTGGTCACCAGCTGCTCGCGCGGCACCCGGATCCCGTACGCGCGCAGCAGTTGCTTCGCCGCGTGCTCGCTGAGCTGGTGCCCGGGCCGCATCAGGTTCTGCGCCTTGCGGAAGGAGGGCGACGGACCGCGCGGCGCGTCCTCGAACGGGGAGCGGTAGGCGGCCGTGAAGCGGTGGTGGTCGAGGTACGCGCGGACGGCGCCGATGCAGTTGCCGAACGTGCGGAAGGTCGCCACCCGTGAGCTGCCGAGCAGGGTCGTGCGGTACGCCTCCTCGGTGCCTACCGGCGAGCCCCACACCACGCAGATCAGCTTGTCCGTGCGCTCGGCCGCGTCGACCAGGTCCTGCGCGAGCTTGTCGCTCATCGGGGGGAACGGGCCGGTGATCGGGCAGATCAGCACGCCCACCGACGGGTCGTCGAGGATCGCGTCGATGATCTTCGGGCCGCGCCAGTCGCCGACCGGGTGCCCGCCGTTGTCGACGGGGTTCGCGACGTTCAGGTACTCCGGTATCCACTGGTGGAGTTCCGACTGCCTGGCGTCGGAGAGGGTGGGGAGGGTGAGCCCGGCCGCTGTCGCCAGGTCCGAGAAGTGGGCGCCGGTGCCGCCGGATATGGAGTAGACGACGACGCCGTCGGCCTTCGGCGGCTTGGCCCGCGCCAACAGGGCCGCCGTGTCCTGGAGTTCGTCGAGCCCGTCGACCCGTATCACGCCGAACTGGCGCATCGCCGCGTCCACGACCGTGTCCGCGCCGGTCAGTTTCCCGGTGTGGGAGGCGGCGGTGCGGGCGCCCGTCTCGGTGCGGCCCACCTTCACGGCGACGACCGGCACGCCCTCGCGCGCGGCCCGGTCCGCGGCGAGCAGGAAGGAACGGCCGTCCTTGAGCCCCTCCACGTAACAGGCGATGGCGCCGACCTCGGGCCGCTGGGCGAAGTACGAGATGAAGTCGGACGTCTCCAGGTCGGCCTCGTTGCCCGTGGGCGCCCAGTGCGAGAGGCGGATGCCCAGCTCCTGGAGGGTGAAGACCGGGCGGCCCTGGTGGCCGGACTGGGTGATCAGCGCGATCGCCGGGCCTTCGAGGTCGTCGCGGAACTCCTCGAAGGCGTTGAGGTTGGTGTTGGGGCCCAGCAGGCGCAGGCCGGAGCGCTCCACGGCCGCCGCGAGGCGGGCCTGCGCGGCGGCGCCCTCGTCACCGGTCTCGGCGAACCCGGAGGCGAAGGCGACCGCGAACTTCACCTTCGTATCGGCGAGTTGCTCGATGACGGGCAGCGGATCGGCGATCAGCAGCACCGCGAGATCGACCTGCTCCGGCAGGTCCGCGACCGACGCCGAGCAGGGCAGCCCGAAGACGGACGCGCGGGTCGGATGCACCGGGTACAGCCGGGCGCCGACCCGCTCGGCCCAGGCCATCAGCTGCCGCGTGATCCCGGTGTTGGGCCGCCCCTCGGCGTCCGAGGCGCCGACGACGGCGACGGACTCCGGCCGGAAGAACCGGTCCAGGTCCACCACGTCGGCGTGCAGCGGGCGCCCGCTGACATCCACTTCGTCGGAACCGGCCCTGCCGTGCACGGCGGGGCCGGGCTGCTCTCCGCAGGCGATCACGCGGGCCCGGCGGGAGTCGGTGGTCAGGGTGCCGTACGTCGATCCAAGCATCGCTCCGCCCGCTCCTCCTGTGTGACAGCAACGACAGCAGCGGCTGAGGCCCGAGGCTCCGGGCCTTAACTGACGCACTGTCAGATTACTGAACTGACGCCCCGTCAGGAACAGGGCTGCAGGCAAAGGCTGAGTGAGGCGGGTGCTGAGCGGTTCCTTCTGGTCCCTCCGGTCCCTTCCGGTCGGTCCCCTCCGGTCCCTCCCGGGCTCTTCCCACGGTCTCTTCCCGGTGGGCGGGGTGTTCAGTGCGGCGCCGCGGGAGTCCCTACCGGAGCTTCACTTCCCGGCGCCCTCCCAGACGAACCCGTCCAGATCCGTGAAGGACCCGCCCGAGCTGCCGAGGACGAGGTGGTGCGCGTTCGTGCCTGCGTCGGCGCCGTCGTCGGTGACGCCGAGGTCCTTGGCCAGGCCGCGGCGCTTGTAGAGCGCCAGCTTGACGGAGCCGGTGCCGGGCGCGAACTCGGCGTACTTGCCGCCGAAGCTCTTGGCCGCGCTCAGGCCCTGCTCGACGTAGAACTGCTTGGTTGCCTTCACGTCCTCGACGCCGAGCAGCAGGACGACCTCGTCGATCTCGCGGGTGGCCGGGCCGGTGTCCTTCTTCGCGGAGGTCGCGATCTTCCAGATCGTGCCGTCGGGCGCCCGCAGGACACCCCCGTAGCCCCACAGCGACTTCGCGGCGGGCTTCAGGACGGTGGCGCCGGCGTCCACGGCGGCGCTCACGAAGCCGTCGACGGTGGCGGGCCCGGACACCGTGAGGGCCAGGGTGAAGCCGCGGAAGCCGTCGGTGACGGGCCCCTCCGCGGCCTTCAGGTGTACGTACGTGTCCACGCCGAAGGCGCCGTAGAAGACGGCGGCGGCCTCCGGGTCCGCCACCTCGAGGGTGACGGACGCGAGAGACGCGGCGGCTGTGGTGGAAGCGGTGGTTGCCATGTCCTTCACGCTAGGCGTGGCGGGGCCGCCACCGCTTCTCCGATCCTGACCGTTCCGCGGCGGCTCTGCTCAGCGCGCCGCCGCCACCTCCTTGGCCACCCGCTCCCCGGAGCGGACCGCGCCGTCCATGTACCCGCACCAGTACGCCGATGTCTCCGTGCCCGCCCAGTGGATCCCGCCCACGGGCGTGCGCAGCGCCGCGCCGTACTGGGTGAGGACGCCGGGCGGCGCGTAGGCGACCGGGCCGCCGCGCGTGAAGCCCTCGTTGTCCCAGCGCTGGAGGACGAAGCCCGTGGGGTTCGCGGCCTTCTCGCCGAAGTACGTCACGTAGTCCTTCAGGACCGCCGCCCTCACGTCGGCCTCGGACGCGCCGTCGTGCGCGCGCATCTCGTCCGCCTCGATGAACCCCATCAGCGCGCCGTAGGAACCGTCGGGCGGCGAGTTGTCGAAGGAGGAGCGGACGGTGCCGGTGTCGCTGACGACCTGCCCGTTCAGTCCGTCCGCCCGCCAGAACGGGGTGTCGTACACCGCGATCGCCTTGCCGATCGAGCCCATGGGGAGGCGTTGGGAGAGCTGGTCGCGGGCGGCGGGCAGCAGCGGGTCGAAGTCGATGCGGGCCGCGAGCGGGGGCGGGACGGCGACCACGACGCGGGTCGCGGTGACCGTGACGCCGTCGGCGGTGACCGTGTACCGGCCGCCCGCGCCCCGGGTGACCTTCCGCACGGGGGCGGAGAGCCGGACCCGGTCGCCCAGGCGCGCCGCCAGCTTCAGCGGGACCTGCTGCGAACCGCCCACGAAACGGGTGGCCTGCGCGCCGTCCGCCGTCTCCGTGAGGCGTTCCAGGGTGCCCGGCGTCGACTCGTTGCCCGCGCTCGCTATGTAGAACAGGACGTAGAGCAGGGAGAGTTCGCGGGGCTGCGCCGAGAAGACCGAGGTGCAGGCGACCTCGATGAGGAAGCGGGCCGAGGGGATCACCGCGTTGGCGCGCAGCCAGGTCTCGAAGGTCTGGCGGTCCCATTCCTCGGCTTTCGGCGCGGTCCAGGGCGCCTCGACCGGGACCTTCTTCGCCATGTCGTCGAGGAGCGCCTGCACGGCGGCGGCGTTGGCGAGGCCCGCCGCGTCGATCGGCGGGACGGAGCCGAGGAGGCCGTCGGTGGCGTACGGGGTGCGCTTGCCGTCCTTGTAGAGGACGTTCTTGCCCGTGTTGTACGTCGGGAACGTGTCGACGCCGAGGTCGGCGGCGAGCGCCTTCATCCGGTCCTGGGTGGGGCCGATGAACTCGCCGCCGCCCTCCGACGTGCCGCCGTTCGGGAGCTTCAGGTTCACGACCCGGCCGCCGACGCGGTCCCGCGCCTCCAGGACCAGGACCTTCTTTCCGGCGGCGGTCAGGTCGCGGGCCGCGGTGAGGCCCGCGAGGCCGGCGCCGATGACGGCGACGTCCACGTCTGCCGTGTCCGCCGTGTCCGTCGTGTCCGCCGCGCGGGCAGTGCCGGTTGCCGTGCCGGTGGCGAGGAGGGTGGTGGCTGCCGTGGCGCCCAGGAGGGCGCGGCGGCGGGTGAGGTCTTTGTTGAGCGGGTGTCTTTCGCTTGGCATGCGTAGTACTCCGTATCGCTCGGGGTGGACGTTCTTCGGGTGCGGGCCGGTGGCCGCTTCTCGCGCAGTTCCCCGCGCCCCTGAAGGCTGCGGCTTCGCCGCATGCCTTCATCGATGGAGATGGCGCACGAAGTGCGCATCTCCAGGGGCGCGGGGAACTGCGCGACCAGCCCCCACCGGCCGTCAGCCGACGTACGGGCCTCAGGGGCGCTTGGCCACGGCCCTGCCGATGCGGTCGGCGTCGCGGGCC
This sequence comes from Streptomyces sp. NPDC057694, assembly GCF_042799415.1. Taxonomy (NCBI): domain Bacteria; kingdom Bacillati; phylum Actinomycetota; class Actinomycetes; order Kitasatosporales; family Streptomycetaceae; genus Streptomyces; species Streptomyces sp. NPDC057694. The sequence goes on from NZ_JBHVIX010000003.1 coordinate 27,729, forward strand.
ATTTCGCGGAACATGCCGGAGATCGGGTTCGTGTAGCCCTGGAAGTAGAGGCCGGGCAGCGGGTGGGGGGTGCGGGGGCGGCCGGTCGCCGGGTCCAGTACGTCGCCGAGGTGGCCGACCAGATCCTCCAGGCCCTGGCGGTAGCCGGTCGCGGCGATCACCGCGTCGGGGGTGACCCGGGTGCCGTCCGTGAGGACCACCGTGTCACCGTCGAACGACTCGACCGCGGCCACCGGCTCGACCTTCCCGCGCTGGACGGCGTCGATGAGCCCGACGTCCTGGACGGGGATGGACCCGGCCCGCGCCCGCGCGTACAGGCCCGTGTCCGGCCGCGGCAGACCGTGGGCGGAGAGGTCGGGGACGCTCAACTTGCCCAGCGGCACGGCCAGTCGGTCCACCAGGGACACCGGAAGCCGGCGACAGAGGATGCCGGTGAGCTGGGCGGGCCAGCCGAGCGTGGAGCGGCGCACGATGTGCGGGGCGGTGCGCACGGCGAGCCGGACCCGGGCGGCGCCGCCCTCGGCCAGGTCCACGGCGATCTCCGCGCCGGTGTTGCCGACGCCGACCACGAGGACGTCCTGCCCGGCGTAGGGCGCCGGATTGCGGTACTCGCTCGCGTGCAGGAGCCGGCCGGTGAACGTCGCCCTGCCGGACCAGGCGGGCAGTCGCGGGGTGTGGTTGTAGCCGGTGGCGACGACGACGGCGGTCGCCGTCAGCTCGCGGCCGCCGGTGGCCCGCAGCTGCCAGCCGGCGCCGTCGGCGGTGCGCTCGACGCGTGTCACCTCGACGCCGGTCACCACCTCCAGATCGTGGAACTCGGCGTACTTCTCCAGGTAGCGCACGACGTCGTCGCGGGAGACCCAGCGGCCGAAGCGGCGCGGGATCGGCAGGCCGGGCAGCGCGGACAGGCGGCGCGTGGTGTGCAGGTGGAGACGGTCGTAGTGGGCGCGCCAGGAGGCCCCGACGCGGTCCGACTTCTCCAGCACGACGGCGCGCACGCCGTGCGCCTTCAGGCTCGCGGCCGCGGCCAGGCCGCCCGGGCCGCCGCCGATGACGTACACCGGCGGGCGCTCGTGGCTGCGGGCCGGCGTGGGGTGGGCGTCGGTCATGAGCGGGAGCGTAATCCGCGTTCCGGTTGATGGGGTCCGGTCAAAGAGGAAACCGGTTGCGGATTGATCACGGGGGTTCGGGGATGTCCGCGCCCTTGCGGGGGAAGCGCCGGATGCGGTGAACTGACGTACCGTCAGATACGCGAGGAGGGGCCGGACCTCATGGATGCGATTGGCCTCAGTGGTGCCGAGTGGCTCGCCGTGCTGCGGATCGGGCTCGGCCTGTGGTGGCTGGAGAGCTGGCGGCACAAGGACAAGAAGAGCTGGTTCGAGCGCGGGACCGGGATCGCGTGGGCCTCCGGTGTCGCGGACAAGCACAGGTGGGGCGCCGTCCGCAGCGGCTTCGACGTCGTCGTGAAGCCGCGGCCGAAGACCATGGCGTACGTGGTCGTGTACGCCGAACTCGCCCTGGGGATCGGCCTCATCGTGGGATTCCTGACCCCGATAGCGCTGGTCGGCGGCCTGCTGCTCAATCTCCTCTACTTCGTGCTCATGATCCACGACTGGGCCGAGCAGGGGCAGAACGCGATGATGGCGCTGATCTCGGTCGTCGGGTTCTTCGCCATGTCCTGGCAGACCTGGTCCCTCGACCACGCGATCGGGCTGTTCTGATGGGCGCGGCGAGCTCCGGGCCGCGTTTCGACCTGCCCGAGGTCGACGCCTTCACCCGCCCCTACTGGGAGGCCGCCGCCGACGGCACCCTGCTGCTGCGGCAGTGCGCGGCGTGCGGGCGCGGCCACCACTATCCGCGCGAGTTCTGCCCGTACTGCTGGAGCGAGGACGTGCACTGGCGGCCCGCCACGGGGCGGGCCACCCTCTACACCTGGTCCGTCGTGCACCGCAACGACCTGCCGCCCTTCGGCACCCGGACCCCCTACGTCGCCGCCGTCGTCGATCTCGCCGAGGGGCCGCGGATGATGACCGAGGTGGTGGAGTGCGCGGAGGCGGCGCTGCGGGTGGGGATGGAGCTGGAGGTCTGTTTCCGCACGGACCCGGGCGGTGAGGGCGGCGCGGACGGTGGCGTGACGGTGCCGGTGTTCCGGCCGTGGGCGGGCGGGTAGGCGGACGGCGCGGGTAAGTGGCCGGGCGGTTAATGCGGGTGCGGGGCGTCGCGGGCGTCGCCATCATGGGCGGATGACACGGCCGACGCCCACCCGCCCCGCCGCCGGTACCTGGGAACTCACCACGGATCCGGCCGAGTTCGATCGTGTCGCCGGAGCCTTTCTGCGCTCCGACCGCGCCCTGCACACCGTCCAGCTGAGTCTCCTCGCGGGGCTGCTCGCCGGTGAATCCCAGTTCGCCGGGGTGGAGCCGCGGTTCGGGGTGTGGCGGGACGGGAGCGGGCGGGTGGCGGGGAGTTTTCTTCAGACGCCGCCGCGTCCGCCGGTGGTGGGCGCGCTCGGGCCCGAGGCGGCGCGGGACCTGGTCGCCGCGTTCGGCGGCCGCGGACTCCCCGGGGTGAACGGGCCGGTGGAAGATGCCCGCGCCGTCGCCGAGGCCTGGCTGGAGCGGTGTCCGGGCGGCACGCTCGGGGAGCGCAGGACGCATCGGCTGTACCGGCTCGGCCGGCTGACCCCGCCCGCCCCGGCACCGGCCGGCCGCGCCCGGGTGGCCGGGGCGGCGGACCGGGCCCGGGTGGCCGGGGCGGCGGACCGGGCGCGGGTGGCGGGCTGGATCAAGGACTTCAGCGACGAGGGGCACGGGGGGCTTCCCGGGGACTTCACCGAGGAGCAGGCCCTGGCCTGGACCGACTCCCGGCTCTCGTACGGCGGCGTCACGCTGTGGGAGGCGGCCGACGGCACACCGCTGTCGATGGCCTCCGCCACCCGGCCCGTCGCCGGGTGCGTGCGCGTTACGGCCGTCTTCACGCCGAAGCCGCTGCGCGGCCGGGGCTGTGCGGGGGCCGTCACCGCCGAGGTCAGCCGGGTCGCCGAGGAGCGCGGCGCCGACGAGGTGGTCCTCTTCACCGACCTCGCCAACCCGACGAGCAACGCCCTCTATCAGCGGCTCGGCTACCGCCCGGTGCGGGACTTCACCGTGCTGGCGTTCAGGCCGCCGCCGGTCACGGCCACAGCAACTCCTTGAGCCAACCCTCCTCCGTACGCCGGTACTTGAGCCGTACGTGCCGACGGCGCGCGTCGCCCTGGAAGAACTCGACCTCGTCCGGCTGGAGTGCGTACGCCGTCCAGGACGGGACCGGCGCGTCCGGCTCGCGCTGCGCCTGCTCCCACGCGGCCTGCGACGCACGCTCCAACTCCGAGGTGGAGGCCAGGACTTCGCTCTGGTGGCCGGTCAGGGCGGCGGCGAGGGCGCCGGTCGAGCGGGCGTGCAGGTCGGCCTGCGCGACCTCGGCGGGTGAGGTGCGGACGGGGCCGCGCACCCGGACCTGACGGCCCTGCACCGGCCAGTAGAAGCCGAGCGCCGCGTACGGGCGGGCGGCCAGCTGGCGGCCCTTGGCGCTGCCGGAGTGGGAGGCGAAGGTCCAGCCGTCCGCCGCGTCGGCGCCGTGCAGCATCACCGTACGGACGTCGGCCCGGCCCTCGGCGTCGGTGGTGGCGAGCGACGGGGTGTGCGGCTCGGGCTGCCCGGCCGCCACGGCCGCCGCGAACCACTCCACGAACAGCGGGACCGGATCGGCGGGCGTGGCCCCGGGGTCGAAGGCGGGCAGCTCGGTGTCCCACACGCGCAGGGACCGCAGAAGGGCTTCGAGGTCGGGACGGCCGGAGTGACCGGGCTGATCGGGCTGGTCGGGGTGCTCGGAGTGGTCGCGTCTCATGGGGTGATTGTCGCCGGGCGTCAGTCGCGGGTCAGGCCCGCCACGGTGCCGAGCTCGTGCCAGGTGCCCGCCGTGTACCGCTCGGCCCAGACCGGGCGGGCGACGGTCAGGCCGAGGGCGCCGGGCGTGTAGTCGCCCTGGAGGCCGTGGACGCGGGCCGTCGGCAGGGCGGCCCCGAGGTGGGCGCGGACGGCGGCGGCCGTCGTGTCGCGCGTCGCCCGCGCCCGGAACGCGGCGACGACCGCCTGCGTCGCCTCGTACTCCTCCAGCGCCCCGGGACGGGTCATCAGCGGGCGGACGCGGGCGCACCAGGCGGCGTCCTGGGTGCACTCGCCGGTGCGGAAGGGGCCCTTGGACACGGTGCGGAAGCGGTAGACGCCGTCGGGGACCCGCTCGTCCCGGCGGCCCGCGCCGCAGTCGTCGTGGTGGTCGGGGGCGAGCACGATCCGGCCCCGGTAACCGGCCCGGCGCAGGGCCTCGGCGTTCCCGTCCCGGCCGGACCGGTCGGCGAGGTAGACGGTGTCGGGGCGGGCGCGGGCCAGCAGCTCGCGCAGGTCGCCCGCGCGCAGGGCGTCCGGAGCCGTCGCGTACGTCGTGAAACCGTGCCCGGAACCCCGGCTCGCGGCGAACCGGTCGGCCAGCGCCCCGAGGCCCTCGCCCGCCGGGGCCAGCAGCCTCTTGGTGTGCAGGACGTCCTCCAGGTACGCGGCGAACTGCCGTACGTCACCGTCGGTGTCGCCGCGGTCGTCGTGGCAGGTGCCGACGGCGGGGGTGCCCTTCACGAGGCCCGGGCGGCCGGCCGCGGTGCCGACGACCGCGACGACGTCGGGGTACTTCCGCGCGAACTCCGCCGACGACAGCCGGTCCGCGTGCGGCACCGACACCGCCGTCAGCGGCAGCGACCCGGCGTAGTCCCGGAGGGCCCGCGCCACCGCCCGGGTGTCGCCCGTCGCACCCCGGTCGGCCACGGCGATCCGGAAACGGGGCTGGTCGAGCGGCTGCCCGGAGACGGGCGGTTTCGGCGGCTCCTGCTCCCCGCCGTTCAGCGCGGCGGCCACCGAGATGCCGGTGCCCGCGCAGGCCAGGACGACGGCGCCGATGAGGAGTCGGCGGGGGCGGGGGAGACGCGGGCGGGGTGCGGGGGTCGGCGTCGGCGCGGGGGGAGCCGTGCGGGTCGGGGCCGGGGCCGGCACGGGTGCCGTCTGCGGGGCAGCGGGAGCAGCGGCCCCTGAAGTCGCAGGAGCCGCAGGAGCCACGGGAGTTACGGGAGCTATGGGAGCCACGGAAGCCATGGGAGTCGCAGGCTTCTCGTGCGGGGCGGCGCCCGCCGCGACCCCGTCGATCAGCCCCACCACCGCCGCCGCGTCGACCGGCCGGTCCTCCGCCCGCTTGGCCATCAGCGCGGCGATCAGCTCGTCCACACCCGCCGGGAGCCCGGTCCGCGCCCGGCTCGGCCGCATCGGGGTGTCGTGCAGATGGTTGTACATGACTCCGGCGGCCGGGCCGCTGAACGGGGGCCTGCCGACGAGGAGTTCGTAGAGCACGCACCCCAGCCCGTACAGGTCCACCCGCCCGTCGCCCGGCTCCTGCCGGAACCGCTCGGGCGCCATGTACGGCACGCTCCCGATCGGCAGCGTGCCGGTCCTGGTCAGCCGGGTCGCGGCCTCCGCGCCCTCCACGAACGCGGCGATCCCGAAGTCGAGGATCTTCACGTTCCCCGGGTCGCCCGGCGTGACCATGATGTTGCCGGGCTTGATGTCCCGGTGCACGATCCCGGCGGCGTGCGCCGCGGCGAGCCCGAGCGCGCACTGCCGGGCCCACTCCAGCGCCCGCCCGACGGGAAACCGCACCTCGCTCCGCAGCATCTCCTGCAACGACGCGCCGTCGACCAACTCCATGACGAGAAAGGGGACATCGCCGCCACCGGCCACCGCCGCGCCGCTCCCGTGGTCGTACACGGTGACGACGTACGGACTCGACAGCGCGGCGACCGCCCGCGCCTCCCGGCGGAACCGGCCCAGCAGCTCCTGCCGCTCGTCCGCCCCGATGTCGTCCGGCGGCGCGAACAGCTTCAGGGCGACGAACCGCCCCAGATCCTCGTCCCGGGCACGCCAGACCTGACCCATGCCCCCGGAACCGATGGTCTCCAGGAGCCGGTAGCGACCGCTGAGCACATGTCCCCGCACAGCGCCCGACGCTAATCCCGGAACCGACGACTCCCCATCACGGCCGGGGCGTTCATCCGTAACGGTTTCGGTTCGGCGGGGGCCGCCGCGTCAGCGGACCACGTCGAACACCTGCTTCTGCACCCCGTTCGCATACGCCGCGTGGTCCACCAGCGCCAGCTTCCGGGCGTCCTGGTCGGCGGTGCTGAACAGGCGCTTGCCCGCGCCGAGCAGCAGGGGGAAGACGAGCAGGTGGTAGCGGTCGATCAGGCCCGCGTCGGAGAGGGCGTGGTTCAGGGCGATGCTGCCGTGGACGATGATCGGGCCGCCCTCGGTCTCCTTCAGCGCGGCCACGTCGTCGAGGGAGCGCAGGATCGTGGTCGGACCCCAGTCGGAGACCAGCGCGTCCTCGGCGAGCGTGGTCGAGACGACGTACTTCGGCAGGTCCTTGTAGTCGGCGAACTCCTCCATGGCGGGCCACACCGGGCTGAACGCCTCGTAGCTGGCCCGGCCGAGCAGCATCGCCGCGGCTTCCTTCTGCTCCCGGCCCTTCAGCTCGAAGACCTCGGGCAGGAAGTCGATGTCCTTGAACGTCCAGCCCGCGTTGCGGTAGCCGCTTTCGCCGCCGGGCGCCTCCATCACGCCGTCGAGCGAGACGAAAGCGGTGCTGATGAGCGTACGCATGGGAGGTCTCCTGGTTTCTTCTGGTCGCGCCTGGCGTTCCTACGCCCATGATGACCGCGACCGACAAAGAAACTCATCGGTGAAGGTGCGAGCCGGTCACTCCCGGCCCAGCACCACCGTCCCCGACGAGCAGAACCAGCCGCCCGTCCCGGACGCCACGGCGAGGGCGGGGAGCGAGCCGTCCGCCCTGCGCACCTGGTGGTCGCCCGCCTCGCCGCGCAGCTGCCGTACCGCCTCCACCAGCAGAAACAGTCCGCGCATCCCGGGATGCTGGGCGGACAGGCCGCCGCCGTCCGTGTTCGTCGGCAGCTCGCCGTCCCGCAGCAGCCGGCCCTTCTCGACAAAGGCGCCGCCCTCGCCCTTGGCGCAGAAACCGAGGTCCTCAAGGGTCACGAGGGTCATGTACGTGAAGGCGTCGTAGATCTCCGCGATGTCGATCTCGGACGGCGACACCCCCGCCCGTTCGAAGGCGAGGCGGCCGCTCACCGCCGCCGGGGAGACCGTGAAGTCGTCCCACTCCGACATGGTGGTGTGCGAGACGTGCTCGCCCGAGCCGAGCACCCACACCGGGGACGTCGCGCAGTCCGGCACCAGATCGGCCGCGACCATCAGCACCGCCGCGCCGCCGTCGGAGCGGATGCAGCAGTGCAGCTTGGTGAACGGGTCGGCGATCATCGGCCCGTCGAGCACGTCGTCGACCGTGATCGGGTCGCGGAACATCGCGTCCGGGTTCGCCGCCGCGTTCTGCCGGGCCTGGACCGCGACCTGGGCGAGCTGGTCGAGGGTCGTCCCGTACTGGTGCATGTGGCGGCGGGCCGCCATCGCGTACTTGGCGATGAGCGTGTGCCCGTACGGCACCTCGAACTGGAGCGGGCCGCGGGCACCGAAGGAGAGGTTCGAGGTGCGCCGCTTCGCCTTGATGTCGGCGCGGGCCGTCGAACCGTAGACCAGGAGGACGGCGCGGGCGTGCCCGGCGGCGATGGCGTCCGCCGCGTGCGCCGCCATCACCTCCCAGGTGGAGCCGCCCACCGAAGTGGAGTCCACCCAGCGGGGTTTGAGCCCCAGGTACTCGGCGACCTCGACGGGTGCCAGGGTGCCGAGGCCGGCGCTCGCGACTCCGTCGATCACGTCGGGGGTGAGGCCCGCGTCGGCCAGTGCCCTGCGGGCTGCCTGGGCGTGCAGGGCATAGGGGGTGGCTTCGTCGACCCGGCCGCAGTCGGAGAGGGCGATGCCCGTGATGGCGACCTTGTGGTGGGGGCCAGTCATGAATCTGACGGTACATCAGATCCCGGCTCGCCGTCAGCCCCGCCAGGGGCGCGGGGAACTGCGCGGCCCGCCACGACGAGAGCCGCGGACGCGTCTGCCTGGCGCATGAGCAGATGCGTCTGCGGCTTGTACGTGGTTGCTCGCGCCCACGCGGCGGAGCCGCATATCGATACAGCCCCGCCCCCCCTGGCGGGGCGTTCCTGATCCGGGGATGCATGGGAAAGGTCTGGGCATGCACGGCCCGGAGCCTTAACATGACGCCCCGTCAGAAAGGGGCCCGCATGGACGCCACGTTCACCGAGGAACAGCAGGAGATCCGCCGCACCCTGCGTGAACTCACCACAAAACGCTGCACCCCGGACGACGTCAAAGCCGCCACCCGCACCCCGGCAGGCCACGACCTCGCCCTGTGGGGCGCGCTCGGCACCGAGCTGGGACTGCCGGGCCTGGCGCTGCCCGAGCGGTACGGCGGGGTCGGCGCCGCCGTCACCGAACTCGCGCTCGCACAAGAGGAGTTGGGGCGGGCCCTCGCGCCCTCCCCGCTCTTCGCGACCTGCGGCCTCGCCGCCCCGCTGATCGCCGCGCTCGGCACCGACGCCCAGCGGGACGCGCTGCTCCCGCAGATCGCGGCCGGCCGCCTCACCGCCGCCCTCGCCGTCCCCGGCACCGGCCTGGCCACCGCCCTCGGCCTGGTCGCGGAGAACACCGGAGACTGGGCCGGCGGCGGCCGCGCGGGCGGGGTCCAGGCCCGCCGGGCACCGGACAGCGACGGCGGATGGCACCTGTACGGGCAGGCCGAGCAGGTCCTCGACGGGCACAGCGCGGGCCTCCTCCTGGTCGCCGCGCACACCGGCGGCTTCGCCCGCTCCCGGACCCTGCTGTTCCTCGTACGGCAGGACGCCGCCGGACTCGTCCGCACCCGGCAGACGTCACTGGACGAGACCCGGCCGCAGGCCCGCCTCGAAATGCGCGACGTACCGGCCGAGTTGCTGGGGGAGGAGACCGGCGACGTGTCCGGCGCACTCGCCGCGGCCGGTGACACCGCCGCCACCCTGCTCGCCGCCGACGCGGTCGGCGCCGCCGACCGGGCCCTTGAGCGGACCGTCCAGTACGTCAAGGAACGCGAGCAGTTCGGGCGGCCCATCGGCTCGTTCCAGGCGGTCAAGCACCGGCTCGCCGATGTGTACGTGACGGTGCAGGCGGCGCGCTCCGCCGCCTACTACGCGGCCTGGGCCGCGGGCGACACGAGCGGCGAGCGGGCCGGCGGGCTCGCGCTCGCCCAGGCCCTGGAAGCGCTGCGCACCGCCGCCGCCGAGGCCGTCCAGCTGCACGGCGGCATCGGCTTCACCTGGGAGCACGACGCCCATCTGTACATGAAGCGGGCCGCCGGCGACGAGCTGCTCTTCGGGCCCGTGCACCTGCTGCGCGCCCGCGCCGCGCAGACCGCCGCCCTGTTCGGCCCGGCCGCCGCGGTGAGCGCCTGATGGCGCCGCCGGGGATCCGCCTCGTGCAGAAGGTGTCGTCGACCAGGACGTTCGCCCGGCTCGCGCCGCACGTCATCCCGGCGATGGACCGCGCCGTGCACCGCTTGACCAGGGGAAAAGTGCTGGTCAGCGCGCAGATGCTGCCCGGCGTCATCCTCACCGCGCGCGGTGCGAGGAGCGGCCTCGAACGGCGTACACCGCTCGCCTGCATGCCGGAGGAGGGCCCGGACGGTCCGGCCACCTGGCTGCTGATCGGGTCGAACTTCGGACGCCCCGGGCATCCGGCGTGGACGGCGAATCTGCTGGCCCACCCCGACGCCGAGATCAACTGGCGCGGCACGGACATTCCGGTCACCGCCCGGCTGCTCAACTCGGCCGAACGGGAGGAGGCTTGGGCGGCGGCGCTGAAATTCTGGCCGCCGTACGCGGCGTACCAGGCCCGGATCGACCGGGAGATCAGGCTGTTCCGGCTGGAGCGGCGCTCCTGAACGACGCGAGAACGGCACAAGGCACCCGAAAAGGCACCGGAAACGGCACTGAAAAAGGTACCGGAAACGGCAACGGCGGCGGCTCACGCTGAGAACGCGAACCGCCGCCGTCCGACAGGACCAGGGGAAGGAAGTGCCGTTACTTCGTCGGCTTCTTTCCGGTCACGCCCAGGTGCACCAACAGCGCCAGGTTCGGCTTCAGTTCGGCCTGCTTGACGCCCCAGGTCTGGAAGCCCCGCTGGTGCGAGGCGACCGCGGCGAGCATCGCGACCAGTGAGCCGGCCACTGCCGCCGGGCTCACGTCCTTGTCGACCTTGCCCTTGTCCTGAAGGTCCTTCACCGCGTCGGCAAGGGAGTTGTTCACCGAGTTCAGGATCTTCATGCGGAGCTTGTAGAACCGCTTGTCGCCCTCGGCCGCGCCGAGGTCGACGACGCGCAGGATCGCGTCATTCTTGCGCCAGAACTCCAGGAATCCGTCCACGAGTTCCTGCGCGGTCGCCCAGCCGGCCTTGCCGACCCAGGAGCGGTCGGCGACCAGGCCGGTCAACTCGGCCCCTTCGGAGGCCATTTGCTCGGCGATCTCCAGGACGGCGCCCTCGACGTCCGGGAAATACTGGTAGAAGGTCGCGGGCGAAGTGCCCGCCTTTCGCGCGACATCAATGACTTTGACGTCCCGGTAGGGCGACGAGCTGAGCATCTCGCCGAGGCATTCGAGCAGCTTCTGACGTGTCGCCTGACCACGCCGTCCGGCCACACGACCGTCGACGGTACGTACTTGTCCTGTCATGCCGTCAGCTTACCGAGGGGTGATCGGAGCGCGATCTGACCGACTGCAAATGGGGTTGGGGCCCACGAAACGGGACCGGTCACCGGTCAAAACCGGTACCGGGAGCGACCGGAATTGGCCATTCGTTCGAATGTGAACAGTGTGGCCCTGACCTGCGTCGCTAGCGTTTCCGCCATGGCCCCCGTAAGCAGCCCGTTCCCGGAAGGCAGCCCGTGCTGGGCCGATGTCCAGCTGCCGGACGTCGAGACGGGCAAGCGGTTCTACGGCGATCTCTTCGGGTGGACCTTCGACGAGGGCGCCGGGGCCGAGCGGGGCTACTACACGGCGGCGTACAGCGAGGACCGCGCCGTCGCCGCCCTCGCCCCCCTGTTCGGCGGCACGGGCCCGGCCTGGACCGTGCATTTCGCGGTCCGGGACGCCTACGCCACCGCCGCCCGGGTCACCCGCTGCGGCGGCCGGGTCGTCACCGGCCCCCTCTCCGTGGGCACCGCCGCCACCATGGCGCTGGTCACCGACCGTGACGGAGGGCTCTTCGGCCTGTGGCAGGCGGGCAGCGACCTCGGCTTCGAGGTGACGGGGGAGCCGGGCGCCTTCTGCTGGACGGAGCTCCTTGCGCGGGACACGGCGCGGACCGACGTCTTCTACGAGACCGTCTTCGCGTACGAGGCCGGGCCGGACGGTGCCGATGGGGCCGATGGGGTGGACGTGGCAGGCGGAGGAGCCGCCGAGGACGGGCTGCGCTTATGGGCGCCCGCCGGGGCCGTCCTGTCCCGGGCCACCGCGGTCGCCGGCCGGCGTTCCACCCCCGACAGGCCGCTGACCGGGCGTTTTCTGGCGCACTTCGGCACGCGGGAGCTGGAGGCGACCACCGCCGACGCCCTCCGCCTGGGTGGCGAGATCCGGGTGGCGGCGCACGCGACGGGGTACGGCCGGGTGACCGTGCTCGCCGACGATCAGGGCGCCCTGTTCGCCGTACGGGAGGTGTGAGACACCCCGATATGCCCCCGGGTTCGCAACCGGGGCCCCGGACAGGAAGAATCGGGGTGCGTGCCGCCGTAGCGCTTCGGCGGTGAGACGCTGTCGGGGGCCGTGAGTGCGGTGGCCCCGTACGGGGAGGTGGCAGGCGAGTGGTGGATCAGCTGACGCAGCACGATCCGAGGCGGATCGGTCCGTTCGAGGTCCTGGGACGGCTCGGCGCGGGCGGCATGGGTCTGGTCTATCTGGCCCGCTCGGCCTCGGGCCGGCGCGTGGCGATCAAGACGGTGCGCACCGAGCTCGCCGAGGACCAGCTGTTCCGGGTCCGTTTCACGCGTGAGGTCGAGGCGGCCCGCGCGGTGTCCGGTTTCTACACGGCGGCCGTCGTCGACGCCGACCCGCGCGCGGCCGTGCCCTGGCTCGCCACCGCGTACGTGCCCGCGCCCTCCCTCGAAGAAATAGTGAATGAGTGCGGGCCGCTGCCGGCCCAGGCGGTGCGCTGGCTGGCGGCCGGGATCGCCGAGGCGCTGCAGTCCATCCACGGCGCGGGCCTGGTCCACCGCGACCTCAAGCCGTCGAACGTCCTGGTCGTCGAGGACGGCCCCCGCGTCATCGACTTCGGCATCGCGTCCGGCGTCTCCAACACCCGCCTGACCATGACGAACGTGGCGGTGGGCACGCCCGCCTACATGTCGCCCGAGCAGGCCAAGGACTCCCGCAGCGTCACCGGCGCCAGCGACGTCTTCTCGCTCGGCTCCACCCTGGTCTTCGCGGCGACCGGCCACGCGCCGTTCCACGGGGCGAACCCGGTGGAGACCGTCTTCATGCTGCTGCGCGAGGGCCCCGACGTCGAGGGCCTGCCCGACGAGCTGCGGCCCCTGATCGAGGCCTGCATGAAGATGGAGGCCGGACTGCGGCCCTCCCCGGCCGACCTCCAGGCCCAGCTCGCCCCGCACCTCTTCGGCTCCGGCAGCGACGACAGCGGCACCGCGTCCGCGTGGCTGCCCGAGCGGTCCGTCGCGCTGATCGAGTCGCGCCGCGGCAGCCGCACCGTGGTCCGCCCCCAGGCGTCCCGCGCCGTGGGCGGCCCGATGCCCGCGATGCCGCCGCAGCCGCCCCCGTCGCCCGTCTCGACGGACGGCTGGCGCGGTTCGCCCGCCGCGTCGCCGGTCGCCGCGCCCGCCGGCCCTGGCCGCACCGCCGACGGGCCGGTGCATCTGGCCGGGGCGCAGGTGCCGATCGGGCCGGGACCCCGGGTCGCCGACGCGCGGGCCGCCGCCGTGCAGGCGCCGCCCGCCGAGTCGGGGCTCGCCGCGTCCTGGTCCCGCGGGAAACCGTCCGTGAACGGTTCGACCGATCCGGTGGTGCCCGCGCCCGCCCCCGCCCCGGAGGGCCCGGCCGGCTGGCGGCCGTGGCGGTTCCGCATGTCGAACGACGTGTGGGGCACCCCCAAGGTCGCCGGCGACCTCGTCTACGTCACCTCCTTCGAGGTGCACGCCCTCGACGTGGCCACCGGCCGGCGCCGCTTCAAGACCCGCGACGTCGCCTGGTCCCTCACCGTCGCCGACGGCATCATCCACGCCTCCGACGGCCCGACCCTGTGGGCGCTCGACGCCCGCGAGGGCTCCGACCTGTGGCGGCTCCAGACGGACGCCTGGGTCTACGCCGTCCAGGCCGGCCACGGCACCGTCGTCACCGGCACCCGCGGCGGCGGCGTCCAGGCCCGCGAGGCCGTCAGCGGCGACCCGCTGTGGGAGCTGACCGGCTGCCAGACCGACTTCGAGACGGCCGAGGCGGGCCCCGTCGTCCACGAGGGCACCGTCTACGTGTGGCAGGACGCGCGGCTGCGCGCCCTGGAGGCCAGGAGCGGCGAGGAGCGCTGGTCGTACCCGGTCGGCGACGCCGCCTCCTGCGGCGGGGTGCCGGTCCGGCTCACCCCCGCCGACGACGGATACGTGTACGTCGCCGCGGGCACCCGGGTCCTCGCCCTGGAGGTCTCCTCCGGACAGCTGCGCTGGCACTTCGAGGCACCGGCCGTCTTCCTGAGCCCGCCCGCGTTCGTCCCCGGCCCCGCGGTCACCGGCGGCGGGGTCTACCTCGTCGACCACCACGGCACCGTGTACGCGCTCGACGCCGCCGACGGCCGCGACCGCTGGCGCATCGCGACCGAGGCCCGGCCCTCGGCCCTCGACCCGGTCCTCGTCGCGCGCGGCCACGTCCACGTGGGCAGCGGGCAGGGGCTCTACACGCTGGACGCGGTGACGGGCACGCCGAAGTGGCGGTTCCAGGCCGGCGGCGAGATCGTCGGCTCCCCGGTCGTCGCCGACGGCCGCATCCACTTCGGCTCGACCGACCACCTCCTCTACACGCTGAAGGCGGACGACGGCCGCCTGCGCTGGAAGCTGGCCACCGGCGGCGAGATCACCGGCACGCCCGTCGTCACCGACGGCGTCGTCTACGCGTGCAGCAAGGACCGGTGCGTGTACGCGCTGGACGCGGAGAAGGGGACCGGGACCAGTCGGTAGGCCGCGCCCCGGTTGTGTCGGTCGGGTGCGGGCCGGTGGGGCTTCTCGCGCAGTTCCCCGCGCCCCTTACGGGGCGCGGGGTAGGGTGCCCGGCGTGATGACACGGGGACGTAGGGGATTGAAGCTGACGGCTGTCGCGATACTGGTGGTGATCGCGCTGACGGGCTTCTCCAGGGGACATGGCCGCCACCACAGCAGTCACAGCGGCGGCGGGGGTGGTTGCAGCAGCTCGTCGCAGGACCACGACAGCTCGTCGAGCAGCACGTCCGGCGGATCGTCGGGCGGGTCCACGTACGGCGGGTCGACCTATGACGACGATGACGATCCGGTCGCCGTGCCGACCGTGCGGCACCGCGACCGCTCCACGCCGTCGTCGGCCTCCAGCGGCACCGCCCTCCAGGAGGGCACGGCACGGCTGGTGAGCTGCGCGAGCCAGAGCCGGCCCTACTCCACGGTCGAGGTCACCAACCCCAACGGCCGCCAGGCCACCTTCACGGTGTCCACCACCTACTACGACGACGCGAACCGGCGCATCCAGACCAAGACCGCGAAGGTGAAGGTCCCGGCGCAGGGCAAGGCGGTCACGAAGGTGCCCGTCGACACCTCGCCCACGGTCATCGACCGCGTCGACCACTGCGAGGTCGACCCGGCGGCCTGGACCTGAGCCGGGTCCGCTAACGCACCCGGAAGTCCTTCGCCGTACGGGAGTTGAACAGCTCCGCCTGCCGGTCCGGCGGCAGATTGCCGAGCGCGATCAGCTGCGGGGCCTGCGCGAAGGCCCGGTCACGGGCGGCCTCGGTGGCCGCCCACACCGCCCGCACCGTGCCCTGCACCGCCTCCGTGGGGTGCGCGGCCACGGCCGCCGCGCAGCGCACCGCGGCCGCCAACGCCCCACCGGGCGCGGTGACTTCACTGACGAGTCCGGTCTCGTACGCCCGCCGGGCCGACATCCGCTCCGCCGAACCCATCAGTGTCAGCCGCGCCACCTCGCCCGGCGGCATCCGCTGCGCCAGGTACACCGACTCGTACGCGCTGACCATGCCGTACGTGGTGTGCGGGTCGAAGAACGTCGCGCGCTCGTCGGCGACGACGAACTCCGCCTCGCCCAGCAGATAGAACGCGCCGCCGCACGCCATCCCGTTCACCGCGGCGATCACCGGCTTCCACAGGTCGTTCGCCTTCGGGCCGACGTTCAGCAGCGGATCGTCCATGGAGTACGGGGACGAGGGCTGCGGGACGTCGAGATCACGGTCGATGCCTGTGCAGAAGGCGCGCTCGCCCGCGCCGGTGAGCACGACGGCCCGGACGCCGTCGTCGTGGCGGAACTCCCGCCAGGCCGCGACGAGTTCGTCGATCGTCGCCCGGTCCAGGGCGTTGTGGCGGTGCGGGCGGTTCAGGGTGACCACGGCCACCCCGGTCTCCTTGTCGCGGGTCACGTCCACGGTCATGGCCGCTCCAGGACCCAGCGGGGGACGTGCACGCCGTCGATCTCCGTGAACACGGCCTGCACCTTCGCGCCGATCCGCAGGCGCTCCTGGGGGACGGAGTTCAGCGGGGCGTCGGCGGCCGTGACCAGATTGCCGACCAGGCGGATGTGGGGGGCGTCGGCGAGCTCGACGATGATCGCGTTGTAGCCGGTCAGGGCCGCGTACGCGGGGAGCAGTGGGGGGTGCGGGATCACGTAGGACCAGATGCGGCCCTTGCCGCTCATCCTGCGCCAGGTGGTGTCGAAGGACTGGCAGTGCGGGCAGCAGGGGCGGGGTGGGAAGCGGAGTTGCTCGCAGGTGGGGTTGGCGCAGGCCTGCATGCGGAGTTCGCCTCGGGCGGCGTAGTCCCAGAAGGGGGCGCCGTCGTCGTCCGGTACGGGGGCGAGCAGGTGGCCCGTCGTCACGCTCGTCGCGTCTGCCATGTGGGGGTTCCTTTCCGAGTGCCGGTCTCGTCGTGGCTGGTCGCGCAGTTCCCCGCGCCCCTTCGGCGTGCGGCTTCGCCGCTGCCTCAATTGCGGAGCAGCACCGCTGACGTGGGGACGCCCTCGCCCGCCGTCACCAGGCAGGTGCCCGCGTCCGGGACCTGGGCCGTGCTGATGCCGCGCAGTTGCTTCACGCCCTCGTTGATGAGGTTGAAGCCGTGGACGTACGCCTCCGAGAGGCCGCCCCCGCCCGTGTTGATCGGGAGGCGGCCGCCGATCTCCAGGGCGCCGCCCTCGGTGAAGGCGCCGCCCTCGCCGCGCCCGCAGAACCCGTATCCCTCCAGGGAGAGCGGGATGAGCGGGGTGAACGCGTCGTAGATCTGGGCGACGTCCACGTCGTGCGGCGTGAGGTCGGAGCTCTTCCACAGGTGGCGGGCCGCGGTCCAGGCGGGGCCCGTGAGCGGGTCGTCGTTCCAGTAATTGACCATGCCGTGGTGCTGGGCGGGCAAGCCCTGCGCCGCCGCGTGGATGTAGACGGGCTTGTGGCGCAGGTCGCGGGCGCGCTCGGCGGAGACGATGACGCAGGCCAGCGCGCCGTCCGTCTCCAGGCAGTTGTCGAAGAGGCAGAGCGGCTCGCTGATCCAGCGGGCGTTCATGTACATGTCCCGGGTCAGCGGGCGCTCGTACATCATGGCGGCCGGGTTCTGGTTGGCCCGGTTGCGGCAGGCGAGGGCGACGTTGAAGAGGTGGTCGCGAGTGGCCCCGTACTCGTGCATGTAGCGGCGCGCGAGCATGCCGATCTCGTCGGCGGGGCGGAGGAGCCCGAAGGGACGGGTCCACTGGGCGGGGGTGGGGAGTTGGACGGCCGTGTTCTTCCAGGGACGCGGACCGCTGCCGCGTTTGCGCGAGCGCCAGGCCACGCCCACGCTCGCCTGGCCGGTGGCGACCGCCGCGGCGAGATGGCCGATCGTCGCGCACGAACCGCCGCCGCCGTAACCGACCTTGGAGAAGAAGGTGACGTCGCCCGCGCCGATGGCCTTGGCGACCTCGACCTCGTCGGTCTCCTCCATCGTGTACGAGGCGAAGGCGTCCACCTCGGACGCGGCGAGGCCCGCGTCGTCCAGGGCGGCCAGGATCGCCCGGCACGCCAAGGTCTTCTCGGATTCGGTGAGTTGCTTCGCGAAGGGTGTCTGGCCTATGCCGGCGATGGCTGTCGCGTCCTTGATGCTGCTCACCATGGCACTCCCACCTGTGCACCTGGATCTCTGGGCTGACAGCGCGTCAGGCTACAGCTAATCTGACGGATAGTCAGCTACGGGTCGGGTACGGCGTTGTGGGAGGTCGGTCGATGAACTCGGAGACGTGGGGCACCATTCCGGGACTGATCAGGGACGCGGTCGCGCGGTACGCCGGACGGGAGGCCGTGGTCGACGGACGCACCCGGATCACGTACGCCGAGCTCGGCGAGCGCGTGGAGCGGGCCGCCGCGGCCTGCATGGCGTCCGGCGTCGAACCCGGCGACCGGGTCGCGCTCTGGGCCCCCAACACCCTGGACTGGATCGTCTCCGCGCTCGGCGCGGTCAGCGCGGGCGCCGTCCTCGTGCCGTTGAACACCCGCTTCAAGGGCGCCGAGGCCGCCGACGTCCTGGCCCGCTCCCGGGCCCGGCTGCTCTTCGTCACGGGCACCTTCCTCGGCACCTCCTACGTCGCCTCGCTGCGCCGCGCCCAGGAGGCGGGCGCCGGACTCCCGCACCTGGACGAGGTGGTGGTGCTCGCCGACACCGCGCCCGACGCGCCCGGCTACCGCACCTGGAAGGAGTTCCTCGCCGCCGGCGAGAAGATCACCGCGGCCGAGGTGCGGGAGCGGGAGAGCGCTGTCGCCGCCGCCTCGCCCTCCGACATCATCTTCACCTCCGGCACCACCGGCCGCCCCAAGGGCGCCGTCATCACCCACGAACAGACGCTGCGCGGCTACGAGATCTGGGCGGACCTCGCCGGGCTGCGCGAGGGCGACCGCTATCTGATCGTGAACCCCTTCTTCCACACCTTCGGCTACAAGGCGGGCGTCATCGCCTGCCTGATGCGCGGCGCGACGATGATCCCGCAGCCCGTCTTCAACGTGGACACGGTGCTCGCCAACATCGCCGCCGAGCGCATCTCCGTACTCCCCGGACCGCCCACCCTGCACCAGTCGCTGCTCGACCACCCGGCGCGCGACGCCCACGACCTGTCGGCGCTGCGCGTGGTGGTGACCGGCGCCGCCGTGGTGCCGCTGCGGCTGGTCGAGCGGCTGCGCGGGGAACTGCACGTCGCCACGGTGCTGACCGCCTACGGACTCACCGAGGCCAGCGGCATCGTCACCATGTGCCGCCGCGGCGACGACCCCGAGACGATCGCGGCGACCTCGGGCCGGGCGATCCCGGGCACCGAACTGCGGGTGGCGGCCCCGCCCGGCGAACCCGGTGAGGTCCTGGTCCGCGGCTTCAACGTCATGCGCGAGTACTTCGAGGACGCCGCCGCCACCCGCGAGGTCATCACGGAGGACGGCTGGCTGCACACCGGAGACGTAGGCGTCCTCGACGACGGCGGCAACCTGCGGATCACCGACCGCATCAAGGACATGTTCATCGTCGGCGGCTTCAACGCCTACCCCGCCGAGATAGAGCAACTGCTCGGCGTGCACCCGGACGTGGCCGACGTGGCCGTGGTCGGCGTCTCCGACGGACGGCTCGGCGAGGTCGGCAAGGCGTACGTCGTACGGCGGCCCGGCTCGGTGCTCACCGGCGACGACCTCATCGCCTGGGCGCGGCGCGAGATGGCCAACTACAAGGTGCCCAGGACGGTCCAGTTCGTCACGGACCTGCCGCGCAACGCCTCCGGCAAGGTCCTCAAGCGGGAGCTGCGGGCGGGGTGAGCGGGCTTCGCGGGGTGAGCCGCCCGGTGTCCAGGTCCACCATCAGGTCCGCCCGGTCGCGGCCCGTGGCGACCCGCCGGGCGTTCGCCTCGTCCGAGCGCAGCACCCACGCGCGGGCCTCGGCCGGGGGCTTGCCGAACTCCACGTGCCGCGCGATCAGCCGCTCCACCCGCACCGTGTCGTCGACGGCCACCCACCACACCTCGTCCAGGTGCGGGCGGACCGCCGTCGGCCACGGCTCCTCGTCGAGGAGGAGGTAGTTCCCCTCGGTCACGATCAGCGGCACGTCCGGCGGGACGGGCAGCGCGCCGGACAGGGGCTGCTCCAGTTCGCGTTCGAAGGACGGCGCGTAGACCGTCTCGCCGTGGCGCGGTGCCCGCAGGCGGGTGAGGAGGGCGCCGTACCCGTACGCGTCGAACGTGTCCGGGGCGCCCTTGCGGTCCGCGCGGCCCAGCCGGCGCAGTTCGGCGTCGGCGAGGTGGAAGCCGTCCATGGGGACCAGCGCCGCGTCGGCGCCGAGCGCGCGGACCACGGCTTCGGCGAGGGTGGACTTGCCGGCGCCGGGCGGTCCCGCGATGCCGAGAACGCGGCGCGAGCCCCGGGTCACCAGGGCTCGTGCGCGGTCGGCCAGTTCATCGACGTACGACAGGGGGGACGGGACCGGGGACGACGGCACGGGGGACGACGGCATGGGGCGAGCCTTTCACGGCGTCACCACTGGATGGCGTCGCCCATGTCCTGCTGCCAGTACGTGACCTTCAGCGAGTCGTCGATGTACGTGCCGCCGGCGGGCAGCGCCGGGTGGGCACTGGCGCCCGTCGAGCCGCTCATGGAGCGGGGCTGGAACATGACCTCCAGGCTCTTCGCGGTGTAGCCGTGCGAGCCGCTGCCGTCGGCGGCGGACAGCGCCACCGACGCGTAACCGGACTGGCCGGGGCTCAGCGTGACCACGGCCTGCGGCTTGGAGTCCGCGACGACCGGCGGCACCGACTGGGCCTCGCTGAAGCGGACGACCGGGTAGCCGTACAGGTAGCAGGGCTTGCCGCCGGTGTTGGTGACCGTGAGCAGCATGTGGTTGACGGGGCGGGTCAGCGGGGCCGCGACCGTCCTGGTGTTGGCGCCGGTGCAGGTGACCGGCTTCGCGGTGGCCGCCGGACCGGCCGGGGCCTTCGACGCCTTCGACGCGGTGCCGCCCGAGGTCTTCGCTCCCGTACCGGAGCCGGAGCCGGAGCCTGAGTCGGAACCCGAGCCCGAACCCGAGTCCGAGCCGGTCTTCGCGTCGTCGCCCGCCGGGGACTTGGACGCGGCCGACGCGGTCGGGGCGGCCGCCGCGGAGGAGGAGGCGGCTGACGCGCCCTCGTCCTTCACACCCGATCCGTCGTCGCATGCGGTGAGCGAGAGCGCGGCGATCGCGACGGTCGCGGCGGCGGTCAGAAGGCGGGTGCGGGAGGTGCGGATGCTGGACATCGCTTGAGCCCCTTGGGAGTTCGGGTCGGTGTGGTGCTTGGATGACCCAGAGCCTGCGGGGAGATCCGTCCCACGTGCCACAACCCAGGGGGAGTTCGGCACGCTGGAACGCTGAAACGGGCTCTGACCTGGGGGAACGTACGTCCCCTGGAACGCCGGAATGGGACGCGGGGGCATGGAGGAACGGGTGTCTGGAGACGGGTTCGCGCAGCTGCTGCGGGAGTTGAAGGACCGTTCGGGGCTGAGCTACGGCACGCTGGCGAAGCGCCTTCACATGAGTACGTCGACGCTGCACCGCTACTGCAACGGCACGGCGGTACCGACCGAGTACGCGCCGGTGGAACGGCTCGCCCGGCTCTGCAAGGCGGGTCCCGAGGAACTGGTGGAGCTGCACCGGCGCTGGATCCTCGCGGACGCGGCCCGGGGGCGTAAGGGGGATCCGGCGCAGAATGCCGAGCCGGAGTCCCCGTCGCTGTCGGAGCCGGAACCCGGTCCCGCCGCCGACGAGGGTGTCGTCGTGCACGAGGGCGACGGCACCACCTCGAAGCGCACCGCCTCCCGCCGGCGCACCGCCGTCATCGCGGGCGTCGCGGCCGCCGCCGTCACCGGGGCCGTCGTGCTCGCCGTGAACCTCGGCGGCGGGGACGCGGACCGGCAGCAGGCGGCCGGGGCCACGGCCACCGGACCGACCGGCGCGCGGCGGGACCCGTCGGCGTCCGCCGCGCGGTCGCCCTCCGCGAGCGCCTCGAAGAAGACGAAGCCGTCGGCGCCGGCGAGCGCGTCCGCGTCCGCCCCGGCAGATTCCGGGTCCGGGTCGGGCGACGCCGAGGCCCCGGACAGCGGCGCCGCCCCGCTGAGCGTCAACACCCGCCCCTACGTCTACGACAGCCCGTGCAGCCAGCACTTCCTCGTCGACAGCGGACCGGCCCAGGTCGGCCCGCCCGCCGGGGAACAGGACGCGACGCGCTGGGCCGGCGCGTACGGGGCCGTCTCCTCGGGGGAGCAGGAGGTCGCGCTCACCGTCCAGGGCAGCGGCGCGCAGACCGTCGTCCTGGAGGCGCTGCGGGTCCGCGTCGTCTCCAAGTCGGCGCCGCTCGCCTGGAACGACTACTCGATGGGCGTCGGCTGCGGCGGCGGCGTCGAGACCAAGTCCTTCGACGTCGACCTGGACAACGGCAGCCCCACCGTCACCGTCAAGGGCGGCCAGCGCGACTTCCCGTACAAGGTGAGCGAGTCAGACCCGGAGGTCTTCTACGTCGTCGCCCGCACCAAGGCGCACGACGTGCGCTGGGAACTCACCCTCGAATACTCCAGTGGGGGCCGCCACGGCACCGTCCGGGTCGACAACAGCGGCACCCCGTTCCGCACCAGCGCCGACGTCGGCCGCCCCGGCTACGACTATCCCCTCGGCGGCGGCGAATGGATCGAGCGCGAGGAACAGCAGTAGGACCGGGGCGGTCGGTGGTCGGTGACGCCGGTGACCGTCAGAGCTTCTCGGGGGTACGGATCCCGAGGAGCGCCATGCCCTGGTGCAGGGTGCGGGCCGTGAGGTCGCACAGCAGGAGCCGGTTCTCGACGACCTCCTGCGCCGGGCGCGGCCGCACCACCGGGCACTGGTCGTAGAACGTCGTGAACAGCGACGCGAGCTGGTACAGGTACGCGGCCAGCTTGTGCGGCGCGTACTCGGCGGCGGCCTCGTAGACCAGATCGCCGAACGCGTCCAGGTGCAGGCCCAGCGCCCGCTCCGCCGGGGCGAGTTCGAGCTCGGGGTGGGCGATGGGCTCCGCGGAGTCGCCGGCCCGCCGCAGGATCGACTTGATCCGCGCGTACGCGTACTGCAGGTACACGCTCGTGTCGCCGTTCAGCGACACCATCTGGTCCAGGTCGAACTTGTAGTCCCGGCTCGGCGACGTCGACAGGTCCGCGTACTTCACGGCGCCGATACCGACGTACCGCCCGTTCTCGACGATCTCGTCCTCGGTCAGGCCCACCTTCTCGGCCTTCTCGCGGACGACGGCGGTGGCCCGCTCGACGGCCTCGTCGAGCAGGTCCTCCAGGCGGACCGTCTCGCCCTCACGGGTCTTGAACGGCTTGCCGTCCGCGCCGAGCACCGTGCCGTAGCCCATGTTGTGGGCCGTGACCTCGTCGCTCAGCCAGCCCGCGCGCCGTGCCGTCTCGAAGACCATCTTGAAGTGTAGCGACTGCCGTACGTCCACGACGTAGATCAGCGACGTGGCGTGCAGGTCGGTGACCCGGTTCCGGATCGCGGAGAGGTCGGAGGCCGCGTAGCCGAAGCCGCCGTCCTTCTTCTGCACGATCAGCGGGACCGGCTGGTCGTCCTTGCCCTTGATGTCGTCGAAGAACACGACGAGCGCGCCCTCGGAGCGGACCGCGACGCCCGACTCCTCCAGGAGCCTCGCCGTCTCGGCCATCATGTCGTTGTAGGCGCTCTCCCCGACGATCTCGTCGTCGCGGATCTCCATGTCGAGCTTCTCGAAGACCGAGTAGAAGTAGACCTTCGACTCGTCGACGAACCGCTGCCACAGGTCGAGCGTCTCCTTGTCGCCGGACTGGAGCGCCACGACCCGCTTGCGGGCCCGCTCCTTGAACTCCTCGTCGGAGTCGAAGACGGCGCGCGACGCCTTGTACACCCGGTTCAGGTTGCTCATGGCCTGCTCGCCGTCGACGTCGTCGGCCGGGGCCAGCGTGTCGGGGTTCTCGATCAGGTACTGGATGAGCATGCCGAACTGGGTGCCCCAGTCGCCGATGTGGTGCCGGCCGATCGTCCGCTCGCCGGTGAAGTCGAGCATGCCGCGCAGGGCGTCGCCGATCACCGCGGAGCGCAGGTGGCCTACGTGCATCTCCTTCGCCACGTTCGGCTGCGCGTAGTCGATGACGCTGATGCCCGGGGCGGCCTTCGTGGGCACGCCGAGCCGGTCGCCGTCGGCGGCGCGGGCCGCGAGGGTCTCGGTGATCGCGCGGTCGGTGACCGTCACGTTCAGAAAACCGGGGCCCGAGACCTCGACGTCGGCGAGCAGATCGCCGTTCTCGATCTTCGCGACGACCTGGGCGGCCAGCTCCCGCGGGTTCGCCTTGGCCTTCTTGGCGAGCGCCAGGATCCCGTTGGCCTGGTAGTCGGCCCGGTCGCTACGTCGCAGCAGGGGGTCGCCGACGGTCTCCGGGAGGGCGGAGGTGAGGGCGTCGGTGAGGCGCTGGTGGACGTTGGCGGTGATGGACGTGACCGGGGCCATGGGTATGGGCTGCCGTTCTGGTCGGGGCTGGTTCAAAGAGTCCCGCCCAGTATCCCACGGGGCCGCAAAGGGGTTTTCCGGCTGCGTCGCCGGGTGCCGCCCGGTGGGGGCTGGTCGCGCAGTTCCCCGCGCCCCTGAGATGCGCACTTCGTGCGGCATCTCATCAGGGGCGCGCCCCAGGGGGGAGGCTGCGCGGAGCGCATGCCTCAGGGGCGCGGGGAACTGCGCGAGAAGCCCCACCGGGCCGCAGTCGCGACACCACCCGGGCCACCCCCGCATAAGGCGTTTTCCTCCAGCCCCGAGTAACTGGGACAATGGGCCCCGAGCGGAAGCGACCCCGCGCATCCCGATCACGGAGAGAAGGACGAACAGACCGTGGCCCAGAGCACCGGAGCGGAGCCCACCGAGAACGCGGACTGGGTTTCCCGTTACGCGGACGATGTCATCGCCGAGTCCGAGCGCCGCGCCCCGGGCAAACCGGTCGTCGTCGCCTCCGGCCTCTCCCCGTCGGGCCCGATCCACCTGGGCAACCTGCGCGAGGTCATGACCCCCCACCTGGTCGCCGACGAGATCCGCCGCCGCGGGTACACGGTCCGGCACCTGATCTCCTGGGACGACTACGACCGCTACCGCAAGGTCCCCAACGGCGTGCCCGGCACGGACACGTCCTGGGCCGAGCACATCGGCAAGCCGCTGACCTCGGTCCCGGCCCCGGCCGGATCGGCGTACCCGAACTGGGCGGAGCACTTCAAGGCCGCCATGGTCGAGGCGCTCGGCGAGATGGGCGTCGAGTTCGACGGCATCAGCCAGACCGCGCAGTACACCTCGGGCACGTACCGCGAGCAGATCCTGCACGCGATGAAGCATCGCGGCGACATCGACGCGATCCTCGACCAGTACCGCACCAAGAAGGACCCGGCCAACCCGTCCAAGGGCCCGAAGCAGCAGCAGAAGAACCAGAAGCCGGTCGATGAGGCCGAGCTGGAGGCCGCCGAGGGCTCCGGCGCGGCCGACGAGGACGACGGCAGCAGCGGCGCCGGCGGCTACTACCCGTACAAGCCGTTCTGCGGCGAGTGCGGCAAGGACCTCACCACCGTCACGTCGTACGACGACGACACGACGGAGCTGTCCTACACCTGCACCCTCGACGGGTTCACGGAGACGGTCCTCCTCTCGGAGTTCAACCGCGGCAAGCTGGTCTGGAAGGTCGACTGGCCGATGCGCTGGGCCTTCGAGGGCGTGATCTTCGAGCCGAGCGGCGTCGACCACTCGTCGCCGGGCTCGTCGTTCCAGGTCGGCGGCCAGATCGTCGACCAGGTCTTCGGCGGCAAGCAGCCGATCGGCCCGATGTACGCGTTCGTCGGCATCTCCGGCATGGCCAAGATGTCGTCGTCGAAGGGCGGCGTCCCCACCCCCGGTGACGCGCTCCAGATCATGGAGCCGCAGATCCTGCGCTGGCTCTACGCCCGCCGCCGCCCCAACCAGTCGTTCAAGATCGCCTTCGACCAGGAGATCCAGCGGCTCTACGACGAGTGGGACAAGCTCTCCGCGAAGGTGGCGGAGGGTGCGGCGCTGCCCGCCGACGCCGCCGCGTACAGCAGGGCCGTCGGGATCGCGGGGCGCGAACTGCCGCGCACGCCGCGTCCGTTGCCGTACCGCACGCTGGCGTCCGTCGCCGACGTCACGGCCGGGGACGCGGAGCAGACGCTGCGCATCCTCTCCGAGCTGGACCCGGAGCACCCGGTCACCGAGCTCGCGACGGTGCGCCCGCGGCTGGACAAGGCCGAGACCTGGATCACCAAGTACGTGCCCGCCGAGTCCCGCACCATCGTGCGCACGGAGCCGGACACGGCGGCGCTGGCCGCGCTCGACGAGGCGTCCCGCGCCTCGATCCGGCTGCTGCTCGACGGGCTCGACTCGCACTGGTCGCTCGACGGACTGACCCACCTCGTCTACGGCGTTCCGAAGGTCCAGGCCGGCTTCCCCGCCGACGCCACGCCCAAGGAACTCCCCGCCGAGATCAAGGGCGCCCAGCGCACCTTCTTCGCCCTGCTCTACGACCTCCTGGTCGGGCGGGACACCGGGCCGCGGCTGCCCACGCTGCTGCTGGCCGTGGGAGCGGAGCGGGTCCGCAAGCTCCTCAGCGCGTAGCGCC
Organism: Streptomyces sp. NPDC057694; assembly: GCF_042799415.1. Taxonomy (NCBI): domain Bacteria; kingdom Bacillati; phylum Actinomycetota; class Actinomycetes; order Kitasatosporales; family Streptomycetaceae; genus Streptomyces; species Streptomyces sp. NPDC057694. The sequence continues at coordinate 53,684 of NZ_JBHVIX010000003.1, forward strand.
TTCCGGCGGTACCGGGGTCGGGGTGCGTGGGGTGCGCGGTCGGGCGCGACTCTCGTCGTGGCTGATCGCGCAGTTCCCCGCCGGGCCGCAGCCGTGGTCGAAGGGGGCTACGCGATGTGGTCGTCCACGAATTCCTCGTTCAGGCGCTTGCTGAACATCTCGTGGTAGCGGGCCAGATCACGCGCGGACAGCCCGCTGCCATAAGTCGCCTCCACGTTCGCCTGGAACGCCCCCGGCGTCGGCATGCCCTCACCGTCTATCGAGTACCGGAACACCTGGTACAGGTCCTCGTCCGACGGCGCGGACGCCTGCGCCGCCCCGTCACCGAGCGGCCGCGTCCCACCGGCCCCGTTCGGCACCGGGAACGCCGGCTCGGGCTCGACCGGCGCCTCCGGCTGGGGCTGCGGCTCAGCGGCGCGCGGGTGCGGGACCAGGAACCGCTGCTGCACCTGCTCGTCCGGTCCAACCACGGGCGCGGGCGCCTCGAACGCCGGGTCGTAGCCGCCCTGGTACTCCACCGCCCGCTGCTGCGCGAACCACTGGCTCGTCGCCGCGTCCGCCACGGGCTCCGCCGCAGGGGACTCCTGCACCTGCTGCGGCTCCGGCTGAGGCTGAGGTTGGGGCTGTTGCTCCTGCTGGGGCTGCGGCTGCGGCTGGGGCTGCTGTGGAGCCGGTCGCTCCAGTTCGGCGATCTGCGGCACCTGCGGCACCTGCTGCGTCTGCGGCATCGGCGGCAGCAGCTGCGGCTCGATGCCGGCCGCCGCCAGCCCCGCGGGAGCGGTCTCCGCCAGCGGCACCCCGTACCGGGCCAGCCGCAGCGGCATCAGCGACTCCACCGGAGCCTTGCGCCGCCACGCCCGCCCGTACCGGGAACGCAGCCGCGCCTGGTACACCAGCCGCTCCTGCTCCAGCTTGATCACGGCCTCGTACGAGCGCAGCTCCCACAGCTTCATCCGCCGCCACAGCAGAAACGTGGGCAGCGGCGACAGCAGCCAGCGCGTGATCCGCACGCCCTCCATGTGCTTGTCGGCGGTGATGTCCGCGATCCGGCCGATGGCGTGCCGGGCCGCCTCCACCGACACCACGAACAGGATCGGGATGACGGCGTGCATACCGGTGCCCAGCGGATCCGGCCAGGCCGCCGCGCCGTTGAACGCGATCGTCGCCGCCGTCAGCAGCCACGCCGTCTGGCGCAGGAGCGGGAACGGAATGCGGATCCAGGTCAGGAGCAGGTCCAGCGCGAGCAGCACACAGATGCCCGCGTCGATGCCGATCGGGAAGACGTAGGAGAAGTTCCCGAAGCCCTTCTCGATCGCCAGCTCGCGCACGGCCGCGTAGGAACCGGCGAAACCGATGCCCGCGATGACCACCGCGCCCGCGATGACCACGCCCGCGAGTATCCGGTGCGTCCGTGTCAGCTTCAGTGGCCCGGCCACTTCGGTTCCCCTCCCAGTTCGGCATGTTGCGCCCACAGACTGGCACATGCGTGCGGTGCGCTGTGGGCCGGTACGCCGGGAGCCCGGCTCCCAAAAGGGGCCGGGCTCCTCAAATAGCAGGCAAATGCCGGACGGTCGCGGCTACTTGTCCTTGTCGGAAGCCGACTTGGACGCCGACGCGGAGGCCGACTTGGACGGCGACTTGGACTCCTTCGAGTCCTTCGAGTCCTTGGAGTCGGACTTCGAGTCCTTCGAGGCGGACGGGGAAGCCGACTTGGACGCGGAGGCGGACGGAGAGGCGCCCTTGCCCGACGCCGTGTCCTCGACCGAGGCCACCGCCTCCCTCGTCGCCTTCTCGGCGTCCTTCGACAGCTCGTCCGCGTCCGGCGCCTTCTCGCCCGCGAAGCCCGAACCGTTGTAGCTCACCGTGACGACCACGTTGTCGATCCGCGAGACGACCGTCTGCTGCTTGTACGTGACGTCCTTCTTCTTCTCCTTCTGCGTGCTGTCGAAGCGCACCAGCGTCGCCTCGTCGCCCGTCCCGGAGACCTCGGACGTCTTCAGCTTCTTCGCGCCCACGCTCGCCTGCGCGTCCTTGACCTGCTTCGCGTAGTACGTGGACGCCAGGTCCTTGCCGCTGCCCCGGTTCACATCCGAGTCGAAGCGGACCAGCGACACGTTCAGCCAGCGGAACTGGGAGCCCTTCACACCGTTGTTGTCCAGGCTCGACCAGGAACAGCTGGCCCGCGTCGACTCGTCGTCCGAGGCTCCGGACTTGCTGTCGCCCTTCGGCACCAGGTCCTTGAGCGTCTTCTTCGAGAACGCGTCGCACGCCTTCGGCAGCGACTTGTACGTCGCGGCCTGAACCTTCTTCGCCGCCTCCCCCGCGGTGGACGCGGACGCCTTCGACCCGGCGGACGCCTTGTCCTTGGCGCTCGCGTCGTCGGAACCCGAGCCGGACGAGCAGCCGGCGACGACGAGAACCACCGGCACGGCGGCGGCGCAGGCGAGTATGCGGGAGAGTCGCTTGGTCGGACGGTGCATGGTTCCTTCACTGGGACGCTGACAGGGACACGGACCGGACACGCGACCACCGGTCAACCTTCAACCGACCTTCACGAACCCGGGTCCGATGGGCCACCGTACGCGCTGTCCGACCCGCACGCCTCGGCTTCCCCGGACCCGCCCCGGCCGCCCGAGCGGCCCTACTCGCCGAACTTTCCGACCAGCTTCTGCGCCAGTTCCTGCGCCGTGTCCTGCATTTCCTTGCTGTCCGGCACATCGCCGGAGGCCGCCGGCTGCGCCTCGTACGCGATCGTCACCACGACGTTCGACGTGCGGAACACCACAGTCACGGTCCGGGTCGGCGACGCCGTCGACCCGGCCTGTACGTCGTTCAGGAACGCCTGGTCGCCGAGGCCGTCGAGCAGGCGCGGCCGAAGGTCGGCGGGCGACGCGGAGTCGGACGTGGATCCGGAATCCGGCGACTCGGAAGAACCCGACGTTCCGGACGAGTCGGACGTATCTCCGGACTGCACCGACTGCGCGGACTTGCCCGACTTGGGCGCCTCGGACGACTTCGAACGGGACGGGGACGGCGAAGATCCCGCGTCGCCGGGCTCCGCCGTGTCCGTCACGGTGCCCGGGTCCGACAGATCTGCCTTCTCGGCCTCCTCGGCGAAGACCTGCTCCGCCGACGAGTCGTCGCTGACCCCGGCGTCGTACGACACCACCCGCTCGAAATCGAGCGTCAGCCGGTGCGAACCGCCCACGGCCGTGTCGTCCTTCCAGCGGCAGCCGACCCGGCGCCCGGTGTCGAACGTGGTCGTCGCCACGCCCTCGTACGCCTTGTCCCGCTGGTCCTCGTCCGTGATCTTCGCGATCCCCGGCAGCATCGCGTCCAGCATGCTCTGCTCGGGCTGGCCGCAGGGCTCCGGCAGGGTGCGGTACTTGCCGGGCTTCGCGACCGACGCCGACGGGCTGACATCGCCCGGTTTGGAGTCGTCGGCGCCGCCGCCGTCGGTGCTGCTTCCGCTGCATCCGGCGAGCAGCACCGTCAGAAGGACGGCGACACCCGGCACGTACGCGTACGACTTCCGCTGCACCCTGGGGCTCCTTACTGGGCTGATGCCGGGTTATTCGATTGCCGCAGCAGGGCGGCCGATGGTGCCATGTCTATCGCACGCACCGCCGTGAACGCCGGTCCGGCATCCTTTTTGTTGACCTTGGCTCCGGTATTTGCGTTTCCATACTTCTGTCTACTTAGGCCCAACTGTCGGGCACAACGGGGGATTTCATGTCTTACGTGGAGATACCTGGAGCGAAGGTTCCCATCCGCATGTGGGCCGACCCGGCCACGGTCGAGGACGCCGCGATGCAGCAGCTCCGCAACGTGGCGACCCTGCCCTGGATCAAGGGCCTCGCCGTCATGCCCGACGTGCACTACGGCAAGGGCGCGACGGTCGGCTCGGTCATCGCGATGCAGGGCGCGGTCTGCCCGGCGGCGGTCGGGGTGGACATCGGCTGCGGCATGAGCGCGGTCAAGACCTCCCTGACGGCCAACGACCTCCCCGGCGACCTGTCCCGCCTGCGCTCGAAGATCGAGCAGGCGATCCCGGTGGGCCGCGGCATGCACGACGACCCGGTCGACCCGGGGCGGATGCACGGGTTCGCGACGGCGGGGTGGGGCGACTTCTGGGGGCGGTTCGAGGGGGTCGCCGAGGCGGTGAAGTTCCGTCACGGGCGCGCCATGAAGCAGATGGGGACACTTGGCGGGGGGAATCACCTCGAAGAGGTCTGCCTCGACGAGTCGGGTTCGGTCTGGCTGATGCTGCACTCCGGTTCGCGCAACATCGGTAAGGAACTCGCCGAGCATCACATAGGAGTCGCCCAGAAGCTCCCGCACAACCAGGGGCTCGTCGATCGTGATCTGGCGGTCTTCGTCTCGGACACCCCGCAGATGGCGGCGTACCGCAACGACCTCTACTGGGCGCAGGAGTACGCCAAGTACAACCGCGCGATCATGATGGCGCTCCTCAAGGACGTGATCCGCAAGGAGTTCAAGAAGGCCAAGCCGACCTTCGAGCCGGAGATCTCGTGCCACCACAACTATGTCGCGGAGGAGCGGTACGAGGGGATGGACCTGCTCGTGACCCGCAAGGGTGCGATCCGGGCCGGGGCCGGTGACTACGGGATCATTCCCGGTTCGATGGGGACCAGCTCGTACATCGTGAAGGGTCTCGGGAACGCCAAGGCGTTCAATTCGGCCTCGCACGGCGCGGGACGCCGCATGAGCCGCAACGCGGCGAAGCGGCACTTCACGGTGCGGGATCTGGAGGAGCAGACGCGCGGTGTGGAGTGCCGCAAGGACTCCGGAGTGCTGGACGAGATCCCCGGGGCGTACAAGAACATCGACCAGGTGATCAACCAGCAGCGCGACCTGGTCGAAGTCGTCGCGAAGATCAAGCAGGTTGTCTGCGTGAAGGGTTGAACTGCCGAAGGCGCCTGAGCCGATATCGGCTCAGGCGTCCGGTCCTGTCAGTCCGGCATCGGTGTCTGCCCGCTGCGCAGGCGCCACTGGCGCAGGTTGCAGCTCTGGTAGGAACGTCCGAGTTCCTCGGCGGCGGCCGCGATGCTGTCGTGACTCAAGAGGATCCGGTCCTCCCATTCCTTCCAGCGGCGGCGGTTCGGGGAGACCTTCATGTCGGCCGGGCGGACCCAGTCGCGCAGGGCATCTGCGGCAGCCTGCTTCCGGGCCAGGGACAGGCAGCCCGGGTAGTAGAGGTGTGTGGCCAGGGCCTGGGAGGCTTCCTTCTGGTAGACGACGTTGTAGATGGCGTCTCGCTTGTTGCGACCCGGGTGTTTGGTGCTACCTGTGAGCTTCCGGGCGTAGAAGCACAGGTAGGCGGAGATCGCTGTACTGGCTGTCGTGAGGGAGATGAACGGCAGCCCTTGCTTGGTGTAGCCGACGGATCCATCAGCGTCGATCACGCCGCGCAGATAGTCGGGCCGTGAAAACGGCACCCGTGGGGGCGTGATCTTCTTCGACTTGCGTCCGTACGGCAGTCCGAGTTCGTTGATCTTCGTGCGTGCCTCCAGGGAGCACAGGGTCCAGGTCGCCGAATGGTGGGTCTCGGCGAAGTTCGTCGCCCGGACTCGCTCCGTGATGCTGCTGTAGTAAGGGGTCAGTTCCTGGAAGCGACGCAGGATGTCGATGTCCCGGACATTGATCTCGGCGGTCAGTCGCCCCTTCTGCCCGGTTCCCTGTGCCAGATGACCGTCCATCTGCAGAAACCCGAACATGTACGAGTACTCCGGCACCTCCAGATCCATGAACTCCGGGGTGACGTCGAACGCCAACTGGTGAGCGCTAGGCTCGCGTTCAGCCATGGGAAGTGTTGCCTTCCTCTTGGTCAGGCCCTCGGCCGGGACTGCAATCCCGCCGGGGGCCGCGCTGTTTTCGGTTGTTGTTCGTGAACCTAGACAGCGCGTTCCCTTCTCGTCCGGGTGATTGATCTGGTTCACCCTTGTGAGTGGCCGGGCGCTCCTCGCGGGTCAGGGAACCAGCACCAGCCGCCCCCGCACCCCGCCCTCCGCGAGCCGGGTGTGGGCCTTTGTGGCGTCCGCCAGGGGGAAGGTCTCGGCGACCCGGGTGGTCAGGATGCCCTCGTCGGTCAGGCGGGCGAGGGCCGCGAGTTGGGTGCCGTCCGCCTTCACCTCCACCGATGACGTGCGCACTCCCCGCTCCGGGGCGGGGTGCGCGCCGGGGATGACGCCGACGTACGCGCCGCCGTCCCGCACCCAGCCGAGCGCCTCGGCACCGATGAACGCCGTGTCGAGGACGCCGTCCGCGGGGGCGGGGGTCGTGCCCCGGGCCGTGAAGGCGGTCGCGCCGAAGGAGCGGGTCAGTTTCTCGTCGGTCTCGGCCGCGTACGCCGTGACCTCGATGCCCCGGTGCGCGGCGAGCTGGATCGCGTAGCCGCCGACCGCGCCGGCCGCGCCGGTGACCAGGAGCGACTGGCCGGGTTCCAGGGCGAGTTGGTCGAGGGCCTGGGCGGCGGTGAGGGTGTTGAGGGGGATGCTCGCCGCGTGGACCAGGTCCACGGACGCCGGGGCCGCGGCGGCCGCGGAGGCGTCGACGACGACGAATTCGGCGTGGGTGCCGAGTGGTTTGTCGAAGCCGTGCTGGACGGCGATGACCTTCTCGCCCGCCTTCCAGCCGGTCCCGCCGCCCACCGCGTCGACGGTTCCGGCGACGTCCCAGCCGAGGCCGAGCGGCTTCCCGGTGCCGAAGGCTCCGGCGCGCACGCCCGCGTCGACGGGGTTGAGGGTGGCGGCGGCGACCTTGATCCTGATCTGGCCCTCGCCCGGTTCGGGGCGCTCGACGTCCACGATCTCGACCGCTTCCGGACCGCCGAACGACGTGACGACTGCTGCTCGCATGACAACTCCCCTATGGATGGCGTCGGTTGGCGCCGTCTTGGCGCTTTCCTTTCCGCAGTGATGACTTTATGGAGTGCTACTCTCTATTGGTAAGTACGTACCTGGGAGTGCGTACGGCACCGGGAAGTGCGCGGGAGGTCGGGAAGCCATGGCGACGACGACGGCGGCGCAGCGCCGCGAGCAGGCGAGGTTCGCGTACGACGCGTTCCTGCGGGAGTGCCCGACCAATCAGCTGCTCGCGCGGCTGAGCGACAAGTGGGTGAGCCTGGTCGTGGCCGCGCTCGCGGGGCACGACGGGCCGATGCGGTACTCGGCTCTCGGCCGGAAGGTCGCGGGTGTCAGCCAGAAGATGCTCACGCAGACGTTGCGCGGTCTGGAGCGGGACGGGCTCGTGGCGCGGACGGTGACGCCGTCCGTGCCGGTGCGGGTCGACTACGAACTGACCGCGCTGGGCCGGAGCCTGGGCGGTCTGCTCGTCGCGGTGAAGGACTGGGCGGAGACGCACATGGACGAGGTGGCCGTGGCGCGGGAGGGCTACGACGCGAACGCCGGTGCCCCGGAGTAGTCAGAAGTAGTAGGTGTCTCCCGTGTCCAGTACGAGCACCTGGTGCCGGTTGTTGTCGGGGTTGTCGTCGACGGGGCCGCCCGTCCACACGGTGTCGAGGCGCACGGTCACCTCGGTGGGGCGCGCGGCCAGGCGGACGTCGACGGTGAGCGGGGCGCCGAGGGCCGCCGCGGGCAGCGCGCCCGTGCGGCAGTCGACGGTGCGCGGGCCGGTGCGCAGGCAGGCGGTGGGCAGGCCCGGCTGGGCGTCGGCGAGCGGGACGGACCAGGCGAGCCGGAGGGTGGTGTCGGGGACGTCGGCGGGGCCGTGGTTCTCGGGGGTGAGGGCGACGGTGACCCGGTCGCCGGTCAGGCGGACGCTGCCGTGGTGGGCGAGGTCGGCCTCGGCCGGGGCGGTGCCGCCCGGCGGCAGCAGGAGGACGAGGGCGGGGGCGAGAGCGAGGGCCGGGTGCACGGCTGACCTCCGGTTGCGTTGCGCGGGGACGGTGGGCCGATCTATCCCACGTGCGGGGCGCCGTGACACGTACGTGACACCCTGTGGCGCATGACCGTCGCTCGTTCCGTGTTCCTGTTCGTGCTGGCCGCGCTCTTCGAGATCGGGGGCGCCTGGCTGGTGTGGCAGGGGGTGCGCGAGCACCGCGGGTGGGCGTGGATCGGGGCGGGGGTGATCGCGCTCGGTCTGTACGGGTTCGTGGCGACGCTTCAGCCGGACGGGGAGTTCGGGCGGATCCTGGCCGCGTACGGCGGGGTGTTCGTGGCCGGGTCGATCGCCTGGGGAGTCGTCGCGGACGGGTACCGGCCGACCCGTTGGGACGTGGCCGGCGCGCTGATCTGCCTGGTGGGCATGGCGGTGATCATGTACGCGCCGCGGGGCGACTGAGGTCGCGTCGTACGCTGGGCGGACCGTCCGCCGAGCCCCGAGGAGCACGTCATGGCCCCCGCCCCCGCATCCCGTATCGCCGTCGTCACGGGCGCGAGCAGCGGCATCGGTGCCGCGACGGCCCGGCAGCTGGCGGCGGCCGGTTACCGGGTGGTGCTCACGGCCCGCCGCAAGGACCGCATCGAGGCGCTGGCGGAGGAGATCAACGGTGCCGGGCACCAGGCCGCCGCGTACGCCTTGGACATCACCGACCGGGCGGCCGTCGACGAGTTCGCGACCGCCTTCAAGTCGGTCGGCGTGCTGGTGAACAACGCGGGCGGTGCGCTGGGCGCCGATCCGGTGGCCTCGGCCGATCCCGAGCAGTGGCGCCGGATGTACGAGACGAACGTCATCGGCACGCTGAACGTCACGCAGGCCCTGCTGCCCGCGCTGACCGCGTCCGGCGACGGCACGGTGGTCGTGCTGTCCTCGACCGCGGGGCACGGCACGTACGAGGGGGGCGGCGGTTATGTGGCCGCCAAGCATGCCGAGCACGTGCTCGCCGAGACGCTGCGTCTGGAGATCGTGGGCACTCCGGTGCGGGTGATCGAGGTGGCGCCGGGGATGGTGAAGACGGACGAGTTCGCGCTGACGCGGTTCGGGGGCGACGCGGAGAAGGCGGCGAAGGTGTATGCGGGGGTGGCCGAGCCGCTGACCGCTGACGACGTCGCCGACACGATCAGCTGGGCGGTCACCCGCCCGCCGCACGTGAACATCGACCTCCTGGTGGTCCGCCCCCGCGCCCAGGCCTCGAACAGCAAGGTCCACCGGGAGCTCTGAGGCACCGTATTTCCCTGCGGGCGGGTGGGGGCTGGTCGCGCAGTTCCCCGCGCCCCTGAGCAGTCCTTCGTCCGCGGCCCGGTGGCCGCTTCTCGCGCAGTTCCCCGCGCCCCTGAGATGCGCACTTCGTGCGGCATCTCATCAGGAGGCGCGCCACCTGCCCATGGGAAGGCGCGCGCAGCGCGGCCTTCAGGGGCGCGGGGAACTGCGCGAGCAACCACGACGAGAGCTGCACCCGACAACAAGGGCGAGCGGAGCTCGCTTTTAGGGGCGCGGGGAACTGCGCGAGCAACCACGACGAGAGCTGCACCCGACAACAAGGGCGAGCGGAGCTCGCTTTCAGGGGCGCGGGGAACTGCGCGACCAGCCGCGACGCCAGCCGCGCTGAATCCCGCTACCCCGTCGGGTACGACGTCGGCGGCATGCCCACCGTCGAGGTGAAGTCCCGGACGAGATGGGCCTGGTCGGCGTAGCCGAGGTCGGCGGCGAGGGCTGCCCAGTCCACGGCGTCCCGGTGGGCGGCGGCCTCCACCGCCTCGTGGATTCGGTACCGCAGCACGCACCACTTGGGGCTGACGCCCACGTACGCCGCGAACAGCCGCTGGAGCGAGCGCACCGACATGCCCCCATCGGCGGCCAGACCGGCGACCCGCCGCACGCCGCGCTCGGCGCGGATCCGGGCGACCAGGCCGCGCGCCAGCTCGGCCTGCGGATCAGGCGCGGCGGGGACGAGCGGGAGCAGGTAGGCGTCAAGGGCGGCGGCCCGGTCGTGATCGGCGGCGGGGGTGAGCACGGCGGCCGGGTCGGTCGCCGGGAACACGTCCGCGTACGGCAGCACCCGGCCGGTCCACGCCGAGACCGGCCGGTCCGGCGCGAAGGGGCGGAACATGCCCGGCCGGAACTTCACCCCGCACACCCGCCCGCGCCCGCCGATCTTGCGGGTGTAGAGGCCGGGCGCCCAGACGCCGGTCAGCTCCCCGTACGGCGGGCCGTCCGCCTCCTCCCACTGGAACGTCAGGTTCACCGCGGGGTGCGGGACGACGTGCGAGGCGTAGGGGGCGGGCAGGTCCCAGTCGATGAACCAGTAGTTCTCCACGTACGGGCGCAAGGGCGGAGCGGGCTCGTGCCGGCGGAACCGGACGGCCGTCAGCAGCGTGTCCGGGTCGACGATCCCGCGGGTGTCGCGCTCCATGTCCGGAGCGTACGGCGGGGCACTGACAGCAGGGGGAATAGCGGTGGGGCGGGCATCGTTCCAGGGGTATAGTTGAAGCATCAACAACCTGGAAGGTGAGCAGCATGCAGTTCGGGATCTTCACCGTCGGTGACGTCACGGTCGACCCGACGACCGGGCGTGCCCCCACCGAGCACGAGCGGATCAAGGCGATGCTGGCCATCGCGCTCAAGGCGGAGGAGGTCGGCCTCGACGTCTTCGCGACCGGCGAGCACCACAACCCGCCGTTCGTCCCGTCGTCCCCGACGACGATGCTCGGCTACATCGCGGCCCGCACCGAGAAGCTGGTGCTGTCCACCTCCACCACCCTGATCACCACGAACGACCCGGTGAAGATCGCCGAGGACTTCGCGATGCTCCAGCACGTCGCGGACGGGCGGGTCGACGTGATGATGGGGCGCGGAAACACCGGCCCGGTCTATCCCTGGTTCGGCAAGGACATCCGCGACGGCATCGACCTCGCCATCGAGAACTACGCCCTGCTGCGCCGCCTGTGGGACGAGGACGTCGTGACCTGGAAGGGCAAGTTCCGTACGCCGCTCCAGTCGTTCACGTCCACGCCCCGCCCGCTCGACGGCGTCGCGCCGTTCGTCTGGCACGGCTCCATCCGCTCCCCGGAGATCGCCGAGCAGGCCGCGTACTACGGCGACGGCTTCTTCCACAACAACATCTTCTGGCCCGCCAGCCACACCCAGCAGATGGTGAACCTGTACCGCCAGCGTTACGCCCACTACGGGCACGGCACCCCGGAGCAGGCCATCGTCGGCCTCGGCGGCCAGGTGTTCATGCGGAAGAACTCGCAGGACGCGGTGCGCGAGTTCCGCCCGTACTTCGACAACGCGCCGGTCTACGGCCACGGCCCGTCCCTGGAGGACTTCACGCGGGAGACGCCGCTGACCGTCGGCTCGCCGCAGGAGGTCATCGACCGGACCCTGTCGTTCCGCGACACCGTCGGCGACTACCAGCGCCAGCTGTTCCTGATGGACCACGCGGGCCTGCCGCTGAAGACGGTCCTGGAGCAGCTCGACCTGCTCGGCGAGGAGGTCGTACCGGTGCTGCGCAAGGAGTTCGCGAACCTGCGCCCGGCGAACGTGCCGGACGCGCCCACCCACGCCGCGCGCGTCGCGGCGCAGGCCGCCGCCGAGAACGCCGGGACGGCCGAGAACAAGGAGGCCAAGAGCGCATGAAGCTCGTCGTCGTGTCCGCGGGACTGAGTTCCCCCTCGTCCACCCGGCTGCTCGCCGACCGGCTCACGGCGGCGACTCTGACTCAGGTGGACGCGGAGGTGGAGGTCGTCGAGCTGCGCGACCTCGCCACCGAGATCGCCCAGCACTTCGTGACCGGCTTCCCGCCGGCCCGGCTCGCCGCCGCGCTCGACGCGGTGGCGGCCGCGGACGGCCTGATCGCCGTGACGCCGGTGTTCGCGGCGTCGTACAGCGGGCTGTTCAAGTCGTTCTTCGACGTGATCGACAAGGACGCGCTGACCGGCAAGCCCGTGCTGGTCGCCGCGACCGGCGGCACCGCCCGGCACTCCCTGGTGACCGAGCACGCGCTGCGTCCGCTCTTCACGTACCTGCGCGCCCTCGTCCTGCCGACCGCCGTGTACGCGGCGTCGGAGGACTGGGGCGAGGAGGGCCTCGCCGCCCGGATCACCCGGGCGGGCGGGGAGCTGGCGCGCTTCATGGCGCCGTCGGTGTCCGACGTGGGGCCCGACGCGGGGCCCGACGTGGACACGGCCGCCGCGATCGCGCCGCGCTCGCTGCACGGCGCGATCACCTCGGTCGACCCGGCCGACGGTTTTCGGGTGGTCCCCTTCGAGCAGCGGCTGGCGGCGCTACGGCCGGCCGACTAGCCGGAGCGCTTTCGGCTCCGGTGCCTTCCAGGCGGTCCAGCCGTGGGTGCCGGGCAGGACGTACGGGGTCCAGTCGCGGGCGTAGTGCGGCGGGTGCGCGCCGCGGGGTGTGAGTACCGCGGTGGGCACCTCGGCCGCCCGGCGCAGCAGTCCGGCGCGGGTCGTGGAGGTGTTGTTGCCCTCGACCTGCGCCGACGCGCAGCCCGCCGCGTAGCCGATGGGCAGTGCGCGCGGGCCCGTGACCAGGCAGGGCGGGGTGAGGCCCAGGGTGCGCAGGCCGTGCGCGGCGGCGACGTACTGGGCGTCGGTCGCCGCGGTGGAGGCGACCACCCGGTGCAGCACGATGAACTGGGACACGAGCTGGAGCGCCACGAGGACGACCGCGGCGACGGCCAGCGGCCTGCGCCGTTTCAGGCGCCGCAGCAGCACGGCGACGGGCAGTGCGAGCAGCGCGTACGACGGGAGCAGGAAGCGCGGCGCCGAGTAGCCGATGAGCAGCAGGTACGAGGCGCTCAGGGCCGCCGCGCAGAGCACCGGCAGGGCGGTCGGCGCGAGGCGCTTGTCGCGGCGGGCCACCAGGACCGCCGCCACCGCGAGCAGCGGCAGCGCGAGCCACCACAGGGCGAGTCCGGGCTGGTCGGGGGCGCCCGCCGTGCAGGGGCGGCACAGCAGCGGGCCGTTCACCGCGCGCCAGGCCGTGCCGAGGTTCAGGTGGAGACCCATGTCGCCCTCGGTGGCGCTGGACACGTGCAGCCGTTCGAGGATCCCGCCCCAGCGCAGGTACGCCTCGACGACCCACTGGGCGAGCCCGGCCGCGAGGCCCGCGGCCAGCCACGGGAGGGCGCGCCGGTATCCCCGTACGAGGAGCGCGTACCCGGCGAGCGGCAGCACCAGCCACACCGCGTCCGGCGCGCGGAACAGGGCCACCGCCGCGACGCACAGGGCCGCCTTCGCCCAGGCCCACGGCTCGCCCCGCCCGCCGCGCAGGAACCAGCCGACCGCGCCGACGGCGCCGAACGCCACCCACAGGTTGGGCATGGCCATCGCCCCGGACAGCACGCTGATCCACAGGCTCCCGAAGAGCAGGGCGGCGAACGCGGTGGTGCGGGCGCCGACCAGCGGGCGCCAGACGCGGAACGCCGCGTACAGGGCGGCGGCGGACAGCACGGCGAGGACCGCGCGCAGGGCGAGCGGTCCCGCGTCGGCGGCGACGAAAGGCGCGGTCAGCAGGCTCGTTCCGCGTGAACGGGGCGCGCTGAAGAACACGGCCGGATTGCGCGGGTCGTACTGGGAGACGTAGACGGACTCGTCCCAACCGAGGCCGTGGCCCAGCCGGGTGACGACAAGGGTGAGTTGAGCGACTGCGTACAACGCGGCAACGGCGGCGAGCCAGACGTCGGGGCCCGCGGCGGCGAGAGCGAGGGCCCCGGCGGGCGCCGCGGCCCAGGGCGCCGGGGTCCGGAGTGCGGGACGGGGAGCGGACCGCCACCGACTTTGTCGGCCTGCTCCCCGTCCCGCGAGGGCCCGTCGCCACCGGGGACCGGGGGCCGAAGGCCCCGGTGGGGCGGGCGGTTCGGTGGGCGGTGCGGTGCGGCGTTCCGTCGGGGGCGTGGACATCGTCGCCCTACGGTGTCCGGGGCTGTGCGGCAGTGCCTCTTGCCCGGTTGCCTCGGCCTTCATGGCGTGTCCCCTCTTGTCCGGCCTGTGGGCGGGGTCGTGTCCCGCGCACCGAACGGGCTTTTCTGCGCGCCCAGTTGACGGCCCGGCCGCGCAGCCGTTGCCCTGCACGACGCCGTCGCGTCTCCGTGAGTTGGGTGAAAAGCAAGCCATAACGGGCGACGATCGGCTCGGGGTCGTAGCGGTGCGCGGACGTCAGCGCGGCCGTGCCCATCGCCTTGCGGAGGGTGTCGTCCTCGATCAGCTCGACCATCGCCTCGGCCAGCGCCCGCGCGTCACCGACCGGGACCAGACGCCCGTCGTGCCCGTCCGTGACGATCTCGCCGGGGCCGAGCGGCGCGTCGGTGCTGACCACCGGGACGCCGCAGCGCATCGCCTCCACCAGCGTCATCCCGAACGACTCCGCGTCGGAGGCGCTCACCACGAGCGACGCCTTGGCGAACTCCGGCTCGATCGGCGACACGGTGCCCATCAGGCGGGCCCGGCCGGTCAGCCCGAGCCCGGCCACCAGATCCCGCAGCCGCTGCTCCTGCCCGCCGCCGCCGTAGATCCGCAGCTCCCAGCCGGGCTCCTTCGCCGCCACCGCGGTGAACGCCTCCAGGAGCAGGTCGTAGCGCTTGCCCGGGGCGAGCCGCCCGGCCGCCGCGATGATCTTCGACGAGCCGTCGGAGGGCGGGACGCAGGCGGGCGGCACGATGTTCGGCACGGCCAGCACCCGCACCCCCGGCAGCGGCATCCGCGACCGGTAGACCGCCGCGTCCTCCTCGGTCATCGTCACCAGCGCGTCGAGCCGCCGGTAGTACCTGTTGAGCACCGCCCGCAGCTTCTTGTCGTGCGCGTCGTGCCGCAGGTGTTCCTGCGCGATCCGCAGCGCCCGCTTCGGGCCCCACTTCGCGAGATAGACGTTGATGCCGGGGCGGGTGCCGATGACGACATCGGCGTCGCACCGCTCCTCCAGGTACGCGCGCACCCGCTGGTCGTGCAGGAGCGTGTACTGCTTGTGGCGCTTCTCGGCGGCAGGGAAGTCCCGGGCCGGCTCGTGGTACGCGGGCAGGGCGCTGTCGGCGCCGCCGGCCCGGCCGTCCACGAGCGGGACGAGCCCGATCCGCGGGTCGACCGGAAAGCGCGGCGTCTCCCGGTGCCGGGACATCGACACGATCTCCACCTCGTGGCCGCCGTGCTCGATGAGCGCGGCGGCGAGGTTGAGCGTCGTGCGCACCGTGCCGCCTATGGCGTACACGTTGTGCAGCAGGAACACGATCTTCATGCGTATTGCCTTCCCCGGCTTGCCCCCAATGTCCGAAAGGGAGACTGCGCGGATCAGGTAAGCCGCCCTTCCTGTGGGGGTGAGAGGCAAGTAAGAAGCCCTTTGGCGGACGGCTGATCAGGGGATGCGCACCTGACGTGGGGGCACACTGGCTGGGTGTCGCACACCGCTTCGCTCACCCCGGCCCCCGCTCCGACCGTGCTGCTCGCCGAGGACGACCGGCCGATCCGCAACGCCCTGGAACGCGCCCTGGCGCTGGAGGGCTATGTGGTCACGGCTGTCGCCGACGGCGTCGAGGCGATCGCCGCGGCCCACCGCTCCCGGCCCGACATCCTCGTACTGGACGTGATGATGCCGGGCATCGACGGCCTCCAGGTCTGCCGGGTGCTGCGCGCCGAGGGCGACCGCACCCCGATCCTGATGCTGACCGCTCTGGTGGAGACCCCGGACCGGATCGCGGGGCTCGACGCGGGCGCCGACGACTACGTGGTGAAACCGTTCGACGTGGAGGAGGTCTTCGCCCGGCTGCGCGCCCTGCTGCGCCGCGCCGTCCCGGTCCCCGAGGAACCCTGCGACGACGGCCAGCAGGTGACCGCCGCCGATCTGCGCATCGACCCGGCCGCCCGCCGCGCCTGGCGCGGCCCCCGCGAGCTGGAACTCACCAGGACCGAGTTCGACCTCCTGGAGCTGCTGGCCCGCAACAGCGGCATCGTCCTCGACCACGCCACGATCTACGACCGCATCTGGGGCTACGACTTCGGGCCCGGCTCGAAGAACCTCGCGGTCTACGTCGGCTACCTGAGGCGCAAGGTGGACGAGCCGGCGGGCGTCCCGCTCATCCATACGGTCAGAGGAGTGGGCTACGTGTTGAGGGAGGGGTGAGCGTGAGCCCCGCCTCCCGGAGCCTGCGCACCAAACTGGCGCTGTCCTTCGCGGCGGTGGCCGCGGGGGTGACGGCGCTCGTCGGCTTTCTCTCCTACGACTCGGCGGCCCGCCTGGTCCGCGTCGACCAGGAGGCCGTCTTCGACGAGGTCGTCCACGATCTGCGCCAGCAGGTCCGCCAGGAGACCCTCACCCCCGAGGACTTCAGCTCCGGCGACCCGGACCACGACGGCCCGCGCGACGATCTGACGCGCCCGGTCGGCACCGACATCCAGGTCCTCGGCCCGGGCGGCACCGTCGCCGACCGGGGCAACCCGCCGCTGCCGGTCGAGGCCGACGACCGGCGCGTCGCCGACGCGCGGGCGGCGGGCACCCTCTCCGAGGACAACGCGGTGGTGATCGACGGCGACGAGTACCGGCTCGCGACCGTGTCGCTCGGCAAGGGGCGCGGCGCGGTGCAGGTCGCGCAGGAGTTCAGCGACACCGAGGACCTGCTGAACAAGTTGCAGCGGCGCACCCTGCTGTACGCCGCCTCGGTCGTCGTCGCGGCGGGTCTGTTCGGCTGGTGGCTGGCCCGCCGCGTCACGTCCCGGCTGATCCGCCTCGCGCAGACCGCCGAGGACGTGGCGTCGACCGGCCGGCTCGACGTCGCGGTGCCGGTCACCGGCGGCGACGAGGTGGGCAGCCTGGGCCGCTCCTTCGACCGGATGCTGGGCCGGCTCGCCCGGTCCGTGGAGGATCAGCGCCGCCTGGTGCAGGACGCGGGCCACGAACTGCGCACCCCGCTGACCTCGCTGCGGACGAACATCTCGCTGCTGCACCGCATCGGCGAACTGCCGCCCGCCGCCCGCCGGGAACTCGTCGCCGACCTGGCCCAGGAGTCCCGCGAACTCACCGACCTGGTGAACGAGCTGGTGGAGCTGGCGGCCGGCAAGGAGGACGACGAACCGGCCGTCGCGGTGGCCCTCGCGGAGACCGCGGAGGACGTCGCGACGCTGGCCCGGCGCCGCACCGGCCGCATGATCACCGTCCGCGTGGACGGCCCGGCGGACGCCGACACCACGATCACCGGCCGCCCGGCGCAGTTGCAGCGCGCCCTGTCCAACCTGGTGGAGAACGCCGCCAAGTTCGACACCGGGGGCACCGCCCCCATCGACATCGTGGTCACCCGTCTCACGGGCGTCGGCAGCGGGGTGCGCGTGGAGGTCCTCGACCGCGGCCCCGGCATCGCCGACACCGACGTGGACCGCGTCTTCGACCGCTTCTACCGCGCCCCGGCCGCCCGCAGCCTGCCCGGCTCGGGCCTCGGCCTGTCGATCGTGCGGGAGGTCGCGGCGGCCCACGGCGGGGTGCCGTTCGCCGCGCGGCGGGACGGCGGGGGAGCGGTGATCGGCTTCGTGGTGAAGGGGGTCGGGGCCGGGCGCCGGGACGCTTGACGCCGTCCGGCAATCCACTGGCCGCACCGGCGTCCCGCCCGCCACCATGCGGGCATGCGCTTCTCCGTGAACATCCCCAACTTCGGTGACTTCGCCGACGCCCGCACCGTCGCGAAGACCGCCGTGGCGGCCGAACAAGCGGGCTGGGACGGCCTGTTGATCTGGGACCACGTCGTCCACGACAAGCAGGTCCAGCGCGGCAAGCCCTTCGGCGACCCGTGGATGCTGCTCACCGCCGCCGCCCTCGCCACCTCCCGGATCCGGCTCGGCACCCTGGTCACGGCCGTGCCCCGGTACCGCCCCGAGCAGCTCGCCCGCCAGGTCGCCACCCTGGACGCGCTCAGCGGCGGGCGCGTCGTCTTCGGGGCCGGGCTCGGCGGGCCCGCCGACGACGAGTACGGGAGCTTCGGCGACACCGTCGACCGCGCCGTGCACGCCGAACGCCTCGACGAGGGGCTTGAGTTGCTGACCCGCTACTGGTCCGGTGACAGCGTCGACCACACGGGCGCCCACTACCGCGTCCACGACACCCAGCTGCTGCCGGCCACCGTCCAGCGGCCCCGGCCGCCCGTCTGGATCGGCGGCTTCTGGCCCAACCGCCGCCCGATGCGCCGCGCGGCCCGCTGGGACGGTGCCGCCCCGCTCTTCGCCGACGCCCTGCACGGGGTGCCGCCGCGCCCCGATCAGCTGGCGGACGTGGTCGCGTACGTGAAGGAGCACCGGGACGCGCCGGGGACGGACTTCGAGATCGTCGTCGGCGGTCTCACGCCCGGCGACAGGAGCGCCGCCCTCGACATCATCGGGCCGCTCGCCGACGCGGGCGCCACCTGGTGGGACGAACGGCAGCTTCAGGAAGGCGGGTTCATCGACTCGTACGACGCGGTGCTGCGCCGCATCGAAGCGGGGCCGCCGCGGCTGTGACCCTCGGGGGATCTCAGGTCAGGGTCAGCCAGCGCCGCCCGTCGAGCAGTTCGCGGGCGGCGTCGAGGTGTCCCGCGTGGCACGCCGTCTCCGTGATCACGTGCAGCAGCAGTTCGCGCAGGTCGTGCAGCCGGTAGTCGGGGCCGAACAGATCGGCGGGCCACCAGGCCGGTGGTGCGTCCGGGACCGCGGCGCCGATGACGGCGTCCGCGTCCCGGGCCGCCGTGCGGTAGGCGTCGAGCACCTCGGCGGCCGTCGCGTCCGCAGGCACCTGCCAGGAGTCGCCGAGGCCCTCGAAGGAGGCGATGACGTCCTCGTCGCCGAGGAAGACGGCCAGGAACCAGAACCGCTCGACGTCGAGCGTCAGATGCCGGACGAGCCCCAGACAGTCCCAGCCGGACGGCAGTACGGGACGGCGCAGCGCGTCGTCGTCGAGACCTTCGAGGATGCCCAGGACATGGTCGCGCTGGTCGGTCAGCGCGGACAGCAGAGCCTTGATCTCGGGATTCGCCACCTCGGCGGGGGTGGTCACGGCCACACCAGGCAGTACGCCTGGTGCCCGGCATCGTGCAGACGGTGGCTGAAGTCCTGCCATTCGTGCAGAAGTTGGTACACATTGAACGCGTCGCGCGGGCCGCCCCGGTCGGGGACCGTGGACCAGATGAACGCCGCCGCGCCGACGGCCTCCTCGCCCACCCCGCGCAGCGGGTCGACGACCGTCATCGGCAGTTTCACCACCGCGTAGTCGGGGTGGAGCACGACCAGCTCCAGCGGCGGAACCTTGTGCAGGGGTATGCCCTCGATGCCGGTGAGGACCATCGCGGCCATCGTCTCCGGCTTGATCTTGGTGAACATGCCGCCCATGCCGAGCTCGTCACCGCCGAGCTCCTCGGGACGCATGGAGATCGGGACACGGGCCGCCGTGGCGCCGTCGGGCGCGCCGAAGTATTTGTACGTCACCCCCACCCGGCCACCATTCCCGCTTCCGCTCCCCACCAAAGGCTCCCCGCGGTCGTCGCGCCGGTGCTTTCCCCGCCGGGCACGCCGGGGGCCCAGGTCGTCGGTCCCCTCGCCCAGTCCGCCGCCACCGCGATGCATATCTCCACCCGACTGCTGTTCTCAGGGCGCCAGGGCCCTTTTCTAGGCCGCGTGACCGCCGACGCGCAACCCGATCATCGTGTCAGTGACCTCCCCCACGGTCACCCGCCGAAACGTGCCGACGGAACAACTGCGCGAGCGCGGCCCCCACCGCCCGTACAGATGCCGTACAGAGATCTGACAGTGCGAGTCTAGGCCGCCACGGGTCCGCGCGGAGGGGACCGCGGAGACGGGCCGTACGCTGAGAGGCATGGCAGAGGCGAACAACACCCCCTATCCCTATGAGGCACCAGTTTCACAGGAGCTCTTCGACCGTGCGTCCGTCGTCACGCCGGGTGGCGTGAACTCTCCGGTGCGCGCGTTCCGAGCCGTGGGCGGTACGCCCCGTTTCATGGTGTCCGGTACCGGTCCGTATCTGACGGACGCCGACGGCCGCGAATACGTCGACCTCGTGTGCTCGTGGGGGCCGATGATCCTCGGCCATTCACACCCCGAGGTCATCGCGGCCGTGCAGGCGGCCGTCGCGCGCGGCACCTCCTTCGGCACTCCCGGTGAGGGCGAGGTCGCGCTCGCCGAGGAGATCGTCGACCGGATCGCGCCGGTCGAGCAGGTGCGGCTCGTGTCGTCCGGCACCGAGGCGACCATGTCGGCTATCCGGCTGGCCCGCGGCTTCACCGGCCGCGCCAAGGTGATCAAGTTCGCCGGCTGCTACCACGGGCACGTCGACGCGCTGCTCGCCGCCGCCGGCTCGGGCGTCGCCACCTTCGGCCTGCCCGACACCCCGGGCGTCACGGGCGCCCAGGCCGGCGACACGATCGTGCTGCCGTACAACGACATCGAGGCCGTGCGGGCCGCTTTCGCCGCGCACCCCGGCGAGATCGCCTGCGTCATCACCGAGGCCTCGCCCGGCAACATGGGCGTCGTGCCGCCGCGCGAAGGCTTCAACGCCGGGCTCAAGGCGGCGTGCCAGGAGAACGGCGCGCTGTACATCTCCGACGAGGTCATGACCGGCTTCCGCACCTCGAAGGCCGGCTGGTTCGGCGTCGACGGCGTCGTGCCCGACCTGATGACGTTCGGCAAGGTCATGGGCGGCGGCTTCCCGGCCGCGGCGTTCGGCGGCCGCGCCGACGTCATGGCCCACCTCGCCCCGGCCGGACCCGTCTACCAGGCGGGCACCCTGTCCGGTAACCCGATCGCGACCGCCGCCGGTCTCGCCCAGCTCCGGCTGCTCGGCGACGCCGAGTACGCAGCTGTCGACGCGGTCAGCGAGCAGCTGCGCGCACTGGTCACCGAGGCGCTCACCAAGGAGGGCGTCGCGCACCGCGTGCAGAACGCCTCCAACATGTTCTCCGTGTTCTTCACGGACGGCGAGGTGCGCGACTACGACGACGCGAAGGGCCAGGAGTCCTTCCGCTTCACCCCGTTCTTCCACTCGATGCTGGAGCAGGGCGTGTATCTGCCGCCGTCCGCGTTCGAGTCCTGGTTCGTCTCGACCGCCCACGACGAGCGGGCGGTCGAGCGCATCGCCGCCGCGCTCCCGGCTGCCGCCCGCGCGGCTGCGGAGGCCACGGCATGAGCACCGCCCCGAACTCCTCCCCGAAGTCCGAGGACGACATCACCGTCGTCCACCTGATGCGCCACGGCGAGGTGCACAACCCGGAGGGGATCCTGTACGGGCGGCTGCCCGACTACCACCTCTCCGAGCTGGGCCGGCAGATGGCCGAGCGGGTCGCCGAGCACCTCGCCCCGCGCGACATCACGCACGTCGTCGCCTCCCCGCTGGAGCGGGCGCAGGAGACGGCGACGCCGATCGCCAAGGCGCACGGGCTCGGCCTCGACAGTGACGACCGTCTCATCGAGGCGGGCAATGTGTTCCAGGGCAAGACCTTCGGCGTCGGCGACGGCGCCCTGAAGAACCCGGACAACTGGAAGCACCTCGTCAACCCGTTCAAGCCGTCCTGGGGCGAGCCCTACGTCGAGCAGGTCGTCCGCATGATGGGCGCGCTCGACGCGGCCAAGGACGCGGCGCGGGGCCACGAGGCGGTGTGCGTCAGCCACCAGCTGCCCATCTGGATCGTGCGCTCCTTCGTCGAGAAGCGGCGGCTGTGGCACGACCCGCGCAAGCGGCAGTGCACCCTCGCCTCCCTGACGACCTTCACCTACCGCGGCGACAAGATCGTCTCCGTGGGCTACACCGAGCCGGCCGTCGACCTGGTTCCCGCGCACCTGCGGGCCGGGGCCAAGGCGGTGAAGGGCAAGGACAAGGCGTTCGGCGCCTGACCCGTCGATCGCGTGAGAAGGGCCGCCGGTGCGCCGGCGGCCTTTCTTCGTTCACACCCGGCGTCCGCTGTGTGGCTCGTCAAATCACCCCAAAAGCGTTCTATTTCGAGGAACCCGCGTGTTCGTCGTGCCCTCTAAGGGGGTGCCGCCCTGTGAATGGGTGGCGCAGCGTGACGAATAGGGGACGAGATGCGCGAGGTCAGCCGTAGGGGAGTCATCGGCATGGGGGCGGGTGCGGCGGCAGCGGCCGCGCTGGCCGGATGTGGCTCGGGCGGCTCCCCGTCCACCGTCTCGGGCGAGACGGGCAGGCCGGGCCACCCCGGTGCGCCCAAGCAGCCGGTCGTGAAGCCCATCGGCGACGGCTCGACCGCGTACACCGGCAAGCAGCCCAAACAGCCGCGCGCGCCCGAGAGGCTCGAACCGGGTCAGAAGCCGCCGCAGTTCGTGATCTTCTCCTGGGACGGCGCGGGCGAGGTGGGCAACGGCCTGTTCCCGCGCTTCCTCAAGCTCGCCGAGGACCACGGCGCGCACATGACCTTCTTCCTCTCCGGCCTCTATCTGCTGCCGGAGGACAAGAAGCGCCTGTACCGCCCGCCGAACAACCCGGTCGGCGCCTCCGACATCGGCTATCTCACCGACGAGCACGTGAAGGCGACGCTGAAGTACACCCGGCAGGCGTGGCTCGAAGGGCACGAGATCGGCACGCACTTCAACGGCCACTTCTGCGCGGGCGGCGGCACCGTCGCCAACTGGACGCCCGCGCAGTGGCGCAGCGAGATCGACCAGGCAAAATCGTTCGTGCAGCGGTGGCGGACGAACTCGGGGTGGCACGACCTGCCCGCCCTGCCGTTCGACTACGACAAGGAGCTGGTCGGCGGCCGCACCCCGTGCCTGCTCGGCCAGAACAATCTGCTGCCCACCGCCCGCGACCTCGGCTGGCGCTACGACGCCTCCTCGCCCGGCGGCCGGCAGCGCTGGCCGGACAAGCGGATGGGGGTCTGGGACCTGCCGTTGCAGGCCGTCCCCTTCCCCGGGCGCAGCTTCGAGGTGCTGTCGATGGACTACAACATGCTGGCGAACCAGTCGCACAACAGCACCCGCGCCCCCGCCTACAACTACCCGGCCTGGCGCAAGCAGTCCGCCGCCGCGTACATCGCCGGGTTCGACCGGGCGTACCGGACGAACCGGGCGCCGTTCTTCATCGGCAACCACTTCGAGGAGTGGAACGGCGGCATCTACATGGACGCCGTCGAGGAGGCGTTCAAGCACATCGCGGCCACCGCCGAGAAGCACAGTGACGTACGCCTCGTCTCCTTCCGGCAGTTCGTCGACTGGCTGGACGCGCAGGACCCCGAGGTGCTGGACAAACTGCGCACGCTGGACGTCGGGCAGCAGCCGTCGCAGGGCTGGCGCGGCTTCCTCGCGGCGCCGGGCCCGAGCCACGGCAAGGGCGGTACAAACCGCCCCTGAAGTGGCCCTTTCCGGCCACGAGGGGGGTGCCAAAGATCCCTTGAACGGACATGCGAAACTTTTCACATGAGTGCCGCCTGCCGCGCCCCCCGCACCGCCGCGATCACGCGCCGCGCCGCCAAGCTGACCGTCGCGGCCGCCGCCGCGGCCCTGGTCCTGACCGCCTGCGGCAATGGCGGCACGAGCGGGGGCGGGAACAACACCAACTTCGTGACGGGCACCGGCGGGATCGCCACCGTCGAGAAGGGGGAGCGGTCCCCCGCCCCCGACCTCACCGGCAAGGACCTCACCGGCGACAAGCTGACCCTGTCCGCCTACAAGGGCAAGGTCGTCGTCATCAACGTCTGGGGCTCGTGGTGCCCGCCCTGCCGCGCCGAGGCCAAGTACTTCTCCAAGGTCGCCGGGGAGACCGAGGGCAAGGACGTCCAGTTCCTCGGCATCAACACCCGTGACCCCGACAGCGGCCCCGCCAAGTCCTTCGAGAAGGACTACGGCATCACGTACCCGAGCTACTACGACCCCTCGGGCAAGCTGCTGCTCCAGTTCAAGAAGGGCACCCTCAACCCGCAGTCCATCCCGTCCACGCTGGTCATCGACCGTGAAGGCAACATCGCGGCGCGCTCCCTGCGGGCGCTCAACGAGAAGAACCTCCGCAAGATGATCGACCCCGTGATCGCGGAGAAGTGACGAGGTGTCCCTCACACTCGCCGCTCTCGCCGCCGACGACGGCATGAACCACACGGTGTACAGCGGCGCCCTCCTGCTGGCCCTGCCCGTCGCCGTACTCGGTGGATTGGTCTCCTTCTTCTCGCCCTGCGTCCTGCCCCTGGTCCCCGGCTATCTCAGCTACGTCACCGGGGTGAGCGGCACCGATCTGGCCGAGGCCCGGCGCGGGCGGATGGCCACCGGCGCGGGCCTGTTCGTCCTCGGTTTCACCGCGGTCTTCGTCTCCGGCGGCGCGCTGTTCGGCTACTTCGGCTCGACGCTCCAGGAGTACACGGACGTCCTCTCTAAGGTCCTGGGCGTCATCATGATCGTCCTGGGGATCTTCTTCATGGGCCTGATGCCCTGGCTGACCCAGCGCGAATTCCGCTTCCACAAGCGGCCGGTGACCGGGCTCGCGGGCGCGCCGATACTGGGCGCGCTGTTCGGCATCGGCTGGACGCCGTGCCTGGGTCCCACGCTCACGTCCGTGAACGTGCTGGCGCTCGACCAGGCCAGCGCGGGCCGCGGCGCCCTGCTGATGGTCGCGTACTGCGTCGGACTCGGCGTGCCCTTCGTGCTCGCCGCGATCGCCTTCCGCAAGGCGCTCGGCGCCTTCGGCTGGGTGAAGAAGCACTATGCCTGGGTGATGCGCATCGGCGGCGGCATGATGATCCTGACCGGCGTCCTGCTGCTCACCGGCGCGTGGGACAGCCTCGTACAGCAGATGCAGACCTGGTCCAACGGCTTCACGGTGGGAATCTGATCCATGAGCAAGACAAACACCCCCGAAAGCGCCCCGGAAGAGGCCGCCGAGCAGGCCGAGCGGGCCGAACAGGAAGCCGTGGCCCAGCTCAGCACGGCGCCTGCGGAGGACCGGACGCCGACCTTCGCCAAGTTCGGCGTCATCGGCTGGGCCCGCTGGTTCTGGCGGCAGCTGACCTCCATGCGGGTCGCGCTGATCCTGCTGTTCCTGCTCTCGCTCGCGGCGATCCCCGGCTCACTGATCCCGCAGTCCGGCACCGACCAGATGAAGGTCGACGCGTTCACGAAGGCCCATGAGCATCTCGGGCCGCTCTACGACCGGCTCGGTCTGTTCCACGTCTACAGCTCGGTGTGGTTCTCCGCGATCTACATCCTGCTGTTCATCTCGCTGATCGGCTGCATCATCCCGCGCACCTGGCAGTTCGTCGGCCAGCTGCGCGGCCGTCCGCCGGGCGCCCCGGGGCGCCTCGACCGGATGCCGGCGTACGCGACCTGGCGCACCGAGACCGGTGCGGACGAGGTCCGCGAGGCCGCCCTGACGATGCTGAAGAAGCGGCGCTTCCGCTCGCACATCGCCGGGAACGCCGTCGCCGCCGAGAAGGGCTATCTGCGCGAGGCCGGCAACCTGATCTTCCACGTGTCGCTGATCGTGATGCTGATCGGCTTCGCCACCGGGCAGCTGTTCAAGTCCGACGGCACGAAGCTGATCCTGGAGGGCGACGGCTTCGCCAACACCCTCACCCAGTACGACGACTTCTCCTCCGGCAACCTCTTCGACAAGGACACCGGCCTCGAGCCCTTCAGCTTCACGCTCAAGAAGTTCACGGGCACGTACGAGCGCAGCGGCCCCAACAAGGGCACCGCGCGCACGTACCAGGCGGACGTCACCTACAGCGAGGGCGCCGACGGCAAGGAGAAGAACGCGACCATCAAGGTCAACGAGCCGCTGAAGATCAACGGCACCAAGGTCTTCCTCTCCGGCCACGGCTACGCGCCCGTGGTCACCGTCCGGGACGGCAAGGGCAACGTCGTCTCCGACCACACGCCGGTGCCGCTGCTGCCGATCGACTCCAACCAGACGTCCACCGGCGCGGTCAAGGTCATGGACGGCTACAAGAACGCGAAGGGGAAGAAGGAGCAGCTCGGCTTCAACGCCTTCTTCGTGCCGACGTTCGCGGGCTCCGGGAAGGGCAACATGTTCTCCCAGTTCCCGGCGCTCGACTTCCCCGTCCTGGCACTGTCCGCGTACCACGGCAGCCTGGGCGTCGACTCCGGCATCCCACAGAACGTGTACCAGCTGGACACGACCAACATGAAGCAGTTCAAGGACTCCAAGGGCGAGCTGTTCAAGAAGCGGCTGCTGCCCGGCGAGACCATGAAGCTGCCGAACGGCGCCGGCTCGATCACCTTCGAGAAGGACGTCAAGGAGTGGGCGACCTTCGAGGTCGCCAAGCAGCCCGGCACCGACTGGGCGCTGATCGGCGCCATCGGCGCCATCGCCGGCCTGGTCGGCTCCCTGTTCATCCAGCGCCGTCGCGTCTGGGTGCGGGCCGTCACCGGTTCCGACGGCGTCACCGTCGTCGAGATGGCGGGCCTCGGCCGCAGCGAGTCCGCGAAGCTCCCCGACGAACTGGGCGGCCTCGTCGAGAAGCTGCACGCACGGGCGCCGAGCGCGCCCGACCCCTCCGAAGACTCCGAAAACTCCGAGAATTCCGAACCCACCGATGTTCCTGCCGCCGAAGGGGCTGAGAAGTGAATCTCGCCGCCGCCACCAATGAGAACCTGGCGCAAGTCAGTAACGTCCTCATCTACTCGTCGATGGCCGTCTATCTGCTGGCCTTCTTCGCGAACATGGCCGAGTGGATCTTCGGCAGCCGCAGCAAGACGGGCCGTGCCGCCGCCGCGCTGACGGCGCAGAAGACGGCCAGGACGGCCGCCGCCCCGGCCGTGCAGGTCAAGAAGAACGGTTCCACCGCCGTCCTGGAGCGCCCGCAGGTCGTCACCCGGTCCGCCTCCGGCTCGCGCGGCGACGTGCCGGACGGCCCCGGTGCCTCCGGCGGCGACGAGCAGGGCGACCTCTACGGCCGGATCGCCGTGTCGCTGACCGCGCTCGGCTTCCTCATCGAGTTCGCCGGTGTCCTCACCCGCGCGCTGTCCGTGCAGCGTGCCCCGTGGGGCAACATGTACGAGTTCAGCATCACCTTCTCCACCGTCGCCGTCGGCGTGTACCTCGTCCTGCTGGCGCTGAAGAAGAACGTCCGCTGGCTCGGCCTGCCGCTGGTCATCACGGTCCTGCTCGACCTCGGCCTCGCGGTCACCGTCCTGTACACGGCGAGCGACCAGCTGGTCCCGGCGCTGCACTCGTACTGGCTGTACATCCACGTCTCGACGGCGATCTTCTGCGGCGCCGTCTTCTACGTCGGCGCGGTCGGCACGCTGCTCTACCTCTTCAAGGACTCGTACGAGAACAAGCTGGTCAAGGGCGGCACCCCGGGCCGCTTCGCCACCTCGGTCCTGGAGCGGCTGCCCGCGTCGGCGTCCCTGGACAAGTTCTCGTACCGGGTCAACGCGGCGGTCTTCCCGCTGTGGACGTTCACGATCATCGCGGGCGCGATCTGGGCCGGCGACGCCTGGGGCCGCTACTGGGAGTGGGACCCGAAGGAGACCTGGTCGTTCATCACCTGGGTCGCCTACGCCTGCTACCTGCACGCCCGCGCGACGGCCGGCTGGAAGGGCCGCAAGGCCGCCTACCTGGCGCTGATCGCCTTCGGCTGCTGGCTGTTCAACTACTACGGCGTCAACATCTTCGTCTCCGGCAAGCACTCCTACGCCGGGGTGTGAGCACGCGCGCGTGAGGGCCGGTTCCTTCGGGAACCGGCCCTCACGCGTGTCAGCCCACCGTGATCGCGTCCAGCTTCCCCCGCAGATACACGTGCGAGTCCACCGGCTCGTACGCCACGCGGCCCTTGGGCGCGGGCAGCGGCTCCACCGTCGTCGCCGGGTCGCACTCGTAGAAGTAGACGAGCGACATCAGCTCCTCGGCGGGCGCGTCCGCCGGGGGCGGCAGGACGCGGTGGCGGCCCGAGCGCCAGCGGTCGCCGGTCCAGCGGGCCATCAGGTCACCGATGTTGATGGTGAACGCCTCCGGGTCGAACGGCGCGTCCTCCCAGCCGCCCTCGTCGGTGAAGACCTGGAGGCCGCCCTTGCCCGCCTGCCGGTCCAGGACCGTGACCGTGCCGAAGTCGGTGTGCGGGCCGATCCGGAACTGGCCGGGCTCGGGCTCCCCGACGACCTCGGTGCCCGGATACCAGTTGATGTTGAAGCCCCAGGTGGGCCGGGACGTGTGCCGGGTGAAGAAGTCCGCGGGCTCGTCCAGGGCCACCGCGAGCAGTTCGAGCAGCAGGTCGGAGAGCGCCCGCATCCGCGCCAGGTACGTCTCCACCAGCTCGCGCAGTTCGGGCGCCCCGGCCGGGAAGACGTTCGCGCCCGACCACTCCTCGTGCACCGCCGGGTCGTCGAACGCCGTGTCCGTCGCGAAGGACAGCGACTCCTTCAGGTCGGGCGGCGTCTCGGTGCCCTCCGCGTAGCCGTTGGCCTCCGCGCCCGGGCCGAGCCAGCCCCGGCCGCCGACCTTCACCGCGTACGGCTCCTTCTCCGCGGCGGGCCGCCGGAAGAAGGCGCGGGCCGCGTCCCTGATCCGGGTGCGCAGGGCCGGGTCGACACCGTGCCCGGTCACCAGGAGGAAGCCGGCGGTCCGCAGCGCCTCGTCGACGGTGCGGGCGATCCCGGCGCGGGCCGCCGGGTCGCCGGAGAGCCATGGCGAAAGGTCGACGGTGGGGATGCGGGGCGTGCCCTGGTCTGAGGTCATGCGTCCACTCTCGGTCCACGGAAACACCGGGGCAACGTGCGCACCGTACTCTCCGGGCAGTCCGCACCCCGACGGAATGTCTGCCCCCGGGAGGCCCGTGTGCCCGCTCTCACGCTCCGCGAGATCCTGGCCCTCGACGCCGTCGCCGACGCCGCGCCCGAACTGCTCGCGGGGGAGGGCGCCCTGGACCGGCCCGTGCGCTGGGTGCACGCCAGCGAGGTGTACGAGGGCGCGGGCTTCCTGGACGGCGGAGAGCTGCTCCTCACCAACGGCTTCGCGTTCCTCGGCGCCGACGCGGGGGCCCTGCGGCGGTACGTGCGCGAACTCGCCGCCCGCGGAGTGGCCGGTCTGGCCGTCGAGGTGGGCCGCTCCCTGGAACACATGCCGGACGACGTCGTGGACGCGGCGGCCGGGTGCGGGCTGCCCCTCGTCGCGCTGCGCCGCGTCGTGCCGTTCGTGCGGATCGCGGAGGCCGCCAACCGGGCCATCGTCACCCACGGTCTCCTCGCCCGCCCGGTGCCGGTGGTGCGCGCCGTCGACCACGGGGCCGCGCTGCTCGCCGACCTCGCCGACGGCCAGGCCCTCAACCAGCCCGAGGTGGCGGCCCGTTCGGCGCTCGCCGGGTTCCGGCCAGGACCCGGGACGCGGCTCGTCGGCGTCTGTGCGCACGGCCCGCACGCGGCCGCCCTCGCCGCGGTCGACCGGGTCGCGGGCCGCCGGGTGCTGCGCGCCGCGTTCCCCGGTGACGTGCTCGCCCTGCTGGTGCCGCCGCCCGGGCGGGACGCGGTCCGCGCCGTGCGGGACGCGTTCCGCACGGCGGCCGGGCCCGGGCTCACGGTCGCCGTCGGGCACGCCGTCGGCGCGGACGACGGCTGGCTGCGCTGGAGCGACACCCTCCGCGCGGCCCGGACCACGCTGTCCCTGGCCCTGACCGTGCCCCCGGCCGAACCGGTTTGCGGGGACGGGCCGTTGGTGACCTCGTCGCGGGCCCTCGCCCTGGAGCGGGAGCTGACCCGCGGCGGCGTCGAGGCCAACCGGGCCCGCCTCGCCCGGCTCGTCGACCAGGTCCTCGGCCCGCTCCTGGCCTGGGAGGCCCTGCACGGCAGTGACCTCGTACGCACCCTGGAGATCCATCTGCGGCACGGGTGCAGCCCGACCCGGACCGCCGCGCTGCTGCACATCGGGCGGCAGTCCCTCTACCAGCGCCTGGAGCGGATCGAGTCGCTGCTCGGCATCGAGGTGGGCGACCCGGAGCCGCTCGGCGAACTGCTCACCGCCGCCTGCGCGGCCCGCGTCGTCGGTGCCGGGGCGGCTCAGGGCGTCAGCGAGCGCCAGATCCTGTCGGGCAGGACCCGGGCCGCCTGATCGAGGTCGACGTCGCCGACGGACAGCCAGCGCCGCGCGACGCCGATGACCGGACCCAGCATCATGGTCTCGATCAACGGGGCGGGCAGCGGGGCGAGTTCCCCCGACACGACATGCTGCTCCAGCCAGGTGGCCACCGGCGACAGGCGCGCCTCCTGGTTGTCGCGCACCTGGCGGGCCTGCGCCATGGTCAGCCGGTCCGCGTAGGAGGAGTGCAACAGGCGCGCGGCGTCCGGGTGTTCGCCCACGAAGGCGAGGTAGGACCGCACGACCGCGCGGATTCCGGTGCGCGCCGTGCGGGAGCGGGCCAGGGCCCCGCCCACCTCGTCGAGCAGGCGGCCCAGCCAGCGCATCAGCAGCGCGTTCATGAGCCCGTCGACGCTGCCGAAGTGGTGGTACAGGCTGCCCAGGCTCACGCCGCTGGACTTGGTGAGAGCGCTGACGGTGACGCCGCTCTCGCCCGCCTCGGCATACACGGCCAGGGCCGCGTCGAGCAGGCGGTCGGCGGTCTCTTCGCCGCGTTGTTGCTTGGGACTCATGGTGACAGTCAGCGTAAAGCACCATGTCAACGATGGGTCTCCGGATGTGTTTCTAAAGTGAATATCTAGAAAGCCACTCCAATTCTGGAGTGCGCTGCGCCACACTTGTCCCTGTGTCCGAGAACCGCATCACACCCGCGCCGCGGCGCGGCCGCCTGCCGGCGGTCGCCACCGTGGCCCTGGTCGTGCCGCTGCTGGCCCTGGTCACCGGCTGCGACGACGGCGACGACAACGCCTCACCCTCGTACGGATCCTCGTACACGTCGTCGTACGAGCCCTCGTACACGCCGTCCTACGAGGCGTCGACGGACACGGACGCCGGCGACTCGTACACCAGCAGCGACCCGTACACCACCGACGATCCGTACGCGACGGACGACCCGTACACGAGCTCCGAGCCCACCGAGGACCCCAGTCCCTACACGTCGGGCACCTGCCTCAACGGCACGCTGCCGGACTCGACCACCGCGCAGGCGGTCGACGACATCGACGAGGTGGACTGCTCCGCCGCCGACGCGCACTACAGGGTCGTCGAGACCATCCCCCTGACGTCCGACATGAGCCGCTGCGAGTCCAACGCGCAGACGCAGTACGCCTTCTCGTCCCGCTACACCATGAACGGCAACGTCATCAGCGAGTACGTGTACTGCCTCATCGGTCTGGGGGCGTACGCACGGTGAGAATGAAGGACGACTGACCCGCGGCGGCCTCGTGCCGCTGCTCGCCCGGTGACCGGGAAGCCGAACGGCCGTGATGCGTCACGGAGTTCGTTCCCGGGATCACCCGGGGCCGAGGCCGTCGAGCGGTGCGGGGGACCGCTCGACGGCCCTGGTCCGTGGCCGGGGCGCCGCTCAGGCCGCCACCCGCAGCAGCAGCTTCCCGGTACTGGTGCGCGACGCCAGCACCCGGTGCGCCTCCGCGGCCTCGGTCAGCGCGAACTCGCCGGTGACCGGCAGTTCGATGCCGGGTACCGCGAAGGCCCGCTCGGCCAGCGTCCGCAGTTCCTGCGGCGCGGTCTGCGCGAGGGTCAGGATCGAGAAGCCGCCCATGGACCGGCCGCCCGGGTACAGCTCGGGCTGGCCCACCTGCCAGGCGGGCGCCGACGAGGCGTTGCCGAAGGAGACGAGCCTGCCGAAGACGGCCAGCGCGCCGAGCGTCTCGCGCAGCACGTCGCCGCCGACCGGGTCGAGGGCCAGATCGACGCCCCGGCCGCCGGTCAACTCCCCTACTGCCGCGCCGAATCCGTCGGCGAGCACCACGTCGTCATAGCCGTACTTGCGGGCGTACTCGGCCTTCGCCCCGCTCGACACGACCCCGATGACCCGGCCGGCGCCCGCCGCCCGCGCCAGCTGTCCGGCGACCGTGCCGACGCCGCCCGCCGCGCCCTGCACGAGAACCGACTCGCCCTCGCGCAGCCGCCCCACCGAGTGCAGCAGTGCGTACGCGGTGGGCAGTACGGTCGGCAGGCTCGCGGCCGTGCGCAGGGACGTACCGGCGGCGACCGGGAAGACGGTCGCGGCGTCCGCGACGGCGACCTCGGCGTAGGCGCCGCCCTCGGTGAGCGCGGCCACCTCCTGGCCGACGGTGAAGCCGTCGACTCCCGGGCCCAGCGCGCGAATCCGGCCCGACAGCTCAAGTCCGGGCACGAACGGGAGCGACGGCACCCGGTACCCCTCCAGGCGGGCCTTGTGGTCGGCGAAGTTCACGCCCACGTACGCCACGTCGACCGACACCTGCCCGGGCCCCGGCTCGGGGACCTCGGTCTCCACCGTCTCCAGGACCTCGGGCCCGCCGTACTCGCCGATCCGCACTGCACGCATCGCGCACCCCACACCTTCAGTGCCGCTGGTGTTCGTCGGATGACGAACACTCTGACGACTCAGACTGTACGACGCGAAGCGAACACTCGGCAAGCGGTCGCGTACACCGCGGCGCTCACCAGGAAGCCGACGACGCAGGTCACGTCACCGAGGTCGGGCCACTTCTGTGCCGCCCAGCCCACGTATTTCTCCTGGTGGGAGAAGAGCGGCACGGAGACGGCCGCGCCGGTCAACAGGGCTGCGAGCCCCGGCCAGTTGGTGAAGTGCGGGTCGGTGAGCCGCCCGGCGAGCTCTGCGTGGGCGACCTTCCGCATCCGCCACCGCTCCACCATGACGACGCCCAGCCAGGGCGCGATCCAGTACGCGATCACCAGCAGGAACGCCTCGTACGCGGCGCCCGCGTCCGCGAGCGACGCCCATGCCGCCGCCGTCCCGGCGAGCCCGGAGATCACCACGAGCGTCGAGCGGCCGAGCCAGGAGGGCAGCCGCAGGCCGAGCGAGGTGACGGACATGGCGGAGGAGTAGACGTTGAGGGCGTTGGCCGACACCGCGCCCAGGATGATGGCGAGCAGCGTCAAGTTGCCGAGCCAGTCCGGCAGATGACCGGTGAAGGCGCCGGTCGGCGTCGCTCCCTCGGGCGCGGCGATCGTCGCCGACGCCACCCCGATCATGCCGACCGCGTAGACGGAGACGAAGAGCCCGAGCGCCGGATAGAGGGCCGTCTTCCAGCGGGACGCCGTGGCGGGCAGATAGCGCGAGTAGTCGGCCGCGTTCGGGTTCCAGCCCGCCGCGTACCCCCACGCCGAACTGAACGCGAGCAGGAACCCGCCGAGGCCGCCGCCGGAGCCGCCGCCCGAGAAGTCCGCCTTGCCGAACGTCCAGAAGCCCGCAAGGAGGAACACCACCGCGAGCACCGGCAGCGCGTACCGCTCGAAGGCGTGCACGAAGTTGTGGCCGATGAAGCCGATGGCGATCTCGGCCGCGACGACCAGGAGGAGGGAGGGCAGCGGACGCAGCCCGGTCAGCGAGTTCAGCGCGAAGGCGGCGCTGACGCTGTTCACCGCGAACCAGCCGACGCCCGCCACGACCGCGTTGACCCCGCTGGGCAGCAGATTGCCGCGCCGCCCGAACGCGAACCGCCCGATCGCCATCTGCGGCACCCCGAACCGGGGCCCGTCCAGGCTCAGCACCCCGTGGGTGACGGCGCCGACGGCGGTGCCGAGCAGCAGGGCCGCGGCGGCCTGCCAGAAGCTCAGCCCGAAGAACAGGACGGAGATCACGCCGATGTAGACCGTCGCGAACTCGATGTTGGGAGAGGCCCACGTCCAGATCAACTGCCGTGGGCTGCCGTGCCGTTCGGCGGCGGGGATCGGCTCGGAGCCGGCCGTCTCGACGGCGATGACCTTGTCGCCGTACGCGGGCGGGGGCGCGGGAGCGGCGTCTGTGCTGGTGGAGGCGGTCGTCATGCCCCCTGAGTGTCCGGTGGCGGACGCGCCCCGCACAGGGGCGCACTGTCCGCTTCCGGGGGTGCGGCGGCGTACAAGATGTACGCCGCCACGGTCTCGGCGAGCTACTCGCCGATGTCCTCGTTCCAGAGTTCGGGCTTGGCCGCGATGAACTCCTCCATCATGCCGACGCACTCGGGGTCGTCGAGCAGCACGATCTCGACGCCGTGCTCGGCCAGCCAGTCGTGCCCGCCGTGGAAGGTGCGCGCCTCGCCGACGATCACCCGGGAGATGCCGAACTGCCGCACCAGGCCCGAGCAGTACCAGCACGGCGAGAGCGTGGTGACCATCGTGGTGCCCTTGTACGAGCGCTGCCGGCCGGCGTTGCGGAACGCGTCGGTCTCCCCGTGCACGGACGGGTCGGCGTCCTGCACCCGGCGGTTGTGGCCGCGGCCGAGGACGGTGCCGTCGGCGGAGTAGAGCGCGGCGCCGATCGGGATGCCGCCCTCGGCGAGACCGGCCTTCGCCTCCTCGACGGCGGTGGCGAGCCAGGTGCGGGCGAGATCGAGATCCATGACGTACGGCCTTTCTGGGCGGGGGAGTTTCTAGGCGGGGGTGTGGTGACGGTCGCGCCGCCCGAGCAGCGCGTACAGACCGGCGCCGAGCACGAACCCGACCGGGCAGGTCAGGTCGCCGACGCCGGGCCACTGGGCGGGCACCCAGCCGACGAACAGGGTCTGGTTGGAGAACAGCGGCACGGACACGGCGACCCCGGCGAGCAGCGCGATCAGTCCGGCGGGCCGGGTGAACGTACGGTCCTGGAGGCGGTCGGCGAGCGCGGTGTCGGGCAGGGCGCGCAGCAGGTGCTCCATCAGGACGACGCCGAGCCAGGGCGCGATCCAGTACGCGATGACGAGCAGGAAGTTCTCGAAGGCGTGGCCCGCGTCGGCGAGCGAGGCCCACCCGGCGGCGGTGCCGATCGCGCCGACGACGGCGACCAGCGCAGCCCGGTTCAGCCATCGCGGCAGCTTCAGGTCGAGGGAGGACAGCGAGACGGCCGCCGAGTAGACGTTCAGGGTGGCCGCCGCCATCGCGCCCAGGATGATCGCGACGAGGGTGAGCCTGCCGAGCCACTCCGGGAGCTGCCCGGTGAAGGCGTCGGTGGGGGAGGCCCCGGCGGGCGCGGCGAGCGTGGCGGAGGCCGCGCCGATCACGGAGACGACGGAGACCGACACGAAGAGGCCGAGCCCCGCGTACCAGGCGGTGGCCCGGCGCGAGGTGGACTCGGGGAGGTAGCGGGCGTAGTCGGAGGCGCACGGGTTCCAGCCCGCGGTGAAGCCGAAGCAGGCGGAGAAGGCGAGCAGGAACCCGCCGAAGCCGCCGCCCGAGCCGGAGCCCGAGCCCGACAGGTCGGCGTCCAGGAAGATCCACACCCCGGCGAGCAGGAAGATCGCGCAGAGCACGGGGAACGCGTACTTCTCGAACCGGTGCACCAGGTCGTGCCCGACATAGCCGATGACGACTTCCAGCACGACGAGGATCAGCAGGCTCGGCAGCGGCGGCAGCCCGGTCAGCGAGTTCAGGGCGAAGGCGCCGCCCACCGTGTTCACGGCGAACCAGCCGACCCCGGCGACGAACGCGTTCACCGCCGACGGCAGCGCGTTGCCCCGGAACCCGAAGGACAGCCGTCCGATCACCATCTGCGGGACCCCGAACCGCGGCCCGTCCGTCGAAAGGACCCCGTGCGCCAGCGAGCCGAGCCCGGCGCCCAGCACCAGCGCGGCGACGGCCGGCCAGAAGCTCAGGCCGAACGCGGAGACGGAGAGCACCCCGATGAACACGGTGGCGAAGCCGACCTGGGGCGAGGCCCAGGTCCACAGCAGCTGGCGGGGCGAGCCGTGCCGGCGCTCGGGCGGCACGGGGTCGGCCCCGTGCTCCTCCACGGTTATCAGCTTCTCGGGCGGCGCGCTCTGGTCGGGGACGTGCGGGGATCTGGACATGGGCCTTTACGGGGGCGAGGTGCGGAGGAGGTGGTTCCGCTTCCAGTGTGCGGGATGCCCCGGCCGCGTCGTATAGGACCCCGGCGCTGTCAGGTCAGTCCTTGGGGCCCTGCTCGCCCTCGCGGCGCCGCAGCTCGTCCTCGCGGCGGCGCAGATCGGCCTCCCAGTCCTTGAGCAGCGACTCGTCCTTCTTGTTGTCCTCCCGGAGGGAGGCGAGGAACTCGGGGTTGTCGTCGGGGGCGACGTACTGGGTGCGGTGGTTGCGGTGCCATTCGGACGGGGTGCGGCCGCCCTGCGGGGGCGTGCGCTGCTTGCCCGCCGCCAGCCAGGCGATCGGCCCGACGATCCAGAACAGCAGGATGATGAAGACCCAGGCGATCTTGGGCAGATGCTTCGCCTCGTCCTCGGGCGTGTTCAGGCAGTCGATGAACGCGTAGATCGTCAGTGCCAGCGGGATCAGGAACATCAGGACCCGGAGCATGGTGTGCGCTTCCCCCAAGATGCTGTGAGGAACCCATGCGGCCCCCCGGTGACGGGGCCAGGGTAACGGTTGCCGGATACTGGACGGCATGGCTTACGACGATCTTCGCTCCCTGCTCCGGGCGCTGGAGCGCGAGGGCGACCTGTTGCGCATCAAGGCCGAGGTCGACCCGCACCTGGAGGTCGGTGAGATCGTCGACCGGGTGAACAAGGCCGGCGGCCCGGCCCTGCTCTTCGAGAACGTGAAGGGCTCCTCGATGCCCCTCGCGATGAATGTCTACGGCACCGACCGCAGGCTGCTCAAGGCCCTCGGGCTCAAGACGTACGACGAGATCAGCGACAAGATCGGCGGCCTGCTCAAGCCCGAGCTGCCGCAGGGCTTCGGCGGGATGCGGGAAGCGTTCGGCAAGCTCGGCGCGATGACGCACGTACCGCCGAAGAAGGTGAAGTCCGGCGACGCGCCCGTCCAGGAGGTCGTCCTCACCGGCGACGACGTCGACCTCGACAAGCTGCCCGCGCTGTTCACCTGGCCCGAGGACGGCGGCTCCTTCTTCAACCTGGGGCTCACCCACACCAAGGACCCCGAGTCCGGTGTGCGCAACCTCGGGCTGTACCGCCTCCAGCGCCACGACAAGCGCACCATCGGCATGCACTGGCAGATCCACAAGGACAGCCGCAACCACTACCAGGTGGCCGCCAAGCGCGGCGAGAAGCTGCCCGTCGCCATCGCCTTCGGCTGCCCGCCCGCCGTGACCTACGCCTCCACGGCGCCGCTGCCCGGTGACATCGACGAGTACCTGCTCGCCGGGTTCATCCAGGGCAAGCGCGTCGAGATGGTCGACTGCAAGACCGTCCCGCTCCAGGTCCCGGCCAACGCCGAGGTCGTCATCGAGGGCTGGCTGGAGCCGGGCGAGATGCTGCCCGAGGGGCCCTTCGGCGACCACACGGGTTTCTACACCCCGCAGGAGCCGTTCCCCGCGCTGACCATCGACTGCGTGACGATGCGCAAGCGCCCGCTGCTCCAGTCGATCGTCGTCGGCCGCCCGCCGACCGAGGACGGCCCGCTCGGCCGCGCCACGGAGCGCTTCTTCCTGCCGCTGCTCAAGGTGATCGTCCCCGACATCGTGGACTACCACCTCCCCGAGTCCGGCGGCTTCCACAACTGCGCGATCGTCTCGATCGACAAGAAGTACCCCAAGCATGCCCAGAAGGTGATGAGTGCCGTCTGGGGCGCGCACATGATGTCGCTGACCAAGCTGATCGTCGTCGTCGACTCCGATTGCGATGTCCACGATCTTCATGAAGTCTCGTGGCGGGCCCTGGGCAACACGGACTACGCCCGCGACCTGATGATCACCGAAGGACCCGTCGACCACCTCGACCACGCCTCCTACCAGCAGTTCTGGGGCGGCAAGGCCGGAATCGACGCGACGAGGAAGTGGCCCGAGGAGGGCTACACGCGGGACGGGGGCTGGCCCGAGATGGTCGTCTCCGACCCCCGGACGGCGGCGCTCGTCGACCGCCGCTGGAAGGAGTACGGACTCAAGTGAGCAGCGCCTCAGCAGCGATCCCGCAGCAGCCGGGACGGACCAGGGCCTTCCTGCGCCTGGTCATGATCGAGCACTCGGTGTTCGCGCTGCCCTTCGCCTACACCGCGTCGCTGACCGCGATGTTCGAGCTGGACAAGAACATCCACTGGGGGCGGCTGCTCCTGGTGACCATCTGCATGGTCGGCCTGCGCACGTTCGCGATGGCCGCCAACCGGATCATCGACCGCGAGATCGACGCCCGTAACCCGCGCACCGCCCACCGCGAGCTGGTCACCGGCGCGGTGTCGGTGAAGTCGGCGTGGACCGGCGCGCTGATCGCGCTCGTCGTCTTCCTGGGCGCGGCGGCCCTCCT
The DNA here is from genome assembly GCF_042799415.1 of Streptomyces sp. NPDC057694. Taxonomy (NCBI): domain Bacteria; kingdom Bacillati; phylum Actinomycetota; class Actinomycetes; order Kitasatosporales; family Streptomycetaceae; genus Streptomyces; species Streptomyces sp. NPDC057694. The sequence continues at coordinate 91,825 of NZ_JBHVIX010000003.1, forward strand.
GAACCCGCTGTGCCTGGCGCTCGCCCCCATCGCGGTGATCCCGATGGTCGTCTACCCGTACGGCAAGCGGTTCACGAACTTCCCGCAGGCCATCCTCGGCCTCGCCCAGGCGATGGGTCCCATCGGCGCCTGGATCGCGGTCACCGGCTCCTGGTCCTGGGACGCGGTCATCCTCGGTCTCGCCGTCGGCATCTGGATCGGCGGCTTCGACCTGATCTACGCCTGCCAGGACGTGGAGACCGACCGCGAGGTCGGCGTGAAGTCCGTCCCCGCCCGCTTCGGCATCCCCGGCGCGATCTGGGGCGCCCGCGCCTGCCACACCGTGGTGACGGCCCTGTTCGTCTGGTACGCCCTCGCCACCGGCGCCGGAGCCTTCTTCTGGCTCGGCCTGGTCATCGTCGCCGCCGCGTTCCTGTACGAGCACACGATCGTCAAGCCGCACGACCTGTCCCGCCTGAACCGGGCGTTCTTCCAGGTCAACGGCTTCATCGGCATCGCACTGTTCGTGTGCGCGCTGCTCGACCTGCTGGTGCGGGGCCTGACGGTCTAGCCCGCGGGCTCACGTGGACGGAGGGGGCGGCGGCGCCCGGTACGGCGCCGCCGCCCTCACTCATGTGTGGGCCCTCGCTGTGCGTGCCGCCCTCAGACCGCGACGACGGTGACGCGGTCCTCCAGGCCCTTGAAATCCCCGGCATTGCGTGTGTACAGCGGCAGTTCGTGGGTGGAGGCGATGGCCGCGATCATCAGGTCCAGCCGGTGGGGGCGCGGGTCCCGGCCGATGCCCAGGGTGAGGGCGACCAGCGTGCCGTAACGGGCCCCTGCCTCACTGTCGAACGGCAGCGGATCGAAGTCCGCGACGGCCGCCGCCAGCTTTTCCGTCCGGGCCGCGCGCGTGGCGGCGTCCCGGGCCGTGGCGACCCCTTGGTGGAGCTCCGCGAACGTGAGCGACGTCAGGCGGGGGCGGTGCGGAAGCGCTGCGGCGTCGAGCAGATCGAGATCGATGTACGCGCAGGTGTCGAGGATGCCGGCCGGGTGGCGCGGGGAGCGTGCGGACGGGTCAGCCACGCGGCCGCTCCCAGGGATCGTCCATGGCGTCGGGGCCGAAGAGCTCCTCCGCCTCGCGCCGCATCTCGGCGGCGTCGACGCGGGGCAGCCGACGGTGCCTGGCCACCAGCTCCTCGGCGCTCGGCTCGGTTCTGCGCCGTATCGGCCGCAGCTCGGCGACCTCCACGCCATTACGGGTGATGCGATAGGTCTGGCCGTGCTCCACCGCGTCCATGACGGCAGCGGAGTTGTTGCGGAACTCGCGCTGGGTGATGGTCTCCATAGAAGCAATGTAGCGCGGCGTGTCCCGCTGTGCTACGGCTCGGCGGGCGCCCGAGACCCGGTCACACCACCTGCTGAGCCGACGCACCGTCCGCCCGCAGCAGCCGCAGGAACGCCTTGAGGCCGGTGATGATCTCCTGGTTGTCCGTCAGGCGGTTCACCACCGACTCGAACTCACGGCTCATGGCGTCGAGGCGCTGGTCGGTGCGGTCCGCGCGCTGGTTCGCGGAGATGCCGACCACGTCGAGCGCCTCGTGCAGCCGGGCGAGCGAGCTGTACGCCTCCTCGGCCATGTGCTCCAGGACCTTGTTGCCCTTCGTCAGGTCCGCGACCTCCTTGCGCACGGCGGCGATGTCGTCGCGCGGGAAGCGCACCTCGCGGCCGAGGGTGGCGAGCCGCCGGCGCAGCGCGGAGAAGTAGGCGCCCGCGGGCCGGAAGAACGTACTGAGCAGATAGCAGCCCGCGAGCCAGTACCCCGCCTCCCGCCCGGTGGCCACCGCGACGGCCACCGCGGCCGCCCCCGTGCACAGATGCGCGCCGATCGCCGTGCGCAGCATCACCTTGGCGATCCGGGCGGCCTCCGCGTCCCGGTCACCCGGTACGGCGATCCCCTTCTCCCGGCTCACCCCCGCCTCGTGCACCACGGAACGGGCCCGGAAGTAGAGGTTCCACGGCACGGTCAGCAGCACGATCAGCCACACCAGACACAGCACGCCACCGACGGCGAGCAACAGCGTCTCGACCGGTACGTCGAGTACGTGGACCAGAACGAGCGCGACGACGACCGCCGCGCCACACACCACCAGGTAGCGAAGCTTCATGACCCCACGGTGCTCCGCGGCGGGGGAGCGGCGCATGCGTGCGGGTACTCAGCCGCGTACTCAGTCCGTGGGCTGGGCCGCGCCGGTCACTCGGGGCGGTCTGCGCAGCAGAAACGCCGCGCCCACGCCCGCGACCAGCCCGATCAGATGGCCCTGCCAGCTCACCCCGTCGTTCGCCGGGGACAGGCCCGCCAGGAACGTCGTGCCCCAGTACGCCGCGATCAGCAGTCCGACCACGATGCCGAGCGGGCGGCGCTCGACGAAGCCGCTGAGCACGACGAAGCCGAACAGGCCGAATATCAGGCCCGACGCGCCCGCCGTGTTTGTGTGATCGGGGGCCACCAGCCACACCCCGAGACCGTCCGCGACGATGATCAGTGCGCAGGCCAGGAAGAAGCGGCGCAGCCCGCTCAGCGCGGCGACGAAGCCGAGGACCAGCAGCGGCACCGAGTTCGCCGCGACGTGGGCGAAGCCGAAGTGGATGAAGGCCGCCGGGATCACGTCGACCAGCTCGGAGGGCTCGCGCGGCTGGATGCCGAAGGTGTCGAGGGCGTGCCCCGACGCCACGTCGATCACTTCGAGCAGCCACAGCAGGGCCACCCACGCGACCATCACCTTGCCGGCCGCCAGCGCGCGATCGCCCGCCGACCACCTCTTCTGCCGCTGCGCTTCGTACGCCATCTCAGCCCCGTCCCCCCGGACCCCGCCCGTCATGAGTCACAACGCCCCCGGCCCCTGGTCGAGTTCCCCCATGAGCATGCCGGATAGGCTCGGGTGTGTGGAGCACGTCAACGCAACCAGTCGCACACCCTGGGTCGTCGGGGTGTCCGGCGCGTCAGGAACCCCGTACGCCGCTTCGGTGCTGCGCGCCCTGCTGCGGGCCGGCGAGGCCGTCGACCTGGTCGTCTCACGGGCCTCGCGGCTCACTCTGCTCGACGAGACGGGTATCTCGTTCCGGGACGCGCACTGGCGCGAGGACCTGGGGGAGTGGCTGGCGCGGGGCGCCGACGGCAAGCCGGGGACGTTCACCGGCCTCGATCTGAGCGACGTACGGTACTGGGCCGCCGGAGATCTCTCGGCCGGCCCGTCTTCCGGGTCGTACCCGGTCAAGGGCATGATCATCGTGCCCGCGTCGACGGCGTGCGTGGCCGGTGTCGCGCTCGGGCTCTCGAAGGACCTGCTCCAGCGCGCGGCCAGCGTGACGCTGAAGGAGCGCCGCCCGCTGGTCGTGACCGTGCGGGAGACGCCGCTGAACGGGCAGACCCTGCGGCACCTGGTGACGCTCGACGAGGCGGGCGCGGTCGTGCTCCCCGCCTCACCCGCGTTCTACGCGGGGGCGACGCACATCCAGGATCTGGTGGACTTCGTCGCGGGGCGGACGCTGGACGCCGCGGGGGTGCCGCACACGCTGTACCGCCGCTGGGAGGGCGAGCTGGGAGGAGGCTCCCGCGAGAACTAGCGCGGGGCGTTCCCTCTCGACCAGGCTTTCGAACTTGCGGGGTGTTTTCCCTGCCAGCCTTAGATTCCACACGTAGACTCGCGTGAACGCTGAATAATGAAAGGCTTTGGACCTATGGACGCCGTGGACAGGCAGCTCATCCAGGCCCTGCGCGAGAACGGCCGCGCCTCGTATGCGGAGTTGGGCCGTCTCGTCGGCCTGTCCGGGCCGAGCGTCACGGACCGCATCAACCGCCTGGAGGCGGCCGGTGTCATCACCGGCTACCGCGCCACCGTCGACTCGGCCTCGCTCGGCCTCGGCGTGATCGCCCTCATCGGCATCTCGCTCTCCGACGCCGCCGACCACGAGGACGTCGCGCACCGCCTGAAGGACCTGCACGAGATCGAGGACTGCTGGTTCATCGCGGGCGACGACTCGTACATGCTCAAGGTGCGGGCCAGCGACGTCGACGGCCTGGAGCGGACGATCCGCCGGCTCAGCGGCACCAAGGGCGTCTCCCGCACCCGCACCACGATCGTGCTGTCCACCAAGTGGGAGAACCGGGTCGGGGAGCTTCCCGAAGAGGGCTGAAGCCGAGGGCGTACGGTGGGCGGAGTCTTTGATTGAGGAGAGGTACGGGCATGGACGCAGGGCTCAAGCGCGAGCTGGAGCAGAAGGTCGGCGACGGTGAGCGGCTGTCCCGTGAGGACGGCATCGCGCTCTACGAGTCGGACGACCTGGCCTGGCTCGGCGGCCTCGCCCATGAGGTGCGCACGCGCAAGAACGGCGACGTCGTGCACTTCAACGTGAACCGTCACCTCAACATGACGAACGTGTGCACCGCCTCCTGCGCCTACTGCTCGTTCCAGCGCAAGCCGGGCGAGAAGGACGCGTACACGATGCGCATCGAGGAGGCCGTCAAGCTCGCCAAGGCGATGGAGTCGGAGAACCTCACCGAGCTGCACATCGTCAACGGCCTGCACCCGAACCTGCCGTGGCGCTACTACCCGCGCTCCCTCAAGGCCCTCAAGGAGGCCCTGCCGGACGTCGGCCTGAAGGCCTTCACGGCCACCGAGATCCACCACTTCGAGAAGATCTCGGGGCTGTCCGCCTCCGACATCCTCGACGAGCTGATCGAGGCCGGCCTGGAGTCGCTGACCGGCGGTGGCGCCGAGATCTTCGACTGGGAGATCCGGCAGCACATCGTCGACCACGACACCCACTGGGAAGACTGGTCGCGCATCCACCGCCTCGCGCACGAGAAGGGTCTCAAGACCCCCGCGACGATGCTGTACGGGCACATCGAGGAGCCCCGGCACCGCGTCGACCACGTCCTTCGCCTGCGCGAACTCCAGGACGAGACCGGCGGCTTCCAGGTCTTCATCCCGCTGCGCTACCAGCACGACTTCGTCGACATGAAGGACGGCAAGGTCAGGAACCGCCTCCAGGAGCGGACGACCATGGCCACCGGCGCCGAGGCCCTGAAGACCTTCGCGGTCTCGCGGCTCCTCTTCGACAACGTGCCGCACGTGAAGTGCTTCTGGGTCATGCACGGGCTGCACACCACGCAGCTCGCGCTGCAGCACGGGGCCGACGACATGGACGGGTCGGTCGTCGAGTACAAGATCACGCATGACGCCGACAATTACGGGACGCCGAACAAGCTGACCCGTGAAGACTTGCTGGACCTGATCCGGGACGCCGGTTTCCGGCCCGTCGAGCGGAACACGCGCTACGAGATCATCCGCGAGTACGAGGGCGCCGACCCGGGCCGTCGTGACGAGCCGCAGCCGATGCGGGTCTGAGTTTTTCGGTTCGTTGTCGGGTGCGGGTCGCGTCGTGGCTGGTCGCGCAGTTCCCCGCGCCCCTGAAAGGTTGTCGGTCGGCCGACGGCCGGTGGCCGCTTCTCGCGCAGTTCCCCGCGCCCCCTGAGCGTGCGCTTCGCGCTGCTTTTCGTTTTCGGGTGCGCGTCCGGTGGTCGCTTCTCGCGTAGTTCCCCGCGCCCCTGAGGCATGCGCTGCGCGCAGCCTCCCCGATGAGATGGCGCACGCAGTGCGCATCTCAGGGGCGCGGGGAACTGCGCGACCAGCCCCCACCGGCCGGCAGTCGACGACGCTTCCTACAGCGGCAGCATCATGTGGATGTCGTCCCGGTCGTCCCCCGGGGCCACCCGGATGGCGCCGGGTATCCGCCCGACCTCCTTGTAGCCGCACGCCGAGTAGAAGACATCGGCCCCCGTGCCACCCCGGCACGTAAGTCGCAGCGCCTCCACCCCCTCGAAGCCCAGCGCAGCGTCCCGCGCGGCGGACATCAGCGCGCGCCCGTACCCCTTGCCCTGGTGCGAGGGATGGACCATCACCGTGTAGAGCCACAGGTGGTGCTTCATCAGCCGGTGCTGGTTGAAGGCCAGGAACGCCGTCGCCGCCACACTGCCCCCGGCATCCCGGCCGACCAGCAACCGGACCCGCCCCTCCGCCATCCCGGCGAGATGCCGCACCAGTTCGGGCCGGATGTCGTCGGGGACGACCGGCGGGACGAAGCCGACGGCCCCGCCCGCGTTCGAGACGTCCGCCCACAGCGCGAGCACACCGTCGCGCAGGTCAGGGGTGACGGACGGGTCGAGTTCGAAGCGCAGTGACATGCGATCGAGCCTAAGGGTGGCCCCGGGACGCCCGGTGGATCGGGGGACCTCGGCCCCCGCCGACTTCGGAAGCTCCTCCGCGTGCTTCACTGGAGGGGCGCTCGTCCTGTAAGAGGACCTTTTCGGAACGGAAGAGTGGATTGACATGCTCCGCTACACGCTGATGCGCCTCGGGATCTTCGTGGGCTGCTTCCTCGTCGTCTGGGGTCTCGTCGCCACCGGCATCGTCCCGCGCGGCCTGGGCGGCTCGAACTACCTGTGGATCATCCTGCTCGCGCTGGTGATCTCCGCGCCGCTGAGCTTCGTCCTGCTCCGCAAGGAGCGCGACCGGGCCTCCGAGAAGATCGTCGCCCGCGTGGACCGCGCGAAGGCGAACATGGAGGCCAACCGCTCCATGGAGGACGAGGCGGACGACGCCGCCCGCTCGCACGGCGCGTAACTTACGTCACAGACAGACCCCCGCCCCGGCACCGCACTGGTGTCGGGGCGCCTGTGTTTTCAAGGTAAATACGGCTTAAGGGGCATGTGGGCTGCGCACCGAACCCAAAGAACCCCTTTGATGTTCCCAAAGCGCCGGTGTTAACGTTCCTGACATGAAGACGACAGCCGCGCCCCGCATCACCACGAGCGTCCCGCTCGTGGAGCGCCTGCATGTCGATCTCTGCCGCTGCATGTCCGCGGCCTGTCGCGCCTGAGGCGCACATCCCGACGCAGCGACGCCGTTGACCTCGTAACACGGTCGCCGCTCCCGTACGAAGCGAAGACTCGCTGATCCCCGTACGTCCTCCCTGCCTTGTCCCCGCGCGTCATCCTGGAGTGCTTCCGTGTCCGCGAACACCACCCCCGCCGACGCGAAGCCGGACTCCCCGAAGTCCGGCTTCCGTATACCGAAGGTCCCGTTCTGGGCGCAGATTGTGGGCGGTCTCGTCCTCGGTGTGCTGCTCGGCTGGCTGGCCCGCAGCCAGGACATCTCCTGGCTCGTCACCACGCTCGACAAGATCGGCGGCATCTTCATCCAGCTCCTGAAGCTGGCCGTCGCCCCGCTCGTCTTCTTCGCGATCCTGGTGTCGATCACCAACCTCCGCAAGGTCAACAACGCCGCGCGCCTCGCGACCCGCACCCTGCTCTGGTTCATGATCACGTCGCTGATCGCGGTCGCCATCGGCCTCGCGATCGGCCTGCTCACCAACCCCGGATCGGGCACCGGCCTCACCCCGAAGGACGGCGGCAAGCCGGACCACGCGGGCTCCTGGATCGACTTCCTGACGGGCATCATCCCGACGGACGTCATCACCCCGTTCACCCAGCTGAACGTCCTCCAGATCGTCTTCATGGCCGCCGTCGCCGGTATCGCGATCCTCCAGATCGGCGAGAAGGCCAAGCCGATCCTCACGCTCTCCGAGTCCATCCTGGAGCTGCTCCAGAAGGCCCTGTGGTGGGTCATCAAGCTGGCCCCGCTGGGCACCGTCGGCCTCATCGGCTACGCGATCGCCACGTACGGCTGGGACCTCATCAGCAAGTACGCGACCTTCACCGCCGACATCTACGTCGGCTGCGCCCTGGTCCTCTTCGGCGTCTACCCGCTGCTGCTCGCGACCGTCGCCAAGCTGAACCCGCTGCAGTTCTTCAAGGGCGCCTGGCCCGCCATCCAGCTGGCCTTCGTCTCCCGCTCCTCGGTCGGCACCATGCCGCTCACCCAGAAGGTCACCGAGCGCCTCGGCGTCCCGAAGGAGTACGCGTCCTTCTCCGTGCCGTTCGGCGCCACCACCAAGATGGACGGCTGCGCCGCGATCTACCCGGCGATCGCCGCGATCTTCGTCGCGCAGATCTTCGACATCAACCTCGGCATCGGTGACTACCTGCTCATCGCCTTCGTCTCGGTGGTCGGTTCCGCCGCGACGGCCGGCCTGACGGGCGCCACGGTCATGCTGACCCTGACCCTGTCGACGCTGGGCCTGCCGATGGAGGGCGTCGGCCTGCTCCTCGCGATCGACCCGATCCTCGACATGATGAGGACGGCGACGAACGTCGCAGGCCAGGCGCTCGTCCCGGTGATCGTCTCCGCCCGCGAGAACATCCTGGACCGCGAGGCCTACGACCGCGCGACCTCGTCCCCGGTGGACGAGCCGCAGAGGGTGGCCGTCGCCGCCTGACGCGTCCCCCGGCTCGCACCACCTGCCGCACCGTGCCCCGTTCCCGGACTTCCGGGGGCGGGGCACGGTCGTACGCGGACGTAGGCTGAGCGGGTACGGAGCACGGGAAAGGCGGCTGGGGTGGGCGGCGACAGCAGGACCGAGGTGGCGCGGCAGAAGCGGCTGCCGCGGGCCGAGCGGGAGCGGCAGATGCTGGACGCCGCGGTGCGGGTGTTCGGTGAGCGTGGCTACCGGGCGGCCTCGATGGACGAGATCGCCGAACTGGCCGGGGTCTCCAAGCCGTTGGTCTACTTGTACCTGAACTCGAAGGAAGAGCTGTTCACCGCCTGCATCCGGCGGGAGTCGGCCGCGCTGGTCGCCGCCGTGCGGGCCGGGGTGCGCACCGACGCCCCCGCCGACCGGCAGCTGTGGGAGGGGCTCACCGCCTTCTTCGCGCACACCGCCGGGCATCCCGACGGGTGGGCGGTGCTGCACAGCCAGGCGCGGTCGGGCGGGGACCCGTTCGTGGCCGAGGTCGGGGTGATGCGGGACGAGATCGTCGCCTTCGTGACGGCGCTGATCGCCGCGGCGGCCCGGGAGGCGCACGGCGACCCCGAACTCGCCGAGCGCGAGGTCACCGGGCTCGCCCAGGCGCTGGTCGGCGCGGCCGAGTCGCTGGCCGGCTGGGCCAACGCCGACCGGTCCGTCTCCGCCGGGGAGGCCGCGACGACCCTGATGAACTTCGCCTGGTCCGGGCTCGGCAATCTGATGGACGGGCGGCGCTGGTCAGCGCGGTAGTCCGGTGACCTCACCGGTCAGATGGACCCGGTCGCCGTCCTTGGCCGACCGCAGCTCGAACGCCGGGCCCCGCGCCGCGTACGTCACCGTGCCCGGCAGCAGCACCGGCGCCCTGAACCGTGCCTGTACGTGAACCGGTCCGCGCGCCCCGAACTCCGCCAGGCACCGGGCCACCGTCCACATGCCGTGCGCGATGGCGCGCGGAAAGCCGAAGGCGCGGGCCGTGAGCGGGTGCAGGTGGATGGGGTTGCGGTCGCCGGAGGCCGCGCCGTAGCGCCGTCCGAGGTCGCCTGACAGGCGCCATTCGGCGATTTCGGGGAGCGGGGTCGCGGGCTGCTCCTGTTGTTCCCGCTGGTCCTGTTCCCGGGTGTCCGTCTTGTGGCGGGCGAGGTAGGTGCTCGTCGACTCCCATACGGGCTTCTCGGCGGTGTCGCCCGTGGGGCGCAGGGCGGTGACGACGACCGCCTCCGTGCCGCGGCGGTGGGGGCGCAACTCCGGGATGCCCACGGTCAGTTCGTAGGTTCCGGTGGGGGACACGTCCTGCTGCTGGGTGATCTCGATCGAGGTGTGCACCAGGCCCAGCAGCGGCAGCGGGAAGGTTCGCGTCGACATCAGCCGCATGGCCAGGGGGAAGCCCAGGATGTGCGGGTAGGTGACGGGGAGCTCGGGGCTGCCGGTGGGGTAGGCGCAGACGCGCTCGTAGGCGGTGAGGTGGTCCGCGCGCACCTGTAGCCCGTCGATCCGGGAAGTTGCCGCCGGGGGTGGGGTGTTGGTGGTGCGGGGCCGCTTGAAGGGGGAGTATGCGGCGCCGCGCAGCATCAGGGGGAGCAGGGGCGGGGGTGACGTCATGGTGGCGGGTCCTTGGGGTGGCGGGTGGGTGGGGGTGCGGGTGCGCGTGGTCGGGTGCCGGTCCGGTGGGGGCTGGTCGCGCAGTTCCCCGCGCCCCTTATCGGGTTGTCGTTCGTCTGCGGGCCGGTGGCCGCTTCTCGCGCAGTTCCCCGCGCCCCTGAGGCGTGCGCTGCGCGCAGCCTCCCCTGATGGAGATCGCGCACGCAGTGCGCATCTCCAGGGGCGCGGGGAACTGCGCGACCAGCCACGACGAGTGCCGCACCCGACCGACAACCCAGGGGCGCCGGCGCGTCAGGCGCCGAGGAGGCTCTGGCCGCAGACGCGGATGATCTGGCCGTTGACGGCACCGGACGTGGCGAACCACGAAGTGGTCTCGGCGACGTCCACCGGAAGCCCGCCCTGCCCGAGGGAGTTCATGCGCCGCCCGGCCTCCCGGATGAACAAGGGAACGGCCGCCGTCATCTTGGTCTCGATGAACCCGGGCGCCACGGCGTTCACGGTGACCCCGTGCTCGGCCAGCGCGCGCGGCGCCAGGGAGCGGACGAGCCCGACGACGCCGGCCTTGCTCGCCGCGTAGTTGGTCTGCCCGGCGTTGCCCGCGATCCCCGCGATGGAGGCCGTGGCCACGATGGCCCCGCCGCGCCGGACGGTACCCGCCTTGAGGAGCGCGTCCGTGGTGCGCAGCACGCTGGCGAGGTTGACGTCGAGCACCGAACTCCAGCGCTCCGCAGGCATGTTGGCGAGCCGCCGGTCCCGGGTGATCCCCGCGTTGTGGACCAGCACGTCCAGACCGTCGGGGACGAACTCGGCGATGCGCTCACCCGCGTCATCGGCCGTGATGCCGAGCGGCAGCGCCCGCCCGCCGAGCCGCTCGGCGACCTTCGTCAGGTCGGCCTCGGCGGACGGCACGTCGAGCAGCACGACCTGCGCGCCGTCGCGGACGAGCGTCTCGGCGACGGCCTCGCCGATCCCGCGCGCGGCGCCCGTGATCAGCGCGGTGCGCCCGGCGAGCGGCCGCGCCCGGTCCTCGGGCACGCGCAACTCGACTCCCTCGCCGCCCACTTCGACGACCTGCCCGCTGACGTACGCGGACTTCGGCGAGAGCAGGAAGTCCAGGGTGGACCCGGCTCCGGCCACCGGACCCGCGACGCGCACCAGGTTCACGGTCCGGCCGCGCCCGATCTCCTTGCCGAGGGAGCGGACGAAGCCCTCCAGGGCCTGCTGGACGGCAGCCTGATGGTGGTCGTCGCCCGACGGCGGGGCGCCGAGCACCACGACACGGCCGCCGGGCGCGACGGACCGTACGACGGGATGCAGGGCCGCGTGCACCCCGGCGAGCGCGTCGACGTCGGCCACGGCGGTGGCGTCCACGACGACCGCGGCGGGGCGCTCCGCCGAGGCGACGACATCGAGCCCGGTCCCGGCCAGGATCCCCGCCAGCTCGTCCTCGTACGCGGATGAACCCGCCGTGAGATGCAGCAACGGGCCGTCGAGGGAGGGGTGTTCGGGGCTGAAGCGGCGCAGCGGAGCGGGTTGCGGCAGCCCGAGACGTTTGGTCAGGAAGCGGCCCGGGGCCGTGCCGGTGAAGTTCAGATAGCGGTCGGCCATTGTCCAACTCCCTGCGCAGTCGTAAATTTACTTCGGAGTAAGGTTACTCAGTAGTCAGGAGTTGTCGAGATGGCCCCAGCGAAATCCGCGAATTCCGCGAAAACCCCGGCGAGCCCGGCGGCGGGGGTGCCGCGTCGCGTCGCCGTCGTCGCCGGCAGCCGTATCCCCTTCGCCCGCTCCGACGGCCCGTACGCGACCGCGTCGAACCAGGACATGCTGACCGCCGCGCTGGACGGTCTCGTGAGCCGCTGCGAGCTCCAGGAGCCGGGCGCCGTCGGCGAGTTCGTGGCCGGCGCGGTCCTCAAGCACAGCCGGGACTTCAACCTGGCGCGCGAGACCGTGCTCGGCTCGAAGCTGGACCCGCGCACCCCCGCGTACGACATCCAGCAGGCCTGCGGCACCGGACTGCAAGCCGTGATCGCCGCCGCCAACAAGATCGCCCTCGGCCAGACCGAGAGCGCGATCGCGGGCGGCTCGGACACGGCGAGCGACGCCCCGCTCGGCGTCAACGACGAGCTGCGCAAGATCCTGCTGGAGGCGCGCCGGGCGAAGTCGGCGGGCGCCCGCCTCAAGGCCCTCGCCCGGATCAGGCCCGGCCACCTCGTCCCGGACATCCCGCGCAACGCCGAGCCGCGCACCGGCCTGTCGATGGGCGAGCACGCCGCGGTCACCGCCCGCGCGTGGGGCGTCGCCCGCGAGGCGCAGGACGAACTGGCCGCCACCAGCCACCAGCGGCTCGCGGCCGCGTACGACCGCGGGTTCCTCGATGAACTGGTCATCCCTTACCGGGGACTTGAGCGGGACCAGAACCTCCGCCCCGGCTCGACCGTCGAGAAACTCGCCACGCTCAAGCCGGTGTTCGGCACGAAGGAGCCCGGCGCGACGATGACGGCGGGCAACTCCACCCCGCTGACCGACGGCGCGGCCGTCGTACTGCTGGCGAGCGAGGAGTGGACCGAGGCGCGCGGGCTCGAACCGCTGGCGTACCTGACCGCGTACGAGACCGCTGCCGTGGACTTCGCCGGGAACGGCGGGGACGTGACGCGCGAAGGCGGCGACGGACTGCTCATGGCGCCCGCGTACGCCGTGCCCCGGATGCTGGAGCGGGCCGGGCTCGGCATCGAGGACTTCGACCTGGTCGAGGTGCACGAGGCGTTCGCCTCGCAGGTCCTCGCCACCCTGGCGGCCTGGGAGAAGCGGGGGCTCGCGCCGGTCGACCGGGACCGGCTCAACGTCGCCGGGTCCTCCCTCGCCACCGGCCACCCCTTCGCCGCGACCGGCGCCCGCATCGTCGCCACGCTCGCCAAGCTCCTCGCGGAGCGCGGCGGTCCGGGCCGCGGCCTCATCTCCGTCTGCGCCGCGGGCGGGCAGGGAGTGACCGCGATCCTCGAACGCGCCTGAGCGGCAGAGGAGTTACGGGGACTGGGGGTCCAGCTTCAGCATGGCCTCCTCGTCCGGGGAACCGGCCGGCGCCTGGTACGCCACCAGGCGCTGGCCGCCGGTCCTGGCCAGCCGCATGACCTCGTACGTCAGGGTCATCCCGCCCACCTTCGGGTGGGCGAAGGTCTTGGTGCCGCCGCTGCGCTCGTCCACGTCGTAGCGGTCCCAGATGCGCGTGAACTCCGGTGACTTGAGGAGCAGTTCACCGACCAGCGCGGTCAGCCGCGGGTCGTCGGGGTCGCCGCCCGCGATGGCCCGCAGATGCGCCACCGACTTGATCACCGTCTCCTCCCACGGCACGTACAGCTCACGGCCGACCGGGTGCAGGAAGAGGTAGCGGGTGATGCTGCGCTGCTCGGCCGGCCAGTCCCACAGGCCCGGCAGCAGCCGGCGGCCCGCCGGGTTCGCGGCGAGCATGAAGTTGTAGCGGTTGACGACGTACGCGGGCAGCGGCCGCAGCGCCTCCAGCATGCTCAGCACGGACGGGCGCACGGTGTCGTCGTCGGTGGGGCGCGGCTCGGAAGAGTCGGCCGTCCGGCCGGAGGCCAGCTCGGCCAGCTCGTGCAGCCGCTCGTAGGCGTCACCGCGCAGTCGCAGGGCGCGGCCGATGGCGTCGATCACGGAGGTCGACGGGTTCGTCTCGCGGCCCCGCTCCAGGCGTGTGTAGTAGTCCACGCTCACCCCGGAGAGCGTGGCCAACTCCTCGCGGCGCAGGCCGGGGGTGCGGCGCAGTCCCGTGCCCGCGGGCAGGCCGGCGTCGGCGGGGGTGACCTGGGCCCTGCGGGCCCGCAGATAGCGGCCCAGTTCCGTGGTTTCAGCCATACGTTCCATTCTCCACGGCCGCCCCGCGCGGTGCGGGGGTGTGTCAGGGCCTGGAACGCGGCGCCCCGGTGAAGCGCGGCCTGCCACCTTTGCGCCGCCGGGCCCAGAGTGGTGGTCGTAGCGAGTGGCCGGGGGCTTCGGGCCCAGGGAGTGCATGTCACAGGGCCGCGGCCCGGCGCCCCCGCCCACTCGCCCGTACCGGAACCGACCGGAACCCCGGTACCGACCGGAACCCCGGAATCGTCCGGACCGACCTGGAGGCTCGCGTGACCACCGCCACCGCCCCTGCCGTCCCCGCCGCCCGAGTGGCGCCCGCCGCCGAGGCCGCACCCGGCCGCAGGCCGCCCGCCGCCGTCGCGCTGATCGCCGCGCTGCTCGGCTTCACCGTCATCACCATCGACGTATCGGCCGTGAACATCGCACTGCCCGCCGTCGGGGCCTCGCTGCACGGCGGCATGACCGGCCTGCAATGGGTCGTCGACGCGTACACGCTGCTCTTCGCCGGGCTGATGCTGTCGGCCGGTGCGCTCGCCGACCGGGCCGGGGCCCGCCGCGCCTACGCGTTCGGGGTCGGCCTGTTCACCCTCGCCTCCCTGGCCTGCGGACTCGCCCCCGGGATCGGGGCGCTCGTCGCGGCCCGCGTGGTGCAGGGCGCGGCGGCGGCCGTCGTCATGCCGGCCTCGCTGTCACTGATCCGGCAGGCGTACGACGACGCGCGGCACCGGGCGCGGGCCATCGCGCTGTGGACCGTGGGCGGTTCCGTCGCCATGGCCGCCGGGCCCGTGCTGGGCGGTGTGCTCACCGAGTCCGTGGGCTGGCGGGCCGTGTTCTTCCTCAACCTGCCCGTCGGCGCGGCCATCCTGGCCCTGCTCGCCAAGGTCGCGCCGTCGCCGCGGCGGCCCGCTCCGATCGACGTTCCCGGCCAGGTCACGGCCGTTCTCGCGCTCGCCGGGCTGACCTTCGCCGTGATCGAGGGCGGGCACGCGGGCTGGACCTCGGTGCCGGTGCTCGGCTCGCTCGTGGTCGCCGTCGGTGCCGCCGTCGCCTTCCGGGCCGTCGAGCGGCGGCACCGGGCGCCCGTGGTGCCGCCGGCCATGCTGCGCGACCGCACTGTCGCCGTCTCGCTCGCCGTCGGCTTCGCCCTGAACCTCGCCTTCTACGGCCTGGTCTTCCTTCTCGGGCTCTACCTCCAGCAGGCGCGGGGCATGTCGGCGCTCTCGGCGGGGCTGGTCTTCGTGCCGCTCGCCGTGATCATCACGTCCACGAACCTGGTCTCCCCGCGCGTCGCCGAGCGCATCGGACGCCGCCCCGTCATCGTCATCGGCCAACTCGTCCTGGCCCTGGCCATGTTCGTGCTGCTGCCGCTCGACGCCGGTACGCCGATGTGGCTGGTGGTGCTGCTCCTGGTGCCGACCGGGCTGGGCGGAGCCTTTGCGGTGCCCGCGCTGACGGCACTGTTGATGGACTCGGTGCCGGGGCCTCGGGCCGGGATCGCCTCTGGGCTCCTGAACGCTTTCCGGCAGACCGGTGGGGCGCTCGCCGTGGCGCTGTTCGGGTCGCTCGTGGCGGGCGACGGCTTCTCTTTGCCGGGCATGCGGGTCAGCTTGATCATCGCGGGGTGCGTGCTGCTGGCCACTTCGGTGCTGGCCCGCGTGTGCCTTCCCGGCAAGGGGGAGTGACGGTGTTGGCGCCGGGATGGGGGGTGCGGGTGGGCTGCGCCCTGGGGGTTGTCGGTCGTGTGCGGGCCGGTGGCCGCTTCTCGCGCAGTTCCCCGCGCCCCTGGAGATGCGCACTTCGTGCGCGACCTCCATCGGGGAGGCGCGCCACCTGCGCAAGGCGGAGGCGCGGCCCCTGCCTCGGGTGGAGGAGCGCCCCCCTGCACCGTGTGGAGGCGCGCGGAGCGCAGCCTCAAGGGGAGGCGGCGCGAAGCGCCTGCCTCAGGGGCGCGGGGAACTGCGCGAGAAGCGGCCACCGGCCGTTGGCTGGCGGACTACCCAGGGGCGCGGGGAACTGCGCGACCAGCCCCCACCGGGCCGCAGGTGACCGACAGTTCAGGGGCGTGGGGCGCGGGCGTAGCGGCCCGGGGGGACGCCCACTACTCGTTTGAAGTGGCGGGTCAGATGCGACTGGTCGTAGAAGCCGACATCGGCCGCGACTTCCCCGGCGGGCCGCCCGGCGAGGAGCAGGCGCCGGGCCCGATCAACCCGCCGAGCCATCAAGTACTGATGCGGAGCAATCCCGTACGCGGCACTGAACGACCGCACCAGATGAGCCGGATGCACCCCCAGCACCCCCGCCGCCTCCTCCAGCCCGACCCCGTCGACCACCCGCGCGTCGAGCAACTGCCGCAGAGAATCGGCGACCCGCCCGTCCGGCGCGGGCCGGAGCACGTCACCGAGAGCCGGCCGCAGCCGCTCCCGGAGCCGCTCCCCGACGAGCGCCAGCCGCGCCGCCGCCTCCAACTCGTCCCCGGGCCGCCCCAGCGCGGTGTGCAACTGCCCGATCCGGCGCCGCAGCAACGGATCGACCAGGTCGGGCGAGTCGGCGGCGGCCCCGATCAGCGACGGGGCGAGGGGGCCGTCGTCCGACGCCTCCAGATACAGCACCCGCTTGCGGAAACCCTCCGGCGTCGCGGCCGACCCGTTGTGCGGGACGCCTGGCGGCAGCAGCGAGACGGTGCCGAGCGGCGTGCCGTGCTCGTGCCGCTCCAGGTCGTAGCGGACCGCGCCCTCGTCGACGATCAGCAGGGTCCAGGTGTCGTGGACGTGCATCGGATAGGCGTGGTGCGTGAAGTGGGCGTGGAAGACCTCCGTGACGCCCTTGACCTCGGGGCGCCACGCGGTGATCCGGTCCGGATCCGTGCCACGCTCCGCCATGCAAAAAACGTACAAGACGGGGCCGCCCCGCGCGCGGGAGTCTCACGGCATGAGCACCGACCACGTCACCGCCGCCCCCGCCCCCGTCCGCTTCGACACCAAGATCGCCGTGCTGCTCCGGGACGACCTGGAGACCTGGCAGCGGCTGAACGTGACCGCGTTCCTCGTGAGCGGCCTCGGCACCCAGCACCCCGAGGTGATCGGGGAGCCGTACGAGGACGCCGACGCCACCCCGTACCTGCCGATGCTGCGCCAGCCGGTGCTGGTCTTCGAGGGCGGCAAGGAGACGCTGACGGCGGCGCACGCCAAGGCGTTGCAGCGGGGGCTGCCGCGGGCCGTGTTCACGTCGGACCTGTTCTCGACCGGCAACGACCGTGACAACCGGGCCGCCGTACGCGCCGTGGGCACCGGGGACCTCGACCTGGTCGGCATCGCCGTGTACGGCCCGAAGAACGCGGTCGACAAAATCCTGAAGGGCGCCCACATGCACCCGTGAGCCGTCCTTCGCCCGCGGCCCGGTGACCGCTTCCCGCGCAGTTCCCCGCGCCCCTGAGGCATGCGCTGACGCGCAGCCTCCCCTATGAGATGCCGCACGAAGTGCGCATCTCAGGGGCGCGGGGAACTGCGCGACCAGCCACGACGAAAGCCGCACCCGACCACGCCCCCCGGGCCCCCGCTCACCGCTTCTTAGGCCGCAACAACTGCTCCCGCAAGAACGTGAGTTGATGCGACGTCTCCACAGCGCGCCCCTCGTCCAGCGTCGTCATCGCCAACAGCAACGCATCGGCCACCACCAGCGCGGTCAGCGCCTCCGCCGTGATCCCCGTCGGCGTGTGCGGAGCCGTGAGGACCGCGTCGACCCGTGAGCCGTACGCCTCGGCCAGCTCGTCCGTGACGAGCACCACGCGCGCCCCGACCGCCCGCGCCCGGTCCACGACCACGCCGAGTTCGGGCAGATCGCGCCCGGGCTGGAAGATCACCACGGCGTCCCCCTGCCGCACCCCGAGCAGCAGATCCGCCAGGGCGAACCCGGTGGCGCCCAGGAACCGCGCCCGCCGCCCGACCCGGCCGAGCGCCAGCGCCAGATGCCGCGCGGCCAGCTCGGACGCCGCGACCCCGAAGCAGTGGATCTCGCCGGCCTGCGCCAGGATCCCCACGGCCTCCCGCAGCGCGTCCCCCGGAGTCAGCCGCCGCGCGTGATCGATCCGCTCGGCCGCCTCGTCGAACACCTCGCCCCAGATCCCGTCCAGGTCCTGCCCGACGTGGGCGATCCGCCGCTTGAGGCGCTCCTCGGGCGCCACCGCGGACGTGAAGTCGTTCGCCAACTCCCGCTTCAGGGCGGGCAGTCCGGCATACCCGAGCCGTTGCAGGGTGCGCACCACGCTCGCGTTGCTCGTGCCGCTCGCCGTGCCCAGTTCCTGCGCCGACGCGAACAGCAGCGACTCGGCGGGCGCGCTGACCAGGTACTGCGCCACCGCCCGCTCGGACGTGGACAGCCCGTCCCAGCGCTCGCGCACGACCGCCCGCAGCCGCGCGACCCCCTCGGTAATTTCCATTACAGGTATTGACTCTCGTGTGATGGCCGTTACTCTCCTGGTCAAAGCATTCCAAGTGGAGAGCGCTTCGTAATCAACATTACAGACAGCTGTGCAGGCAGCGCTGGACGAGCTCTCCGTGGCAAGGAGAACCATGGCATCCCGGATCCTTCCGGTCATCGACATCAGCGGCGCTCCCCTCGACCGCGGCCGTCAGTACGGCGAGGCGGTACGCCCTCAGCTGCACGCCGCGCTCGCCTACTACGAGGAGGCGTTCGGCCAGTCCGCCGGTCTCACCTGGGACCAGGTCACCGCCCGCGCCGCCCGCTGGCTGGAGCCGGTGCGCGACTACGCCCCCGAACTCGTCGACGAGATGCGGGGCATCGCCGACGGCGCGGGCGTCGGCCTCCTCGACGTCCTCGCGCTGAACGCCCGCGGCGAGGTCATCTACGACCGCTCGTTCAAGTCGATGGCGACCGCCGAAAAGCCGACCGAAGAGCCGGCCGAAGGACCATCCGAAGACCTGGCCGAGGAACCGGTCGAGGAGCCCGCCGAGGGCTGCACCTCCTTCGCCGCGTTCGGCGCGGCCAGCGGCGACGGCCACGTCTGGGCGGGCCAGAACTGGGACTGGCGGGCGGGCGTCGCCGACACCGTCGTCATGATCCGGATCGTCCAGCCGCCCAAGCCCACCGTGATCATGCAGGTGGAGGCGGGCCAGGTCGGCCGCCAGGGCGCCAACTCCGCGGGCATCGCCCTCAACGCCAACGGCCTCGGCGGCCGCTTCAGCGACGCGATCGGTCTGCCGCAGACCGTCGTACGCCGCAGCGTCCTCGACACCCACACCGTCACCGACGCCCTCGACGTGCTGTGCCGCACCCGCGCCCACATCGCCAGCAACGCCCTGCTCACGTGCCGCGAGGGTTTCGCCGTCGACCTGGAGACGACCCCGGCCGGCATCGGCTGGATGTACCCGACCGACGGCCTCCTCGTGCACGGCAACCACTACCAGGCCGGGGTCCCGGCCGCCCTCGCCGCCGACTACCGGCCCGTGTCCTCCGACTCCCTCGTCCGCGTCCCCCGCGCCGAACAAGGCCTCGCCGCCCTGCGCGCCTCCACCGGCCCCGACGAGTCCCGCAAGATCGTCAAGCAGGCCATGTCCGACCACCTCGGCCTGCCCGAGTCCCTGTGCACGCACCCCGACGTCCGCGCGCCCGAGATCAAGCACTGGATGACCCTGGTCTCCTCCTGCGTGGACCTGACCAGCGGCGACTACCACGTCACCGCCGGCACCCCGTGCGACCGCGACTACCAGCACCTGCCCTGGAACCTCTACGACGGCCCGTACGGAGACGCCAGATGACGACGGCACGACGAGGGAACGCGACGGCCCGCGCGGCGCTCACCGCGCTCACCGCCACCGCCCTGCTCGCCGCCACCGGCTGCGCGGGCGCCGACCGCCCCGCCGGGGGCGCCGCCCTGCTCGACGCGTCCCGGCTGAAGCTCGACGCGACCACCCCGGCGGCCACCGCGCCGCTGAAGAAGGCGAACTGGCTCCTGGAGGACGAGCCGGACTCCCTCGACCTCGACACCGGCGGATCCAGCGCGGGCCGCGTCGTCCTCACCAACGTCTGCGAGCGGCTCTACCAGCTCCAGCCCGACATGACGACGAAGCCGTTCCTCGCCCGGAAGGCCACGACGTCCGCCGACGGCAAGAAGCTCACCCTCACGATCCGCGACGGCGTCACCTTCCACGACGGCACCGAGCTGACCGCCGACGACGTCCTGTGGTCGCTGAAGCGGCACGCCGCCGACGGCATGGAGCAGTCCGACGAGTTCGGCAACGTCGCCTCGATGAAGAAGACAGGACCCGACGAGGTCACCGTCCGCTTCACCCGCCCCGACGCCGTCTTCGCCAAGGCCCTCGCCGGAGACGCCGGCATCGTCTGGAACCGGCGCCAGATAGAGAAGTCCGGCAAGGAGTACGGCACCCCCGGCCAGCCCGACGCCTGCTCGGGACCGTACGAACTCGGCTCCTGGAAGTCCGGCGACTCCCTCACCATCCGCGCCTACGACGGCTATTGGGGCAGGAAGCCGCTGACCCGCGAGGTCGTCTTCCGCTGGGCCGCCGACAGCGCCTTCGTCAACGCGCTCAGGACCGGCGCCGCCGACGGCGCCTACGCCGAGTCGCCGAACACGGCCGCGGCGCTCCTCTCCGACAAGGACCTCAAGCAGTACTACGGCCCCTCCACCGCCTCCCTCGTCCTCATCCCCACCGACCGCGGCGGCCTCGCCGACCCGCGGATCCGCCGCGCACTCTCCCTCGCCATCGACCGCAAGGGCATCGCCGAATCCGGCTTCGGCGGCCTCGTCCAGCCGTGGGCCACCCCCGTCGGCGCGGGCGCCTGGGGCTACGAGAAGGACACGTTCTCCGCCGCCCAGAAGGAGCTGGCCGCCTACGCGCCCACCTCGCCCACCGACGCCGACATCGAGCGGGCGAAGAAGCTCGTGAAGGCCGCAGACCCGGGCACCGACCCCGTCGTCATCGGCACCGACGCCACCCAGGGCCCCGCCGTCATCGCCAACGCCACCCGCGCCGCCCTCCAGAGCATCGGCGTGCGCGCCGAGATCAAGACGGTCCCCAGCTCCCAGTTCGAGGAGTTCTACAGCGACCCCGCCGCCCGCTCCGACATCGACGTGCTCGTGGGCGACTGGTACATCTCCAAGGCCGACCCCATGGGCTTCTACAAGAACGGCAAGTCCGACTCGCCCAACAACTGGGCGGGCTTCAAGGACGCCGCCTACGACCGCAAGGTCACCGAGGCGCTCGGCACCCTCGACGACACCGAACGGTCCGCACTCGCCGTCGACGTGCAGCGCGAGTTCGTGAAGTCGGCCGTCTGGATCGGGCTCGCCCAGGTCCCCACGATCCTCGTCCTGGACGACAAACTCACCGGGCCCACCGCGTCCCAGGCCTACCTGTACTACCCGTGGGCGGCCGGACTCGGTGCGAAGAAGGACCCGTCATGAACCCAGCAGCCCTGCTCCGCCGCGTCACCGGCCTCGTGGCGACCCTCTTCGCCGCCTCCTTCGTCATCTTCGCCGCCGTCTACGCGGCCCCCGGCGACCCCGCGGTCTTCCTCGCCGGAGGCCGCGACAAGCTCACCCCCGAACGGCTCGCCGAGGTCCGCGCCCAGTACCACCTCGACGAACCGCTGATCGAGCAGTACGGCCGCTGGCTGTGGGACACCGTCCACCTCGACCTCGGCCGCTCCTTCAAGTACAGCGACCAGGTCGCCGACCTGATCGCCTCCCGCCTGGCCACCACCCTCGAACTCGTCGCGTACGCCACGGTGTTGTACGTGGTCCTCGGCGTCGGCGCCGGAATCCTGGCGGCCGTGAAGCGCTCCACGTGGGTCGACTCGGCCGTCGTCGGCGGCACCACCCTGTTCGCGTCCGTGCCGTCCTTCGTCGCCGCCATCGCGCTCGTCTCGTTCTTCGGCGTCAAGCTCGGCTGGTTCCCGGTGACCGGCTCGGGCGAGGGCCTCGGCGGCACCCTCCACCACCTCACCCTGCCCGCCCTCTCCCTCGCCCTCGGGGCTCTCGCCATCATCAGCCGTGTCACCCGCCAGGCGATGGCCGACGCCGCCGCCTCCGACCACGTCGAAGCGGCCCGCGCCTCCGGCGTCCCCGAACGCGACATCGTCCGCCGCCACGTGCTGCGCAACGCGCTCGGCCCCATCGTCACCATGTGCGGCCTGGTCATGGCGGGCATGCTCGCCGGCACCGTCGTCGTCGAGACGGCGTTCGGCATCAGCGGCATCGGCTCGCTGCTCGTCAACGCGATCAACACCCACGACTTCCCGGTCGCCCAGGCGGTCCTGCTCCTGATGGTCACCGGATACGTGGTCGTCACCACCCTGGTCGACCTGGCGCACCCGCTGCTCGACCCGCGCGTGAAGGAGGTACGTACGGCATGACCACGCTCACCCTCACCACCCCGACCGGGCTCCGCGCCCGCCGCCCGCTGAGCGTCACCCTGGCCGGCGCGATCCTCGCCCTCGTGGTGCTCGCCGCACTCTGCGCCCCGCTCCTCGCGCCGTACGCGCCCGACACCATCGACCTGTCCGCGTCCCTCGTCGGCACCGGCGGCGAACACCTCCTGGGCACCGACTCCTCCGGCCAGGACCTGCTGTCGCGCGCGCTCTACGGCGCCCGCAGCAGCCTCGTCGCACCGGTCGCCCTGCTCGCGGTCGCCGCGGTCCTCGGCGTCACGCTCGGGGTGCTCGCCGCCTGGCGCGGCGGCTGGGTCGACACGCTCGTATCGCGCCTGACCGACGTCATGTACGCGTTCCCCGGCCTGCTGTTCACCGTCCTGATCATCGCCGTCTTCGGCGCGGGCATGACCACATCGGTGCTCGCCCTGGGCCTCGCCTTCACCCCGACGATCGCCAAGTACACCCGCTCCCTGGCGATGGCGGAGGCCCGCAAGCCGTACGTCGACGCCTACCGCGTCCAGGGCATGGGCGGCGCGCGCGTCTGCGTCCTGCACCTCGTCCCGAACCTGGGCCGCTCCATCCTCGGCTACCTCGTCGTCCTCTTCGGCGAGGCCCTGATGTCGCTGGCGACCCTCTCCTACCTGGGCTTCGGCGCCCAGCCGCCGTCCTCCGACTGGGGCCTGATGGTCCAGGAGGGCCAGGCGGCCGTGGTCCAGGGCGCGCTGCTGCCCGCCCTCGTCCCCGGCACGGCCATCGCCCTGGTCGTCGTCTCCTTCAACGTCGTCGGGGTCTGGGCCGCCGACCGCCTCGGAAAGCAGGACTGACGATGACGCATCTGCTGTCCCTGAAGGACCTCACCGTCGCCGTCCCCGGCACGGCCCGCCCGCTCCTCGACTCCGTCAGCCTGACCGTCGCCGAGGGCGAGGTCGTCGGCCTGGTGGGGGAGTCGGGCTCCGGCAAGTCGACCACGGCGAAGGCCGCCCTCGGCCTGCTCCCGCCCGACGCCACCACCACCGGCACGGTCGAGGTGGCCGGCCGGGACGTACTGGCCCTGCGCGGCGAGGAGTTGCGCACGCACAGGTCGGACACCGTCGCGATGATCCACCAGGACCCGCGCGCCGCCCTCAACCCGGTCCGCCGCATCGGCGACTTCCTCACCGAACGCGGCGCCACGAAGGAGGGCGCGGCCGAACTCCTGGCGGCCGTGGGCCTGTCCGAACCGGCCCGCCGCCTGCGCCAGCGCCCGCACGAACTCTCCGGCGGCATGCTCCAGCGCGTCGTCATCGCGGGCGCGCTCGCGGCCCGCCCCCGCCTCCTCCTCGCCGACGAGGCGACCAGCGCCCTCGACGTGACGACCCAGGCGGAGATCCTCACCCAGCTCCGCGAGGTCCGCCGGGCCCAGGGCGCGGGCCTGCTCTTCATCACCCACGACCTGCACCTCGCGGCGGCCTACTGCGACCGGGTCTACGTCATGTACGCGGGCCGGATCGCCGAACACCGCACGGCGAAGGCCCTGTTCACCACCCCGGCCCACCCCTACACCCGCGGCCTCCTGGCCTGCTCCCCGACCCTGGGCGACACCCGCCCCCTCCACCCCATCCCCGGCAAACCCCCGTCCCTGTCGGAGTCCTTCGACGGCTGCCCGTTCGTGACCCGATGCCCGGAGGCGGAGGACGAGTGCGGCACGTGGAGCCCGGAGGCGTACGCGCTGGAGGACGACGGAGAAGTCACCTGTCGCACCGCTGTGGGCAGGCGTTCCGCCCGGCGGAACGGGTGGGCACAGCCCCCGGCCCAGAGCACCTTGAAAGAGGGGACAAGCCCCAAGTGACCGCTAAAGCAAAGCTCCTGGAAGTCGAAAACCTCGGCAAGACCTACCCCCTCCCGGCCGGCGGCAGCCACACCGCGGCGCAGGCCATCACCTTCACCCTGAACCCCGGTGGAGCCCTCGGTATCGTCGGCGAATCCGGCTCCGGCAAGACGACGGTGGCCCGCATGCTGGTGGGCCTGGTCCGCCCGGACCACGGCACGATCAAGGTCGACGGCACCGTACGCCCGCCGAAACCCCCGCGCGGCCGCACGGCCCGACTGGCCCGCGCCCGCCAGATCCAGATGGTCTTCCAGGACCCGTACGTCTCCCTGGACCCGAGGCTGACCGCCGAGCAGTGCCTGCGCTCGGCCCTGCGCCTGCACGGCCGCGACGCGTCCCTGGCCACGGAACTGCTCGACCGGGTGGGCCTCGGCGCTCGGGAGGCGACCGCGCTGCCCCGGCGGCTCTCCGGCGGCCAGCGCCAGCGCCTGGCCATCGCGCGGGCCCTCGCC
This sequence comes from Streptomyces sp. NPDC057694, assembly GCF_042799415.1. Taxonomy (NCBI): domain Bacteria; kingdom Bacillati; phylum Actinomycetota; class Actinomycetes; order Kitasatosporales; family Streptomycetaceae; genus Streptomyces; species Streptomyces sp. NPDC057694. Next base: position 116,425 of record NZ_JBHVIX010000003.1, read on the forward strand.
GTGGACCCGCGCATCCTGGTCCTGGACGAGGCGGTCGCCGCGCTCGACGTGTCGATCCAGGCGCAGATCCTCGGCCTGCTCGACGAGATCCGCCGCGACACGGGCGTGGCCCTGGTCTTCGTCAGCCACGACCTGGCCGTCGTCCAGCACGTCACCGACGAGGTGCTGGTGATGCGGCAGGGCCGGGCCGTCGAACAGGGGCCGACCCGGCGCGTGCTGACCGCGCCCACGGACCCGTACACCCGGCTGCTGCTCGCGTCGGTGCCGGGCGAGGGCTGGGACCCGGCCGACGCGGTGACCGCCCGCGCCGCACTCACGTAGCCCGTACACAGAAAGGCCCGTACACAGAACGGCCCGTATACGAAAAGGCAGGAGCCCCGCTGCCGTGAGGCGCGGGGCTCCTTGGGTACTGCTCTAGGTTCCGGATCAGATCACGACAGGCACCGGCCAGGTGATCTCAACGATCGGAAGGTCACATGGGGGTGACGTTCTCCGCCTGCGGGCCCTTCGGACCCTGCGTGACGTCGAAGCTGACGGCCTGGTTCTCCTCGAGGGAGCGGAAGCCGTTCGCGTTGATCGCCGAGTAGTGGACGAAGACGTCCGGGCCGCCGCCCTCCTGGGCGATGAAGCCGAAGCCCTTTTCAGCGTTGAACCACTTCACGGTTCCGGTAGCCATAAGCCCTCCTATGGGCCAAAGGGTCGCCCTGCTCCAGAACCTGCAAATGCGCTTGCGAACAACTGCAAAAGTCTGAAAACGACGAGAGCCCGCGGTCACATGCTCCGCAGGCTCTGTACTGCAAGGGAAACCAAACTGCAACTTGCGGCGAGCCTAGCACGCAGGCAGCCGAACGCAATAGAGGGCAAGATCACGTCACCCGCAGGTTTGACGAAGGCCTGTTTTGGGTTGACGGAACCGGCCCCCGGGCCCAGAGCATGCACCGTATCTCATGGGGTCTAGCCTCGCGTTGTGGACAATTCTCCCGAGACTCCCCAGGCCGCGCGGCGCACCCGTCCGCGCGTGGGCCACATCCAGTTCCTGAACTGCATGCCCCTCTACTGGGGCCTGGCCAGGACCGGTTCGCTCCTCGACTTCGAGCTCACGAAGGACACCCCTGAGAAGCTCAGCGAGCGGCTCGTGCGGGGCGATCTGGACATCGGTCCGATCACCCTCGTCGAATTCCTCAAGGCCGCCGACGACCTGGTGGCCTTCCCCGATCTGGCCGTCGGCTGCGACGGCCCCGTCATGTCCTGCGTGATCGTGTCGCAGGTGCCCCTCGACCAGCTGGACGGGCGGCGGGTCGCCCTCGGCTCGACGTCCCGTACGTCGGTCAGGCTCGCGCAGCTGCTGCTCGCCGAGCGCATCGGTGTGTCGCCCGACTACTACACGTGCCCGCCGGACCTCGGCCTGATGATGCAGGACGCGGACGCCGCCGTCCTCATCGGCGACGCCGCGCTGCGCGCCAATCTGCACGACGCGCCGCGGCTCGGACTCCAGGTCCACGACCTGGGCGCCATGTGGAAGGAGTGGACGGGACTGCCGTTCGTCTTCGCCGTGTGGGCCGCGCGCCGCGAGTACGTGGAGCGGGAGCCGGCGATCACCCGGCAGGTGCACGAGGCGTTCCTGTCGTCGCGGGACCTCTCCCTCGACGAGGTCACCAAGGTCGCCGAGCAGGCGGCCCGCTGGGAGGCCTTCGACGAGGAGGTCCTGGAGGAGTACTTCACGACGCTCGACTTCCGCTTCGGGCCGCCGCAGCTGGAAGGCGTCACGGAGTTCGCGCGACGGGTCGGGGACACCACCGGATTTCCCGCCGATGTGAAGGTCGAACTGCTCGGACGGTGAGGTTGTGGGGATCCGCCGGAATTCCACGGTGTGCCGTACATGGAATTCCGGTGAACACCGTCCCTATTTCTTTGGGTCCGATATGAAATCGGGGTAGGCCGAACGCCGTATGAGGCGTGCGGCACAGGGCCTACTCTGCTGGGGTGCGTGCCGTCTCAGGACCCGGGGGAGGTTCTTCGGATGCAGCCTCTTCAGGCCGACGAGCCGACGACGGTCGGTCCCTACCGCATCCTCGGCCGGCTCGGGGCCGGCGGGATGGGCCGGGTGTACCTGGGCCGCAGCGTGGGCGGCCGGACCGTCGCCGTGAAGATCGTCCATCCGCACTTCGCGCTCGACGACGAGTTCCGGGCGCGTTTCCGGCGTGAGGTGGCCGCGGCCCGGCGGGTCGGCGGGGCCTGGACCGCGGCGGTGCTCGACGCGGACCCCGAGGCGCCGGTGCCCTGGGTGGCCACCGGTTACGTCGCCGGGCCCGCCCTCGCCCAGGCGGCCGGTCCCGGCCGGGCACTGCCCGCACACTCCGTACGGGTCCTGGGCGCCGGGCTCGCCGAGGCGCTGGCCGCGGTGCACGGTCTGGGCCTCGTCCACCGCGACGTGAAGCCGGGCAACGTCCTGCTGACCGTCGACGGCCCCCGCCTCATCGACTTCGGCATCGCGCGCGCCACCGACGGCACCGCGTCCCTCACCTCCACCGGCGTCTCCATCGGATCACCCGGCTACATGGCGCCCGAGCAGATCCTCGGCAAGGGCGTCACCGGCGCCTCCGACGTCTTCTCGCTGGGCGCGGTGCTCGCGTACGCGGCGACGGGGGAGTCGCCCTTCCCCGGCGACTCGTCGGCCGCGCTGCTCTACAAGGTCGTCCACGAGGAGCCCGAACTGGGCTCCCTGACCGGCGACTTGCGGGACGTCGTCGCCGCCTGCCTGGCGAAGTCGGCCGCCGACCGGCCCGCCCCCGAGGAGGTGGCGCGCCGCCTGGCCCCCGAGGGGGCGGCGGCCCTGGTCGCGGCGGGCTGGCTGCCGGGCGCCCTGGTCGAGCAGGTGATGCGCGGGGCGGCGCGACTCCTCGACATGGAGGGCACGGCGGGCACGGCGGGCACGGAGGGCGCCGACCCGGCCACGGGGCCCGTCGGCTTCAGCAGCCCGGCCGTCACGGGCGGCGCGGCGGGCGTCTTCGGGCCGCCCGACCCGTCGTACTCGGCCGTACCGGCGCCGCGCGCCGAGGCCCCGGTGGCGGACGCCAAGCCGGGGCGGCTGTCGATGTCGGTGTCGGCGACCTCGACCCCGGCGACCGAGAACGGGCGGGGCCGCAGGGTGAGTTGCTCCGTCGCGCTGGCCGTGGCGGGGGCGCTGGCCGCGGTCACGGTGGGCGGGGTCCTCGTCCTGAACATGCTGCCGGACTCCGGGGACCAGCAGTCGGGCGGCACGGCGGACGGGGCGCGGCCCCCGATGTCCTCGCACTCCGCCGGGCCGTCGGCCGCGGAGCCGACCGCGTCCGCGTCCGCGTCCGGGTCCGCCTCCGGGTCCGCGCAGCCGTCCGGCGCCGTCCCCGCGTCGTATCTCGGCACGTGGGAGGGGAAAGCCACCGTGCTGGGCGTCCAGGCCGACACCTACCGCGTCGAGCTGAAGCAGACGGCCGTCGGGAAGCGGCTCGGCACGGTCACCTCGACGGACCTGACGGGCAACCGCTGCGTCGACGAACTGACCCTGACGTCGGCCACCGCGAAGGAAGTGGTGGCCACCGGCAAGAAGATCTCGGGCGACGGCTTCAAGTGCGCCTCGGGCGCCAGCACCGTGCACCTCACCCGCGACGGCACGGGCCTGCGCTACACGTCCGAGTACCCGGAAGCGGGCAACCCGACGGCGGACCTGAAGAGAGTGGAGGAGTGACCGGCCCGCTGGTCGCCCTCGCGGCCCTGTGGGGCGCCGGCACCGGCCTGCTGCTGCCGCGCGCCGCCTACCGCCTCTCCGTCGAGCCGGACGAACCCTGGCGCCCGGCCCGCGGCTGGCTCGGCGCCCGGCCCGGACCCGCCGCGCCGCTCCTCGCGGCCGTCACCGCCGCCGTCTGCGCCCTGCTCGCCGCCGCCACCGACACCCGCCCCGAACTGGCCGCGTGGCTGCTGCTCGCGCCGCCCGGAGTGCTCCTCGCCACCGTCGACCTCGCCGTGCACCGGCTGCCCGACGTGCTGACCCTGCCGTTCGCGGGCGCCGCCCTGCTCGCGCTCGGCGCCGCCGCGCTGCTGCCGGAGCCCGGCGGGTCGTGGCGCGGGGCGGTGCTGGGGGCGCTCGGCACGGGCGCCGGGTATCTGGTGCTGCACCTGATCAACTCGCGGGGCATGGGCTTCGGCGATGTGAAGCTGGCCCTGGGGCTCGGGGCGGCGCTGGGCTGGTACGGGCTCGGGGTGGTGTTCATCGGGGCGTTCGCCGGTGTGCTGCTCAACGGCCTGTACGCGCTGGTCCTCGTCGTCACCCGGCGCGCGACACGCAAGACCCTGATCCCGTTCGGGCCGTTCATGCTCCTCGGGGCGTTCGCGGGGGTTCTGCTGGGCGCCCTGGCGGCCTGACGTACGCTGAGAATTCAGCTCTACTCCTCTGAAAGGGGCCCGCACGGTGACCGAGAAGGCCGCACTGCAGTCCGTCCTCGACCGTGCCGCCGCCGGTGGGCGCATCACCCCGGAAGAGGCCGTCGACCTGTACCGGGACGCGCCGCTGCACGCGCTGGGCGCCGCCGCCGACGCGATCCGCCGCCGCAAGTACGCGGGCATCGAGCACATCGCCACGTACATCATCGAGCGGAACATCAACTACACGAACGTGTGCGTCACGGCGTGCAAGTTCTGCGCCTTCTACGCGGCCCCGAAGGACACCAAGAAGGGCTGGACCCGCGACCTCGACGACATCCTGCGCCGCTGCGCGGAGACGATCGAGCTGGGCGGCACCCAGATCATGTTCCAGGGCGGGCACCACCCGGACTTCGGGGTGGAGTACTACGAGGAGCACTTCTCCGCGATCAAGAAGGCGTACCCGCAGCTCGTCATCCACAGCCTGGGGGCGAGCGAGGTCGAGCACATGGCCCGCATCTCCAAGGTGAGCGTCGAGGAGGCGATCCAGCGGATCCACACCGCCGGGCTCGACTCCTTCGCCGGGGCCGGCGCCGAGCTGCTGCCCGCGCGGCCGCGCAAGGCCATCGCGCCCCTCAAGGAGTCCGGCGAGCGCTGGCTGGAGATCATGGAGGCCGCCCACAACCTGGGCGTCGAGTCGACCTCCACCATGCTGATGGGTACCGGCGAGACGAACGCCGAGCGCATCGAGCACCTGCGCATGATCCGCGACGTACAGGACCGGACGGGCGGCTTCCGGGCCTTCATCCCGTACACGTACCAGCCGGAGAACAACCACCTCAAGGGCCGCACGCAGGCCACGCTCTTCGAGTACCTGCGGATGATCGCCATCGCCCGGATCTTCCTGGACAACGTCCAGCACATCCAGGGCTCGTGGCTCACCACCGGCAAGGAGGTCGGCCAGCTCTCCCTGCACTACGGCGCCGACGACCTCGGCTCGATCATGCTGGAGGAGAACGTCGTCTCGTCGGCCGGTGCCAAGCACCGCTCGAACCGCATGGAGATCATCGAGCTGATCCGCAAGGCGGGCCGGGTCCCCGCGCAGCGCGCCACCACGTACGAGCACCTCGTCGTGCACGACGACCCGGCGAACGACCCCGTCGACGACCGCGTCTCCTCGCACATCTCGTCCGTCGCGATCGAGGGCGGCACGGCGCACCCCGAGCTCAAGCTCGTCTCCACCAACTAGGGCTCACGTGCGCACACTTCACGCCACCGACGACGGCTCGGTCCTCGTCGAGGGCGGGCGCGTCGAGGCGCTCGGACCGTACGAGGAACTGGCCGCCGCGCATCCGGAGGTCCGGGTGCGGCGGTGGTCCGGGATCCTCACTCCCGGGCTGCTCAATCCGTACGGGCCGGAGATCCTGGAGCACACGTACCACCCCGATCCGCGCGAGGCCGACACGTACGGGACGGTGCCGATCGGTGGGGCGCGGGCGCGGGAGATCTTCCGCGCTGATCCTTCGCTGCTCGGGCCCAGTGCCCGGCGCGGTGTGCAACGACTTTTCGCGCACGGCACGGTGGCTGTCGCCGGGGAGTTGCGGGCCAAGCCGGTGCTCGAGGTGGCGCAGCGCTCGGGGCTCGTCTTCGGAGCCCGTCCGAAGGCCCTGCCGGGACCGGTGTCCCTGTCCCCGAGGCCGCTGGTGCTGCTGCCCGCGCTGGTGGTGGGCGGCCCCGCGAGGTTCGCCGTCTTCGACGTCCCCGACCGCGCGGCGCTGGTCGCCCAGGGCGCCTCCACGTGCGCGGCCACGGTGATCGACGGCCGCCTGGTCTTCCGCTCCCGCTGATTTCGGTTGTCGCTCGCCTGCGGGTGGGCGGGGGCCGGCCGCGCAGTTCCCCGCGCCCCTGGGTTGTCGGCCGTGTGCGGCCCGGTGGCCGCTTCCCGCGCAGTTCCCCGCGCCCCTGAGATGCGCACTGCGTGCGCCATCTCATCAGAGAGGCGCGCCACCCGCCCCACAGCGAGAGACGCGCCCCGCCTCTCAGCCAGAGACGGGCCCCGCCCCTCAGCCAGAAGCACGCCCCCGACCTTCGGGAGAGGCGCGCCACCCGCCCCTGGTCAGATGCGCCCCGGCCTTCAGGAGGGGCGCGCCCCCCTGCCTCGGGTGGAGGCGCGCGAAGCGCAGCCTCAAGGGGAGGCGGCGCGAAGCGCCTGCCTCAGGGGCGCGGGGAACTGCGCGAGAAGAGGCCACCGGGCCGCGGACGAAGACGGGATGAGCAGCGCGAAGCGCACGCTCCAGGGGCGCGGGGAACTGCGCGGGAAGCGGTCACCGGGCCGCAGGTCGCCAGGGGAGCTCGTGGGGCAGACGCGGGTCTTTCAGGGGCCGCGATCAGCTACGGCGACGTGACAGTGGTCCGGCGGTCGAGGCGCCGACCGGGGCGGGGCGGTGTCCTGCCACAATGGCGGAGTGACCCGTGCATCCCTGGACAAGCAGCCCCGCGAAGTCGCCTCGATGTTCGACGCCGTGGCGGAGAAGTACGACCTCACGAACGACGTGCTGTCCCTGGGACAGGCACGCCTGTGGCGGAAGGAGGTCGCCAAGGCCGTAGACGCCCGCCCGGCACAGAAGGTCCTCGACCTCGCCGCGGGCACGGCCACGTCCTCGCAGCCGTTCGTACAGGCCGGCGCCTACGTGGTCCCCTGCGACTTCTCCCTCGGCATGCTGCGCGTCGGCAAGCAGCGCCACCCCTGGATGCCGTTCACGGCCGGCGACGGCACGAAGCTGCCGTTCAAGGACGACACGTTCGACGCCGTGACGATCTCCTTCGGCCTGCGCAACATCCAGGACACCGGCCAGGCACTGCGCGAGCTGTACCGGGTCACGAAGCCCGGCGGCCGCGTCGTCATCTGCGAGTTCAGCCACCCCACCCTCGCCCCGTTCCGCACCGTGTACACCGAGTACCTGATGCGCGCCCTGCCGCCGGTCGCGCGCGCCGTCTCCTCGAACCCGGACGCGTACGTGTACCTGGCCGAGTCCATCCGCGCCTGGCCGACCCAGCCGGAACTGGCCGCCCTGCTGCAGGAAGCGGGCTGGGGCAAGGTCGCCTGGCGCGACCTCACGGGCGGCATCGTCGCCCTGCACCGCGGCACCAAATAGCAGGAATGGGCCCGAGCCCTGTGTAACGGTTCAACTTCACTGATTTCGCAGGGCGTTGAAGGGAACCGCAGCGGCGGGAAGATAGGTCCGTCGATTGCGTGGTGACGCCTCGTGACGGGGCGGCACGCATGCGTCCCGGATCGGAGCGCCCTATGCCGTCGTTCTGCCCGCACTGTGGAGCCGAGGCTCCCGAAGAGGCCCGCTTCTGCATGCGCTGCGGGAAGGAACGCGTCCCGCCGACTCCGGCGGCGCCGCCGACGCCCCCGACGGTCCCGGACCGGGCCGTACCACCGGCCCCGGTCACCCCGCCGCCCCCCACCTATCAGCCGCCGCCCGCGCACCCGGCCCAGCCCCCGGCCCCCGCAGGCCCATCGCCGGTCGGTGCCTTCTTCGGGCGGGCCTTCCGCGGTGACTGGGCCGGGGCGGCGCAGGCCGCGCTGTGGCCCGTGGGGCTGCTGCTCGTCGGGGCCGTCGCGCTCGCCATCCCCGGCTACGGCCAGGACTCGGGCGGCGACGACTTCGTCGGCTTCGGCGACCGGCTCCGGATCGCCCTGACGGTGCTGATGCACGGCCTCGGCGGCAGCTTCCGGGTGACGGCGTCGACCGGCGGCGGCTCCTCCCTGTTCGACAGCGCGTCCGACACGTCGGCGGGCGGCTCGTTCGACCTCTTCATGCCGCCGCTGCTCGTCCCCGTGCTGTGGTGCGTGGCGCTGCTGATCGGCGTACGGATGCTGCGCACGCGCATGGTCCTCGCCCGGCAGCCGGGGATGTCGTGGGGACCGCCGCCCGCCCGCACCCTGGGTCTCGAGACCGCGGTCCGGGTCGGGCTGCTCGCGATGGCGGGGACGGTCGTGCTCGCCCTGTTCGGGCAGCCGACGGTCCAGCAGGTGGAGTTCCACAGCGCGCCGTTCCTGGTGGCGCTGTGCACGCTGGCGCTCGGCATCGTCGTCACCGTCGCCGTGTTCCAGCGGGCCGACATCGCGCAGTGGCTCGCCGTGCGGCCCGGCGTCGCCGTCGCGAACCGCGCCTTCGGGTCCGCGGTGCGGGCGATGGCCTGGGTGCTGCCGCTGGTCCTCGTCGCGGGCTTCGTCGTCGGCATCATCGCCAATGAAGGCGGTGACGGCCGTGACGGCGGCGATGTCGACAACGCCACCGGCGGCAGCGTCGTCGCCGGCATCGTGCTCCTCGCGCTGTATCTGCCCAACCTCGCGCTGACCGGCCTCGGCTTCGTGTGGGGCGCCCCGGTCGAGGCCGACCTGCGCGGATCGGGGCTCGGCGGCAGCCAGTACGAGCACGACTCGTACGGCCTGGGGCGGCTCGGCGACGACGTCAACAGCGGTGTGGTCATCGGGGTCCTGGCGTTCGGCCTCGTGCTCGCGCTGCTCGTCGGCGTGCTCATCGCCCGGCGCTCGCGGGACCGGCGCGAGCTGTACCTCGGCGGTGGCTTCTTCTCCGCGCTGCTGCTCGTCCTGTGCGCCGTCAGCGGGTTCTCGGTGGAGACCTCGGGCGGCCTCACCGGCGAGCTCTCCTTCGCGGGCACCGGCGAGGGCGGCCTGAACATGCCGGAACTGCTGCTGTTCGGGCTGCTGTGGGTGGGCGGCGGTGTCTTCCTCGCGCCGTACCTGCTGCGGCTCGGCGGATTCGGCACGGGATTCGGCACCGGGTTCGGCACCGGGTTCGCCGACGCTGCCGGGGGCCCCGGCCTGCCGCCCCTGCCTCCCACGGCCCCGCCGAGCGCTCCGGGCGCCACGCCCTTCGACAGCGGAACGTACGAACTGCCCCCGGTCGGCGACCTCGCCGCCGCGCCCACGCAGACCGCCTCCGTCCTCCCGCCGCCGATGGGGCCGCCTCCGATGGGCCCGCCGTCCTCCGAGGCGTACGACCCGTACACCGTCCACCTCGCCCCGAAGCCGGGCGCCGCACCCCAGGGGCCCAAGCGGCACACGGGCGTCTGGGTCGGCACCCTCCTCGGCGCCTTCGTCATCGGCGGCGGCGCCGCGGCCGGTGTGCTGCTGCTCCAGGACGACGGCGACGGCGGCAAGGACGACGCCAAGAACAACAAACCGGTCGCCGCGCAGACCGAGCAGACCGGCGGGACCGACGCGTCCCCGGAACCGCCCGCGTCGCCCACGCCGACCGAGCCGACCGTGAGCGCGGACACCGCCGTGCCCTCGGCGACGCCGGAGATCCCCGCGGGCTACCACCAGGTCTTCGACCCGAAGGGCTTCTCCTTCGCCGTGCCCGGGGTCTGGGACCGGACCGGCATCCGCAACGACAGCCAGATCACGTACGCGGGCAGCACCGGCATGGAGAAGTACATCGTCGGAGTGATCCCGAACGCGGACTACACCTCGTACGAGAACCTCCAGAACCTGGAGACGCACCTCAAGGGGGACACGAAGAAGACGCACTACCAGCGGGTGCGACTGGAGAAGAACACCTTCCAGGGTGAACCGGGCGCCCTGTGGGAGTACACGTACGAGGACGAGGCCGGGCGGACGATCCACGGCATCGACCAGTCGTACATCGCCGCCGACGGCACCGAGTACGCCATCTTCCTCACCGGCAAGGACGACGTCTGGTCCGAGATGCGGGAGACCTACCGGATCGGGCTCGACTCCTGGCGGCTCACCGGCACGGAGTGAACGGCAACGGCGCCGCGGGCTCGCCCAGTTCGCGGCGCATGCCACCGCCGTGCGGGCCCGGATCGCGGGGCTCGCGCACGCCCGCGCCACCGCCGCCCTCACCCTCGCCGAAGTCGAACCAGACCGTGACGACGGCGTCCCGGGGAATCTCCACACCCGGCGGCGGATACTGCCGCACCACATGGTCCACGGCGGCCTCGTCGAGCGCGGGACGGTCCGCGGAGGCCAGCCGCAGACCGTACGCCAGCGCCGTGGCCTGCGCGTCGATCGCCATCAGGCCGACGAACGTCGGCACGTGCACTTCCGGTATGTCGGGTGTGCTGGGCGTCTTGGGCGTCTTCGGCACAGATGTCACCCCCAGGCGGTACCGGAAGAGTAGACCTCCGCACCGCCTCCCGGAAGGCCGTGCGCGCCCTACAGCACCAGCCGGAAACAGTGCCCCTGACGGCCCGTCGGCGTCACGAACGTCTCGGCGAGCTCCATGCCGAGGCGCCGGGTCACCGCGATCGAGCGGGTGTTGAGCGCGTCGACCATCGCGACGACGCTGCCCACGCCCGCCTCCCTGAGCCGCTCGACCGTGGCGAGCGCCGCCGCGGTGGCGTACCCCTGGCCCCAGTACGCGCGCCCCAGCCGCCAGCCGATCTCGATCTCGCCGACCGGGCCCCAGGCGTGCCGCCACGGCTGGGCCCCCGCGAAGCCCATCACCTCGCCCTCGCCGTTCACCAGGGACCACAGGCAGTAGCCCCGTTCGGCGTCGTGCATGCGCTGGCGTGCCGTCATCTCGTGGTGCACCGAGAGTTCGGCGGCGGCGGCCCGGCCGCCGAGGAACTCCATGACGTCCGGGTCGTCGAACACCCGGTGCCAGGCGAAGGCGTCCTCATGGGTGGGGACGCGCAGATCCACGGCGGGGAGAGTGCGGGTCATGGGCTGGCCCTTCGCTGGGTGATCGGTACCGCTGAATAGACTGCCCATGTCCGTGCCCCGCGGCACACCGTTTTCGAACCTGGGGAGAACCCGCCGTGACAGAACAGTCCAAGCCCCTCACCGAGAACACCGCGGACGTCATCGTGGTCGGCGCCGGTCCGGCCGGTTCGACGACCGCCTACTACCTCGCCAAGGCGGGCCTGGACGTCCTGCTCCTGGAGAAGACGGCGTTCCCGCGCGAGAAGGTCTGCGGCGACGGTCTGACCCCGCGCGCCACCAAACAGCTCGTCTCCATGGGCATCGACATCTCCGAGGAGGCGGGCTGGCTGCGCAACAAGGGCCTGCGCATCATCGGCGGCGGCGTCCGCCTCCAGCTCGACTGGCCGGACCTCGCCTCGTACCCGGACTACGGCCTCGTCCGCAAGCGCGACGACTTCGACGAGCAGCTCGCGCGGCAGGCGCAGAAGGCGGGCGCGCGCCTGTACGAGCAGTGCAACGTCGGCGCCCCGATCATCGACGACCGCACCGGCCGCATCACCGGCGTGCACGCGAAGCTGGGCGACGAGAAGCGCGAGGTCACCTTCAACGCCCCGCTGGTGGTCGCCGCCGACGGCAACTCGACGCGGCTGTCCCTGGCGATGGGCCTGCACCGCCGCGAGGACCGTCCGATGGGTGTCGCGGTCCGTACGTACTTCACGTCGCCGCGCCACGACGACGACTACCTGGAGTCCTGGCTGGAGCTGTGGGACAAGCGCGGCCCCGGCGAGGACCGTCTCCTTCCCGGCTACGGCTGGATCTTCGGCATGGGCGACGGCACGTCCAACGTCGGCCTCGGCATCCTGAACTCCTCCAAGGCGTTCCGCGAGCTGGACTGGCGCGAGGTCCTCAAGGCGTGGTGCGCGTCGATGCCGGCGGACTGGGGCTACACCCCGGAGAACATGACGATGCCGATCCGCGGCGCCGCCCTCCCGATGGCCTTCAACCGCCAGCCGCACTACACCAAGGGCCTGCTCCTGGTCGGCGACGCGGGCGGCCTGGTCAACCCGTTCAACGGCGAGGGCATCGCGTACGCCATGGAGTCCGGGCAGCTCGCCGCCGACGTCATCGTGCAGGCCCACGCCCGCCCCACCGACGCCAGCCGCGAACTCGCCCTCCAGCGCTACCCGCAGATCCTCAAGGACACCTACGGCGGCTACTACACGCTGGGCCGCGCCTTCGTGAAGATGATCGGCAACCCGAAGGTCATGAAGATCGCGACGCAGCGCGGCCTGACCCACCCGATCCTGATGAAGTTCACCCTGAAGATGCTCGCCAACCTCACCGACCCGACGGGCGGCGACGCGATGGACCGGATCATCAACGGGCTGAGCAAGGTCGCGCCGAAGGCCTGACCCGGCCCGATTCCGGCTGGCCCGGTTTTGCCCGGTCAGGATGCTCGGGGCAGGCTGGACGCATGATTTTCATCGCTGTGAAGTTCACCGTCCGCCCCGAGCACACCGACTCCTGGCTGGAGAAGACCGCCGCGTTCACCGCCGCGACCCGCGCCGAGGAGGGCAACCTCTTCTTCGACTGGTCCCGCAGTGTCGAGGACCCGAACCAGTTCGTCCTGATCGAAGGGTTCCGGGACGGCGACGCCGGTGCCGCGCACGTCGGGTCCGACCACTTCAAGGCCGGACTCGACGCGATGGCTCCACTCATCGCTTCCACCCCCGAGATCATCAACGCCGACATCCCGAACGAGGGCTGGGGCGCGATGGGGGAGCTGGCGCCGCAGGGCTGACCCCTCAGGGCTGACTCTCTGGGCTGAACTCCCGTGACATTTGCGTGACTTCAGTGATCTGTGATGATCCTGTGACGCTTCTGTGGGCAACGATTGACGCGCGTCACCGGTCGGAGGAAGCGAGCCGAAGGAAGGCTCGTTCCTCCGACCGCGACAAGAGAGCGTTGATGAGACGTCACATCCGCACGCGCGCCTTCCCGGCCGCCCTCGGCCTCGCCGCCGCCGCGGCGCTGACCGCGGGGCTCGGCGCCGCCGCCCCCGCGCTCGCCGACGACGGCGCCCCGCTGACCGTCGCCATCACCGGCGAGAACCGTGTCGACCTGTCCCTCCAGGGCGACAACGGCGACCCGAGCGAACCCCAGGTCACCCTGCGGCTCGCGGCGCCCGGCAGCGACGAACCGGGTGACGACGGCGTCATCCCCGTCGTCCACCACGGCGACTACAAGATCAAGATCGACGCCTCCGGGCTCAAGGGCGTCGCCGCGGTGAAGCTCCCGTGCGGCGGCACCGGCCTCGTCGCCGAGTGCACCGGCGACGAGATCAACGCCGGCGCGGACTACAACCGCCTCGGCGGCATCCGCCTCGACACCACCGACGACAGCGCGGCCGGCGACTTCGGCAGCATCGAGGTGACCGGCGAGGGCGAGGGTGTCACCTTCACCCCGCTGGCCATCGACGTCCTGGTGGGCGGCCCGGAGTTCCTCAACCACGAACTGACCGAGCCCAAGGGCTTCGCGGCCGGTGACACGTACGAGGCACCGGTGGGCTTCCGCAACACGGGCGGCATGGCCGCCGACGGCGCCGTGCTGCGCTTCCACGGCTCGCGCGGGCTGAGCTTCCCCGACAGCTACGGCAACTGCGCGTACAAGAAGACCACCGACGGCTCGCTGCTGCACCAGGGCACCGACGCGATCTGCACCTTCTCCGGCAGCTACGCGGCGGGCGCGGCCTACACCCTCGCCGAGCCGCTCAAGGTGGCGACGGCGGACTTCGCGCTCAGGGACATCGTCAACTACGGCTTCTCCGCGGTCGCCCCGGCCAAGGCGAAGGCGCTCCTCGACGACGACGGCTACACGCCCGGCACCGGCGCGCCGCTGACGCTGAAGGAGGCCACGGGCACCGCCCCGGCCGACTACACGCGCTACGCCGAGCTGGACCTGCCCACCACCAACGCCTACGACCTGGTGCTCACCGGCGCTTCCGCGAAGGGCGCCGTCGGCGACACCGTCGACGCCGAGATCGGGTTCCGCAACGACGGCCCCGGCTGGATCAGCGCGCTGCGCTCGGGCGGCGAGTCGATCGGGTTCACCGTCGAGGTGCCCGAGGGCGCCAAGGTCACCAAGGCCCCGGACCGGTGCCGGTTCACCACGCTCGACGAGAACGTGAAGGGCTACCTGTGCTGGGTGTCCACCCCGCTCCTCGAGGACGCGAAGCTGAGCTTCCCGTTCGAGCTGCGCATCGACAAGGTCGTGCCGGGCGCCAAGGGCAAGGTCGCGCTGCCCGGTTGGGACGACAAGAATGAATCGGACAAGTCGAACAACACCGCCTGGATCGTGCTCAACGGCAGCGGCGACGACGAGGGTGCGGGCGGCTCGTCCGGCGGCGACTCCTCGGCGAGCCCGTCCCCGAGCGCCTCGGGCGATACGTCTGGTTCATCCGGTACGTCCGGCAACTCCGGTTCGGGTGACCAGGGCTCCGGCTCGACCGGCGGCGGACTCGCGCTGACCGGCGCGGGCGGCGTGCTGCTCATCGGCGGCATCGCGGTCGTCGTGCTGGGCGTCGGCGCCGTGGCCGTCGTCGTCACCCGGCGCCGCAGGACCGTCTGACGCAGCGGGCGCCCAGGCGCTCGTGAGCGGACGCACGAAGGCCGCCGCACCCTCGGGGAGGGGTGCGGCGGCCTTCGCCGTGTGAAGGGTTCCTCAGAGGACGCGGACCGCGCCGCTCGCCGGGTAGCCGGACAGGTCCTGGATGACAACGCCCTTGGAGGGGTTGGCGGCGTCCAGGTACTGGCCGTTACCGATGTAGACACCGACGTGGTACGCGGAGCCCGCGCCGCCCCAGTACAGGATGTCGCCGACCTGGACGCTGGAGAGCGAGACCGAGGTGCCGGCCGTCGACTGCTCCTGCGAGGTGCGCGGCAGGTCCACGCCGGCCTGCTTGAACGCGGCCTGCACGAGGCCCGAGCAGTCCCACGAGCTGGGGCCCGTGCCGCCCATCACGTACGCGTCGCCGACCTGGGCCTTCAGGAAGCTGATGACAGAGGCCACGGAGCCGCTGGCGGGCGCGCTGACGGTCTCGGTGGAGGCGGAGAGCGTGGTGCGCTCGCTGGAGCGCGAGGCGGCCTTCTCGGCGGCCTCCCGCTCGGCCTTGGCCTTGGCGGCGGCCTCGGCCTTCTTCTTGGCCTCGGCCTTCTTCTCCGCCTCGGCCTGGTCCTTCTTGGCCTGGTCCGCGGCCTTGGTGAAGGCCTCGTCCCGCTCCGCCTGGAGCTGGTAGTTGGCCGCGGCCTGCTGGGTGGCCTCCGCGGACTGGGCGACCTGCGTGGACAGGTCGGCGGTGAGCGTGGGCAGTTCCATGGTCTGCGTCACGGGCTCGGCAGCGCTGGCCGCACCCGACGCACCGGCCACTGCCAGGGTGCTGAGGACGCCACCAGTAACTCCGGCGCGCAGGGCCATCTTCGAGGCGCTGCGACGGGGCTTCCGGTGGCTGGGTATGTGAGCGGTGTGGGACATGAGTACAACCGCTATCAGGGCTTCACGGTTCCCTTCAAGAAACGTGTGGTGCGCCACAGTTGTGAAGACCGGGCACGAAACCCGCACCTGCCAGGCCTCATTGGCGGCGTAAGGGGCAATACGGGCAGTATCGGCCAGAGTCGATCAAGGCTGTGATCATGGTGTTTCTGTGAAACGCCCGAATTGCCCTGGGCCTACCACCGGTTGAGGCCGTTGGCCAAGCCCGGTTTCCGGGACGTTACGCGACGCGTGACGCAGGTCACACGGGACCCCTAGGGGGCGGCCCTGGTGTCCACTTCCGTCCGCACCCCTCCCCCCGGCGCGTGAACGCCGCGCACTATCAGCCAAGGGTGTCCAGCGCCAATTTGCCTGGCGTCGGCCCCTCTTGATAGTGAGCGCACCGCTCTGACCAGGGGTAACCGGACGAGATGTCACCTCTGGTGATCACTCAGGCGCTTCGAGTGTGAAGATCACCGCTCATCCGACTTCATGATCCTTCGTCAGGTGGTGGAGATCACAAAGTAGTTGGCGCACCCCGTGTCGCAGATCACAGAGGAGCAGGCATAGGATGCGGGGCAAGTTGGGCTTGTGACCTGCTTCACATGTAAGCGATCTTCGACCGTTTGCAGGGGGAGCCGGGTCGCGGGCCCGTGCAACCGCCAGCAGTCAGCGCCGACTGAGAGGAGCGAGGAGCGGTGAACGCGTATGCGCCCATCCTCGTACTGGGAGCCCTCGGGGCAGGCTTTGCGATCTTCTCCGTGGTCATGGCCACGCTTATCGGTCCAAAGCGGTACAACCGGGCGAAGCTCGAAGCGTACGAGTGCGGCATCGAGCCCACCCCCACGCCGGCCGGCGGCGGGCGCTTCCCCATCAAGTACTACCTGACGGCGATGCTCTTCATCGTCTTCGACATCGAGATCGTCTTCCTCTATCCCTGGGCCGTCACCTTCGACGCCCTGGGGGTTTTCGGGCTCGTGGAGATGCTGCTCTTCGTGCTCACCGTCTTCGTCGCGTACGCGTACGTATGGCGGCGCGGCGGCCTGGAATGGGACTGAGCCCCGTATAGGGGAGACCGGGAGCCACAGACCAATGGGACTCGAAGAAAAGCTGCCGAGCGGATTCCTGCTGACCACCGTCGAACAGGCCGCGGGCTGGGTGCGCAAGTCGTCCGTCTTTCCCGCCACGTTCGGCCTCGCGTGCTGCGCCATCGAGATGATGACGACGGGCGCGGGCCGCTACGACCTGGCGCGGTTCGGCATGGAGGTCTTCCGCGGATCGCCCCGCCAGGCGGACCTGATGATCGTGGCCGGGCGGGTGAGCCAGAAGATGGCGCCCGTCCTGCGCCAGGTCTACGACCAGATGCCCAACCCCAAGTGGGTCATCTCCATGGGGGTCTGCGCATCGTCCGGCGGGATGTTCAACAACTACGCGATCGTGCAGGGCGTCGACCACATCGTCCCGGTCGACATCTATCTGCCCGGCTGCCCGCCGCGGCCCGAGATGCTGATGGACGCGATTCTCAAGCTCCATCAGAAGATCCAGACCTCCAAGCTCGGCGTGAACGCCGAGGAGGCGGCCCGTGAGGCGGAGGAAGCGGCGCTCAAGGCGCTCCCGACGATCGAGATGAAGGGGCTGCTGCGGTGAGTGACGCGCAGAACGACGGGGCCAACCCCGAAAAGGATTTGAGCGCCTCCAACCTGCCGGGGCAGCGGGGCGACGCAGGCGAGGAGATCCGCGTCCAGCGCGGGATGTTCGGCGCCAACAACGGCGGCGACACCTCCGGCTACGGCGGTCTCGTCCGCTCGATCCGGCTGCCCGGCGAGGCCACCCGCCCGTACGGCGGCTGGTTCGACGAGGTGGCCGACGAGCTGGAGGGTGCCCTGGAAGAACAGGGCCTCGTCCCCGAGAACGCCATCGACAGGACGATCGTCGACCGCGGGGAACTCACCTTCCACATCGAGCGCGAGCACCTGGAGCGCGTGGCGCGGACCCTGCGCGACGACCCGGCCCTGCGCTTCGAGCTCTGTACCGGGGTGAGCGGTGTCCACTACCCCGGCGACAAGGGCCGTGAGCTGCACGCCGTCTACCACCTGCGGTCGATCACCCACAACCGGCTGATCCGGCTGGAGGTCTCGGCGCCCGATTCGGACCCGCACGTCCCGTCGCTGGTCGCCGTGTATCCCACGAACGACTGGCACGAGCGCGAGGCGTACGACTTCTTCGGCATCGTCTTCGACGGCCACCCCGCGCTGACGCGGATCATGATGCCGGACGACTGGCAGGGCTTCCCGCAGCGCAAGGACTATCCCCTCGGCGGCATCGCCGTCGAGTACAAGGGCGCCCAGATCCCGGCTCCGGACCAGCGGAGGTCGTACAGCTGATGAGCACTTCTTCTGCCTCCCCCCGCGAGACCACCGAGGGGACCGTCTACACGGTCACCGGTGGCGACTGGGACGAGATCGTCCAGTCCGCGGCCAAGTCCGACGACGAGCGCATCATCGTCAACATGGGCCCCCAGCACCCGTCCACGCACGGCGTGCTCCGCCTGATCCTGGAGATCGACGGCGAGACGGTCACCGAGGCCCGCTGCGGAATCGGTTATCTGCACACCGGCATCGAGAAGAACCTCGAGTACCGCACGTGGACGCAGGGCACCACGTTCGTGACGCGCATGGACTACCTGACGCCGTTCTACAACGAGGCGGCCTACTGCCTCGCAGTGGAGAAGCTCCTCGGCATCGAGAACGAGGTACCGGACCGGGCCTCGATCATCCGCGTGCTCCTCATGGAGCTGAACCGGATGTCCTCGCACCTGGTCTGCATCGCCACCGGCGGCATGGAACTCGGCGCGACCACGATCATGATCTACGGCTTCCGTGATCGTGAACTCATTCTCGACATCTTCGAGTTGATCACCGGCCTGCGGATGAACCACGCGTACGTCCGGCCCGGCGGCCTCGCCCAGGACCTGCCGCCCGGCGCGGTGGACCAGCTGCGCGAGTTCGTGAAGAAGATGAAGAAGAACCTTCCCGAGTACGACAAGCTCGCCACCGGGAACCCCATCTTCAAGGCCCGCATGCAGGACGTCGGCTACCTCGACCTGGCCGGCTGCATGGCGCTCGGCGCGACCGGCCCGATCCTGCGCTCGGCCGGCCTGCCGCACGACCTGCGCAAGGCGCAGCCGTACTGCGGCTACGAGACGTACGACTTCGAGATCCCGACCGCCGACACCTGCGACTCCTACGGACGCTTCCTGGTCCGCCTGGAGGAGATGCGCCAGTCGCTGCACATCATCGAGCAGTGCCTGGACCGTCTGGAGCCGGGCCCGGTCATGGTCGGGGACAAGAAGATCGCCTGGCCCGCCCAACTGGCCCTCGGCCCGGACGGACTCGGCAACTCGCTCGACCACATCAAGAACATCATGGGCACCTCCATGGAGGCCCTCATCCACCACTTCAAGCTGGTGACCGAGGGCTTCCGCGTCCCGCCGGGACAGGCGTACACCGCCGTGGAGTCGCCCAAGGGCGAGCTGGGTGTGCACGCCGTGTCCGACGGCGGCACCCGCCCGTTCAGGGTCCACTTCCGCGACCCGTCCTTCACCAATCTGCAGGCGATGGCCGCGATGTGCGAGGGCGGCCAGGTCGCCGACGTCATCGTCGCCGTCGCATCCATCGACCCCGTGATGGGAGGCGTCGACCGGTGACCACCAGTTCCACAGGCTCCGCCGGGCAGGGCATCAGCCTCGGCATGCCGCAACTGCCCGCGCCCGGCTACCCGGACGACGTCCGAGCCCGCCTGGAGACGGACGCGAAGGACATCATCTCCCGCTACCCCGGCTCCCGCTCCGCACTGCTTCCGCTGCTGCACCTCGTGCAGTCGGAGGAGGGGCACGTCACGCGGACCGGCATGCAGTTCTGCGCGGACATGCTCGACCTGACCACCGCCGAGGTGACGGCCGTGGCGACCTTCTACACGATGTACCGCAGGAAGCCGAGCGGCGACTACCAAGTGGGCGTGTGCACCAACACGCTGTGCGCCGTCATGGGCGGCGACGCGATCTTCGAGACGCTCCAGGAGCACCTCGGCGTCGGCAACAACGGCACCACGGACGACGGCAAGATCACGCTGGAGCACATCGAGTGCAACGCCGCTTGTGATTTCGCTCCCGTGGTGATGGTCAACTGGGAGTTCTTCGACAACCAGACGCCCGACTCGGCCAAGCGGCTCGTCGACGACCTGCGCACGGGAGCGCCGGTGTCACCCACGCGCGGCGCCCCCCTGTGCACCTTCAAGGAGACCGCGCGCATCCTGGCCGGCTTCCCCGACGAGCGCGAGGGCGCCGTGGAGGCCGGCGGCAGCGCCGGTCCCGCCTCGCTGATCGGGCTGCGCCTGGCCAAGGGCGAGACGCCGCCCGCGCGCGTGGTCCACCCGCGGGCCGAGGTCCGCGACGCGGAACCGCCGCACGACCCGTCGCCCGGCGAGCACCTCAGCTCGCACGACGCGCCGCAGGACACATCGGCCTCCGACCCCGAGCACCCAGCGGGGCCGACCGCCGAGGAGGGGGAGTGATGACCTTGGCCGCCGAAGTCAACGACCACGACACCAGCCCGGAGAAGCTGCTCGCTCCGGTCCTGTCGGCCTTCTGGGACGAGGACAAGTCCTGGTCCCTGGACGTGTACCGCCGCCACGAGGGGTACGAGGGACTGCGCAAGGCCCTCGCCATGTCGCCGGACGACCTCATCGCCTATGTGAAGGACTCCGGCCTGCGCGGGCGCGGCGGCGCCGGATTCCCCACCGGGATGAAGTGGCAGTTCATCCCACAGGGAGACGGCAAGCCGCACTACCTCGTCGTCAACGCCGACGAATCGGAGCCGGGGACCTGCAAGGACATCCCGCTCCTCTTCGCGAACCCGCACAGCCTCATCGAGGGCATCGTGATCGCGTGCTACGCGATCCGCTCCGAGCACGCGTTCATCTACCTGCGCGGTGAAGTGGTCCCCGTACTGCGGCGGTTGCACGAGGCCGTGCGCGAGGCCTACGCCGCGGGGTATCTCGGGCAGAACATCCTCGGGTCCGGTCTCAACCTTGAACTCACCGTGCACGCCGGCGCGGGCGCGTACATCTGTGGTGAGGAGACCGCACTCCTGGACTCGCTCGAGGGCCGTCGTGGTCAGCCGCGACTGCGTCCCCCATTCCCTGCGGTCGCGGGCCTCTACGCATGCCCCACTGTGGTGAACAACGTCGAGTCCATCGCGTCGGTTCCCGCGATCCTGAATCGCGGAAAAGAGTGGTTCAAGTCGATGGGGAGCGAGAAGTCCGCGGGCTTCACGCTCTACTCGCTCAGCGGCCACGTCACCAACCCGGGGCAGTTCGAGGCCCCGCTCGGCATCACGCTGCGCCAGCTCCTGGACATGAGCGGCGGGATGCGCGCCGGTCATCGCCTCAAGTTCTGGACCCCGGGCGGCAGTTCCACCCCGATGTTCACCGAGGAGCACCTCGACGTCCCCCTCGACTACGAGGGCGTCGGCGCCGCCGGCTCGATGCTCGGCACCAAGGCGCTCCAGTGCTTCGACGAGACGACGTGCGTCGTGCGCGCCGTCACCAGATGGACCGAGTTCTACGCCCACGAGTCCTGCGGCAAGTGCACGCCCTGCCGTGAAGGGACTTACTGGCTGGTCCAGTTGCTGCGCGACATCGAGGCAGGGAAGGGCTCGATGGGCGACCTCGACAAGCTGAACGACATCGCCGACAACATCAACGGCAAGTCGTTCTGCGCCCTCGGTGACGGTGCCGCCTCGCCGATCTTCTCCTCGCTCAAGTACTTCCGCGACGAGTACGAGCAGCACATCACGGGCAAGGGCTGCCCCTTCGACCCGGCCCGCTCGACCGTCTGGGCCGACCGGACCGACCAGCACCGCACGGAGGTGACCGCGTGACCGTCACGACCAACGCTCCCTCCGGGGGCGGCGAGGCGGCAGTTCCGCCGGAGGACCTCGTCTCCCTCACCATCGACGGCATCGAGATCAGCGTCCCCAAGGGGACCCTGGTCATCCGGGCCGCCGAGCTGCTGGGCATCGAGATCCCCCGGTTCTGCGACCACCCGCTCCTCGACCCGGCCGGCGCCTGCCGCCAGTGCATCGTGGAGGTGGAGGGCCAGCGCAAGCCGATGGCGTCCTGCACCATCACCTGCACCGACGGCATGGTGGTCAAGAGCCAGCTCTCCTCCCCGGTCGCCGAGAAGGCGCAGCGGGGTGTCATGGAGCTGCTGCTCATCAACCACCCGCTGGACTGCCCGGTCTGCGACAAGGGCGGCGAGTGCCCGCTCCAGAACCAGGCCATGTCGCACGGCCAGGCCGACTCCCGCTTCGAGGGCAAGAAGCGCACGTACGAGAAGCCGGTGCCGATCTCCACCCAGGTGCTGCTCGACCGCGAGCGGTGCGTGCTGTGCGCCCGCTGCACCCGGTTCTCCAACCAGATCGCGGGCGACCCGATGATCGAGCTGATCGAGCGCGGCGCGCTCCAGCAGGTCGGCACGGGTGAGGGTGACCCCTTCGAGTCGTACTTCTCCGGGAACACCATCCAGATCTGTCCGGTGGGCGCGCTGACCTCGGCGGCGTATCGCTTCCGCTCCCGGCCCTTCGACCTCATCTCGTCGCCGAGCGTGTGCGAGCACTGCTCCAGCGGCTGTGCGACCCGCACCGACCACCGGCGCGGCAAGGTCATGCGCCGCCTCGCGGCCAACGACCCCGAGGTCAACGAGGAGTGGATCTGCGACAAGGGCCGCTTCGGCTTCCGGTACGCGCAGAAGCCGGACCGGCTGACGACGCCCCTGGTGCGGGACGCGGAGACGGGTGAACTGCGGCCCGCCTCCTGGCCCGAGGCCCTGGAGGTCGCGGCCCGCGGGCTGACCGCCGGGCGCGGCCGGACCGGTGTCCTCACCGGCGGCCGGCTCACCGTCGAGGACGCCTACGCGTACAGCAAGTTCGCGCGGGTGGCCCTCGACACGAACGACATCGACTTCCGCGCGCGCGTGCACAGCAGCGAGGAGGCCGACTTCCTGGCGGCCCGGGTCGCGGGTCGCGGGCGTGACCTCGACGGCACCGGCGTCACGTACACGAAGCTGGAGAAGGCTCCGGCCGTGCTTCTGGTCGGCTTCGAGTCGGAGGAGGAGGCGCCCGGCGTCTTCCTCAAGCTCCGCAAGGCCTGGCGCGGGCACGGACAGAAGGTGTTCTCCCTCGCCACGCACGGCACGCGCGGTCTGGAGAAGGCCGGCGGCACGCTGCTGCCGGCAGCGCCCGGTACCGAGACCGAGTGGCTGGACGCCCTGTCGTCCGGTGTCGGTCTGGAGACCGGGGGAGCGGCCGCGGGCGAGGCGCTGCGCGCCGAAGGCTCCGTGATCGTCGTCGGTGAGCGGCTCGCGGCCGTCGCCGGCGGGCTGACGGCCGCCGTACGGGCCGCGGCCGCGACCGGCGCCACCCTGGTGTGGGTGCCGCGCCGGGCCGGTGAGCGCGGCGCCGTCGAGGCGGGCGCGATCCCCTCGCTGCTGCCCGGCGGCCGTCCGGCGACCGACCCGCGCGCGCGGGAAGAGGTCGCGGGCGTCTGGGGTGTGGCCGAACTCCCGCACCGCTACGGCCGCGACACCGGCCAGATCGTCGAGGCCGCCCTCACGGGCGAGCTGCGGTCCCTGGTGGTCGCGGGTGTCGAGATCGCCGACCTGCCGGACCCGGCACGCGCGCGTGAAGCACTTCACGAGGTCGGTTTCCTGGTCTCCCTGGAGCAGCGGCCCAGCGAGGTCACCGACCACGCCGATGTCGTCCTTCCGGTGGCCGCGGTCGCCGAGAAGGCGGGCACCTTCCTCAACTGGGAGGGCCGGGCCCGGATGTTCGAGGCCGCGCTGAAGCCCGACCAGATGACGCGCCGCGTCGCCCCGACCGACGGGCGCGTGCTGCAGATGCTGGCCGACGCCATGGACGTCCACCTGGGGCTGCCCGATCTGCGCACCGCGCGCGGTGAGCTGGACCGGCTGGGCAACTGGGACGGCCCGCATGCCACGGAGCCCCTGGAGACCGGCGCGGTGCTGCCGCGGCCCGCTTCCGGGGAGGCCGTGCTCGCCGGGCACCGGCTGCTGCTCGACCGGGGCCGCCTCCAGGACGGCGACGAGGCGCTCGCCGGCACCCGGCACGCCGCCCACGCGCGCGTGTCCGCCGCGACGGCCGCCGAGGCCGGGGTCAAGGACGGCGACGAGCTGGCTGTCACCGGGTCCGCCGGAAGCGTCCGCTTCCCCCTGCAGATCACGGAGATGCCCGACCGGGTCGTCTGGCTGCCGCTCAACTCCGTCGGCGGGGGCGTCGCTTCGGACACCGGCGCCGTCCCCGGCGACCTCGTGAAGATCGGCCCGGCCGTCGCCGAGGCCCCGGAGGTGCAGTCATGAGTCCCCTGGGCTTGAGCCCGCTCGCGCTCGAAGACCTGTCGATGTTCGGCCGCGACCCGTGGTGGCTGGTCGTCGTCAAGGCGGTCTTCTGCTTCGCCTTCCTGATGGTGACCGTGCTGTTCTCCATCGTGTGGGAGCGCAAGGTCGTCGCCTGGATGCAGCTGCGCATCGGCCCCAACCGGCACGGCCCCTGGGGCATGCTCCAGTCGCTCGCCGACGGCATCAAGCTGATGCTGAAGGAAGACCTGATCGTCAAGCGCGCCGACAAGGTCGTCTACGTCCTGGCGCCGGTCGTCGCCGCGATCCCCGCGTTCATGGCGATCGCCGTCATCCCGTTCGGCCCGGCCGGCAACGAGATCTCGATCTTCGGCCACCGTACGACGATGCAGCTCACCGACCTGCCGATCGCGATGCTCTACATCCTCGCGGTCGCCTCCGTCGGCATCTACGGCATCGTGCTCGCCGGCTGGTCGTCCGGATCGACGTACCCGCTGCTCGGCGGCCTGCGGTCCTGCGCGCAGATGATCTCGTACGAGATCGCGATGGGCGCCGCGTTCGCCTCGGTGTTCCTGTACTCGGGCTCGATGTCGACCTCGGAGATCGTCGCCCAGCAGCACGACCGCTGGTACATCGTGCTGCTGCCGGTGTCGTTCCTGATCTACATCGTGACGATGGTCGGCGAGACGAACCGCGCACCGTTCGACATGCCGGAGTCCGAGGGCGACCTCGTCGGCGGCTTCAACACCGAGTACTCGTCCATCAAGTTCGCGATGTTCATGCTCGCCGAGTACGTGAACATGGTGACGGTCTCCGCGGTGTCCACGACGCTCTTCCTGGGCGGCTGGCGCGCACCCTGGCCCATCTCCACCTTCTGGGAGGGCGCGAACCACGGCTGGTGGCCGATGCTCTGGTTCGTCATCAAGGTCCAGCTGCTGCTGTTCTTCTTCATCTGGCTGCGCGGCACGCTTCCCCGCGTGCGCTACGACCAGCTGATGAAGCTCGGCTGGAAGGTCCTCATCCCGGTCTCCGTGGTGTGGCTGATGCTGGTGGCGACCGTGCGCACGCTGCGCAACGAGAACTACGACTTCGCCGACATCGCCCTGTACGTCGGCGGCGGCATCCTCGTGCTCCTGCTGTTGTCGTTCGTCGTCGACATCTTCCGCGACCGGGGCGCCAAGCAGTCCACCGAGGGCGGTGCGGCCGAGGAGCCCGCGGCCTTCGACCCGATGGCGGGCGGATTCCCCGTCCCGCCGCTGCCCGGACAGGCCCTGCCGCCCGTCCCGCGCCGACGCCCGCGCCATGAGCGGGAGTTGATTGTCAGTGGCGGCCCCGATACTGCGAGTGACGGACCGAGTGACGCTCGTGACGGAAAGGAGGCGTCCGATGGCTGACGAGACGAACGAGAAGGACACCAGCCCCGGGTTCATGAATCCGGTCGCCGGCTTCGGCGTGACCTTCAAGGCCATGTTCAAGAAGCGGCTGACCGAGCAGTACCCGGAGCAGCAGAAGACCACCGCTCCCCGCTTCCACGGCAGGCACCAGCTCAACCGCCATCCGGACGGCCTGGAGAAGTGCGTCGGCTGCGAGCTGTGCGCCTGGGCCTGCCCGGCGGACGCCATCTATGTGGAGGGCGCGGACAACACCGAGGAGGAGCGCTACTCCCCGGGCGAGCGGTACGGCCGCGTCTACCAGATCAACTACGCCCGCTGCATCCTGTGCGGCCTGTGCATCGAGGCGTGCCCCACGCGCGCGCTCACGATGACGAACGAGTTCGAGCTCGCGGACAGCAGCCGGGCCAACCTGATCTACACCAAGGAGCAGCTGCTCTCCGGCCTGGAAGACACCATGGTCGACAGCCCGCACGCGATCTACCCGGGCATGGACGAGCAGGACTACTACCGGGGCCTGGTCACCGAGGCCGCCCCCGGCACCGAGCGTCAGGTGGCGGTCTCCAAGGGCGAGAAGCCCTCCGCGGACGACAAGGCCGCAGAGGGCGTCGAGGCAGAGGAGGTGGAAGCATGAGCGCCCAGCTCGCCGCCGCCTACTCCACCTCCACCGGCGAGGCCTTCCAGTTCTGGGTCCTCGGCACCGTCGCCGTCATCGGCGCGCTGTGCACGATCCTGATGAAGAAGGCCGTGCACAGCGCCCTGTGCCTGGCCGGAACCATGATCATCCTGGCGGTCTTCTACCTGGCCAACGGGGCGTACTTCCTGGGCATCGTCCAGATCGTCGTCTACACGGGCGCGATCATGATGCTGTTCCTCTTCGTGGTCATGCTGGTCGGCGTCACCGCCGCCGACTCCCTGAAGGAGACCATCAAGGGGCAGCGCTGGCTCGCCGCCGCGTGCGGTCTCGGCTTCGGCATCCTGCTGATCGCAGGCATCGCGAACGCGTCACTGACGCAGTTCAACGGCCTGGGCAAGGCGAACGCGAACGGGAACGTGGAGGGCCTCGCGACCCTCATCTTCACCAAGTACGTCTTCGCCTTCGAGATCACCGGCGCCCTGCTGATCACCGCGACCATCGGCGCGATGGTGCTCACGCACCGCGAGCGCACCGAGCGGGCCAAGACCCAGCGGGAGCTGTCCGAGCAGCGCGTGCGCGAGGGCAAGCACCTCCCGCCGCTGCCCGCCCCGGGTGTCTACGCCCGGCACAACGCCGTGGACATCGCGGGCCTGCTGCCCGACGGCACCCCCTCGGAGCTCACGGTCATGCAGACGCTGCGCGAGCGCGGCCAGATCCGGGACGTCTCCGGTGAGGCGCTCGATGACCTCAAGGCTCTGGAGCAGCGGTCGGCAGAGCGCCTGGAGCGCAGCGAGGAGGCGTCGAAGTGAACCCGGTCAACTACCTCTATCTCGCCTGTCTGTTGTTCACCATCGGCGCCACCGGCGTCCTCATCAGGCGGAACGCGATCGTCGTGTTCATGTGCATCGAGCTGATGCTGAACGCGTGCAACCTCGCGTTCGTCGCGTTCTCCCGGATGCACGGCAATCTCGACGGCCAGATCATCGCGTTCTTCACGATGGTCGTCGCCGCCGCGGAGGTCGTCGTGGGGCTCGCGATCATCGTGTCGCTGTTCCGTTCCCGCCACTCGGCCTCGGTCGACGACGCCAGCCTGATGAAGCTGTAAGGGGTCGGAGGAAACGTGAACAACCTGATTGCGCTGCTCGTCGCGGCGCCACTGCTCGGAGCGGCCGTACTGCTGTGCGGCGGGCGGGCGTTGGACCGGGTGGGTCATCTGCTCGGCACGCTGCTCGCGGCCGTCTCCTTCGTCATCGCCGTCGTGCTCTTCTCCGACATGCTCGGCAAGGGGCCGGAGGACCGCACGCTCACCCAGCATCTGTACAGCTGGATCCCCGTCGAGGGCTTCCAGGCGGACGTCGGCTTCCAGCTGGACCAGCTGTCGATGACGTTCGTCCTGCTGATCTCCGGTGTGGGCACGCTGATCCACATCTACTCGATCGGCTACATGGAGCACGACGAGCGGCGCCGCCGCTTCTTCGGCTACCTGAACCTGTTCGTCGCGGCGATGCTGCTCCTCGTCATCGCCGACAACTACCTGCTCCTCTACGTCGGATGGGAGGGCGTGGGCCTCGCCTCGTACCTCCTCATCGGCTTCTGGCAGCACAAGCCCAGCGCGGCCACCGCCGCCAAGAAGGCGTTCATCGTCAACCGTGTCGGTGACATGGGTCTGTCCATCGCGATCATGCTGATGTTCACGACGTTCGGGACGTTCGCCTTCGGGCCGGTGCTCGACAGCGTCGGTGACACGAGCGAGGGCAGGCTCACCGCCATCGGCCTGATGCTGCTGCTCGCCGCGTGCGGCAAGTCGGCGCAGGTGCCGCTGCAGTCCTGGCTCGGGGACGCGATGGAGGGCCCGACCCCGGTCTCGGCCCTCATCCACGCCGCGACCATGGTGACCGCGGGTGTCTACCTGATCGTCCGCTCCGGCGCGATCTTCAACGGCGCGCCGGACGCGCAGCTCGTCGTCACCATCGTCGGCGCGGTGACGCTGATGTTCGGTGCGATCGTCGGTTGCGCGAAGGACGACATCAAGAAGGCGCTGGCCGGCTCGACGATGTCGCAGATCGGCTACATGATCCTCGCCGCGGGCCTCGGTCCCATCGGCTACGTCTTCGCGATCATGCACCTGGTGACGCACGGCTTCTTCAAGGCGGGGCTCTTCCTCGGCGCCGGATCGGTCATGCACGGCATGAACGACGAGGTCGACATGCGGAAGTACGGCGCCCTCAGGAAGTACATGCCGGTCACCTTCGTGACGTTCGGTCTCGGGTACCTGGCCATCATCGGCTTCCCGGGCCTGTCCGGCTTCTTCTCCAAGGACAAGATCATCGAGGCGGCGTTCGCGAAGGGGGGCACCGAGGGCTGGATCCTCGGCTCCGTCGCCCTGCTCGGCGCGGCCATCACCGCGTTCTACATGACCCGCGTGATGATCATGACCTTCTTCGGTGAGAAGCGCTGGCAGCCGGATGCCGAGGGCCACGAGCCGCACCCGCACGAGTCGCCGTCGTCCATGACGATCCCGATGATCGTGCTCGCGATCGGCTCGGTCTTCGCCGGTGGCTTCTTCTCGATCGGCGACCGCTTCCTGCACTGGCTGGAGCCGGTCACCGGTCACGACCACGGAGATGCGCCGATCAGCGCGGGCGTGGTCACCGGGGCCACCATGGTCTGCCTGGTGATCGGTGTGGGCCTGGCCTGGGCGCTGTACGCGCGCCGGGAGGTCCCGGTCGTCGCCCCGCGCGGTTCGCTGCTCACGCGGGCGGCCCGCCGGGACCTGCTCCAGGACGACTTCAACCATGTGGTCCTGGTCCGCGGCGGCGAGCACCTCACGCGCTCCCTGGTCTACGTCGACCACACCCTGGTCGACGGAGTGGTGAACGGCACGGCGGCTTCCGTGGGCGGCCTCTCCGGCCGGCTGCGCAAGCTCCAGAACGGCTACGTGCGCTCGTACGCCGTCTCGATGTTCGGCGGTGCGGCGGTCATCGTCGCGGCGACCCTGCTGATGAGGGCGGTCTGATACCGATGTCCTTTCCTCTGCTGACAGCGACGGCGGTACTGCCGGCCGTGGGCGCCATCGCCACGGCCGCCGTACCTGCGAAGCAGCGCACGGCGGCCAAGTGGCTGGCGCTGTTGTTCTCGCTCGCGACGCTGGTGGTCGCGGCGGTGGTCGCCGTGCGCTTCGAGCCGTCGGGCGCGCGCTACCAACTGACCGAATCGCACTCCTGGATCAGGGACTTCGGAGTCCGCTACGAGCTGGGTGTGGACGGCATCGGGGTGGCGCTCATCGCGCTGACCGCGCTGCTCATCCCGTTCGTGATCCTCGCGGGCTGGAACGACGCGGACCCGCTGGAGACCGGGAACACGAGGTGGCGGCCGACGCAGGGCTTCTTCGCCCTGATCCTCCTCGTCGAGGCGATGGTGATCATCTCCTTCGAGGCCACCGACGTCTTCCTCTTCTACATCTTCTTCGAGGCCATGCTCATCCCGATGTACTTCCTCATCGGTGGCTTCGGGGACCGCGCGGGACCGCACGGCGAGAAGGAGGCCGCGACCCAACGCTCGTACGCGGCCGTCAAGTTCCTCCTCTACAACCTGGTCGGCGGGCTCATCATGCTGGCGGCCGTCATCGGTCTGTACGTGGTCGCCGGGAGCTTCTCGCTCTCGGAGATCGCCGCGGCCCGGGCCAACGGCTCGCTCGACATGGCGACCAGCACCGAGCGGTGGCTCTTCCTCGGCTTCTTCTTCGCCTTCGCGGTGAAGGCCCCGCTGTGGCCGCTGCACACCTGGCTGCCGAACGCGATGGGCGAGGCCACGGCCCCGGTCGCCGTACTGATCACGGCGGTCGTCGACAAGGTCGGCACCTTCGCGATGCTCCGCTTCTGCCTCCAGCTGTTCCCGGAGGCCAGTAAGTGGGCGACGCCGGTGATCCTCGTACTGGCGCTCATCAGCATCGTCTACGGCGCGCTGCTCGCGGTCGGCCAGCGGGACATCAAGCGGCTGGTCGCGTACGCGTCGATCTCGCACTTCGGCTTCATCATCCTGGGCATCTTCGCGATGACCAGCCAGGGCCAGTCCGGCGCGACGCTCTACATGGTCAACCACGGTATTTCCACAGCCGCGTTGATGCTCGTCGCCGGGTTCCTGATCTCGCGGCGCGGCTCGCGGCTCATCGCCGACTACGGCGGCGTGCAGAAGGTCGCCCCGGTGCTCGCCGGCACGTTCCTGATCGGCGGTCTGGCGACGCTCTCACTGCCGGGCCTGGCCCCGTTCGTGAGTGAATTCCTGGTCCTGGTCGGCACGTTCTCGCGCTATCCGGTCATCGGCATCATCGCCACGATCGGCATCGTGCTGGCCGCGCTCTACACGCTGGTCCTCTACCAGCGCACCATGACCGGCCCGGTGAAGCCGTCGAACGAGGGCATCGCCGACCTGAAGGCGCGCGAGCTGACCGTCGTCGTCCCCCTGATCGCCGTACTGATCTTCCTGGGTGTCTACCCGAAGCCGCTGACCGAGCTGGTGAACCCGGCGGTCAAGCACACCATGTCCGACGTCCACAAGAAGGACCCGAAGCCGGAAGTGGAGGCGGCTCACAAGTGAGTTCCCTGGTGAGTGCTCCAGTCGTCCACAGCCTGTGGGCAACGGCGGCCGACCCGATCTCCAAGATCGACGCACCGAAGATCGAATACGGGCAATTGTCCCCGACCTTGATCGTCATCGGTGCCGCCGTCCTGGGGATCCTGGTCGAGGCGTTCGTGCCGCGTAAGTCCCGTTACTACGTCCAGGTGTTCCTGTCGGTCGTGGCCCTCGCGGCGGCCTTCGCCGCGGTCGTCGGCCTCGCGGCCGGCGGGTACGGGACGACCAAGGCGCACATCGCGGCCATGGGCGCGATCGCCGTCGACGGCCCGGCCCTCTTCCTCCAAGGCACCATCCTGCTGGCCGGTCTGGTCTCGATCTTCACGTTCGCCGAGCGGCGGCTCGACCCGGAGGCGCACGGCAACCGCGTCGACTCCTTCGCCGCGCAGGCCGCGTCCGTCCCCGGCAGCGAGAGTGAACAGGCCGCCGTCAAGGCCGGGTTCGCGACGACCGAGGTGTTCCCGCTCGCGCTCTTCGCGATCGGCGGCATGCTGGTCTTCCCCGCGGCGAACGACCTGCTGACGCTCTTCATCGCCCTGGAAGTCTTCTCGCTCCCGCTGTACCTGCTGTGCGCCGTGGCCCGCCGCAAGCGGCTCGTGTCGCAGGAGGCCGCGGTCAAGTACTTCCTGCTCGGCGCCTTCGCATCCGCGTTCACCCTGTTCGGCATCGCGCTGCTCTACGGCTACGCGGGCTCGGTCTCGTACGCCACCGTCGCGAGCGTCGTCGACGGGTCGGTCGCCACCATCGACCCGGCCCTCGCCGACACGATGGGCAACGACGCGCTGCTGCTGATCGGCGTCGCGCTCGTCGTCATGGGCCTGCTGTTCAAGGTCGGCGCCGTCCCGTTCCACATGTGGACGCCGGACGTCTACCAGGGCGCTCCGACGCCCGTCACCGGCTTCATGGCGGCGGCGACCAAGGTGGCCGCCTTCGGTGCGCTGCTGCGCCTGCTGTACGTGGTCCTGCCCGGCCTTCGCTGGGACTGGCGGCCGGTCATGTGGGCCGTCGCCATCGTCACGATGCTCGTCGGCGCGATCGTCGCGATCACCCAGACCGACATCAAGCGGCTCCTCGCGTACTCGTCGATCGCGCACGCCGGGTTCATCCTGGCCGGTGTGATCGCGACGACGCCCGAGGGCGTCTCGTCGGTGCTGTTCTACCTGGGCGCGTACTCCTTCGTGACCATCGGCGCCTTCGCCGTGGTGACGCTGGTGCGCGACGCGGGCGGCGAGGCGACGCACCTGTCGAAGTGGGCGGGCCTCGGCCGGCGCTCGCCGCTGGTCGCGGCGGTCTTCGCCGTGTTCCTGCTGGCCTTCGCCGGTATCCCGCTCACCTCCGGCTTCGCCGGGAAGTTCGCCGTGTTCAAGGCGGCGGCCGAAGGCGGCGCGGGCGCGCTGGTCGTGGTCGGTGTGATCTCCTCGGCGATCGCCGCGTTCTTCTACATCCGCGTGATCGTCCTCATGTTCTTCAGCGAGCCGAAGGCGGACGGGCCGACCGTGGCCGTGCCGTCGCCGCTGACCATGACGACGATCGCCGTGGGCGTGGCGGTCACGATTGTGCTGGGGCTCGCGCCGCAGTACTTCCTGGACCTGGCGAGCCAGGCCGGAGTGTTCGTCCGGTAACGCCGTCCCGTACGCGTGAGCCGGTGCCCGGCGCCCTGGGAGGGGTGCCGGGCACCTCCGTTTCCGCGGCGGGTGTCCTGAGCCTGTGGATAACTTTCGGGGTTGTCGGTGCGGACCCCTATCGTGGCGGGAGCAGTCGGACGATGGACGGGACAGAGGGTATGAGCGAGGTGACGGAGCGCGAGGGCGCCGCGGGTACGGAGAGCGAGGCCCTTGCCACGCTCCACCGCGTCTTCGGGTACGACGCATTCCGCGGTGAGCAGGAAGCGATCATCGAGCACGTCGTGGCGGGCGGTGACGCCGTCGTCCTGATGCCCACCGGTGGCGGCAAGTCCCTCTGCTATCAGATCCCGGCCATGGTCAGACCCGGCACCGGGGTCGTCGTCTCGCCGCTGATCGCGCTCATGCAGGACCAGGTGGACGCGCTGCGGGCGCTCGGCGTGCGCGCCGGGTTCATGAACTCGACGCAGGACTTCCACGAGCGGCGCACCGTCGAGGCCGAGTTCCTGGCCGGCGAGCTGGACGTGATCTACCTCGCGCCGGAGCGGCTCCGCCTCGACAGCACCCTCGACCTCCTCTCGCGCGGCAAGATCTCCGTCTTCGCGATCGACGAGGCGCACTGTGTGGCCCAGTGGGGGCACGACTTCCGGCCCGAGTACCGGGCCCTGTCCGTGCTCGGCGAGCGGTGGCCCGACGTGCCGCGCATCGCCCTCACGGCGACCGCGACGCACGCCACGCACCAGGAGATCACCCAGAGCCTCGGCATGCCGCGGGCCCGGCACTTCGTGGCCAGCTTCGACCGGCCCAACATCCAGTACCGGATCGTGCCCAAGGCCGAGCCGAAGAAGCAGCTGCTGACCTTCCTCAAGCAGGAGCACGAGGGCGACGCGGGCATCGTGTACTGCCTGTCGCGCAAGTCCGTGGAGGCCACCGCCGAGTTCCTCAGCAGGAACGGGATCGAGGCGGTGCCCTACCACGCGGGCCTCGACGCGGGGACGCGCGCGGCGCACCAGTCCCGCTTCCTGCGCGAGGAGGGCCTCGTCGTCTGCGCGACCATCGCGTTCGGCATGGGCATCGACAAGCCGGACGTACGGTTCGTGGCCCACCTCGACCTGCCGAAGTCCGTCGAGGGGTACTACCAGGAGACCGGCCGCGCGGGCCGCGACGGCCTCGCGTCCACGGCGTGGATGGCGTACGGGCTCCAGGACGTGGTGCAGCAGCGCAAGCTGATCAACATGGGGGAGGGCGACGAGGCGTTCCGCCGCCGGGCCTCCTCCCACCTGGACTCGATGCTGGCGCTCTGCGAGACCGCGCAGTGCCGGCGGGCCCAGCTCCTGACGTACTTCGGCCAGGAGGCATCGGCCGCGTGCGGAAACTGCGACACCTGCCTCACCCCGCCCGAGACCTGGGACGGCACGGTCGCCGCGCAGAAGATCCTGTCCACCGTGGTGCGGCTCGACCGGGAGCGGCGGCAGAAGTTCGGCGCGGGGCAGATCATCGACATCCTGCTCGGTAAGCGCAGCGCCAAGGTCATCCAGTTCGACCACGACCAGCTGTCCGTCTTCGGCATCGGCGAGGAGCTGACCGAGAACGAATGGCGCGGTGTGGTGCGGCAGTTGCTCGCGCAGGGGCTCGTCGCGGTCGAGGGCGAGTTCGGGACGCTCGTCCTCACCGAGGAGAGCGGGAGTGTGCTCGGGCGGGAGCGTGAGGTACGGCTGCGCAAGGAAGCGCCGAAGCCGGCGGCTTCCCGGTCGGGGTCGGGGTCGGGCTCTGGCTCGCGGGAGCGCAAGGCCAAGACCGTCGCGGCCGATCTGCCCGCCGAGCTGCTGCCCGTCTTCGAGGCGCTGCGGGCCTGGCGCGGGGCGCAGGCCAAGGAGAACGGGGTGCCGGCGTATGTGATCTTCCATGACGCCACGCTCCGGGAGATCGCTCTTCAGCGGCCCACGTCGTTGGGGCAGTTGGGGACGCTCGGCGGGGTCGGGGAGAAGAAGTTGGCCACGTGGGGGCCGGGGGTGCTTGAGGTTCTGGCCGGGCTCGACGGTGGGGGTTCCGTCGAGCGCGTGCCGGAGTTCGACCCCGGTCCTGAGCCTGATTTCGGGCCGGAGCCCGAGCCGGAGGATGTCGACTGGTGACGGTCGCTGCCGGCTGACGGTGGGCGGGTTTTCGGGTGCGGCTTTCGTCGTGGCTGGTCGCGCAGTTCCCCGCGCCCCTGGAGATGCGCACTTCGTGCGCTGTCTCCATCAAGGGGAGGCGGCGCGCAGCGCCTGCCTCGGGGGCGCGGGGAACTGCGCGAGAAGCGGCCACCGGGCCGCAGGTCGCGAGGAAGCCCCGTGGGGCAGACGCTACGGCTGGGCCACGATGCGGCCCGTTACCTCGCCCAGGGCTACCCGGGTGCCGGCGGGGCCGGGGGCCCAGGCGGTCATCGTCACCACGTCGCCGTCCGCCAGGAAACCCCGCTCACCCTCGGAGAGCTTCAGCGGACGCTGCCCGTTCCAGGTCAGCTCGATCAGGGAGCCCCGCTCATGGTCGCCGGCGCCGCTGACGGTGCCGGAGCCGTAGAGGTCACCGGTGCGCAAGGAGGCGCCGTTGACCGTCATGTGGGCCAGCATCTGCGCGCCGGTCCAGTACATGCCGGAAAAGGGCGGCTCGGAGACGACGTCGCCGTTGAGCGCGACCGTGATGTGCAGGTCGTAGCCCGCCGGCTCCAGCCCGGGGGCGGCGTCGTCCAGGTAGGGGAGGAGCTGCTCCGTGCGCTCGGGAGCGGGCACGCGGGCCGCGTCCAGGGCCTCAAGAGGCGTGATCCAGGCGGAGATCGAGGTCGCGAAGGACTTGCCGAGGTGCGGGCCGAGCGGCACCGTCTCCCAGTTCTGGATGTCGCGCGCCGACCAGTCGTTGAGCAGGCACAGCCCGAAGACATGGTCACGGTAGGCGGCGAGCGGCACGGAGGTGCCCTGCGGCGACGGCACCCCGACGACGTAACCGACCTCGGTCTCGATGTCGAGACGGACCGACGGGCCGAAGACCGGGACCGGGTCCTGCGGGCCCTTGCGCTGGCCGCTGGGGCGGACCACGTCGGTGCCGGAGACGACGATCGTGCCGGCGCGGCCGTGGTAACCCACCGGCAGATGCTTCCAGTTGGGCTTCAGGGCCGCCTCGTCCGGGCGGAACAGCTTGCCGAGGTTCGTGGCGTGGTTTTCGGACGCGTAGAAGTCGACGTAGTCCGCGACCTCGAAGGGGAGGTGCAGCGTGACGTCGGAGAGCGGGTGCAGGTGGGGGCGGATCGTGTCGCGGTGGGCCGGGTCCGTCACCCACGCCGTCACCGCGCGGCGCACGTCGGACCAGGTCGAACGGCCCGCAGCCAGCAGGGGGTTGAGCGTGGGACGGGCCAAGAGCGGGCCGTGGGGAGAGCCGAGGGACTCGGCCGCCGCGCCCGCGTCCAGGACGTGGTCGCCGAGCCGGACACCGACGCGGGGGCTCTCACCGGCGCGGCTGAAGACTCCGTAAGGGAGGTTGTGCGAACCGAAGGGGTGGCCTTCGGGGAGGTCGAGCGGGTCGAGCGGGGTGTGCTCGGACGCGGCTGCGGCTGCCATGCCTACGTGCCTCACTTTCCAGGTGGGTCACAGGGTGGGTCACGGGGTGGGTCACAGGGGTGGATCACACAGACGGGCCACACGTTACGTGGGCGCAGGTAGTTCGGGCAGTGTCTAAAGAGTTCGCAATGTCCGAATGACCCGTTGATGGATCGGTCAGTTCCGTCATAGCGTCTATGTCCGGCGGACGCGGACGGGGTGGATCCGGGTTCGAAGGGGGATCGGGACACGTGGGGGGACCCGTGGCCAGAAAAGCCGGTGACGCGCGCAGTGACGCTGGACGGGTGCCGTTCGCCGTGGACCGCGAGGTGCCGGGCCTCATCGTGAAGTTCGGCGACTATCCGCTGCACCACGGAGGAGTGGGCGCCATCCGCAGTCTGGGCCGTCTCGGCGTCCCCATGTACGCGATCACCGAGGACCGCTACACGCCGGCCGCGGCCTCCCGCTATCTGTACCGGGCCTTTCCCTGGCGGACCACCGGGGCGGAACCGCCGGAGCGCCTGGTCGAGGGGCTGCTCAGAGCCGCGAAGCGGATCGGCCGGCCCGCGGTGATGATCCCGACCGACGAGGAAGCGGCCGTGCTCATCGCCGAGCACCAGGGCCCGCTGGCCGACGCGGGATATCTCTTTCCGCCCGTCGAGGCGGCGCTGCCGCGGCGCCTCGCCAGCAAGCAGGGTCTGCACGAGTTGTGCGCGGAGCACGGGATCCCGTCACCGGCGGCGGCCTTTCCCGAGAGCCGGGCGGACCTGGAGGAGTTCGCGGCGAAGGCCCGCTTTCCGGTCGTGGCCAAGAACCGGGAGGCGTTCACCCGCCGCGCGCACCCCGCGGTGGCCGGGACGACCCGCATCGCCACCCCCGAGGGACTGCGCGACCTGGCGCGGGACTGGGGCGAGCGGCCCGGCGTGATCCTCCAGGAGTACCTGCCGCGCGAGGACGCCGAGGACTGGATCGTGCACGCGTACTTCGACCAGGACTCCGAGCCCCGGGCGATGTTCACCGGGGTCAAGGTCCGCTCCTGGCCCCCGCACGCGGGCATGACGGCACACGCGTACGTCGTGGACAATCCGGAACTCCTCGACCTCGCCGCGCGGTTCATCAAACAGATCGGCTTCACCGGCATCATCGACCTCGACCTGCGCTTCGACCGGCGCGACGGGCTGTACAAACTCCTGGACTTCAACCCGCGGATGGGCGCCCAGTTCCGCCTTTTCGAGAACGAGGCGGGGGTCGACGTCGTCCGCGCCATGCATCTGCAACTCACCGGCCGTGACGTCCCGGAGGGGGAACAGCGGGCGGGACACCGGTACATCGTCGAGAACATCGACCTGCCGGCCCTGCTCGCGTACCGGCGCAGCGGCTACACGACCCCGCACGCCCCGTCCCGCGCGAGCGGCACGGAGCTGGCGTGGTGGGCGGCGGACGACCCGCGGCCGTTCTTCACGATGCTGGCCCGGTTCGTCGGTCCGGGCGCCCGGCATCTCTACCAGCTGTGGCGGACCAACCGCCGCGGCGGCACCACCGGCACCTCCGTCTGACCGGCATCCCCGTCCAGCGGGGCGGGGCCGGCGAGCGGTACCGCGAAGCAAGAGACGCAGTGGCAGTTCGACTGCCGTCCCGGGGAGGGGACTTCGTGATCCATCCGGTAGCTGTCATCGGCGCGGGCCCGTACGGCCTGTCCACCGCCGCGCACCTGCGGGCGCGCGGCCTTCCTGTCAGGGTCTTCGGGGAGCCCATGGTGAGCTGGCGCTCGCACATGCCCGAAGGCATGACCCTCAAGTCGGTCCCGTCCGCGTCGAACATCGACGCGCCCCAGCACGGCCACGATCTCGTGGACTACTGCGACGCCGCCGGCGTCCGGCGCCTCGTCACCGACGAGGACCTGATCAGCGCCGAGACCTTCGTCGCGTACGGCGACTGGTTCCAGCAGCGCCTCGTGCCCGGCCTGGAGCGGGTGCGGGTCGTCTCGGTCGACCGGCGCGGCACCGCGGGCTTCGAGCTGAAGCTGGACTCGGGCGAGCAGTTCACCGCGCGCGCCGTGGTCGTCGCCTCCGGCCTGTCCGGTCTGGAGCATCTGCCGCGCGAGTTCGCCGCGGCCGTGCCGGACGGGCCCTCGCCCACGGGCCCGCTCTCGCACAGCGCCCAGCACCACGACCTGACGCGGTTCTCCGGCAAGGAGCTGATCGTCGTCGGCGCGGGCCAGTCCGCCCTGGAGACGGCGGCGTTGGCGGCCGAGGCCGGGGCGAGCGTGCGGGTCGTGGCGCGCGGTCAGGGCCGGGTGCGGTTCGGGGCGCCGCCCTGGGAGCAGTCGCGGCTGCGCCCGGCGACGCCGTTCGGCAACGCCTGGTCGCTGTACGCGCTCACGTACTACCCGCACCAGTACCGCCAACTGCCGCCCGGGGTGAGGCACTACCTGGTCAAGCGGGTGCTCGGTCCGCTCGGTGCGTGGTGGCTGAGGGAGCGGTTCGAGGGCAAGGTGACCGTGCGCGAGGTCGCGGCGGTGCAGCGGGTGACGGTGGCGGACGGTGCGCCGGTGGTACAGGTGCGCACGCACGGCGGGCGGCGCGAGGAGCTGGGCGCGGACCATGTCATCGCGGCGACGGGATACCGGGTGGACCTGGCGGCGATGCCGTTCCTCGGCGACGGCCTGCGCACGCGGCTCTCGGCCAGCCGGGGGACACCGCGGCTCGGCCCCGGATACGTGTCGTCGGTTCCCGGCCTGTACTTCACCGGCATGCTCGGCGGGTCGTCGTACGGTCCGGTGATGCGGTTCGTGTGCGGCACGGAGTTCGCCTCGCCGCGGCTGGCCGGGCATCTCGCGGCACGGCACGGGTAGCCGCCGTTTCCGGAACCGGGCCGGCCGATCGGAGCGCGTCATCCGGTGACCGCACACTGACCCGAAGAGATGACAAGACGGTCACCGCTGCCCGGGCCGGTCGATCGGCGCAAGGGCGGCCGGTACGCGTCGGGTCCCTGGTGCCGTCGGTCCGTATTCTTCGGATCATGCCCGCACCCGCATATGCACTTATCGCCACTGACCTGGACGGCACGCTGCTGCGAGGGGACGACACCGTCTCCGACCGAACGCGGGACGCCCTCACGCGGGCCGCCGCGGCGGGGGCCCGGCACATCGTGGTCACCGGGCGGCCCGCACCCCGGGTGCAGCCGCTGCTCAGCGATCTCGGCGGGGCGGGGCTCGCGGTGTGTGCGCAGGGCGCGCAGTTGTACGACGCGGCGCACGACCGGCTGCTGTGGTCGCTCACCCTCGACCGGGAGCTGGCCGAGCAGGCGCTCGGGAAGATCGAGGCCGAGGTCGGGCAGGTGTACGCGGCCGTGGACCAGGACGGGGTGGACGGGCTCACGCTGATCGAGCCCGGCTACCTGATGCCGCATCCGACGCTGCCCGCCGTGCGGGTGCACCGGCGGGCGGACCTGTGGGCGGAGCCGATCAGCAAGGTGCTTCTGCGCCATTTTTCGCTGGCCGACGACGAACTGGCCGCCGTGGCGCGGGCGGCGGTCGGCCCGCTCGCCACCGTCACCATGTCGGGGCCCGGCACCGTCGAACTCCAGCCGCGCGGCGTGACCAAGGCGACCGGGCTCGAACTCGCGGCCGAGCGGGCGGGGGTGGGTCCCGGCGACACCATCGCCTTCGGGGACATGCCCAACGACGTACCGATGTTCGGCTGGGCCGCCCGTGGCGTGGCCATGGCCAACGCCCACCCCGAGCTGAAGGCCGTCGCCGACGAGGTCACCACGTCGAACGAGGAGGACGGGGTGGCCGTCGTCCTGGAGCGCCTCTTCGGCTGAGCCGCGCCGGCTCCGGGCTGTCGTCCGGCTGCGGGCCGGTGGGGGCTGGTCGCGCAGTTCCCCGCGCCCCTTATCGGGTTGTCGGTCGTGCGCGGGCCGGTGGCCGCTTCTCGCGCAGTTCCCCGCGCCCCTGAAGCATGCGCTGCGCGCAGCTTCGTCGATGAGATGCCGCACGAAGTGCGCATCTCAGGGGCGCGGGGAACTGCGCGACCGGCCACGACGAGAGCCGCGCGTGGAAACTGGTTTTAGGGGCGCGGGGAACTGCGCGACCAGCCCCCACCGGGCCCGCAGCCGAACACATCACCCCGCCGTGCGCGGAATGCGCTCCTCCCACGTCCGGTGGAACACGATCTCGCCGCCGTCCCGGCACACCACCTCGCTCGACGTGAGGAACTCGGTCGCCGTGCACGAGATCTCGGACCGCGTCTGCACCGTCGCGTCCCACGCCATGTCCGGCCGGTGCAGCCGGATCGACCAGTCGGAGCGGGTGCGGGCGGAGAGCGGGTCGTCCTCCTGGACGATGTACGTCTCCAGCGCGTCCTCGGTGAACTCCAGGCCGTCCGGGTAGACGCGCGTGCCGCCGTAGCGCGGGTCGACCTCCAGCTTCCACTCGCCCTTGGCGACGTCCCGGACGGCGAGCCGCTCGGGGCGCTGCTCCTCCAGGGATGCCGGGTAGACGACGCCGAGGGGCGGGGACTGCTCCGGGGGCTCGAAGCCGATGGTGCCGCCCGGTTCGGCCGACCTGACCGGGAGTTCCAGCGTGCTGCCGACCGGGTTCAGCGTGAACCCGGCCTGCGAACCGGCCTGCGGCCACACCCACGGCCAGTACGCCGACGAGAGCGCGAGCCGGATGCGGTGGCCGGCCGGGAAGGCGTGGCCGATGCCGTTCAGCTCGAAGGTGACGTCCTCGGTCGAGCCGGGCAGCCACGGCACGTTCGCCGCGCGGCCGTGCCGGGACGACAGGTTGAGGACGCCGCGCGTCACCAGGGTCGACGAGCCGTCCGGCGCGATGTCGCACAGCCGCGCCACGATCTGCCCGCGCGAGGCGTCGGACGTCACCCGCAGGGTGACGCGGGGACGGCCGAGCACCTGGACGTCCTGCGGCACCTCGAACTCGAAGCAGGCGCTCTTGGCGTCCTCGTCGCGCTGGTCGGGCGGCAGGTCGGCGTCGTTGCCGAACGGGAAGAAGCGGCCCGCGTCGAGGCCCGTGTGCTGCGGGGAGCGGACGAGGACGGGGGAGCCCTGAAGCGCGTAACTCACGGGGGTGACGTTCGGGGACGGCCAGGACGGGTCGCCGACCCAGTGGCCGGGCAGTTCGTCGTAGACGGTCGCGGGCGGGTGCGAGTCGCTGATGTACGAGCGGAGTTTCGGCTCGGACATGACCCCGGTGTCCTCGCCCTTCAGCCAGTGGTCCCACCAGCGCAGCGTCTCCTGGAGGAAGCCGATCGCGGGGCCCGGCGGCAGGCCGCGGTCCGGGTACTGGTGCGACCACGGGCCGATCAGACCGCGCACCTGGCCGTCGGGGAGGTTCTCGACCAGCCGCAGCACCGTGTCGCGGTACGGGTCGTGCCAGCCGCCGACCGCGAGGACGCCGGCCTTGATCGCCGAGTAGTCCTCGCAGACGCTGCCGTGCCGCCAGTAGTCGTCGCGGGTCTGGTGCTTCAGCCAGGTGTGGATGAACGGGTCGACGGCTTCGAGGCGCTCGGTCCACATCCGGCGCCAGCCGTCGCCGACGAACTGCGGGTCCGGCGGACGCGAGACGAACGCCAGCATGGTGGCGGCCCAGGCGTGCATGTCGACGGCGAGGACTGAACCACCGGTGTAGTGCACGTCGTTGTCGTAGCGGTCGTCCGTGGAGCAGACCGTGACGATCGCCTTCAGCGGTTCGGGGGCCAGGGCCGCGATCTGGAGGGAGTTGAAGCCGCCCCAGGAGATGCCGAACATGCCGACCTTGCCGGACGACCAGGGCTGCTCGGCCAGCCAGTTGACGACCTCGACGCCGTCGCTGAGTTCCTGGGCGTCGTACTCGTCGCCCGGCAGGCCCTCGGAGTTGCCGTGGCCGCGCACGTCGACGCGTACGGAGGCGTAGCCGTGGCCCGCGTACCAGGGGTGGCGCTGCCAGTCGCGCGGCGCCGTCCAGTCGGAGAGGCGGTACGGGAGATATTCGAGGAGCACCGGAACCGGTTCGTCGGTGACCGGGCGCCAGACGCGGGCGAAGAGCGTCGTCCCGTCGGAGAGGGGTACCCGGAGGTCCTCGCGGGTCGTGCCGTAGGGGAACTCGGTCTGGATGCGGGGAGAAGCAGGGCTCATGGGAATACCTCAGTGAACGGGGTGCATGGTGCGCCGCAGCCACGGCGCCAGGGCGATCACGGCGACGCCGACCGCCACGGCGATGGCGCCGTTGACGCCGAAGTACGCGGGGTTGGAGACCTCGCCGTAGAGCTTCACGGTCTGTGCCTGGATGCCGTTGGCGAGGGCGAGGGAGAGGAACCAGAGCGACATCGTCTGGCTGGCGAAGGCCTTCGGGGCGAGCTTCGTGGTCGCCGACATGCCCGACGTCTCCAGCAGGATGTCGCCGAGGCCGAGCAGCAGGTACGAGCCGACGATCCACCAGACGGACATCAGGTACGTGTCGTCGCTGTGCCCGGACGTGGGCAGCACCATGAGGAGGAAGGACAGGCCGCCGAGGATCACGCCGATGGCGATCTTGTTGGAGGCGTGCGGCTGGCGCGGGCCCATCCGCGCCCACACGGTGGCCACGACGGGCGCGAGCGCCACCTCGAAGGCGCCGAGCGCGGAGGCGTACCAGCTGGCGGGGAAGTGGAAGCCGAAGATCTCGGTCCGGGCGTTCGTCGAGGCCAGCAGCATCATCGTGGAGTAGGCCTGGAACAGGATGAAGTTGAAGGCGACGGAGGCCAGGAAGAGGACCACGTAGGGCCTGAGCCGTCCGCGTTCCTCCGCCGTGACCCGCGGGCTCCGGAACATCACCACGAAGTACACGACCGGCGCGATCACCGAGACGATCGTCAGCAGATCGACGAAGCGGTCCATGGTGAGCCAGCCCGCCACCGCGAGGATCGCGGCGAGCGCGGCGACGACGACGGCGCCGACGGCCATCGTGCGGATCGCCCGGCGCAGCGCGTCGTCGGGGAGCCGGTACTCGGCGGTGGCCTTGCGCCCGGCCAGGTGACGGCGGCCGGCCACGTACTGGATCAGGCCGAAGGTCATGCCGACCGCGGCCGCGGAGAAGCCCCAGTGCCAGCCCTTGTGGTCACCGAGCCAGCCGGTGATCAGCGGACCGGCGAACGCGCCGATGTTGATGCCCATGTAGTACAGCGCGAAGCCGGCGTCA
Organism: Streptomyces sp. NPDC057694; assembly: GCF_042799415.1. NCBI lineage: Bacteria > Bacillati > Actinomycetota > Actinomycetes > Kitasatosporales > Streptomycetaceae > Streptomyces > Streptomyces sp. NPDC057694. The sequence continues at coordinate 159,509 of NZ_JBHVIX010000003.1, forward strand.
CGGCGCTCGTCGTCGGTGCGGTAGAGCTTGCCGACCATGGAGGCGACGTTCGGCTTGAGCAGGCCGGTGCCGGCGCTGATCAGGCCCAGGCCCACCCAGGTCATCGTGGCGGTCGGTACCGCCATGGAGTAGTGGCCGCAGGCGATCAGGATGCCGCCCCACAGCACGGCCCGGTAGGAACCGAGGATCCGGTCGGCGAGCCAGCCGCCCGCGACGGACACCAGATAGACCAGCGTGCCGTACGCGGCCGAGACCGACGCGGCCGTGCCGGGGTCCATGCCCATGCCGCCGTGTGCGACGGTGTCGGCGAAGAACAGGACGAGAATGGCCTGCATGCCCAGGAACGAGAAGCGTTCCCAGACCTCCAGGCCCGACAGGGTGAGCAGCCCGCGCGGCTGCCCGAAGAAGGCGGTGTCGTCGCCCGGCGGCGGCTGGTCGGCCCCGCTGTCGGGGTCGGTGGCGGTGCGGGACAAGTGGCGTACTCCCGGTCGTATCGGCTGATCAAGAACATACCGGGGGTGTCTGGGACCCGCTCGATCTGGGTTGCACGGGCAGGTGCCCCCTGTGATCGAAACGCGACCGGATACGCTGACTTGGGTGATGGCAGCGACACATCGACAATCCGCGTCATCGACCGAATGATCGATCGAGATCGAAGCCGGGAGCGACGTTGCGAGCGAGGTCGGGAGCGCCGTCGGGACCGGTCGGGAGACCGGCCGAGATCGACCGAGTTTCGCCATGTGATCGTCGTGATCGTCAGCAGACAGGAGACCCACTCGTGACCGTCGTCGGGACTTTCGGTCTCAGCGTGAGGGACCCGGCTCTCGAAGCCGATGTCCAGGCCGGATTGGCGGCTGTCGAGGAAGGACTGCTCGAAGCCACCAAGAGCGAGGTTCCCTTCATCACGGAGGCCGCCCAGCACCTGGTCCGCGCCGGGGGCAAGCGGTTCCGGCCGCTGCTCGTGGCGCTCGCCGCCCAGTTCGGCGACCCGTACGCGCCGGGCATCGTGCCCTCCGCCGTCGTCGTCGAGCTCACGCACCTCGCGACGCTCTACCACGACGACGTGATGGACGAGGCGGACGTGCGCCGCGGGGTGCCCAGCGCCAACACCCGCTGGGGCAACTCGGTGGCCGTGCTCACCGGGGACTTCCTCTTCGCGCGCGCGTCGCACATCCTCGCCGACCTCGGCCCGGACGCCGTCCGCATCCAGGCGGAGGCGTTCGAGCGCCTGGTCACCGGCCAGATCCTGGAGACGGCGGGCCCGTCCGACGGACGCGACCCGGTCGACCACTACCTGGACGTGCTCGGCGGCAAGACCGGCTCGCTGGTCGCCGTGGCCTGCCGCTTCGGCGCCATGATGTCCGGCGCCGACGAGACCGTCGTGGATGTCCTGACGCAGTACGGGGAGCGGCTCGGCGTCGCCTTCCAGCTCGCCGACGACGTGCTCGACATCGCCTCGGACTCGCACGAGTCCGGCAAGACCCCGGGCACCGATCTGCGGGAGGGCATCCCCACGCTGCCGGTGCTGCGGCTGCGCGAGCGCGCGGAGCGCCTGGGCCTCGCGGAGGACAGGGAGCTCGTCGAGCTGCTCGACGGCGACCTCTCCGACGACGACCGGCTCGCCGAGGCCGTCTCCCGGCTGCGCGCCCACCCGGCCCTTGAGCAGGCCCGCAGGGACACCGTCCGGTACGCGGAGGACGCCCGCTCGGCGCTCGCCCCGCTCCCGGAGTGCGAGGCGAAGGCGGCGCTGGTGGAGCTGTGCGACGCGGTGGTGCACCGCGCCGGTTAGGACGGTCGCGGCAGAGGGGTCGAGCCGAGTGTGACGCAGGTCACACCCGAGGGTCGGCCCCTCCGTGTCATCCCGTAGGTGTACGCGGAGTTGATCCCGCGGGCTGACGCCTCCGTGTGGCCGGTTTGGTCAGATTGAGTACACCACTCCCGACCAATTCGGGTGAGAATGGCGGCTTGGGGTGGACGCCGCCGCCGATCACGGAGGTAGGGCAACAGACATGGCACCGTACGACACGGAAGACAGTCAGGGCGCCGGCCAGAGCGCCGTACGCCGCAAAGCCGTCCGGTACGCGGTCCCCGTGGCCGTGGTGGGGGTGGCCGCGGCGGCGATCGGGCTGGTCCCGGCGCTCGCCGACTCCGGCGATCCGGACCTGCCGAAGGTCACCGCCCAGCAGCTCATCGAGAAGATCGCCGCGTCGGACACCGAACAGATGTCCGGCACCGTCAAGATCCACACGGATCTGGGGCTGCCCTCGCTGGGCGGCGCCGCGTCCACGTTCGGCGGCGGGAGCGGCGACAAGGGCTCCTCGTCGGCCGATCCCAAGGAGAAGCTGACCGAGCTGGCGAGCGGCACCCACACGCTGCGGGTCGCCGCGGACGGCCAGGACCGGCAGAAGCTGTCGGTGCTCGACAGCGCGTCCGAGTACAGCGTGATCCACAACGGCGACGACCTGTGGGCCTACGACAGCGCGTCCGACGAGGCGTACCACGCCACCGCGGACAGCCCCTCGGGCAAGGACCAGAAGAAGCAGCGCGGGTCCGAGGTGCCCGCCACGCCCAAGGAGCTGACCGACCGGATCCTCAAGGCGTCCGGCGACACCACGTCGGTCACCGTCGACGGCACGGCGCAGGTCGCGGGCCGGGACGCGTACCGGTTGCAGATCAAGCCCAAGCAGTCCGGTTCGACGGTCGGCGCGGTCACGGTGTCCGTGGACGCGAAGACCGGTACGCCGCTGAAGTTCACGCTGACCCCGGCGAGCGGCGGCGCGGCCGTCGTGGACGCGGGCTTCACCAGCGTCGACTTCGGCAAGCCCGCCGCCTCCACCTTCGACTTCAAGCCGGCGAAGGGCACCAAGGTCACCGAGGCCGACAAGCCGGCGGCCGGGGACCGGGCGGCGAAGGGGCACGAGGAGTTCAAGGGCGCGGAAGGCCTCGACGGGCTCGACGGGCTGACGGTGGTCGGCAAGGGCTGGACCTCGATCGCCGAGCTGAAGCTGCCGAAGGACGCGGCGGGCCTGGCCTCGGGTGCGGGCACCGCCGACATGCCGGGTGACGCCCAGAAGTTCCTCAGCTCCCTCGGGGACCAGGTGAAGGGCGACTTCGGCTCGGGCACGGTCTACTCGACGCGCCTGGTCAACGTCCTGGTCACGCAGGACGGCAAGGTCTACGCCGGAGCGGTCACCAAGGACGCGCTGGTGAAGGCGGCCGACGCGGGCTGAGCCCGGGGCCGACGAAGGACAGCGACGGTGAGGGGGCGGTGCGCACCGCCCCCTCACCGTCCGGCATGCGAGGAGGGGTATGGCGGCGTCGGCCGGCCCGGCCGTCTCGGTGATCGAGACCCGGGAGCTCACCAAGCGGTACCGCGGTGGCCAGTTGGCCGTCGACCGGCTCAGCCTGACCGTCCCGGAGGGCGCCGTCTTCGGCTTCCTCGGGCCGAACGGCTCGGGCAAGACCACCACCATCCGCATGCTGATGGGCCTCATCGAACCGACGGCCGGCACCGCCCGGGTGCTCGGCAGCCCCATGCCGCGCGCGGTGCGCAGCGTGCTGCCGCATGTGGGCGCGCTGATCGAGGGGCCCGCCCTGTACGGGTTCCTGTCCGGCCGGGACAATCTGCTGCGCTACGACTCGGCGGACCCCACCGCCGACCCGCGCACCCGTAGGACGCGCGTCGCGCAGGCCCTGGACCGGGTGGGGCTGACCGCCGCCGCGGCCAAGAAGGCGAAGGCGTACTCGCTCGGCATGAAGCAGCGCCTGGGCCTCGCGGCCGCCCTGCTCCAGCCACGACGGCTGCTCGTCCTGGACGAGCCGACGAACGGCCTGGACCCGCAGGGCATGCGCGAGATCAGAACCCTGGTGCGGGAGCTGGCCTCGGACGGCACCACCGTCTTCCTCTCCTCGCACCTCCTCGACGAGATCGAGCAGGTCTGCACCCACGCGGCCGTGATGGCGCAGGGCAGGCTCATCACCCAGGGCCCGGTCGCCGAACTCGCGGCGGGCGCCCGGGGCACGCTCACCGTCACCACTCCGGACCCGGCGGACGCCGGCCGCGTACTGAAGGAGCACGGCATCACGGTCCTGGCGGTGGCGGGCGACCGGGTGACGGCCGAGCCGCCGCCCCCGGAGACGGACCTCGCGGATCTCACCGCGGCCCTCGTGGCGGCGGGCGTGCGGGTGCGCGGGTTCGGCGTCGAGCGGGCGTCCCTGGAGGACGCGTTCGTCGCCCTGACCGGGGAGGGCTTCGATGTCGCGGGCTGACACGGCGGCACCCGCGGCCGCCCCTGCACCGGCGCCGGTCCGTGCGCTGTGGACCCTGGGGCTGCTGCGCTCCGAGCTGACCACCACCTTCCGCCGCTGGCGCACGCTCGCCCTGCTCGCGGTCCTGACCGGGGTGCCGATCCTCATCGGCGTCGCCGTGAGGATCGAGACGAGCGACGGTTCGGGGATCGGCGGGGGCGGCGAGGGCGGCGGCCCGGCGTTCATCGCGCAGATCACGAACAACGGACTGTTCCTGGTCTTCACCTCGCTGGCGGCGACCCTGCCGTTCTTCCTGCCGATGTCGGTCGGGGTGATCGCGGGCGACGCGATCGCGGGCGAGGCGAACGCCGGAACGCTCCGCTATCTGCTGGTCGCCCCCGCGGGCCGCACCCGCCTGCTGCTCACCAAGTACGCGACGACCATGGCGTTCTGCCTCGTCGCGACGCTGACCGTGGCGGTCTCGGCGTTGATCACCGGCGCGATCCTCTTCCCGCTCGGTGACCTGGTCACCATCTCCGGTACGCACATCAGCTTCGCGGACGGTCTGTGGCGGGCCTTCCTCATCGCCCTGGTCGTGGCGGCCTCGCTGCTCGGGATCGCCGCGCTCGGCCTGTTCGTCTCGACGCTCACCGGCAGCGGCATCGCGGCGATGGCGACCACGGTGGGGCTACTGATCACGGTCCAGATCCTCGACCAGATCCCGCAGCTGCACGCGATCCAGCCGTACTTCTTCTCCCACCAGTGGCTGTCCTTCGCCGACCTGATGCGCGAACCGGTCTACTGGACCGACCTGATCAAGAACCTGGAGATCCAGGCGCTGTACGCGGCCGTGTTCGGCTCGGCGGCATGGGCGCGCTTCACGGCGAAGGACATCACCGCCTGATCCGCCGGACAGGCCCTAGCGCTCGTACGGGAACGCGGCGAGCGGGGCCTCCCGTGCGAAGAACGTCTTGGCCTCGCGCAGGGCCCGCTCGTCCTTGAGCACGTCGCCGGGCTTGCTGCCGTTGCCCAGCAGGACGCCGCCGAACCGCATACCCAGGTACGCGGCCGAGTTGTTGAGGGTGCCCACCAGTGGGTCGGCGACCTCGCCCTCCTCGTGCGCGAGCGCGGTCACGCCCCACAGGGTGCGCCCGGCGAGGGTCTTCTTGAAGTCGACGCCCGGGGTGCGCAGCCAGCCCGACCAGTGGTCCAGGTAGCGCTTGGTGGAGGCGGAGACCGCGTACCAGTACAGCGGTGAGGCGATCACGAGATCGGTGGCCGCCAGCGTCGCGTCCAGGAGCAGGGCCGTGGGGCCGCTCCCGGGGCGGACGTGGTCGCTGTCGTGGCGCAGGTCCTCGAAGTCGGGGAGCGGATGCTCGGCCAGGTCGATCCAGCGCTGGGTGACGTCCGGCGGCAGCTGCTCGGCGGCCTTGCGGGCCAGCGTCTCGGTGTTGCCGCCGGGGCGGCTGCTGCCGAGGACGAAAAGGAAGCTGCGGGCGGTGCCGGTGCCGGTGGTCGTGGTGGCGGTCGTGGTCGTCATGGGTCCCCCTTGGTGCGCGAACTTGATGCGCGAACGCCGACTAGATGCGTGTGCAGTATATGCAGATGCATTCAATCGGCGGTAGGGGGCGCTTCCGGCCCGGCGGGTCAGGAGGGTCAGGAGGGTCCGGCCGCCGCGACGGCTTCGGCGGCGGCCAGGTACGCCCGCACCAGAGGGCGGTCGTCGTCGCGCCGGGCCGCCACTGCCAGCCGGGAGGGGGAGATGCCGCGCACCGGGACGGCCGTCACCTCGTCGCGGACGATCAGCGGGGCGTTGCCGACGGCCAGGAGCACCACCCCCTGCCCATTGGCCACCGCCTCATGGGTCTCCTCGGCGCTGCCCACCACACCGCCGATCCGGGGTGCCCGCCCGGCGCGCGCGTCCAGGGCCAGCCAGTAGTCCCGCAGCGCCCCCGCCTCCGCGGGCAGCGCCAGGAACGGCTCGTCGAGCAGCTCGGCGAAGTCCACCGCGTCCCGCCCCGCCAGCCGGTGGCCCGGCGGCAGCGCCACGAGCCGGGGCTCCTCGGCGACCACCACCGACCGGTACCGCTCCCCGTCGGGCAGCGGCAGCCAGACGAACGCGACATCGCTCGCGCCGTCCGCGAGACCGGCGCTCGGATCGGCCCAGCCGACCTGGTGGAGCGTGGGCCGCGCGTCGGGATGGCGGGCCAGCAGGCGCGAGCGCAGGGCCGGCAGCAGGCCGCGTCCGGGGCTCGTCGACATCCCGACGACCAGGGCGTTGCGCTCCGCGGTCCGGGCGCGGCGCACATCGTCCTCGGCGCTCTCCCACGCGGCGAGCAGCGCGCGGGCGTGCGGCAGCAGGGCCTCGCCCACCCCCGTCAGCCGCACGGTGCGCCGGTCGCGCACGAACAGCTCGGCGCCGAGCTGCCGCTCAAGGGCCCGTATCTGCTTGCTCAGGGCGGGCTGGGAGACGTACAGCCGCTCGGCGGCCCGCGTGAAGTTCAACTCGTCGGCGACCGCGGTGAAGTAGCGCAGATCGCGCCCATGGACGTCCATAACCCATGGCTATCACGGCAGGTCTTGGACGCGGGCGGGTCCGCGGAAGAAGGATGGGGGTGTGCCAAGGGGGAAGCCCCGCAAGGCAGTTGAGCAGAAGTGCCGGACTTCCGGGCTTACGGACTTACGGACCTACGGACTTTCGGACTTATGGAGGGGAACCGAGATGACCAGCGACAACAACGCCAAGGTGTGGCTCGTGACCGGTGCGACCAGCGGCTTCGGTCGGGCGGTCGCCGAGGCCGCCGTCGCCGCGGGCGACACGGTGATCGGCACGGCCCGCCGCGCCGAGGCCCTGGCCGACCTCGTCGCCGCCCATCCCGACCGGGTGGAGGCGATCTCCCTCGACGTCACCGACGGCGAGCGGGTCGACGCGGTGACCGCCGAGGTCCTGGCCCGCTACGGCCGGGTCGACGTCCTCGTCAACAACGCGGGCCGCACCCAGGTCGGCGCCTTCGAGGAGACCACCGACGCCGAACTGCGGGACCTGTTCGACCTGCACGTCTTCGGCCCGGCCCGGCTGACCCGGGCGCTGCTGCCGCAGATGCGGGAGCGGGGCAGCGGCGCCGTCGTGAACATGAGCAGCGTCGGCGGCCAGCTCTCCTTCGCCGGTTTCTCCGCGTACAGCGCGACGAAGGCGGCCCTGGAGCAGCTCTCCGAAGGTCTGGTCGCCGAGGTCGCGCCGTACGGGATCAAGGTCCTCGTCGTGGAGCCCGGCGCCTTCCGCACCAACCTCTTCGGCAAGGGCGCCGCCTACTTCTCCGAGTCGATGCCCGCGTACACGGAGACGGCCGGGGCCACCCGGCGGATGGTGGAGACCTCCGACGGCCTCCAGCCCGGCGACCCCGCCAGGGCCGCCGCCGCGATCCGGCTCGCCCTCGACGCGGAGACGACACCGCTGCGGCTGCCGCTCGGCGGGGACGCGGTGGACGCCGTCCTCGCGCACCTCGACGCGCAGCGCGCCGACCTCGCCGCGTGGGAGAAGACGTCCCGGGGCACGGACTTCGACAGCTGACGGCGGTGACCGGGCCGGGGACGGCGGGTCAGCACACGCAGAACTCGTTGCCCTCCGGGTCCGCCATCACGATCCACTCGCCGCCCTGCTCCTTCACCCGCTTCACCACGTGCGCGCCGAGGCCGGCGATCCGCTCGGCCTCGGCGTCGCGCCGCCCCTGGTCTGGGTGGAGGTCGAGGTGCAGCCGGTTCTTGACCGTCTTGGCCTCCGGCACTCTCTGGAACAGCACCCGCCGGCCGAGCCCGGACCCGGTCTCCGCGTCGACCGGGTCGTCCGGGTGCCGTACGGCGATCAGGTCCCGGAAGGCGCGGCGCCCCTGGAACGCGACGGTCTCCTCCTCGGGCAGCGCGCCGAAGCCGAGCAGCCGGCCGATCAGCGCGTCGTTGTCCTCCACCTCATAGCCGAGCGCGGCCGCCCAGAAGACGGCCTGGGCGTGCGGGTCGGCCGCGTCCACGACGAGTTTCCAGTGCAGAGTCATACGTCAGTTATAGAGCCGGGCACCGACAACGCCCGCTCAGCGCGCGGTCTCCCGCTGGACTTCGGTCCCGGCCGGATCGGGCGCGGCCGCCGCGGCCGCCGCCGCTCGTGCCAGGCGCACCCGGCCGGCCCGCGCGGCGCGCAGCGCGTCCCACGTCAGCACCGCCAACGCCGCCCACACGAGCCCGAATCCGGCCCACCGCTCGGCCGGCATGGCCTCGTGGAAGTACAGGATGCCGAGGACGAACTGGAACACCGGCGCCAGATACTGGAGCAGCCCGAGCGTGGAGAGCGGCACCCGGATCGCGGCCGCGCCGAAGCACACCAGCGGGATCGCCGTGACGATGCCGGTCGAGGCCAGCAGCGCCGCGTGCCCGAAGCCCTCCTGCGCGAACGTCAGCTGCCCCTGGGTGCCGAGCCACACCAGATAGACGAGCGCGGGCAGGAACTGCACGGCGGTCTCGGCGGCCAGCGACTCGACGCCGCCCAGATTGACCTTCTTCTTCACCAGCCCGTACGTGCCGAACGAGAAGGCCAGCGCCAGCGAGATCCACGGCGGCTGCCCGTACCCGACGGCGAGCACCAGCACCGCGACCAGGCCGGTCGCCACGGCCGCCCACTGCGCGGGCCGCAGCCGCTCCCCGAGCAGCAGCACGCCGAGCGCGATGGAGACGAGCGGATTGATGAAGTAGCCCAGGGACGCCTCGACCACGTGTCCCGCGTTCACCGACCAGATGTACAGGCCCCAGTTCACGGTGATGACGGCGGCGGCGACGGCCACCAGCGCGAGCCGCCGCGGCTGGCGTATCAGCTCCCGCAGCCATCCCCACTTGCGGACGAAGAGCAGCGCGGCGCCCACGACGACCAGTGACCACACCATCCGGTGGGCCAGGATCTCCCCGGCGCCGGCGGGCTTGAGCAGCGGCCAGAACAGGGGGACGAGCCCCCACATCACATAGGCCGCGGCGCCGTTGGCGACCCCGGCCCGACTCTGCTTGTCGTTCTCGCCCTCGGCCAAAGCCCCTCCTCCAGACGCACGGCAGCCCCGCGGCGGCCACCTTGAAGGTAGCGCCGCGGGGCGACGCGTGTCATTCCCGTATCGCGATACGGTCCTGACGGTCCGGGAGGGTCCGGAAAGGGCTACTTCAGCGCCTCGGCGATGGCGTCCGCGACCGGCGTGGTCGGGCGGCCGATGAGCCGGGCGAGGGAGCCGTCGCCGCGGGCGAGCAGGCCCTTGGCGATGGCGGCGTCGACGTCCACGAGGATGTCGGCGAACGGGGCCGGGAGGCCCGCGCCGACCAGCACCTCGCGGTTCTGCTCCGGCGTCACGTCGCGGTAGACGACGTCCTTGCCGGACTGCCGGGCCACCTCGGCCGCGTACTCGGCGAGCGACCAGGCGGTGTCGCCGCTCAGCTCGTACGCCTGGTTCTCGTGGCCCTCGCCGGTCAGCACGGCGACGGCGGCCGCGGCGTAGTCGGCGCGCGAGGCCGAGGCGACCCGGCCCTCGCCCGCGCTCGCCAGGACGGCGCCGTGCTCGAGGACCGGGGCCAGGTTCTGCGTGTAGTTCTCGTGGTACCAGCCGTTGCGCAGGAACGTGTACGGGAGCCCCGATTCGAGGATCGCCTGCTCGGTGACCTTGTGCTCGTCGGCCAGCGTGAAGTCGGCGTCGGGGCCGCCCAGGACACCGGTGTACGCGAGCAGCGCCACCCCGGCCTCCTTCGCGGCGTCGATCACGGCCTGGTGCTGGGCCGCCCGCTGCCCGACCTCGCTGCCGGAGACGAACAGCACGCGGTCGCCGGCCCGGAAGGCGTCCTTCAGGGTCGCGGGGGCGCTGTAGTCGGCGATCCGCAGCTCGACGCCGCGGGCGGCGAGAGAGGCGCCCTTCTCCTGGCTGCGGACGACCGCGGCGATGTCCCCGGCGGGCACCCCCGCGGCGAGCAGCCCTTCGACGACGAGGCGGCCGAGGTGGCCGGTGGCACCGGTGACGACGAGACTCATGTCCGAAAACTCCTTGATGCGGCTTGTTGCACGTTCTCTCTCACCGTAAGGCCTGCACTGTGGATTAGAAAGTACCCACTTTGAAGTAAGGTACTGGCATGGGAGTAAGCACAGTGAGCAAGGTGCGGGAGTGGACGACGTCGACCGGTGAGGGCATGTGCCCCCAGCGCCTCGTCCTGGAGCACGTCACGAGCCGCTGGGGCGTCCTGGTGCTGCTCGCCCTGTCGGAGCGCTCGTTCCGCTTCAGCGAGCTGCGCCGGGAGATCGGCGGCGTCAGCGAGAAGATGCTCACCCAGACCCTCCAGACCCTGGAGCGCGACGGCATCGTCCACCGCGACGCCAAGCCCGTGATCCCGCCGCGCGTCGACTACTCCCTCACCGCACTGGGCCGGGAGGCCGCCGAGCAGGTGCGGGCGCTCGCGGAGTGGACCGAGCGGCGCATGGACGCGGTGGGTGAGGCACGGGAGAGGTACGACGAGGCCCGGCGCGCCGGGGGATGAACGGCTCTGGGATGTGAACGGCGTACGAAAAGGGGCCGGCCCCACCGAGATGGTGGGGCCGGCCCCTTTTTCGTACGGCGTGCGGTCGGCTTTCGTGCGGCGTGCGGGTCAGCCGACCACGGTCCAGGTGTCTCCGCCGGCGAGCAGCGCGCCGAGGTCGCCCTTGCCGTCGCGCTCGACGGCGGCGTCCAGCTGGTCGGCCATCTGGGTGTCGTAGACGGGCCGTTCGACACTGCGCAGGACGCCGATGGGGGTGTGGTGCAGGGTGTCGGGGTCGGCCAGCCGGGACAGTGCGAAGGCCGTGGTCGGGGACGTCGCGTGGGCGTCGTGGACGAGGATGTCGGCGCGGTTGTCGTCCGTGACCGGGACGACCTTGAGGTCGCCGGTGAGCGGATCGCGCACGACGCCCTTGGAGCGGTCCGCGCCGAAGGTGATCGGCTGGCCGTGCTCCAGGCGGATGACCGCCTCCTCGGCCTGCTGCTTGTCCTTGAGGACCTCGAAGGCGCCGTCGTTGAAGATGTTGCAGTTCTGGTAGATCTCCACCAGTGCCGTGCCCTGGTGGTCGGCGGCCGCGCGCAGCACCGAGGTGAGGTGCTTGCGGTCGGAGTCGACGGTGCGGGCCACGAAGGACGCCTCCGCGCCGATGGCGAGGGAGACCGGGTTGAAGGGCGCGTCCAGGGAGCCCATCGGCGTCGACTTGGTGATCTTGCCGACCTCGGAGGTGGGCGAGTACTGGCCCTTGGTGAGGCCGTAGATCCGGTTGTTGAAGAGCAGGATCTTCAGGTTCACGTTGCGGCGCAGTGCGTGGATGAGGTGGTTGCCGCCGATGGAGAGGGCGTCGCCGTCGCCGGTGACGACCCAGACGGACAGGTCGCGGCGGGAGGAGGCGAGTCCGGTGGCGATGGCGGGGGCGCGGCCGTGGATGGAGTGCATCCCGTAGGTGTTCATGTAGTACGGGAAGCGGGAGGAGCAGCCGATGCCTGAGACGAAGACGACGTTCTCCTTGGCCAGGCCGAGTTCGGGCATGAAGCCCTGGACGGCGGCGAGGATCGCGTAGTCGCCGCAGCCGGGGCACCAGCGCACTTCCTGGTCGGACTTGAAGTCCTTCATGGACTGCTTGGCCTCGGCCTTGGGCACCAGCGAGAGAAGCGTCTCGGCGGTCCCGGTCCCTTCCGACGTCGTGTCAGCCATCGATGGCCTCCTTGAGAGCCGTGGCGAGCTGCTCAGCCTTGAACGGCATTCCGTTGACCTGGTTGTAACTGCGGGCGTCCACCAGGTACTTGGCCCGGACCAGGGTGGCGAGCTGGCCGAGGTTCATCTCGGGGATCACCACCTTGTCGTAACGCTTTAGGACCTCGCCCAGATTCCGCGGGAACGGGTTGAGGTGGCGCAGATGGGCCTGGGCGATCTTCTCGCCGGCGGTGCGCAGCCGGCGGACCGCCGCGGTGATCGGCCCGTAGGTCGAACCCCAGCCCAGGACCAGGGTGTCGGCCTCGCCGGTGGGGTCGTCGACCTCGATGTCGTCGACGTCGATGCCGTCGATCTTGGCCTGCCGGGTGCGGACCATGAGGTCGTGGTTGGCCGGGTCGTAGGAGATGTTGCCCGTGCCGTCCTGCTTCTCGATGCCGCCGATCCGGTGCTCCAGGCCCGGCGTGCCGGGGATCGCCCACGGGCGGGCCAGCGTCTGCGGATCACGCTTGTAGGGCCAGAAGACCTCGGTGCCGTCTTCCAGCGTGTGGTTCGGGCCGGACGCGAACTGCACCCGCAGATCCGGGAGTTCGTCGACCTCGGGGATCCGCCACGGCTCCGAGCCGTTGGCCAGGTAACCGTCGGAGAGCAGCAGTACCGGGGTGCGGTAGGTGACCGCGATCCGGGCCGCCTCGATCGCCGCGTCGAAGCAGTCGGCCGGGGTGCGCGGGGCGACGACCGGGACCGGCGCCTCGCCGTTGCGCCCGTACATCGCCTGGAGCAGGTCGGCCTGCTCGGTCTTGGTGGGCAGCCCCGTGGACGGGCCGCCGCGCTGGATGTCCACCACCAGCAAAGGCAGTTCCAGGGAGACCGCCAGACCGATCGTCTCGCTCTTGAGGGCCACCCCGGGGCCGGAGGTGGTCGTCACCGCGAGGCTGCCGCCGAACGCCGCGCCCAGCGCGGCGCCGATCCCGGCGATCTCGTCCTCCGCCTGGAAGGTGCGCACCCCGAAGTTCTTGTGCTTGGACAGCTCGTGCAGGATGTCCGAGGCCGGAGTGATCGGGTACGAGCCCAGATACAGCGGCAGGTCCGCCTGCCGCGAGGCGGCGATCAGGCCGTAGGACAGCGCCAGGTTCCCCGAGATGTTGCGGTAGGTGCCGACCGGGAAAGCGGTCGTGGCCGGGGCGATCTCGTAGGAGACCGCGAAGTCCTCGGTCGTCTCGCCGAAGTTCCAGCCCGCGTGGAACGCCGCCAGGTTGGCGTCCCTGATCTCGGGCTTCTTGGCGAACTTCGCCCTGAGGAACTTCTCCGTGCCCTCGGTCGGCCGGTGGTACATCCACGACAGCAGGCCCAGCGCGAACATGTTCTTGGACCGCTCGGCCTCCTTGCGGGAGAGGTCGAACTCCTTGAGCGCCTCCACCGTGAGCGTGGTCAGCGGCACCGGATGGACGTGAAAACCGTCGAGCGAGCCGTCCTCCAGCGGACTGGCCGCGTAACCGACCTTCGACATCGCCCGTTTGGTGAACTCGTCCGTGTTGACGATGACTTCGGCGCCGCGCGGCACATCGCCGATGTTCGCCCTCAGCGCCGCCGGGTTCATCGCCACCAGCACGTTCGGCGCGTCACCCGGCGTCAGGATGTCGTGGTCGGCGAAGTGCAGCTGGAAGGAGGAGACACCCGGCAGCGTGCCGGCCGGAGCCCGGATCTCCGCCGGGAAGTTCGGCAGAGTGGACAGGTCGTTGCCGAACGAAGCGGTCTCCGAGGTGAACCGGTCGCCCGTGAGCTGCATACCGTCACCCGAGTCGCCCGCGAACCGGATGATCACCCGGTCCAGACGCCGTACGTCCTTGCTGGATTCACTCGTCGGTGTGCGCTGTTCCCCGACCACAGCACTGTCGGCCTGCTCGGTTGCGCTACTGACCTGGCTCGTCACTGAACTGGACCTCCCTCGAGGCGGCTGTGCGGGCAGGCCCGTCCCACCGGCCTTCCCCAGGCCCACCCTACGTCTGTAAGGGTCACCTTCTTCTGAGCAAACGCATCCTGGATCGAGAAATGGGCCACCGCCGCTGGAGCCTGTATCTGACAGAGTGTCAGGTGATCAAGACTTCAGATAGGTGAGGACCGCCAGAACCCGGCGGTGATCCCCGTCACTCTGCGACAGGCCCAGCTTCAGGAAGATGTTGCTCACGTGCTTCTCGACCGCGCCGTCGCTCACCACGAGCTGACGGGCGACCGCCGAGTTCGTCCGGCCCTCCGCCATCAGGCCGAGGACCTCGCGCTCGCGCGGGGTGAGGTTGGCGAGGACGTCCTGCTTGCGGCTGCGGCCGAGCAGCTGGGCGACGACCTCCGGGTCCAGCGCGGTGCCGCCCTCGGCGACCCGCACGACCGCGTCCACGAACTCCCGGACCTCCGCGACCCGGTCCTTGAGCAGATAGCCCACCCCGCGGCTCGACCCGGCCAGCAGCTCGGTGGCGTACTGCTCCTCCACGTACTGCGACAGGACCAGGACCCCGAGCTCGGGGAACCTGGCACGCAGCCGGACCGCCGCGCGCACCCCTTCGTCGGTGTGCGTGGGCGGCATCCGCACGTCCGCCACGACCACGTCCGGCAGCTGCTCCTGCTCGCCGAGCTCGATGATGGTCTTGACCAGCGCCTCTCCGTCACCGACCCCGGCGACGACCTCTAGTCCGCGGTCGGTCAGCAGCCGGGTCAGCCCCTCCCTGAGCAGCACTGAATCCTCGGCGATGACCACCCGCACCCTGTCCTCCACGTCTTTCGGCCCCCCAGCGCCCCCGTGCACCTGTCATTGGTGCAGTCATGAACAGGACCAGCATCGCAGGAACCGCGGGTGGGTGGGGGTGTGCGGCGCGAATATGCGGGGCTGTTCCGGGGCCGGGGGCACCTCCCAGCGGTAGCTGGGGGAAGGACTTTCGAAACACGCCCTAGGCGCGCCGCCACGGCAGCTCGGCGGTCACCCGGGTCGGTCCGGCGGCGGGCGAGTCGATCAGGAGGATCCCGTCGACCGCGTCGAGCCGCTCGGCCAGGCCCGCGAGCCCCGAACCGCCGTCGGCCGCCGCGCCGCCCACCCCGTTGTCCTGCACCTGGAGCATCAGCCGGTCGCCGCTGCGCCACACGTCGACCGTGGCCCGCGTCGCCCGGCTGTGCTTGCTCACGTTCTGCAGCAGTTCGGAGACGGTGAAGTAGGCGATGCCCTCGATGGCGGGCGCCGGGCGCTCCGCCAGGTCCGCGTCCACCGTCACCGGCACGGTGCAGCGCGAGGTGACGGCGGACAGGGCCGCGTCCAGGCCGCGATCGGTGAGGACGGCCGGGTGGATGCCGCGGGCCAGGTCGCGCAGCTCCTGGAGCGCGGTCTTCACCTCGCCGTGCGCCTCGTCGACCATGCGCGCGGCGGCCTCGGGGTCCTCGGTGAGCTTCTCCTTCGCCAGGCCGAGGTCCATGGCCAGGTTCACCAGGCGGGCCTGCGCGCCGTCGTGCAGATCGCGCTCGATGCGGCGCAGGTCGGCGGCGGCCGTGTCGACGACGACGCCCCGGTCCGACTCCAGCTCCACCACGCGCGAGGCCAGCCGCGACGGGCCGAGCAGACCGCCGACCATCAGCCGGTCCACCGTCGTCAGGCCCCGGATGATCCACGGCGTCGCGAGGACGAGGAGCAGGCCGACCAGCGAGGTGAGCGTGATCTCGAAGGGGTTGTTCAGATACACGGAGTGGGCGTCGTCGCCGTAGAGCTGCAGACCGGCCTGACCGGCGTACATCGGGAAGACCCACTGCCACAGCGGGTACGTGAACAGCGCCCAGCCCGTCGTCCACAAGGCCAGCGACACCGAGAACGCGAAGGTCGCCCACGGGAAGTGCAGCACCCCGTACAGCAGGTGCCGCCACGAGACACCGCTCTTGAGCGTCGCGCCCATCCAGGCCAGCGGGCCGCCGCCCCGGCGCGGGCGCACCGGCTCCGGCGTGCCGACGTCCAGGCCGAGCAGGCCGCGCGCCCGGGACCGCTCCAGGGCGCCGAAGCCGCGGGCCCCGGCGAGTGCGGCCGCGAGGACCGGCACCCCGATGAAGGTGATCAGCAGGCCCGCGCCGAGCGACACCATCGTCACCGACCAGACGAAGAAGACGATGCTGATCGGCAGGGACAGCAGCTGGTAGCAGAACTCCCGCCAGGTCCGGCCCTCGATCGGCGCGCGCAGCCAGGCCGGGAGCCGGTTCAGGCCGCGACGCGGGGTGCCCTGGCCGTGCTGCGGGCCGTGATCGTCGTAGGAGTACGAGTACGCGTACTCGTCGCCGTATCCGTACTGCTGCGAGGCCATCGGGGTGCCGTCCGTTTCTGCTGAGAGAACTGGTGTGCCGTTCTGATTCCAGGGTCCTCGGCGACGGCGGTCCGGGCCATGCGGCGGGTCGGCGTCTTCGGCCGGGGGTTTTCCCTACCCCCGGCGCGGAGGGGAGGCGGAGGGGAGTCCGAAGACAGGCCCCGGCTCTGTCCCTGGGGCTAGCTCTGGCCCGGGCCGGTCCGGTCGCGCCAGGGCAGCTCCGCCGTCACCGTCGTACCGGCGCCCTCCGGTGAGTCCACGACGAACAGGCCGTCCACCGCGCCGAGCCGCTCCGCGAGCCCGGACATGCCGGTGCCCTTGTCGAGGCTCGCGCCGCCGAGCCCGTCGTCCTGCACCTGGATCAGCAGCCGGTCGCCGCTGCGCCACACGTCGACGCTGGCCTGTGTGGCCCGGCTGTGCTTGCTGATGTTCTGGAGCAGCTCGGAGACGGTGAAGTAGGCGATGCCCTCGATCGCCTCGGCGGGCCGGGCCGGCAGCTCGGCCGTCACCTTCACCGGGACGGTGCAGCGGGCGGCCACGGAGGACAGGGCCGCGCTCAGGCCGCGGTCGGTGAGGACGGCCGGGTGGATGCCGCGGGCCAGGTCGCGCAGTTCCTGAAGGGCGAGCTTCACCTCGCCGTGCGCCTCGTCGACCATGGCGGCCACCGTCTCGTCGGCCTGCCCCTCCAGCAGCTTCTCCTTCGCCAGGCCCAGCCCCATCGCCAGGTTCACCAGGCGGGCCTGCGCGCCGTCGTGCAGATCGCGCTCGATGCGGCGCAGGTCGGCGGCGGCCGTGTCGACGACGACGCCCCGGTCCGACTCCAGCTCGGCGATCCGCCGCTCCAGCTCGTCCGAGGGCGAAAGGAGCGCGCGGATCATGGCCCGGTCCGCGTTGGCCAGACCGCGCGCGATGAACGGCAGCACCGGCCACAGCACCAGCAGCGACGGCAGCATCAGCGCGAACGTCAGCACGCTCCACGGCAGCCGGATCACCTCGTACAGCACGGCCCGCCAGCCCACCGGGTCCTTCAGACCGTTCCACAGCCAGGGGAAGAACCCTCCGGCGTTCCGCACCGGCAGCGGGCTCGGCTCGTCGATCCGCACCCCGAGCAGCGCCCGGGCCCGGCCGCGCTCCGCCCGGGCCAGCAGCCGCGCGCCGCGCAGACCGCCCGCGATCAGCGGCAGCCCGATCACGGTCACCGTCAGGCCGGCGCCGAGCGCCAGCATCGTCACGGCGTACACGAAGCCGAGGATCGCCAGCGGGAAACTGCTCAGGAGATAGGCGATCTCCTTCCAGGTGTGCCGGTCGAAGGCGAAACGCGCCGGCGGCAGCACGGGCCGGTCGTCCGTGACGTCCGGCGTGATGTCCGGATCGAGTCGCTCGTCCGTGGTGCCGGTGCCGGTGCCGGTGTCGTCGTCCGTGACGCCGGGGACGTGGAGTGGGTCGGTCATAACCGAAAGAGTGCCCTGCGCGCGACGGCCCGCGCCATGAGGCGGACCGCCCGGGAGGAACGGGGGATAACCCCACCTCGCCGGGCACCCGCACGGCCCCGGGCTGCTTACCGTTCCTTTAACAGGCCCTAGACTCCGTGTCCGTACAGATCGTCGAACACGAACCAACAACGAAGACGCGAGGGGCGCTGAGACGTGACCGTCATCGCGGCGGACTACTTCCGCTCGTACTCGGTGGTCGGACTGCTCGCCGTCGTCGGCGTGCTCTTCGTCGCCGTGGCCTTCGGCGCCGGCCGCCTGCTGCGCCCGGTGGTGCCCACCCCGGAGAAACTCCTCACGTACGAGTGCGGTGTCGACCCCGTCGGCGAGGGCTGGGCCCACACCCAGGTCCGCTATTACGTGTACGCGTTCCTCTACGTGGTCTTCGCGGTCGACTCGATCTTCCTCTTCCCCTGGGCCACGGTCTTCGCCGCGCCGGGCTACGGCGCGGCCACCCTGGTCGAGATGTTCATCTTCCTCGGCTTCCTCGCCGTGGGCCTGCTGTACGCATACAAGAAGGGCGTCCTTACGTGGGCGTGAGTGACGTGGGCGTGAATGACGTAGGCGTGAGTGACGTGGGCACGAATGACGTGGACGTGAGTGATGTGACCCCCTCGGAGCCGGTGTACCTGCCCGAACCGAAGAAGCTGGGCGTGCTCTCGCGCCTCGCGCCCGAGCCGATGAAGGTGGTCCTCAACTGGGGCCGCCGCTATTCGCTGTGGGTCTTCAACTTCGGACTCGCCTGCTGCGCCATCGAGTTCATCGCCGCGTCGATGGCCCGCCACGACTTCATCCGGCTCGGCGTCATCCCGTTCGCCCCCGGTCCGCGCCAGGCGGACCTGATGGTGGTGTCCGGGACGGTGACCGACAAGATGGCGCCCGCCGTGAAGCGCCTGTACGAGCAGATGCCCGAGCCGAAGTACGTCATCTCCTTCGGCGCCTGCTCCAACTGCGGCGGCCCGTACTGGGACTCGTACTCGGTGACGAAGGGCGTCGACCAGATCATCCCCGTCGATGTCTACGTACCCGGGTGCCCGCCCCGGCCCGAGGCGCTGCTCCAGGGCATCCTCAAGCTCCAGGAGAAGATCGCGCGCGAGTCGCTGGGCGAGCGGTACGCGTCCGCCGACGCGGCCGCGGGACGTCCCTCCGTCGCGGCGCTGAGCAGCGGCCTCGTCGAGCCGCCGAAGCCGGGGGAGAGCCGATGAGCGCGGGCTGGCTGCCGGACCCCGTCGAGGAGCTCTTCGGAGCGGACGCCACGGCCGAGGAGGCGTACGACCTGCTGACCGTCGACGTCCCGGCCGGAGAGTGGATCACCGCTCTGGAGACGGCCCGTACGCGGCTGGGCTGCACGTACTTCGACTGGCTGAGCGCGGTCGACGAACCCGGGGCCGGGTTCCGCGTCTGCGCGCACGTCGCGGCCGTCGCGCCCGGTTCCGTACACCGTCTGCTGCTGCGCACGACCGTCTCCCACGCGGCGCCGGTGCTCGCGTCGGCGGTCGGCGTGTACAAGGGCGCGGCCTGGCACGAGCGCGAGACGCACGAGATGTTCGGCGTCGACTTCACGGACCATCCGGGCCTCGACCCGCTGCTGCTGCCCGACGGCTTCGAAGGGCATCCGCTGCGCAAGGACTTCGTGCTCGCGGCGCGGGTCGCGAAGGCGTGGCCGGGCGCGAAGGAGCCGGGGGAGCCGGCGGCAGGGGCTGGACACGGCGGGCCCAAGCGGCGCCAGATGCTGCCGCCCGGCGTGCCCGATCCGAACGAATGGGGTCCGCTGAAGGGCCAGTTGCCGCCTGCTCCGGCACGGCCCGCGCGGGGTGCGGGGCGTGCGGCGGGGGCCGGTGCCGGTGCGGCTGCTGGTGCTGGTGCGGCGGGCCGCGCGGCGGGGGAGCGTCCGGCGCGGCGCACCCGGTCGGCGAGCCAAGGGTCGGCGAGTCAGGCGGGCCCCGAGGCTTCTCCCGAGACGGGCGCGGCTGCACCTGCTGCACCTGCTGCACCTGCTGCACCTGCTGCACCGGAGGCTCCCGCGGGGGAACGTCCCGCACGCCCCGCCCGTCGCGCGCGCAGCGTGTCGGAGGGCTCGGCGAGCCAGCGCCCCGAGCCGGCACCTGAGTCAGCAGCTGACCCGACGCCTGAGTCGACGGCCGAGCCGACTGAGTCAACGGCCGGGCCGGCGGCGAAACCCCGTACGAGCGACGCCCCGTGGCACCACGCCAAGCCCGCGTTCGACGAGAAGCCGGAACCGGCCGCACCGGAACCGGCCACACCGCCGGAACCGGCCGCACCGGCCGCGTCACCGGAACCGGCGCCGGAGACCACCAGCCCCACCAGCCCGGACAGCCCGACCAGCCCGGACAGCCCTGACAGCCCCGACGAGTCCGGCACCACCGAGGGAGGCACGCAGTGAACGACGCTCTCGACGTCGCCCTGCGCCTCGTCGTCGTCTTCGTCGCCTTCCTGGTGCTGCCCCTGGGCGTCGGCCAGACCGAGCACAAGGTCATGGCCCACATGCAGGGCCGGCTCGGCCCGATGTACGCGGGCGGCTTCCACGGCTGGGCCCAACTCGTCGCCGACGGCGTCAAGTTCGCGCAGAAGGAGGACGTGGTCCCGGCCGCCGCCGACCGCCGCGTCTTCCAGCTCGCCCCCGCCGTCGCCCTGCTGCCGTACCTCCTCGTGCTGCTCGCGATCCCGGTCGGACCGGGCGACGGCGCCGTCGGCCAGGTCATCGACGCGGGCATCTTCTTCGTGCTCGCGGTGATGGGCGTCGGCGTGCTCGGCGCGCTGATGGCGGGCTGGGCGAGCGCCAACAAGTTCTCCCTGCTCGGCGGCCTGCGCACAGCCGCGCAACTGCTCGCGTACGAACTGCCGATGCTGCTCGCGGCGGCCTCCGTGGCGATGGCCGCCGGAACGGTCTCCCTGCCCGGCATCCTCGACGCCTTCGAGTGGTGGTGGCTGCCCTGGCAGATCGTCGGCGCGCTCGTCTTCTTCGTGGCGGGCCTCGCCGAACTCCAACGGCCGCCCTTCGACATGCCGGTCGCCGACTCCGAGATCATCTTCGGCGCGTACACCGAGTACACGGGCCTGCGCTTCGCTCTCTTCCTGCTCGCCGAGTACGCGGGCATCGTCGTCCTGTGCGGCCTGACCACCGTCCTCTTCCTGGGCGGCTGGCACGGCCCGTGGGGCGCGGACGGCCTCGGCTGGGTCTGGACCCTGCTCAAGACGGCGGTCCTGGCCTTCGTCGTGATCTGGCTGCGCGTCTCCTACCCCCGTCTCCGCGAGGACCAGCTCCAGAAACTCTCCTGGACCCTCCTCGTCCCGCTCGCCCTCGCGCAGATCGCGCTGACCGGCATCGTGAAGGTGGCGATCAACTGATGCCCCCGATCCCTGGTGCGGGCCTGGCCAAGGGCCTCGCCGTCACCCTCCGCACGATGACGAAGAAGACCGTCACCGCGCAGTACCCGGACACCCAGCCCGAACTCCCGCCGCGCACCCGCGGCGTGATCGGCCTGTTCGAGGAGAACTGCACGGTCTGCATGCTGTGCGCCCGCGAGTGCCCGGACTGGTGCATCTACATCGACTCCCACAAGGAGACGGTGCCGCCCACCGTGGAAGGCGGCCGCGAGCGCTCCCGGAACGTCCTCGACCGCTTCGCCATCGACTTCTCCCTCTGTATGTACTGCGGCATCTGCATCGAGGTGTGCCCCTTCGACGCGCTGTTCTGGTCCCCGGAGTTCGAGTACGCCGAGACCGACATCCACGAACTCACCCACGAGCGCGACAAGCTCCGCGAGTGGATGTGGACGGTGCCGGCCCCGCCCGCCCTCGACCCGGCGGCCGAGGAACCCAAGGAACTCGCCGCCGCCCGCAAGGCCGCGGAGAAGCTGGCGGCGGCGCAGGCCGCCGAAGCCGCCGAGGCTGCTGACGCGAACCCCGCCGCGCCCGGAGAGGAGAGCGCCGGATGACCGCCGCCGCACTGACGGCATCGGCTTGGACGGCAACCGCCGCCGAGAGCCACGGCTTCCTGTCCCCGACGGGTGTCGAGATCGCCTTCCTCCTCGTCGGCCTGGTCACCTTCGGCGCCGCGATCGTCACCGTCACCACCAAGCAGCTGGTGCACGCCGCCCTGTGGCTGGTCGTCGCCCTCGGCGGTCTCGCCGTCGAGTACCTCCTGCTCACCGCCGAGTTCATCGCGTGGGTGCAGGTGCTGATCTACGTCGGTTCCGTCGTCGTCCTCCTGCTGTTCGGACTGATGCTGACCCGGGCGCCCATCGGCCGCTCACCGGACGCCGACAGCCCCAACCGCTGGGCGGCCCTGACCGTCGCCGCGGCCTCCGCCGCCGCGCTGGTCTGGGTCGTCGTCGACGCCTTCCGCACGACCTGGATCGACCTGGACCACGGCGCCGGCGACGGCCCCGGCAACACGGCGGTCACCGGCTCCATCCTCTTCCGGCACTGGGTGCTGCCCTTCGAGGCCCTGTCGGTCCTGCTGCTCGCGGCACTGGTCGGCGCGATCGTCCTGTCCCGCAAGAAGCACACCGGAGCGAACGTCGGAGCGAACGGCGGAGCGAACGTCGGAGCGACGGAGGGCAACCGCTGATGCACCTCGCCTATCCCGCCGTCCTCGCCTCCCTCCTCTTCTGCACGGGCCTGTACGGCGTACTGGCCCGCCGCAACGCGATCCTGGTCCTGATGTCCGTCGAGCTGATGCTCAACGCCGTCAACCTGAACCTCGTCGCCTTCGACGTCTGGCTGCGCGACACCCTGCACGCAGGCCAGGCCCTGACCCTGTTCACCATCGCCATCGCCGCCGCCGAGATCGGCATCGGCCTGGCGATCGTCCTGGCCGTGTACCGAAACCGCGGCACCTCGGACATCGACAGACTCCGCGACGCCGCCGAACCACGCGACCCGGACGACGACCCGCACGACCCGGCCGCTCCGTCGGGGGCCCCGACGGACGAACCCGGCGCCGAGGAGAAGGCAGAGGCCACCGCGTGACCACCACGACCCTCGCCGTCCTCGTCCCCCTCCTGCCCTTCCTCGGAGCCGTCGCCGGACTGCTGCTCGGCCGCACGGCCCCCGGGTTCGTCCGCCCGCTGGCCGTCCTGCCGACGCTCGCCGCGCTGATCCTGGCCGCGTCCGTCGCGATCCAGCAGGGCGGCGGTTCCGGCAACGGCACCACGGCCCTCGACGCGCACACCGAACTCACCCCGACCGGCTCCGTGCCGATCGAACTCGCCCTGCACATCGACGGCTTCGCCGCCCTCGTCGCCGTCCTGGTCGGCCTGGTCGCCACCTGCGTCCAGCTGTACTCGACGGGCTATCTGCGCGACGACCCGCGCTACCCCAGCTACGCCGCGATCGTCTCCCTGTTCACCTCCGCGATGCTGCTCGTCGTCTACTCGGGCGACCTGATGGTGCTGCTGGTCGGCTGGGAAGTCATGGGCATCTGCTCCTACTTCCTCGTCGGCCACTACTGGGAGACCCCCGAGGCGCGCGCCGCCTCCCTCAAGGCCTTCCTCGTCACGAAGCTCGGTGACGTCCCCTTCCTCATCGGCCTGTTCGCGCTCGCCACGGATGCGGGCTCCTTCCGCATCACGACGATCCTGGGCAAGGTCACCAGCGAGGGCGGCCTCGACCACCCGACGGTCATCGCGCTGCTCCTGCTCGCCGGAGTGGCGGGCAAGTCCGCGCAGTTCCCGCTGCACACCTGGCTGCCCGACGCGATGGCCGGCCCCACGCCCGTCTCCGCGCTCATCCACGCAGCGACGATGGTCGCCGCCGGTGTCTACTTCGTCGCCCGCCTCCTCCCGGTCTTCGCCGCCTCCCGTGCGGCGCTGATCGTGCTCGCGGTGATGGCCGGCACCACCATGCTCGGCTCGGCGCTCGCCGCGCTCGCTCAGGACGACATCAAGCGCGTCCTCGCGTACTCGACGATCGGCCAGCTCGGCTACATGACCGGCGCCCTCGCCGTCGGCGACCGCGGTGCCGCCGTCTTCCACCTCCTCACGCACGGCGCCTTCAAGGCGCTGCTGTTCCTCGCGGCGGGCGTGGTCATCCACGCCGCCGGCACCAACTCACTGGCCGCGATGTCCCGCATGGGCAATCTGCGGGCCCGTGTCCCCGACGCCTTCTGGACGATGACCGTGGCGCTGCTCGCGCTCGCCGCGATCCCGCCGTTCAGCGGCTTCTTCTCCAAGGAGGCGGTCCTCGGCGCCGCCGAGCACACCGCCACCGGTGACGCCCTCGGCGGCCAGGCGATCCCGGCCGCGGCCGGCTGGATCGTCCTCGTCGCGGGCCTGTTCACGGCCCTGCTCACCGCCGCCTACGCGACCCGCCTGTGGCTGCTGGCCTTCAACGGCCGTGGGCCCGAGGCCCCCGACCACGGCAAACAGCCCGTCGCGATGAGCGCCGTGCTGTGGATCCTGGCGATCCCCTCCTTCGCCCTCGGCCTGTCCTTCCTGCGGCTGCCCGACTGGTTCGACGGCCACTCGCTCGCCCCGACGCTGACCACCTCCGTCCTCGGCACCGGCTTCGCCCTCGTCGGTGGTCTGGTCACCTATGCGGCCTGGCGGCACACCACCGCGATGGCGGCCCGCGCCGCGGTCCCGATCGGCGCCGTCGCGATCGACACCGAGCAGGGCGACGGCGGACTCGTCGAGGCCGAGGCCATCGCCACCCACGCCCCGGCCTACGGCGATGTCGCGAGCGCCCCCGACCCGGCCGACCCGGGACGCCTTGTGCTGGGCCCGCTGCACCGGCACGCCGCCGTCGGCTTCCACCTGGACGCGCTCTACGCGGCGCTCTTCGTCCGCCCCGTCCGGGCCGCCGCCGCACTGGTCGGCTTCCTGGACCGCGCGGTCGTCGACACCTACGTACGCGGAGCGGCCGAGGCGCCCCAGTGGCTGGGCCGGGCCGTGCGCCGCGCCCAGACCGGAAACGTGCAGACCTACCTCAGCGCACTGCTCGCAGGCACCGTCGTCCTGGTGGTCGCCGTCGTCCTCGTCGCCACCGCCGGAGCGTGAGCAGCCGTGATCGATATCAGCGAATCCGTGATGCAGTTCCTTCTCGCATTGATCGTCGTCGGCCCGCTCATCGGCGCCGTCCTCGCCCTTCTGCCGGCCCCGCCCGGACTGAAGGGGAAATCGCCCGACCAGGCCGTGCTCCGCCACGGCGTGACCGTGTCCGGCGCGATCCTTCTCGCCGCGATCGTCCTCGCGCTGGGCTTCGACCACGACCAGCCGTCAAGGATGCAGGCCACGACGGACATCAGCTGGATCCCGGCGCTGCACGTGCGGATCCACCTCGGCATCGACGGCATCTCCCTCCCCCTCCTGGTGCTCACGGCGCTGCTCACGTTCCTGTGCGCGCTGTACTCCTACTTCAAGATGCCGAAGGGGCCGTCCCCCAAGGCGTTCGTCGCCCTGATCCTGCTGCTCGAATCGGGCACGCTGGCCACCTTCGCCGTCCTGGACCTCCTGCTCTTCTTCCTCGCGTTCGAGATGGTGCTCATCCCGATGTACTTCCTCATCGCCCGCTGGGGCGGTGCCGGGCGGCAGGCCGCCGCCTGGAAGTTCATCCTGTTCACCCTGCTCGGCTCGGTCGTGATGCTGCTCGGCATTCTCCTTATCGGCGTTAAGTCGGGCACGTTCGACATGATGGCACTCGCCACTGACAACGGCCGGGGGCTGAGCACATCCGTGCAGGTCATCGCCGCTTTGGCGATCGGGATCGGGCTCGCCGTGAAGACCCCGATGTGGCCGTTGCACAGCTGGCTGCCGGACGCCCACACCGCCGCTCCGACCGTCGGCTCGGTCCTGCTCGCCGGTGTGCTGCTGAAGATGGGTACGTACGGGTTCGTCCGGATCCTGCTCCCGATCGCGCCCGACGGCTTCCGCACCTTCGCGCCGTACCTCGCCGCGTTCGCCGTCATCGGGATCATCTACGGATCGCTGGCCTGCCTGAACCTCGCCAAGCAGGGCGCCAGGGGCGACCTCAAGCGCCTCATCGCCTACTCCTCCGTCGGCCACATGGGCTTCGTGCTCCTCGGCATCGCGACGATGAGCCCGACCGGCGTGAACGGCGCCCTGTTCGCCAACATCGCCCACGGCCTCATCACCGGCCTGCTCTTCTTCCTCGTCGGCGCCCTCAAGGACCGGGCCGGCACCAGCGACCTCGACGCGCTCTCCGAGCAGGGCGGCATGGCGCTGTACGGCAAGGCCCCGCGCCTGGGCGGCCTGCTCGCCTTCGCCGCCGTCGCCTCGCTCGGCCTGCCCGGGCTCGCCGGGTTCTGGGGCGAGATGCTCGCCCTGTTCGGGGCGTTCCGGCCCGCCGAAGGGCTCAGCCGCCCGGCGTTCCTCGTGTTCCTGGCGATCGCCGCGTTCGGCACCCTGCTCACCGCCGCGTACATGCTCATCCTGGTCCGCCGCGTCTGCATGGGCCCTCGCCCGCAGCAGGCACCGGCGCTCGTGGACGTACAGGGGTACGAGATCGCCGCCTGGACCCCGCTCGTCGCCCTCACCGTCCTCGCGGGCCTGTGGCCCGCCGCCCTGCTCGGCCTCACGAACCCGGCCGTGCAGAAGCTCCTCGCTGGAGGCCTGAAGTGATCGCCGTCGCCGCGCCCTCCGTGGCGTCCCTCGTCCAGTCCGTCGACTGGGTCGCGATCGCGCCGCCCACGATCGCCGCGGTCGTCGCGCTCGTGGTCCTCGTCGCCGACCTGTTCGTGGGGGAGGCGCGCAAGGCGGTCCTCGGCTGGATCTCCGTCGCGGGCCTGGCCGCCGCCGCGCTCGCACTGATCCCGCTCGTCGGCGACGAACGCTCCACCTTCTGCCTCAAGGGCGCCCCGTACGAGGCCTGCAGCTACACGGCCGACCGCTTCACGCTCGTCGTCCAGTTCCTGGTCCTCGCGGGCGCCCTGCTCACGGCACTCCTGTCGATCAGCACACTGAAGGACGCGAAGAACGCGAACAAGCCGCTTCCCGAAGGGGAGTACTGGTTCCTCCTGCTGTCCTCCGCCGCGGGCGCCGCCCTGCTGCCCGGCTCCCGGGACCTGGCCACGCTGGTCGTCGCCCTGGAGGTCGCCTCACTGCCCGCCTTCGCCCTGGTCGGAATCAAGCAGGGCGACCGGCGCTCCTCGGACGCGGCCCTGAAGTTCTTCCTGTCCTCCGTCACCGCGACCGCCGTCACCCTGCTCGGCGTGAGCTTCGTGTACGCGACCACGGGCAGCCTGCACCTGACCCGCGTGGCCTCGCAGCTCACCCACGTGGATGGCCAGTTCCACACCCTCGCGCAGGCGGGCGTCGCGCTCACCCTCGTCGGGTTCGCCTTCAAGACGGCCGCCGTCCCGTTCCACTTCTGGGTGCCCGACACCTACGTGGGCGCTCCACTGCCGATCGCCGCCTACCTGTCGGTCATCGGCAAGGCGGTCGGCTTCTCCGGCCTGATCCTCGTCACCGTCGTCGCGTTCCCGTCCTACGCGGACGTGTGGGGCCCGGCGCTCGCCGCCCTCGCCGCGCTGACCATGACCGTCGGCAACGTCGCCGCCCTGCGCCAGCAGGCCACGCGCGCGTACAGCGCCGTAAGGCTGCTCGCCTGGTCCTCCGTCGGCCAGGCCGGTTACCTGCTGGTCCCGATCGCCGCGGCCGCCTACGCGGACGACCCGCAGAAGTCGATCGGCTCCACGCTCGCGTACGCCCTCATGTACGCGGCCGTGAACCTCGGCGCCTTCGCCGTGGCCGCCCTGGTCGCCCGCACGAAGCCGCTCAACCGCGTCAGCGACTACCGGGGCCTGTACGCCTCGCGCCCGCTCGCCGCGCTCGTCCTCGGCTTCTTCCTGCTGTGCCTCGCCGGTCTGCCGCCGGGCATCATCGGCCTCTTCGCGAAGGTCACCGTCTTCTCGGCGGCCGTCGACGCGGGCCTGGGCTGGCTCGCCGTCGTCATGGCGGTGAACGTCGTGATCGCGCTCTATTACTACCTCCAGTGGACCGCCACCCTCTTCCGCGCTCCCGAGGGCGAACCGGCGGCCCACCGCCTCCCGGCTCCCCTCACCGCCGCGATCGCCGTCACCGCCGTCGTCGGAGTGGCTCTCTCCGGGGCTCCACAACTCGTCCTCCGGTTTGTGGACAGTGGACTGTTTTCGTGATCGAACAGCCGCCTAACGCCCCTGTTTGGTACGTTTCTGGGTCGGATTCGACAAGCGCCCCCAGTTCAGACCAGTTTCCAGGAGCAGCACCGTGCTGAGCGGTTTCAAGAACTTCATCCTTCGCGGCAACATCATCACCACCGCCGTCGGCCTCGCGGTCGGAACGGCGTTCACCGCCCTGGTGACCGCCTTCACCACGGCCTTCATCACCCCGCTGCTGGGCTGGGCCACCGGCTCGATAGGCAACTACTCGGACGCCGTGTTCGAGGTCGACGACGTGAAGTTCCCCTACGGAAAGTTCATCGACGCCGGCATCGCCTTCCTGATCACCGCCGCCGTCCTGTACTTCGTGATCGTCCTGCCGATGATGAAGTTCCAGGCCCGCATCGACCGCAACAAGCCGATCGACATCAAGGCGGCCCTGCGCGACTGCCCCCGCTGCTTCACGCAGATCCCCGGCATCGCCACCCGCTGCCCGCACTGCACCAGCGAGATCAAGGCCGACGAGAAGGCCCTGGAGGTCGCCGGCATGCTGCCCGTGCAGCGCTGACCCGGCCGACCCGTACGGCCTATCCGCGAAGCCCGCCCGGCGGCCGCGCACAAGGGAACTAGTCCTCCTCGTCTGGCGTTGACCAGTACGGGAGGGTCCACTGGACAGGGACACGCGCACCAGGCGCACCGTCCCGCACACCCAGTGGCAGCACCAAGAAATCACGCAGTGGGTTCCCCTGCCGCACCACCAGGAGGGCGTACCGTGCACCGCCGGCACAACGGGCTGAAGACCGCCGTACTCCTCGGGGGGCTCTCCGCCCTCATTCT
The DNA here is from genome assembly GCF_042799415.1 of Streptomyces sp. NPDC057694. NCBI lineage: Bacteria > Bacillati > Actinomycetota > Actinomycetes > Kitasatosporales > Streptomycetaceae > Streptomyces > Streptomyces sp. NPDC057694. The sequence continues at coordinate 188,266 of NZ_JBHVIX010000003.1, forward strand.
CGTCATCGGCAGCTTCTTCGGCCGTACGGGGCTCGTCATCGGCCTCGTCATCGCAATCGGAACGAACGCGTACGCGTACTGGAACAGCGACAAGCTGGCCCTGCGCGCGATGCGGGCCCGCCCGGTCAGCGAGTTCGAGGCCCCCGCCCTGTACCGCATGGTGCGCGAGCTCTCCACGCAGGCCAGGCAGCCCATGCCCCGGCTGTACATCTCGCCCACCGAGGCGCCGAACGCGTTCGCGACGGGCCGCAATCCGCGCAATGCCGCCGTGTGCTGCACCGAGGGCATCCTTCGGATCCTGGACGAGCGCGAGCTGCGCGGTGTCATCGGGCACGAGCTCAGCCATGTCTACAACCGCGACATCCTGATCTCGTCGGTCGCCGGCGCCCTCGCCTCGGTGATCATGTTCCTGGTGAACTTCGCGTGGCTGATCCCGATCGGCCGCTCGAACGACGACGACGGACCCGGCATCTTCGGGATGCTCCTGATCATGATCCTTGGGCCGCTCGCCGCGTCGCTCATCCAGCTCGCCATCAGCCGCTCGCGCGAGTACGAGGCCGACGCCTCCGGCGCGCAGCTGACCGGCGATCCGCTGGCCCTGGCCAGTGCCCTGCGCAAGCTCGACGCGGGGACGAAGCAGTTGCCGCTGCCGCCCGAGCCGCGGATCGAGACGGCGAGCCACATGATGATCGCCAACCCCTTCCGCCCGGGCCAGGGAATGTCGAAAATGTTCTCCACGCACCCGCCGATGGCAGAGCGCATCGCGCGGCTGGAGCAAATGGCAGGAGGCCCCCGCCGGTGAAGACCGTCCTGAACGTCATCTGGCTCGTCCTGAGCGGCTTCTGGCTGTTCCTCGGCTATCTGGCCGCGGGCGCGCTGCTCTGCATCACCATCATCGGCATCCCGTTCGGGATCGCCGCCTTCCGGATCGGCGTCTACGCCCTGTGGCCCTTCGGGTACACCACGGTCGAGCGCAGGGACGCGGGCGCGCCCTCGTGCGTCGGCAATGTGCTGTGGCTGGTCCTGGCAGGCTGGTGGCTGGCGCTCGCCCACATCTTCACGGGCATCGCCCTGTGCGTGACGATCATCGGCATCCCCTTCGGCATCGCCAACTTCAAGTTGATCCCGGTCTCCCTGATGCCGCTCGGCCGCGACATCGTAAGGACGGACCAGCCGTTCGCCGCCCGCTAGGGCAGAAGCCAAAGCAAAACCAGAAGCAGAACCAGAACCAGAACCAGAAGCAGCCCAGGCCACAGCGGATTCTCCGCAACCAGAACGGGCCTACTTGTCGTCTTTCAGGGCAGCAGTGGATCAAGGGACAGCGACGTCGTCGCACAGTCAATCCACAGCAACGCCGCACGAAAGAAAGGCAGTTACGGCATGGGCATCATCAGCTGGATCATCCTGGGCCTGCTCGCCGGTGCCATCGCCAAGATCCTGCTCCCGGGCCGTGACCCGGGCGGTCTGATCGGCACCACCCTCATCGGTATAGCCGGCGCCTTCATCGGCGGCTGGATATCGGCCCAGTGGCTCGACCGCCCCGTCAGCAAGGACTTCTACGACGGCGCGACCTGGGTCTCCGCGATCGGTGGCGCGCTCGTCCTGCTGATCCTCTACCGCCTCTTCTTCGGCAACTCCCGCGAGCGTCGCTGACCCTGCGCGAAGGACCCTCGCCGGACGCCTCTCCGCGGCCCGCACACCACCGCCCCTGAGCGCGTGGTGTGCGGGCCGCGGTGCTGTCAGGCCGTCGCCCTGGTGCCGTCGACCGCGGCGCTGGAACCGAAGACCTTCACGGCCCGGTAGTAGGTCCAGGCGGTCGCGTCGCACGAGGTCTTCTGTACGCCGGAGTAGCCGGAGTAGCCGGCGCAGACGCGCTTGAGGTTCGCGAACAAGGCATCGTCGAGGCGTGACTTGGTGGTGCTGAACATGCCGGCCGCCTTGTGGTTGCGGTACCCGAAGTCGTGCCGTGCACAGGCCGTCCGGAAGGGGAAGCTGAAGGGGTTGTCGGGGGAAGTGGTGCGGTAGTCGACCGACCAGTCGAAGCCGTACGCCGACCAGGCCCCCTGGTTGGATGCCAGCTCCCGGCGCGGACGATCACCCGTGCCAGCTGTCCAACGGCCCGGTGGCGGACCGGCGATGACCACGTACATGCGCACGGGGGCGTGCGGCGGGGAGGGGCCGCACTCTCAGGTGCCGTCCCTCCCCGCGTCCGGTACCGGTGACCGCTACCGGTAGTTCACGAACTGCAGCGCGAAGTCGAAGTCCTGGCCCTTCAAGAGCGCCTGCACGGCCTGCAGGTCATCACGGCTCTTGGAGCTGACCCGCAGCTCCTCACCCTGCACCTGCGCCTTGACGCCCTTCGGGCCCTCGTCACGGATGATCTTCGCGACCTTCTTGGCGTTCTCCTGGGAGATGCCCTCCTCGATGGAGGCGAAGATCTTGTACTCCTTGCCGGACAGCTGCGGCTCACCGGCGTCCAGGGACTTCAGCGAGATACCGCGCTTGATCAGCTTGGACTGGAAGACGTCGAGGATGGCCTTGACCCGCTCCTCGGAGTTGGCCTCCATCAGGATCTTCTCGCCGGACCAGGAGATCGAGGCGCCGACGTTCTTGAAGTCGTAGCGCTGCGAGATCTCCTTGCCGGCCTGGTTGAGGGCGTTGTCGACCTCCTGCCGCTCGACCTTCGAGACGATGTCGAAACTGGAGTCGGCCATGTCCTGTGGCTCCTTGTATCGGGGGTGTGGCGACGGCGGACCCGGCACCGGCCGGGCCCTGGGCGGGTGCGCACCGGTGAGCCGCACCCGGTGCAAAGCCTAGCCACCGCCCCGTCCCCGCCCGCCGATCAATCGGGTGGCGAAGCACCCCCGTCCATCGGGTATTGTTTACGTCGTTGCCAACGAGCACCGCCGAGAGGCGAGGCCCAGGCAGCAAACCCAAGGCGGTGTGCCCGAGCGGCCAAAGGGAGCAGACTGTAAATCTGCCGGCTCAGCCTTCCCAGGTTCGAATCCTGGCGCCGCCACACTTGGGAAAGCCCCCTCCGAACTGCGGAAACGCAGTGCGGAGGGGGTTTCTTCGTGTCGGGAGGGGTCGGGGCGTGCCGACGAGGCCGATGTGACCGAGGCCACTCGGAGCGTGCGGTGGCAGTCGCCTTTCCTCCCCCTTTCGAATCCCTTGAATGCAAAAACCGTCGTTTCGCCGTGAATGCCGGAGCTCATTGCTCATGGCCTCATTTCTGGGCGCGACCGGCCGTCCATGTGGCCATGTTCCGTATTTCTCTGCTCCAGGCGAATGAATGAGCGCGAGGCGGACGTGACGTTTCTTCGAGAGATCGAGTTCAGTGCGTTCGACGGGCCGCACGCGGCTGCTCGTCACTCCACGGTTCGTATGGGAGAAACAATGATCCGCAAGGTTCTGGCCGGCGTCGCACTGACCACCGCCGCCGCGGCTGCCACCGTCGGTGCCGCCGGTGGCGCGTCCGCCACCACGGGGGGCCCGCAGGCCGAGACCATGACGAGCGCCGCCGACGCCAACGACGCCGCGCGCGCCGCCGCCGGTGAGACCGGCTTCGCCACCGGCTCGTCGGAGTTCGCCACCGACCACGGTGACGTCACCATCGCGGGCGACCCCGGCGGCGTGGCCAACGCCTACGGCGCCCCGTTCGTGAACGTCGACCTGCGCTGCGCCGTCCCCGCCACGCAGGGTGTCGGCGGCAACGTGCTCGGCGGTCCCGTCGCCGCGTGCGACACCGCCCCGGTCGACCAGTTCGACGCGCCCGAGCGCATCCTCTGACCGCCCGGCAGGGCCCCTTCCACGCCCTTCGGTGAGCAGAGTGCCGGGGCCCTCCGAGTCCGCGTTTCCTCCTTCCGCGGACGAAGAGGGCCCCGCCACTCGTCGCCACCGGGTGCGGAAATGACGTCGAAGGGGTGACGTTGAGCGAGGAGAGCGTCGCGCTCCGGTAATCAATGAGGCCCCCCAACAAGGAGGTCCCCCCATGTCCGTCCCGCTCCCCAAGCCCCTCGCGGCACTCGGCACCGCCACCGGCGCCGCGCTGCTCCTGCTCGCCGCTCCTGCCGCGGTCGGCGCCGCCGAGCCGGTCGAGTCCGTCAGCGTCGTCCCGGCCGGAACGGTCGCGGCGGACGGCACCGTGACGCTGTCCGGCACCTACCGGTGCACCGGCGGCGTCGGCCCCGTCCTCGTCTCGTCCTCCGTCCGCCAGACGCCCGACGGCCCACGGCGCGGCATCGGCGGAACCCTGGCCCGCTGCGACGGCCTCGAACACACCTGGCAGAACACGGGCCGGGTCCCCACCGGCACGGTCGAGCCGGGGGCCGCACAGGTCGAGGCCACAGTGATGGAGATGCGCCCGCAGGGCGGCCTGCCGCTGCCGCACTTCCACGCCGTGCACGAGCAGGACGTGACGCTGACCGCCACGGACTGACGGCGGCGCGCACCCGAAGAACGCCGGTCAATTCCGCGCGCCAAATCCATCCGACGGATGCCGGATGCCGGATATCGGATGGTGAGGTGAATTCAGTACTTCGGGCGCGGGACTTCCGGCAGGCGCCTTCTGACGGGCGCCTTCTGACGGGCAGTGATGAATTCGGGTCCCGGTCGGGCTCCGCGGGCTTTTGCTGTCCGCGGAGCCCGAAAAAGGCCCCGTGCCGGGCGTGTGTCCGCGACGATCACCACGCAGACTGAACCCATGCCGACCACAGCGCGCCGTCGAAACTGCCCCGAGTGCCGCCGCGATATCGCCGTCGTCGCAGGCCGCTTCGCCCGCCACGACCCGCCCGGCGCACGCGACGCGGGCGAAATGGTCTCCTGCCCGGGCTCCCGCCGCCCGGCCCAGCTCGGCGCAGTGCAGGACGCCCTCGACGGGTACGTCGTCCCGCACGTGCCCGGGCAGATGCCGCTGTTCTGAGACGCCGGTACGGGGATCAGTTCCCGGCGATCGACTTCACCGCCACCGACACCGGCGCCGATCCGGAGACCAGCTCCAGGGTCAGTCCGGCCGTGGCGGGCGTGTCCACCAGCTCCGCCAGGACCGCGGCCACGTCGTCACGCGGCACGGCCCCGCGCCCGGTGGACGCCTCCAGACGGACGACGCCCTTGCCCGCGTCGTTCGTCAGCGACCCGGGCCGCAGGACCGTCCAGTCCAGGCCGGAGCGGCGGCGTACGTCGTCGTCGGCCGCGCCCTTGGCCCGCAGATACGCGTCGAAGATGTCGTCGCCCTGGTGCGCCGCGTCCGCGCCCATCGACGACACGATGACGTACCGGCGCACCCCGGCCCGCTCCGCCGCGTCCGCGAACAGCACGGCGGCGTCCCGGTCCACGGTGTCCTTGCGGGCGACGGTGCTGCCCGGGCCCGCGCCGGCGGCGAAGACGGCCGCGTCGGCGCCCTGAAGATGCGCCGCGACCTCCTCCACGGACGCCGACTCCAGGTCGCACAGCACCGGCTCCGCACCGGCCGCCCGCAGGTCGTCACCCTGCTCGGCCTTGCGGATGATGCCTGCGACCTCGTTCCCACGCGCGGCGAGCAGACGCTCCAGCCGCAGCGCGATCTGACCATGACCACCAGCGATGACAATGCGCATGATTCCGACGTTACGCCGAGCCGGGACGGTTGACCGCACAACCACCGGGGCGGCAGTGCTCCCCACGCGCGCGTAGTCGTGAAAAAGCCGCCGTTCACCACGCGCGCGTAGTCGCGAAATAGCCACCACGCACGCGTAGTTACCCAACCGGTCGCCCGGTCGCCCAGTCGTTGGACACGGCTCAAGCCGGGCCGTTCCCGCTCCCGCCGCCGTACTTGGCCACCCGCCCCTGCCGCGGCAGATCCATCGCGACCGCGGCCGCCGAGTCGCAGTACTCGCGCACCGCACTGGTCCGGGCCACCACTCGCCCCCGGTGCACCACGATCCGGCTGTACGCGAGCGAGAGCGCCCCCGCGAGCCGGTCGCCCCGCACCGCGAGCAGCTCCGCGGGGAACCCGGCCTCCAGGCGCACCTCCGGCAGCCCGAGCGCCGCCCGCGCCGCCGAACTCACCGCGTCGTACGCGTCCTCGGGCCGCAGCCCGTACCGCGAGGCCAGCAGATACGCGGCCTCCAGCGGATCACCGCGGCCCACCGGGTTCGACACGTCCCGCAGCGCGCCGCTGCCCGCGGCCACCCGCACCCCGGCCGCCCGCAGCAGCCGGACCGGCGCGACACCGCGCCCGTCCACCCCGGCGCAGCCGCCCTGCGGCAGGCAGGACACCGTCACCCCGGCCGCCGCGAGCCCGTCGACGGCCCGCCGTACGGCCTCCGCGGGCATCCTCGCCAGGCCGCCGAGCGGGCCCACGACGACTCCGGTGCGCAGCCCGCCCGCGGCCGCCGCGAGCCGCCCGAGCCGTGCCGGGTCCGCGCCGTCCGTGTGCAGATCGACCGGGCAGCCCTGCTCGGCGGCGACGTCGAGCACCGCCTCCACATAGCCGGTCGGGTCGGGGTCCAGGTCGGGGCAGCCGCCCACCACAGAGGCGCCCATCTTGACCGCGTCGCGCAGCATCGAGAGCCCGTTCGCCCCCGCGACCCCGGTCAGCAGCCGCGGCATCGCCACCGCCCGCAGATCCGCGAGCCCCACCAGCGAGCGCCGCGCCTGGAGGACGGCCTCCAGCGACCCGAGGCCCTCCATCTCGCCCAGCCGCACATGGGAGCGGACCGCGGTGGCCCCGTGCCCGAGCTGGAGCAGGGTCGCCTCCGTGGCCCGGCGCTGGACCTCCTCGGCGTCGTAGGACACCGGGCCGTCGCCGTCCGCCGACAGGGCCGTGTCGCCGTGCGCGTGCGGCTCGGCGGGCGCGGGCAGCAGGAGGTAACCGGTCAGGTCCACGCGCGGGCCGTGCGCGGTGAGGCTGCCGGCCGTGCCGACCGCCTCGATGCGCCCTCCGCCCAGCCGCACGTCCACGGTCCTGCCGTCGGTGAGCCGGGCGCCGCACAGCAACAGCCCGGAGCTGTCGGGTGCGTCGCCGGGGGAGCCGGGAGAGCCGGGCGCGGGGGGCTGCTGCGGCGGACTGTCGGGCATCGCGCTCCAGAAGCTCGGGAACCGGATCTCGGTCGGATCTCAGGAACAAGATCACGCGGAACGGGTCGAGCCTAGGACGGCGACGGGCGCGCTTCGCGGAGCGCCGCAATAGTCGTACTGATGGGGTCTCAGAGGCCTCTGAGCCGGTCGGGACAGGGGCTCGCCCTTCCCGGTGGCCGGGGCCGCGAAACGGATTTGGGCGATCGGTGCGCGACCGTGTAATGTCTTCCTCGCTCGCCCCAATAGCTCAGTCGGTAGAGCGTCTCCATGGTAAGGAGAAGGTCTGCGGTTCGATTCCGCATTGGGGCTCTGGTACACACGCCGCTCGCGGTGCGCGTATCAAAGCGGTGTAGCTCAGTCGGTAGAGCAAGCGGCTCATAATCGCTGTGTCACCGGTTCAAGTCCGGTCACCGCTACTGACAGTAGCCGATTGTGGGGTCGGTCCTTCGATCGGCTACTCTTTTATGCGTTATTCCAGTCCCATCCGTTCGTCAAGGAGTGCACTCACGTGGCTGCCACCGACGTCCGCCCGAAGATCACGCTGGCCTGCGTGGAGTGCAAGGAGCGGAACTACATCACCAAGAAGAACCGGCGTAACAACCCGGACCGTCTTGAGATGAAGAAGCACTGCCCGCGTTGCAACGCGCACACCGCGCACCGCGAAACGCGATAAAACAGGTTCGCACACGAGGCCGTCCCCGTCAGGGGGCGGCCTCGTGTCGTTGAACCACCCTGTTTGAACCACCCCGTTCGAATCCCCCGTTTCCGCAGGTCCAGGAACACTCAGGAGGTGCCGAGTCCATGGCGCTCGACCAGTCCTTCGTGGGGCGGAGCTACCCGCCCAGCGCCCCGTACGAGGTCGGCCGGGAGAAGATCCGCGAGTTCGCCGAGGCCGTGGGGGACACCAACCCCGCCTATGCCGACCGCGCGGCGGCCCAGGCACTCGGCCACCCGGACGTGATCGCCCCGCCGACCTTTGTGTTTGCCATCACATTCAAGGCCGCGGGCGAGGTCGTCCATGACCCTGAGCTCGGGCTCGACTACAGCCGGGTGGTGCACGGCGACCAGAAGTTCGCCTACACGCGTCCGGTGCACGCCGGGGACCTACTCTCCGTGACGTCCACCATCGAGGGCATCAAGTCGCTCGCGGGCAACGACATCATCGATGTGCGCGGCGAGGTCCACGACGAGAACGGTGACCACGTCGTGACCGCCTGGACCAAGCTCGTCTCGCGCGCCGCAGAGGGGGCCTGACCATGGCTACGACCATCAAGTACGCGGACGTCGAGGTCGGCACCGAGCTGCCCGCGCAGACGTTCCCGGTGACGCGCGCCACGCTCGTCCAGTACGCGGGCGCCTCCGGTGACTTCAACCCGATCCACTGGAACGAGAAGTTCGCGGTCGAGGTCGGTCTGCCGGACGTCATCGCGCACGGCATGTTCACCATGGCCGAGGCGATCCGCGTCGTCACCGACTGGGCCGGCGACCCGGCCGCCGTCGTCGAGTACGGCGTGCGCTTCACCAAGCCGGTCATCGTCCCGAACGACGACAAGGGTGCCGAGATCCAGGTCAGTGCCAAGGTCGCGGCCAAGCTCGACGACAGCCGCGTCCGGGTCGACCTGATCGCCATGAGCGCCGGACAGAAGGTGCTCGGGATGTCCCGGGCGGTCGTGCAGCTCGTCTGATCGCTGCCTCCATGTGGGCAGGTAAGGGGTGCTCTCCATGGGGGAGCGCCCCTTACGCGTATTCAGGCGCACGTATCCAGGCGCACGTATCCAGACGTGCGTATGCAGACGTGCGTATGCAGGCACGCGGATCCAGGGGTTGACTCAGGTAGTGATTGGCCACTAACTTTCTCGCATGGTCAGGATGAGTGCGGAGGAGCGGCGCGAGAGCGTCATCCGCGCGGCGGTCACCGAGTTCGCCCGGGGTGGGTACAACGGCACCTCGACCGAGGCGATCGCCAAGCGGGTGGGCGTCTCGCAGCCGTATCTCTTCCGGCTCTTCCCGGGCAAGCAGGCCATCTTCCTCGCCGCGGCCCGGCGTTGCTGCGAGAACATCACCGAGGTGTTCCGCAGGACCGCCGAAGGGCGCGCGCCCGAGGAGATCAAGGAGGCCATGGGGGACGCGTACCTGTCCCTCATCGCCGACGACCCGGACATGCTGCTCATGCAGATGCAGATCTACGTGGCCGTGGCCGCCGCCGAGGCCTCGGGTGATGCGGAGTTCGGCGAAGAGGCGCGCCGCCTGTGGGCGGAGATGTACGACACGGTCCTGCTGGCCATGGGTGCGGACGTCGAGGGGACGACGGACTTCCTCGCCCACGGAATGCTGATCAACGTCCTGGTGTCGATGGGCTTTCCGCCCGGGCACCGGGTCTGGGTCGGCTGCGGCGAACCGTCCTGAGGCGACAGAGCGCGTGATGCACGCCGCATTTTTGTGGCCAGGAAAGTTAGTCATCAATAACTAACCAACTGACAGGAACACTGGGGGAAGCGATGTCACAGCAGTCGGCGCAACGCGGGGGAGCCGTGTGGGCCCTCGTCATCACCAGCGTCGCCGGATTCATGGCGGCTCTGGACAATCTCGTCGTCACCACGGCCCTGCCGTCCATCCGCCAGGATCTCGGCGGTGCCCTCGACGATCTGGAGTGGACGGTCAGCGCGTACACGCTCACCTTCGCCGTCCTGCTGATGTTCGGCGCGGCGCTCGGTGACCGGTTCGGCCGCCGGCGGCTCTTCCTGATCGGCATCACCATCTTCACCGCCGCCTCCGCCGCGGCGGCGCTGTCCACCGGCATCGACGCGCTGATCGCCGCCCGCGCGGTGCAGGGCGTCGGCGGCGCGATCATGATGCCGCTCACCCTGACCCTGCTCAGCGCCGCCGTTCCGGCTGCCAAGCGCGGTATGGCGTTCGGCATCTGGGGCGCGGCGAACGGACTCGCGGTCGCCTCCGGGCCGCTCATCGGCGGCACCCTCACCGAACACGTGTCCTGGCACTGGATCTTCTGGCTGAACGTCCCGGTGGGCCTCGCCCTGCTGCCGCTGGCCCGGCTGCGCCTCAAGGAGTCGCACGGCACCGGCGCCCCGCTCGACATCACCGGCACCCTGCTCGCCAGCGGCGGCCTGTTCGGCATCGTGTACGGCCTGGTCCGCGCGCCCATCGTCGGCTGGAGCGACACCATCGTCCTGACCGGCCTGTTCGCGGGCGGCGCGCTGCTCGTCGGATTCGTCCTCCACGGCATCCGTGCCAAGAACCCCATGCTCCCCATGCGGCTCTTCCGCTCCCGCGCCTTCGCGGGGATCAACGCCGCGAGCATGCTGATGTTCCTCGGCATGTTCGGCTCGATCTTCCTGCTCAGCCAGTTCCTCCAGGGCGTCCTCGGCTACTCGCCCACCGAGGCGGGCCTGCGCATGCTGCCCTGGACCGGCATGCCGATGCTGGTCGCGCCGATCGCCGGCTATCTCTCCGACCGGATCAGCGGCCGCACCATCGCCGCCACCGGACTGTTCCTCCAGGCGCTCGGGCTCGCCTGGTTCGCCGCCGTGATCTCCGTCGACGTCAGTTACGCGGCCCAGCTGCCGGCCCTGATTGTCAGCGGCGTCGGCATGGCGCTGTACTTCGCTCCGGCCTCCAACCTGGTCATGGCCAGCGTCCGCCCCGAGGAGCAGGGCATCGCCTCCGGCTCCAACAATGCGCTGCGCGAGGTCGGCGGCGCACTCGGTATCGCGATCATGGCGTCGATCTTCTCGGCGCAGGGCGGCTACGACTCCGCGCGGAGCTTCGTGGCCGGCATCCAGCCCGCACTCTGGGTCGGCGCCGCCCTGGTGGCCGTCGCGGGCGCCGCAGCCCTGGCCATCCCCGGCACCCGGCGCACCACGGACGCGGTGCCGGGGCCGGTGGGGGACTCCGGCCCGGTCCTGGAGAACGCCTGACATCCGCCCCGCGGCGGTTGCGGTGAGATCCGGCACGACTACGGCCCCGTCCACGCGGCGGGGCCGTTCTCGTACTCTGGAGCGCGTGCAGGAACTCCACGACGCCCCCCTCGCCCCCCTGACCACCTTCCGGCTCGGCGGGCCCGCCACCCGGCTGCTCACCGCGACCACCGACGCCGAGGTGATCGACGCGGTGCGCGAGGCCGACGCCACCGGTACCCCGCTGCTGATCATCGGCGGCGGCAGCAACCTCGTCATCGGCGACAAGGGCTTCGCGGGCACCGCGCTGCGCATCGCCACCAAGGGCTTCGAACTCGACGGCACGAAGCTGGAGCTGGCCGCCGGCGAGGTGTGGACGGACGCCGTGCGCCGCACCGTGGAAGCCGGCCTCGCGGGCATCGAGTGCCTCGCCGGGATCCCCGGCTCCGCGGGCGCGACGCCGATCCAGAACGTCGGCGCGTACGGCCAGGAGGTCTCCGCCACGATCACCGAGGTGATCGCCTACGACCGTGAGACGGGCGAGACCGTCGCCGTCCCGAACGCCGAGTGCGCCTTCTCGTACCGGCACAGCCGCTTCAAGGCCGAACCCGACCGCTACGTAGTGCTGCGGGTGCGGTTCGAGCTGGAGGACGCGGGCGGCCTGAGCGCGCCCGTCAAGTACGCCGAGACCGCGCGCACCCTCGGCGTCGAGGCCGGTGACCGGGTTCCCGCCGCGACCGCGCGCGAGACCGTACTGAAGCTGCGCGCGGGCAAGGGCATGGTGCTCGACCCCGAGGACCACGACACCTGGTCGGCCGGGTCGTTCTTCACCAACCCGATCCTCACGGACGAGGAGTTCGCGGCGTTCCACGCGCGCGTGGCCGAGCGTCTGGGCCCCGACGCGAAGGCGCCCGCGTTCCCGGCGGGGGAGGGTCTGACGAAGACCTCCGCGGCCTGGCTCATCGACAAGGCGGGCTTCACCAAGGGCTACGGCAGCGGCCCGGCCCGTATCTCCACCAAGCACACCCTCGCCCTCACCAACCGCGGCGAGGCCACCGCCGAGGACCTGCTGACGCTGGCCCGCGAGGTCGTCGCGGGTGTCAGGGACGCCTTCGGCGTGACGCTCGTCAACGAACCGGTCACCGTCGGCGTCACTCTCTGAGCTGCGGTTTTTCGGTGTTGACCGGGTAGGGGTGCGCCCCTGATAGTGACGCTGTCGACAAGCTGTTCGACATGCACATCAGGGGTGGGGACCACAGATGCAGGAGACCGACGGGCAGCCCGTGCTGCCCGAGTACGAGCGCGCTCAGACGCTGTTGCGCGCGGGGGAGTTGAGCCTGGCGCGCGGCGAGGCGCAGGCGGGCATCGACGAGCACGGACCGCACGCGGGCCTCTACGGAGTCCTCGGCCGCGCCCACGAGGCCGAGGACGACGACGACCACGACGCTGCCGCGGAGCGCGCCTACCGGGCCGGTCTCGACGCCTTCCCGGACGACCTGGACCTGCTCGCCGCGTACGCCGCGTTCGGGCTGGCCGCCGACGGCCTGGAACACCCGGGACGGCTGGCCCGCGGGCGTGCGGCGGCGGAGCGGCTGGCCGAGCTGGCCCCGGACTCCCCGCAGGCGCGGCAGGCCGGCGGCGCCCCCGGGCCCAAGCCGCCCTCCGAGGCCCGGATCCAGCGCCATGACGCACGTACCGTGCTGGCCTCCGGCAGCGCACCGCAGGCCGCTGCCGAAGAGGCCGCCCGGGCCGCCGTCGCATGGCCGTACGACCGGCGCCTCGCCGTGCGCGCCGAGACGCTGGCCGCACTGGCCCGGCCGCTCGCGGCACCCGCGCGCGCGGTGCTGCGCGCCCCCGGCCTCGTGGCGCTGCTCCTGGCCGGGGCCGCCTCCACGCTGCTGCTCACGGTGACGGCGCTGGAGCTGCCGCCATGGATTCTGCTCGGCGTCCTGCTGCTGACCGCCCCCGTGCGACAGGAGCAGGCCCTGCTGCGCCGCGCGCGCCGCCGGGCGCTCGCCGGACTGCCGGCCGAGCACCGTGAGCCCGCACCGGGCGCTCCCGACATTCCGCCCGTGGATCCCCGGCACAGGGTGGCGGCGGTCTGCGCGGCGCTGATCCTGGTGACCGCGGCGGTCGGTTCGGCCACCTGGAACTACGCGCGCAGCGTCGCGTATCCGCACTACGCGGCCGCCGCGCCCCGGACGTTCCACGGTCTGCCGCGGCTCGGCGAGAGCCCCGCGCTGCTCGCCTACTCCGCGCTCATGACCGACGGCGCCATGCCCCGCGGGGCGACGCGGCTGCTCGCCGCCTACGGGCAGAAGGACGCCGGGCGCCCGGCCGTGCTGCTGTTCGGCGCCACGGCCGACCTGCACGACATCGAGCCCGCCGACATCACCGGCATCTACCGCGAGGGCATCGAGATGACCGGCGCCCGCGTGACCGGCACGTGGCACCCGGCGCCGGGACGCCTCGGCGGCCGCGTCGACTGCCTGACGTTCGAGCCGAGCCTCGGCGGCCAGGCCCAGGGCGCCTGCACCTGGGCGGACCGCGGCAGCTTCGGAACGGTCCTGGTCAGCGCCGAGGGCATGCGTCACGCCGACATCGAGCGCACCGCCGCGGAGCTGCGCCTGCGGACCCTGACGCCGGGGGACGCCGGCGAGGCGTGAGCCTCAGTACGCCACCCCCACGCCCTGCTTCACCGTCGCCGGGTCGTCCACCATCGCCAGCATCGCGTGGGCGACGTCGGTGCGGGCGATGAGGCGGCCCGAGCGGGGGAAGCCGCCCACCGCCTTCCGGTAGACGCCCGTCAGCGGCTTGTCCTGGAGCCGGGGCGGGCGTACCGACGTCCAGTCGCACGCGCTGCCTGCCAATTCGGCCTCCATGGCGGTCAGATCGGCGTAGACCGGCTTCAGGGCGACGCCGACGAGCCCGATCATCAGGCGGTCGGCGAACGGGGACCCGGTCGGCTGCGGGCCCACCGGGGCCGCGCTGACCACGATCAGCCGACGGACGCCCTCCGTCTCCATGGCCCGCAGCACCGACCGGGTGAGCGTCGTCGCGACCCCCGCGTCCGCGCGCCGGCGGGCGCCGAGCCCGGACAGGACGGCGTCCCGCCCGGCGACCGCGGGGCGCAGCGACTCGGGATCCGACAGATCGGCTCGGACGACCTCAAGGCGCTCGCCGGTCACGGTGAGGCGCGCGGGGTCGCGCACCACCGCCGTCACCCCGTGCCCGGCCGCTAGGGCCTGCCTGACGATCTCCTGCCCGATGCCGCCGGTCGCACCGAAGACTGTGAGTTTCATGGTCTGCCTCCCACTAGGTGGGTGAGTACTCACTCACCATTACTCACCCTTAGGGTGAGCGAGCACTCACCCCTGCGTCAAGGTTGGTTGGAACCCGCATGGATCAGAAGCCGGCCCGCGTCCGCATCGTCGAAGCGGCCCACGAACTCATGCTGAGCATCGGCCTCGCCCGCACCACCACCAAGGCGATCGCGCAGGCGGCCGGGTGCTCAGAGGCGGCGCTCTACAAATACTTCGCCAATAAGGAGGAGCTTTTCGTGACGGTGCTCAACGAGCGCCTTCCGAAGCTGGGTTCCCTCCTGGGCCGCCTCCTTACTGAAGGCGTCGGACATACCGGCCGCACGGTCGAGGAGAACCTCACGGACATCGCCCGCGAAGCGGCCCTCTTCTACGAGCAGACCTTCCCGATGGCCGCGTCCCTGTACGCGGAGCCCCGGCTCAAGCGCCGCCACGAAGAGGTGATGCGCGAACTGGGCACAGGACCGCACCGGCCCATCCAGGGACTCGACGCCTACCTGCGGGCCGAACAGCAGGCGGGCCGCATCGGCGCGGACGCCGACACGTACGCGGCCGCGTCCCTCCTCCTGGGCGCCTGCGCGCAGCGCGCCTTCGCCTACGACATGTCGCCGGACCGCAAACCCCCGCAGCCCGTCGACGAATTCGCCGCGGGCATCGCGCACACGCTGCTCACGGGCATCGCCATCGACCGGGTCAGCCGGCCAGCCACTCCTCCACGCCGCCCAGGAGCTTCTCCTTGACCTCCTCGGGCGCCGCCGAGCCGCGCACCGACTGACGGGCCAGCTCGGCCAGTTCGGCGTCCGTGAAGGCGTGGTGGCGGCGCGCGAACTCGTACTGCGCGGCGAGCCGCGAGCCGAACAGGAGGGGGTCGTCGGCGCCCAGCGCCATCGGCACCCCGGCGTCGTAGAGCGTGCGCAGCGGCACGTCCGCCGGCTTCTCGTAGACACCCAGCGCGACGTTCGACGCCGGGCACACCTCGCAGGTGACACCCGACTCGGCGAGCCGCCGCAGCAGCCGCGGGTCCTCGGCGGCCCGCACCCCGTGCCCGATCCGGTGGGCGTCCAGGTCGTCCAGGCAGTCGCGCACGGACGACGGGCCCGTCAGCTCGCCACCGTGCGGCGCGGACAGCAACCCGCCCTCGCGCGCGATGGCGAAGGCCCGGTCGAAGTCCCGCGCCATACCGCGCCGTTCGTCGTTGGAGAGCCCGAAGCCGACGATGCCCCGGTCCGCGTACCGCACCGCGAGCCGCGCCAGCGTACGGGCGTCCAGCGGATGCTTCATCCGGTTCGCGGCCACCAGTACGCGCATCCCGAGCCCGGTCTCGCGCGAGGCGCTGTCCACGGCGTCCAGGATGATCTCGAGCGCGGGGATCAGTCCGCCCAGTCTGGGCGCGTACGACGTCGGGTCGACCTGGATCTCCAGCCATCCCGACCCGTCGGCGATGTCCTCCTCGGCGGCCTCCCGGACCAGCCGCTGGATGTCCTCGGGCTCCCGCAGGCAGGACCGCGCCGCGTCGTAGAGCCGCTGGAACCGGAACCATCCGCGCTCGTCCGTGGCCCGCAGCTTCGGCGGTTCCGCCCCGGTCAGCGCCAGGGGCAGCCGCACCCCGTACTTGTCCGCGAGGTCGAGCAGGGTCGTGGGCCGCATCGATCCGGTGAAATGCAGATGCAGATGGGCCTTGGGCAACTGACGTACATCACGTCCTTCACGCTCCATCCCAAGATCCTGCCGTACGTACCTGTAGTACCGGTAGCGCCTTTCCACCTTCGGGGTCTCGCCCGAACGAAGAAACGGGCCGCCTCCTTAAGAAGGAGACGGCCCGCCTGCGGGGATGTGACTCAGTCCTGAGCCTCGGCCAGCAGCTTCTGCATCCGGGAGACGCCCTCGACGAGGTCCTCGTCACCCAGCGCGTACGAAAGACGCAGGTAGCCCGGCGTACCGAAGGCCTCGCCCGGCACCACCGCGACCTCGGCCTCCTCCAGGATGAGCGCGGCCAGCTCGACCGAGGTCTGCGGGCGCTTGCCGCGGATCTCCTTGCCGAGCAGCTCGTTCACCGCCGGGTACACGTAGAAGGCACCCTCCGGCTCCGGGCAGAGCACGCCGTCGATCTCGTTGAGCATCCGCACGATCGTCTGACGACGCCGGTCGAAGGCCTTCTTCATCTCGTTGACGGCGGTCAGGTCACCGGAGACGGCGGCGAGGGCGGCCGCCTGCGCCACGTTGGACACGTTCGACGTGGCGTGCGACTGGAGGTTCGTCGCGGCCTTCACGACGTCCTTCGGGCCGATGATCCACCCCACGCGCCAGCCGGTCATCGCGTACGTCTTCGCGACGCCGTTGACCACGATGCACTTGTCGCGCAGCTCGGGCAGGATCGCGGGCAGCGAGGTGAACTTCGCGTCCCCGTAGACGAGGTGCTCGTAGATCTCGTCCGTCATGACCCACAGACCGTGCTCCACGGCCCAGCGGCCGATCGCCTCGGCGTCGGCCTCGCTGTACACGGCGCCCGTCGGGTTCGACGGCGACACGAAGAGCACGACCTTGGTGCGCTCGGTGCGCGCGGCCTCCAACTGCTCGACGGAGACGCGGTATCCGGTCGTCTCGTCGGCCACGACCTCCACCGGCACGCCGCCCGCGAGACGGATCGACTCCGGGTACGTCGTCCAGTACGGGGCCGGGACGATGACCTCGTCGCCCGGGTCGAGGATCGCGGCGAACGCCTCGTAGATGGCCTGCTTTCCGCCGTTGGTCACCAGGATCTGCGAGGCGTCGACCTCGTAGCCGGAGTCGCGCAGCGTCTTGGCGGCGATCGCGGACTTCAGCTCCGGCAGACCGCCGGCCGGCGTGTAGCGGTGGAACTTCGGGTTCTTGCAGGCCTCGATGGCCGCCTCGACCACGTAGTCCGGCGTCGGGAAGTCGGGTTCACCGGCGCCGAAGCCGATCACCGGACGCCCGGCGGCCTTCAGGGCCTTGGCCTTGGCGTCGACCGCGAGGGTCGCGGACTCGGAGATCGAGCCGACACGGGCGGAGACCCGACGCTCGGTAGGGGAGGAACCACCAGCAGGGGAAGAAGGAGTTGCAGCGCTCATAACCCCATCGTTCCAGACCGGAAACCCGCCCGGCACACGGGTTTCCAAGACCATCGGATCCACCGTTGATCAACTTCCCGTCCTTGTTCGTTCGACGGAGGGCCCCGGAGCACGTACACTCACTGCTCGTTGGCCTTCACCGGCCGCACTTTCCGGCCGCACACCGTGCAGGTCGGCGGATGCGGTACGTTGGGGGAAACAAAGGGTCGTAGCTCAATTGGTAGAGCACTGGTCTCCAAAACCAGCGGTTGGGGGTTCAAGTCCCTCCGGCCCTGCTACACACACCTTCGCCAGGATGTGTGCGCATGTACGTACTGCATTGCACAGCCGTGCGGCTCAACCGGGCGCGGCACGGCCACGACCCGGAATCAGGTGAGGACGAGTGACGGACGCCGTGGGCTCCATCGACATGCCTGATGCCGAGGATGAGGCGCCTGAGTCGAAGGCGCGGAAGAAGGGCGGCAAGCGCGGCAAGAAGGGCCCCTTCGGCCGTCTCGCGCTCTTCTACCGCCAGATCATCGCGGAGCTCCGCAAGGTCGTATGGCCTTCGCGCAGTCAGCTCTCGACGTACACGACCGTGGTGATCGTCTTCGTCGTCATCATGATCGGTCTCGTCACCGTGATTGACTATGGCTTCAGCCATCTCATCAAGTACATCTTCGGCTGAGCCGAAATGCGGAGGGCGCCTGTGCGGCGCCCCTTTCGCGTGTTCCACCCCCATGTATCCAGGAAGAAGCAGCCACAGTGTCTGACCCGAACCTGAACGAGGCGATCGAGCCGGTCGAGTCCGCTGAGGACAAGCTCGACATCGTCGAGGCGGCGGACGCCGAGGAGCCGGACCAGGCCGAGGCTGCCGACATCGCCGCCGGCGAGCCCGCCGAAGAGGCCGCGCTCGAGGTCGAGGCCGCCGACGCGGACGACACCGAAGCCGACGAGGCCGATGACGAGGCCGCCGAGTCCGACGATGCCGCTGAGGCCGACGCCGAGGAGCCCGTCGAGGAGCAGGAGCCGGTCGACCCGGTGACCGCTCTGCGCGACGAGCTCCGTGGCCTGCCCGGTGAGTGGTACGTCATCCACACCTACGCGGGCTACGAGAAGCGCGTGAAGGCCAACCTCGAGCAGCGTGCCGTCTCGCTGAACGTCGAGGAGTTCATCTACCAGGCCGAGGTCCCCGAAGAGGAAATCGTCCAGATCAAGAACGGCGAGCGCAAGAACGTCCGGCAGAACAAGCTGCCCGGTTACGTTCTCGTCCGCATGGATCTGACGAACGAGTCCTGGGGCGTCGTCCGCAACACCCCCGGCGTCACCGGCTTCGTGGGCAACGCCTACGACCCGTACCCGCTGACCCTGGACGAGATCGTCAAGATGCTCGCGCCGGAGGCCGAGGAGAAGGCCGCCCGTGAGGCCGCCGAGGCCGAGGGCAAGCCGGCTCCGGCCCGCAAGGTCACCGTCGAGGTCCTGGACTTCGAGGTGGGCGACTCGGTCACCGTCACCGACGGCCCGTTCGCCACGCTGCAGGCCACGATCAACGAGATCAACGCCGACTCGAAGAAGGTCAAGGGCCTCGTCGAGATCTTCGGCCGCGAGACCCCGGTCGAGCTGAGCTTCGACCAGATCCAGAAGAACTAGCAGCTACCAGCACCTTCTGGACACACGCTTCCGAACAGGTCAGACGGGCTCGCAAAAGCCGGTCTGACCTGCTCGGTTTTTAGCCGCGCATGGATACCCGTTATCGTTGTGCGGTATGCCTCCATCCGGATGATCTGGACGATCATCGTTCACGGGTGGTGGCTGAACACTCTCACTAAGACCCGGAGAGAGAGCACATGCCTCCCAAGAAGAAGAAGGTCACGGGGCTCATCAAGCTCCAGATCCAGGCCGGCGCTGCCAACCCGGCCCCGCCGGTCGGCCCCGCGCTGGGCCAGCACGGCGTCAACATCATGGAGTTCTGCAAGGCCTACAACGCCGCGACCGAGTCGCAGCGTGGCTGGGTCATCCCGGTGGAGATCACGGTTTACGAGGACCGCTCGTTCACCTTCATCACCAAGACCCCGCCGGCCGCGAAGATGATCCTCAAGGCCGCTGGTGTCGAGAAGGGCTCCGGCGAGCCCCACAAGACCAAGGTCGCCAAGATCACCGACGCGCAGGTCCGCGAGATCGCCACCACCAAGATGGCCGACCTCAACGCCAACGACCTGGACGCCGCGTCGAAGATCATCGCCGGCACCGCCCGCTCCATGGGCATCACGGTCGAGGGCTGACGACACCTCTCGTAGCCCCTCGTAAGCAGAACACCGTGGCAGGGCCTGCTCGGCCCACACCACGACTCCTCAGACATACACAGGAGCAGTAGTGAGCAAGCGCAGCAAGACTCTCCGCGCTGCGGACGCCAAGATCGACCGGGACAAGTTCTACGCCCCGCTCGAGGCGATCCGTCTCGCCAAGGAGACCTCCGCGACGAAGTTCGACGGCACCGTCGAGGTCGCCTTCCGCCTGGGCGTTGACCCGCGCAAGGCCGACCAGATGGTCCGTGGCACCGTGAATCTCCCGCACGGCACCGGCAAGACCGCCCGGGTCCTGGTCTTCGCGACCGGTGACCGTGCTGCGGCCGCGGAGGCCGCCGGCGCCGACATCGTCGGCTCCGACGAGCTCATCGACGAGATCTCCAAGGGCCAGCGCCTGAACGAGTTCGACGCCGTTGTCGCCACGCCGGACCTCATGGGCAAGGTCGGCCGCCTCGGCCGCGTGCTCGGTCCCCGTGGCCTGATGCCGAACCCGAAGACCGGCACCGTGACCCCGGACGTGGTCAAGGCCGTGAACGAGATCAAGGGCGGCAAGATCGAGTTCCGCGTCGACAAGCACTCGAACCTGCACTTCATCATCGGCAAGGTGTCCTTCGACGACACCAAGCTGGTGGAGAACTACGGCGCGGCCCTCGACGAGATCCTTCGTCTGAAGCCGTCCGCCGCCAAGGGTCGCTACATCAAGAAGGCCGCCATCGCCACCACGATGGGCCCCGGCGTTCCGCTCGACCCGAACCGCACCCGGAACCTCCTCGTCGAGGAGGACCCGGCTGCTGTCTGAGTCCTTTTGTGACTCACTGAAGTCGGCTACGGGCCCCGCACCTTTCGAGGTGCGGGGCCCGTTCCTCTTTTCCGGCCCTCCCGGGCAGGCGGCTGCGCTAGCGTCGCGGTGATCGACCCGGGGGAGCGGATGAGGCACGGACGACTGGTGGTGCTGGCCGCCGTGGGCGCGTTGCTCGCGGGCTGCGGCGGCGGGCGGAATTCCGGCGCGGACGAAGCGGCGGGTGCGCTGCGCACGGCCCGGCAGAAGGTCACCGCGGCCGGGTCGGCCCGGATCGACGCGACGATGCGCACCGGCGGCACCCTCTCCTCGCGCTCCACCGGCACCCTCGGCTGGTCCCGCGGCGTCGAGGGGACCCTGACGGTCCGCGTCACCGGCGGCGAGCTGGCCGCCTCCACGAGGAAGCTGGGCGGCGATCCGTCCCAGACCCGCTTCCTGCCCGACGCCTACTACACGCGGATGACGGACACGTTCGCCGCCGGACAGGACGGCCGGCACTGGATCCGGCACCCGTACGACACGGCGAGTGACCTCACCCCGGCCGACGCCCTGAAGACGCTCGGCGCCGCGGAGGACGTCCACAAGGTGGGGCGGGCGACCGTGCGTGGCACCGCGACGACGCATTACCGGGGGACCTCGGGCGAGCAGCGCCTGGAGGTGTGGCTCGACGCCCGCCACCTGCTGGTCCAACGCGCTTACCGCGAGGGCGAGTTCACCGTCACCGTCCGTTACAGCGACTACGGGATCCGGGCCACGGCCGAGCGGCCGCCCGCCCACGACACCGTCGACCTCGCCGACGTGGCGGCGGGCGGCTGAAACCGGACGGCTGTGCGAGGCGTCCCCTAAGGTGCGAGGGGTACACGCGTTCCAAGGAGTGGTTCTGAGATGACTGTTGCCGTACGACGAACGGTCGGCGCCGCTGCCGCGACCGCACTGCTGTGCGCGGGGGCCGTGGCGTGCGGCGGCGGTTCCGCGGAGAGCGGCACGAAGTCCGGGTCCGTCGACTCCGGGGCCGCGCAGGCGCTCACGGCCGCGTACAAGAAGACCGCGCAGGCCAGGTCCGCCAAGGTCGCGATGACGATGAAGAGCCCGTCGGGACTCGGCGGGGGCAGCGTGCGGCTCTCCGGCACCATGGGCTGGAACCCGACCGTCATGGATATGACGATGAAGGGCTCCGGCCTCGACACCGGCGGGGCGGACGTCCCCGACTCCGTCCGCATGATCATGCAGAACGACGTCATGTACGTCGACGGGGGCGCGGCCGCCGCCAAGGAGATGGGCGGCAAGCGCTGGATGAAGCTGGACCTCGCGAGCCTCGGCAAGCAGGCCGACGGCGCGCTCGGGCAGCAGATGACCGGCGGCCTCGGCAGCATGGACCAGGACCCGGCCCAGCAGATCGCCGTCCTCCTCGACTCGCCGAACCTGAAGCACCTGGGCTCCGCCACCGTCGACGGCGAGCGGACCGAGCACTACAAGGGCAAGCTGACGGTCGAGGAGATGGTGAAGTCGAACGACTCGCTGAAGGTCCTCGGCGCGGACGAGCGCAGCCGGCTCCTGAAGAACATCAAGAAGGCCGGCATCAAGGACTACGACACCGAGCTGTGGGTGAACAAGGACGACCTGCCGGTCCGGCTGGACGTCACGATGGGCAGCGCCCAGGGCCCCGTGGAGATGTCCGAGCGGTTCTCGGACTACGGGGCCGCGGTGAAGGTCGACGTCCCGCCCGCCGGCCAGACCTACGACCTCATGGACGCGTTCGGAAAGCTCGGCAAGGGCACGCTCCAGGACTCCTAGGGCGTCGCCCCGGTGACGGATTTGCCTGACGTGCCCCCGGCCCCGTACTCTCATCGAGAAGCCAAAGACCGCTGGTCGTTGCTGTGTTCTCGCAAGAGGGTGCGGTGGCCGAAGGATCCGCTGAAACTGCGGACGACCCGCGCAGGTGATTGTGGAAGCACTCCCGTCCGGATCCGTCCGTGAAGGTCGAGTTCACGCCCCAAGCGCCTGCGCTGGGGCGTTTTGTTTTGCCGGCCCCTTCTGAGCGGTCCTCATCACCCGGAAGGAGGCCGACGCTCTATGCCGACGCCCGACAAGGCTGCCGCGGTAGCCGAGCTCACGGACAAGTTCCGCAGCTCGAACGCCGCCGTGCTGACCGAGTACCGGGGTCTCACCGTGGCCCAGCTCAAGCAGCTGCGCCGTTCGCTCGGTGAGAACTCCGAGTACGCCGTGGTGAAGAACACGCTGACCAAGATCGCGGCCAACGCGGCCGGGATCGACACGCTCGACGACCTGTTCAACGGTCCGACGGCAGTTGCCTTCGTCACCGGTGACCCGGTGGTGTCGGCGAAGGGTCTTCGTGACTTCGCCAAGGACAACCCCAACCTCGTCATCAAGGGCGGTGTCCTTGACGGCAAGGCGCTGTCCGCCGACGAGATCAAGAAGCTCGCGGACCTCGAGTCCCGCGAGGTTCTGCTCAGCAAGCTGGCCGGTGCGTTCAAGGGCAAGCAGACGCAGACTGCTCAGCTCTTCCAGGCGCTCCCGTCGAAGTTCGTCCGCACCGCGGAGGCGCTTCGGGTCAAGCAGGCCGAGCAGGGCGGTGCCGAGTAATTCGGCTCGCACATTGACCGCCGCCTGAGGCGACGGTCGAAGCGGGCCGACAGTACGCCCGCCTACATGGACAACCGGCACCAGCCGATTTAGTGGAAGGATCGCCCATCATGGCGAAGCTCAGCCAGGAAGACCTGCTCGCCCAGTTCGAGGAGATGACCCTCATCGAGCTCTCCGAGTTCGTGAAGGCCTTCGAGGAGAAGTTCGACGTCACCGCCGCCGCGGCCGTCGCCGTCGCCGGTCCCGCCCAGGGTGGCGGCGCTGCCGAGGCCGTCGAGGAGCAGGACGAGTTCGACGTCATCCTCACCGGCGCCGGCGAGAAGAAGATCCAGGTCATCAAGGTCGTGCGTGAGCTCACCTCGCTCGGCCTGAAGGAGGCCAAGGACCTCGTCGACGGCACCCCGAAGCCCGTCCTGGAGAAGGTCACCAAGGAGGCCGCTGAGAAGGCCGCCGAGTCCCTCAAGGGCGCCGGCGCCTCCGTCGAGGTCAAGTAAGACCTCTGCGAGTCTGCTGACTCCTCCGCGGTGAAAACTGCTCCCCCGGGAGCTGTAACACCGACGTACCGAAGGGCGATCACCCAGGTGGGTGGTCGCCCTTCGGCGTTGTCTGGCTCGCAGGCCGAGGGTGCCTTGCACTGTCGGTCGCGCGGAGTATGGTGATCTTCGTTGTGCCTGGCGCCACCCCTGTTCGGCCAAGAGGGGGCCTTGACGAACAGCACGCAGCGCGCAATTCTCAGGACGCGTCGTCACAACGATCCGGATCCGAGGCATGGATCGACGGCGAAGAGGGCAGTAAAGATGTGCGCTCCGCGTACAGGGCATGCCGCACACAGTGAACGGTTGAGAACAACGAGGGTGTCTAAAAACCCGCACTGGACATCAGTGGGCCTTCTGGCTACACTGTCCCTTTGCGCTGCCTGTTAGCTGCTCCCTGCCCGTCACCAGGGGCATGCCCTCGCTTGAGCACAGTGGACTGATTCCGCCCTGACCAGGGCTTTCCGTCCCTCTGCATGGCTTGGGACCGGTACGCGCGTAGTGAGTCCGAGCCCTCGGAAGGACCCCCTCTTGGCCGCCTCGCGCAACGCCTCGACCGCGAATACGAACAACGGCGCAAGCACCGCCCCGCTGCGCATCTCCTTTGCAAAGATCAAGGAGCCCCTCGAGGTTCCCAACCTGCTCGCGCTGCAGACCGAGAGCTTTGACTGGCTGCTCGGCAACTCCGCCTGGCAGAGTCGGGTCGAGGCGGCTCTGGAGTCCGGACGCGACGTCCCCAGGAAGTCCGGTCTGGAGGAGATCTTCGAGGAGATCTCTCCGATCGAGGACTTCTCCGGGTCGATGTCGCTGACCTTCCGCGACCACCGTTTCGAGCCCCCGAAGAACAGCATCGACGAGTGCAAGGAGCGCGACTTCACGTTCGCCGCTCCGCTCTTCGTGACGGCCGAGTTCACCAACAACGAGACCGGCGAGATCAAGTCCCAGACGGTCTTCATGGGCGACTTCCCGCTCATGACCAACAAGGGCACCTTCGTCATCAACGGCACCGAGCGTGTCGTGGTGTCCCAGCTGGTCCGCTCGCCGGGTGTCTACTTCGACTCCTCCATCGACAAGACGTCCGACAAGGACATCTTCTCCGCGAAGATCATCCCGTCCCGGGGTGCCTGGCTGGAGATGGAGATCGACAAGCGCGACATGGTCGGTGTGCGCATCGACCGCAAGCGCAAGCAGTCCGTCACCGTCCTGCTCAAGGCCCTCGGTTGGACGACCGAGCGGATCCTGGAGGAGTTCGGCGAGTACGAGTCCATGCGCGCCACCCTGGAGAAGGACCACACCCAGGGCCAGGACGACGCACTGCTCGACATCTACCGCAAGCTGCGCCCGGGCGAGCCGCCCACGCGTGAGGCTGCTCAGACGCTGCTCGAGAACCTCTACTTCAACCCCAAGCGCTACGACCTCGCGAAGGTCGGCCGCTACAAGGTGAACAAGAAGCTCGGCGCGGACGAGCCGCTGGACGCCGGCGTGCTCACCACCGACGACGTCATCGCCACCATCAAGTACCTGGTGAAGCTGCACGCCGGTGAGACCGAGACGGTCGCCGAGTCGGGTCGCGAGATCATCGTCGAGACCGACGACATCGACCACTTCGGCAACCGCCGTATCCGTAACGTCGGTGAGCTGATCCAGAACCAGGTCCGTACGGGTCTCGCCCGTATGGAGCGCGTCGTGCGCGAGCGCATGACGACCCAGGACGTCGAGGCGATCACCCCGCAGACCCTGATCAACATCCGCCCCGTGGTGGCGTCGATCAAGGAGTTCTTCGGTACGTCGCAGCTGTCCCAGTTCATGGACCAGAACAACCCGCTGTCGGGGCTGACGCACAAGCGTCGTCTGAACGCCCTCGGCCCGGGTGGTCTGTCCCGTGAGCGGGCCGGCTTCGAGGTCCGTGACGTGCACCCGTCGCACTACGGCCGCATGTGCCCGATCGAGACCCCTGAAGGCCCGAACATCGGCCTGATCGGTTCGCTCGCCTCGTACGGACGGATCAACCCGTTCGGTTTCATCGAGACGCCGTACCGCAAGGTCACCGAGGGTGTCGTCGGCGACGAGGTCGACTACCTGACCGCCGATGAAGAGGACCGCTTCGTCATCGCGCAGGCCAACGCGCCGCTGAACGACGACTTCCAGTTCGTCGAGAACCGCGTGCTGGTCCGCCGTCGTGGCGGAGAGGTCGACTACGTGCCCGGCACGGACGTCGACTACATGGACGTCTCGCCGCGCCAGATGGTGTCGGTCGCGACCGCCATGATCCCGTTCCTCGAGCACGACGACGCCAACCGTGCCCTCATGGGCGCGAACATGATGCGTCAGGCCGTGCCGCTCATCAAGTCCGAGGCGCCGCTCGTCGGCACCGGCATGGAGTACCGCTGCGCCACCGACGCGGGCGACGTGCTCAAGGCCGAGAAGGACGGTGTGGTCCAGGAGGTCTCCGCGGACTACATCACCATCACCAACGACGACGGCACGTACACCACGTACCGCCTGCACAAGTTCTCGCGCTCGAACCAGGGCACCTCGGTCAACCAGAAGGTTGTCGTGGACGAGGGCGCGCGGATCGTCGCCGGCCAGGTCCTGGCCGACGGCCCCGCGACCGAAGAGGGCGAGATGGCCCTCGGCAAGAACCTGCTCGTGGCGTTCATGCCGTGGGAGGGTCACAACTACGAGGACGCGATCATCCTGTCGCAGCGCCTCGTGCAGGACGACGTCCTCTCCTCGATCCACATCGAGGAGCACGAGGTCGACGCCCGTGACACCAAGCTCGGCCCGGAGGAGATCACCCGGGACATCCCGAACGTCTCCGAGGAGGTCCTCGCGGACCTCGACGAGCGCGGCATCATCCGCATCGGTGCGGACGTCGTCGCCGGCGACATCCTCGTCGGCAAGGTCACGCCCAAGGGCGAGACCGAGCTGACGCCGGAGGAGCGCCTGCTGCGCGCCATCTTCGGTGAGAAGGCCCGTGAGGTCCGTGACACCTCGCTGAAGGTGCCGCACGGCGAGATCGGCAAGGTCATCGGCGTCCGCGTCTTCGACCGTGAAGAGGGCGACGAGCTGCCGCCGGGCGTGAACCAGCTGGTTCGCGTCTACGTGGCGCAGAAGCGCAAGATCACGGACGGTGACAAGCTCGCCGGCCGCCACGGCAACAAGGGTGTTATCTCGAAGATCCTTCCGATCGAGGACATGCCGTTCCTCGAGGACGGAACTCCGGTCGACATCATCCTGAACCCGCTGGGTGTGCCGTCCCGAATGAACCCGGGACAGGTCCTGGAGATCCACCTCGGCTGGCTCGCCAGCCGCGGCTGGGACGTCTCCGGTCTCGCGGACGACTGGGCGCAGCGCCTGCAGGCCATCGGTGCCGACCAGGTCGCCCCGGGCACCAACGTCGCCACCCCCGTCTTCGACGGTGCGCGTGAGGACGAGCTCGCGGGTCTGCTGCAGCACACCATCCCGAACCGCGACGGCGACCGCATGGTGCTTCCGTCCGGCAAGGCGAGGATGTTCGACGGCCGCTCCGGCGAGCCGTTCCCGGACCCGGTCTCGGTCGGGTACATGTACATCCTCAAGCTCCACCACCTGGTCGACGACAAGCTCCACGCCCGTTCGACCGGTCCGTACTCGATGATCACCCAGCAGCCGCTGGGTGGTAAGGCCCAGTTCGGTGGCCAGCGCTTCGGTGAGATGGAGGTGTGGGCGCTGGAGGCATACGGCGCCGCGTACGCCCTCCAGGAGCTGCTGACGATCAAGTCCGACGACGTGACCGGCCGTGTGAAGGTCTACGAGGCCATCGTCAAGGGCGAGAACATCCCCGAGCCCGGCATTCCTGAGTCCTTCAAGGTCCTCATCAAGGAAATGCAGTCCCTGTGCCTCAACGTGGAGGTGCTGTCCTCGGACGGCATGTCCATCGAGATGCGCGACACCGACGAGGACGTCTTCCGCGCAGCGGAGGAGCTCGGCATCGACCTGTCCCGGCGCGAGCCGAGCAGCGTCGAAGAGGTCTGACGGGAGTCCGGTGCGGGGGGTTCGGGGGGGGGCCCCCCCCCCACCCCCCCCCCCCCCTTTCCCACCCCCAACCCCCCCACCCTGAAGGGAGGTGCGCACAATGCTCGAACTCCCCCCCTTTTCCTGGC
>NZ_JBHVIX010000003.1:216020-297203 GCF_042799415.1 Streptomyces sp. NPDC057694
GCTCAGGGATGAGCCCCCGCACCGACCCCTCGACCCCCGTTTCAGACCACAGACTTACAACCCTGAGAGGGATTGACGCATAGTGCTCGACGTCAACTTCTTCGATGAGCTCCGGATCGGTCTGGCCACCGCTGACGACATCCGTCAGTGGAGCCACGGCGAGGTCAAGAAGCCCGAGACCATCAACTACCGCACGCTCAAGCCCGAGAAGGACGGACTCTTCTGCGAGAAGATCTTCGGTCCGACCCGGGACTGGGAGTGCTACTGCGGCAAGTACAAGCGTGTCCGCTTCAAGGGCATCATCTGCGAGCGCTGTGGCGTCGAGGTCACGCGCGCCAAGGTGCGTCGTGAGCGGATGGGCCACATTGAGCTGGCCGCTCCCGTCACGCACATCTGGTACTTCAAGGGCGTTCCGTCGCGTCTGGGCTACCTGCTCGACCTCGCCCCGAAGGACCTCGAGAAGGTCATCTACTTCGCCGCGTACATGATCACGTACGTGGACGAGGAGCGTCGTACCCGCGACCTGCCCTCCCTCGAGGCGCACGTCCAGGTCGAGCGTCAGCAGGTCGAGAACCGCCGCGACTCCGACCTGGAGGCCCGCGCCAAGAAGCTCGAGACCGACCTGGCCGAGCTCGAGGCCGAGGGTGCCAAGGCCGACGTGCGCCGCAAGGTGCGCGAAGGTGCCGAGCGCGAGATGAAGCAGCTGCGCGACCGTGCGCAGCGCGAGATCGACCGTCTCGACGAGGTGTGGAGCCGCTTCAAGAACCTCAAGGTCCAGGACCTCGAGGGCGACGAGCTGCTCTACCGCGAGCTGCGTGACCGCTTCGGCACGTACTTCGACGGTTCGATGGGTGCCGCGGCGCTGCAGAAGCGCCTGGAGACCTTCGACCTCGAGGAGGAGGCCGAGCGCCTCCGCGAGATCATCCGTACCGGCAAGGGCCAGAAGAAGACCCGTGCGCTCAAGCGCCTCAAGGTCGTCTCCGCGTTCCTGCAGACCAGCAACAGCCCCAAGGGCATGGTGCTCGACTGCGTGCCGGTCATCCCGCCGGACCTGCGTCCGATGGTGCAGCTGGACGGTGGCCGCTTCGCGACCTCCGACCTGAACGACCTGTACCGCCGCGTGATCAACCGCAACAACCGCCTGAAGCGCCTTCTCGACCTCGGTGCGCCCGAGATCATCGTGAACAACGAGAAGCGCATGCTCCAGGAGGCCGTGGACGCCCTCTTCGACAACGGTCGTCGTGGTCGCCCGGTGACCGGTCCCGGTAACCGCCCGCTGAAGTCCCTGAGCGACATGCTCAAGGGCAAGCAGGGTCGTTTCCGTCAGAACCTTCTCGGTAAGCGTGTGGACTACTCCGCGCGTTCCGTGATCGTCGTCGGTCCGCAGCTGAAGCTGCACCAGTGTGGTCTGCCGAAGGCCATGGCGCTGGAGCTCTTCAAGCCGTTCGTGATGAAGCGCCTGGTCGACCTGAACCACGCGCAGAACATCAAGAGCGCCAAGCGCATGGTGGAGCGCGGCCGCACGGTCGTGTACGACGTCCTCGAAGAGGTCATCGCCGAGCACCCGGTTCTGCTGAACCGTGCTCCCACCCTGCACCGCCTCGGCATCCAGGCCTTCGAGCCGCAGCTGGTCGAGGGCAAGGCCATCCAGATCCACCCGCTCGTCTGCACCGCGTTCAACGCGGACTTCGACGGTGACCAGATGGCCGTCCACCTGCCCCTGTCCGCAGAGGCGCAGGCCGAGGCCCGCATCCTGATGCTGTCCTCGAACAACATCCTGAAGCCCGCCGACGGCCGTCCGGTGACGATGCCGACCCAGGACATGGTCCTCGGTCTGTTCTTCCTCACCACCGACGGTGAGCTCCGTGACACCAAGGGCGAGGGCCGTGCGTTCGGCTCCGTCGCCGAGGCGATCATGGCGTTCGACGCCGGCGAGCTGGCGCTGCAGTCGGCCGTCGACATCCGCTTCCCGGTGGGCACCATCCCGCCGCGCGGCTGGACCCCGCCGGTGGCCGAGGAGGGCGAGCCCGAGTACCAGGCGGGCGACAGCTTCCGGCTGCGTACGACCCTGGGCCGCGCGCTCTTCAACGAGCTGCTGCCCGAGGACTACCCGTTCGTCGACTACTCGGTGGGCAAGAAGCAGCTCTCCGAGATCGTCAACGACCTGGCCGAGCGCTACCCCAAGGTCATCGTGGCGGCGACGCTCGACAACCTGAAGGCGGCCGGCTTCTTCTGGGCGACCCGTTCCGGCGTCACCGTGGCCATCTCCGACATCGTCGTTCCCGAGGCGAAGGTCGAGATCGTCAAGGGCTACGAGGCCCAGGACGAGAAGGTCCAGAAGCAGTACGAGCGCGGTCTCATCACGAAGGAAGAGCGCACTCAGGAGCTCATCGCGATCTGGACCAAGGCGACCAACGAGGTTGCCGAGGCGATGAACGCGAACTTCCCGAAGACCAACCCCATCTTCATGATGGTTGACTCGGGTGCCCGAGGAAACATGATGCAGATGCGTCAGATCGCCGGTATGCGTGGTCTGGTGTCGAACGCCAAGAACGAGACGATCCCGCGCCCCATCAAGGCCTCCTTCCGTGAAGGCCTGTCGGTGCTCGAGTACTTCATCTCGACTCACGGTGCTCGTAAGGGTCTGGCGGACACGGCGCTTCGTACCGCCGACTCCGGTTACCTCACCCGTCGTCTGGTCGACGTCTCGCAGGACGTCATCATTCGCGAGGAGGACTGCGGCACCGACCGTGGTCTCAAGCTGGCCATCGCCACCCGTGGCGAGGACGGCGTCCTGCGCAAGGCCGACGACGTCGAGACCAGCGTGTACGCCCGTATGCTCGCCGAGGACATCGTCGTCGACGGCAAGGTCATCGCGCCGGCCAACGTCGACCTCGGTGACGTGCTCATCGACGCCCTGGTCGCCAACGGCGTCGAGGTCGTCAAGACCCGCTCGGTCCTCACCTGCGAGTCCGCGGTCGGCACCTGTGCCTTCTGCTACGGCCGCTCGCTGGCGACCGGCAAGCTGGTGGACATCGGTGAGGCGGTCGGCATCATCGCCGCCCAGTCCATCGGTGAGCCCGGTACCCAGCTGACGATGCGTACCTTCCACACCGGTGGTGTGGCCGGTGACGACATCACCCAGGGTCTGCCCCGTGTCGTCGAGCTCTTCGAGGCTCGTACGCCGAAGGGTGTCGCCCCGATCTCCGAGGCCGCGGGCCGTGTCCGCATCGAGGAGACCGAGAAGACCAAGAAGCTCGTCGTCACCCCGGACGACGGCAGCGACGAGACGCCGTTCCCGATCTCGAAGCGTGCCCGTCTGCTCGTGGGCGAGGGCGACCACGTCGAGGTCGGCCAGAAGCTGACCGTGGGTGCCACCAACCCGCACGACGTGCTGCGCATCCTCGGCCAGCGTGCGGTCCAGGTCCACCTGGTCGGCGAAGTCCAGAAGGTCTACAACTCGCAGGGCGTGTCGATCCACGACAAGCACATCGAGATCATCATCCGGCAGATGCTGCGCCGCGTGACGATCATCGAGTCCGGCGACGCGGAGCTCCTGCCGGGCGAGCTCGTCGAGCGCTCGAAGTTCGAGACCGAGAACCGTCGTGTGGTCACCGAGGGCGGTCACCCCGCCTCCGGCCGTCCGCAGCTGATGGGTATCACCAAGGCCTCGCTGGCGACGGAATCCTGGCTGTCGGCCGCCTCCTTCCAGGAGACGACCCGAGTCCTGACGGATGCGGCGATCAACGCCAAGTCCGACAGCCTCATCGGCCTCAAGGAGAACGTCATCATCGGTAAGCTCATCCCGGCCGGTACGGGTCTGTCCCGCTACCGCAACATCCGGGTGGAGCCCACCGAGGAGGCCAAGGCCGCGATGTACTCGGCCGTCGGCTACGACGACATCGACTACTCGCCGTTCGGCACCGGCTCCGGCCAGGCCGTTCCGCTGGAGGACTACGACTACGGTCCGTACAACCAGTAAGCGAGCAGCTGCTTGACCCGCAGGGCGGTCACCCCGAGAGAGTTCGGGGTGGCCGCCCTGTGGCGTGTCTGGGGCTACAGATACGGCCTGAGCCGATGCAACCGGGTCGGGTAGTCGGGGTGCGTGTCCAGCAGCCGCTCCAGGAACCCCGGGCCGCCGCGCCGGAGTCCGGCCGCGGCCTTGGTGTGGCCGGCCGTCCGACCGACCTGATGCATGGTCTCCAGGACCACGGCGAGCTCCCGTCCGAAGCCGAGTGCGGCGGCGTGCTGGTCCGCACGGAGCTCTGCTCTGCGGCCCACGGCGGCCATGAGATACGGGGTGGCCAGCAGGAGAAGCGGTAACCCGTAGAGATGCTCCAGCGTCGTGAGGGTGATGAACACGAGCACGCCCAGCAGAAGAGCGGTGGCTGACCAGGAGCGTCGTTGCGACCACGCCACGGCCAGCGCCAGCAGGAACCGGATGAGGCGCCAGGCCCATCGGCCCGGCAACGCGTACCACTCGCCCAGCAGCGACGACCAGACATGGCCACCGGTGTGATGGCCCAGTTCGTGGGCGAGTACTGCGGCCAGCTGTGAGGTGGGCAGATGGTCCAGCGTGTACCGGGTGACGCCGACGATGTGGCCGGCGGCCGCGTAGGCGTTCAGGTCCTCGCTCTCCTCGATCCAGAGTTCGTACGTCCGGCCGTCGACACCTGCGCGGGCGGTGACCTCGTGCCAGACCGGAGCAAGCCGCTCGTGATCCGCCGGCAGGGGACGGTGCAGCCGCAGGAGGTGGCGGGCCAGGAAGTCCTCGGTGGGGCGGTGGAAGACCAGTACGCCCGAGAGGAGCCAGGCAAGCGGCAGTACCCAGAGAGGCATCCCCAGCCACGCGTCCAGCGCGCTCGCGATCAGCAGCACCACCAGCAGGCTCGTGACGGTGCCGGGAAGCTGCAGCACCAGTTGCCCCAGAGCCGTCGCGTCCAGCCCGCGCCCGCGGGCGGAGAAGTGCAGGCGGCCGGTCCGGTGCCGGTACTCGAGGTCATCGGTCGGCGAGGGTCGGCGCTGCGCGGCGGGAGCCGGGTCCTCCGGCGGTTGTGCGGGGTCGGAAGGGCTGGACATGGTCGGTCTCCAGGATGTCGGGGCGTCAGCCGATGAGCAGGGAAACGGGGAGCAGGACCACGGCGAGTGCCAGAGCGACCAGTCCTGTGCGTATCCACTGATGCTTGCGTGCGGCGATGCGGCTCGTCTCCGTCAGCGCGGTGATCGCGCCCGCTGCCGGGGTGCGCTCGGTCTCGGCCAGCGCCGCCGCCAAGTGGCCACTGCGTGCGGCTCGTTGGATGTCGCCGAAGTACGACAGGGGAGCACCGGGGGCCCAGCGGTACTTGCTGTACCTGGGCACCACGGCCATGAGGAGCGCCAGGAGCGCCATCATCAGGGCGGCGACCGCGGCCCACCATGCCGCGGCACCAGGGGCGGAGAGCCGCGAGGGCGCCCAGCCCCGTCCGGCCAGCAGGACCCCGAGGACTCCGGCCGCCACCCCGACGGCCGCCACGACGACGGCTGCCTTGGCGTCGGCGCGGGCGATCTCGGTCCGCAGATCTCCGAGCAGCCGCTCCGCCGCCCGGACGCCGGGCGGCGGCAGGGGCGCGGTGGTCCGGGGGCCGTTGCCGCTCATGCGTCGGACTCCGGGGATCCATCAGCGGCTGGTCCGGACGGCTCGTGGGAGGAGGTGGGACCGGAGTCCCGCTTGGTGAGGGACAAGTCCTGGGGCCAGTCGGCGAGCCCGGACGGCCTGCCGCCCGGCACACCGGGCATTTGCCGGCTGAAGATCTCGACCACGGCATCGAGGGCCATCCGCCTGGGCCCCTCGAGCTCGTAGTCCTCGGCGTTGCCTTTGCTCAGCAGATCGCGCGCCAGTTCCAGCGTGGCCTGCAACGAGCGGAACTGGTCCTCGCGCATGCTGTTGATGACGAGCTGCGAGTCCTCCTGATGCTCCGCGAGGTGCATGGCCCAGGCCACGACCCCGCCCTCCTCCAGGTATTTCTGATAGAACGCGATCTTCTCGGCCGCCAGCCGCTGGAGTTCGATCTGCTGGTGGGTGCGCTGGATCGCCACTTCGTGATCCCGCCGCTCGTACTCCATGGTCCGGCCCAGCTGGAGCTCGTCCTGCTGCCGGCCCCGGCGGTCGAGTTCCTCGTCGTACCGCATACCGAGTTGCTCGGTCCGTATCTGCTCCGAGGACGCGTGGCCGATGGACTGCAACCGTCGCTCGTGCTCGATCTCCTGCTCGTTGCGGCGGACGCGCAGCGTCCAGACCACTTTCAGGCCCGCGGTCTCGCCGAGCCGGCCCCGCCCCGGGCCGGTCAGGGCCCGCAGCAGATCGGCCTCGGCGCCCGCGCTGTCGTCGAGGGCGAAGCGTCGGGTCAGAGTCCGCGCGGCTTGCTGCAGCTCGCTGAGGAGCAGGGCGGGCACATCCCGATGTCCGCTCGCCACGAAGACAGCCGGCTCCATGACCTGCCAGGACAGCTCGACGGTTGCCGTGAACTCGAAGGCGTCGTTGTCGCTCGGCAACGGGATGTCCGCCTGATGGGGGTGAACACCCATGTCGACCTCGTACACCGCTGTGTAGCGCTTCCCGGCCGCCTCGCCACGGCTAGGCCGGCGGGGCGGGAGGTAGGCGTCGTACGTGCCCTTACTCGTCGAGAAGACCAGAGCGTGGTCGATACGGGTCAGGGACTTGCGGGCGAAGCCGAAGCGCGAGAGCTGGCGCACGGTGATGACGGGATCGATGAGCGGTGTGTGGCGGTCGGCCGGCTGCTGCCAGTCCGGGGGACGGCGGAGATCAGGCACGACGGGAGCCTCCTCGACTGGTCGGTGCTGTGGGGCCGGGCGGTCCGGGAGCCCCGGCGGGCTGCGGAAGTACGGTCAGCAGCCTGGCTGCCACGCCTGGCGGGGGAGCTCCGTCCTCACCGCGCAGGGTGCGCAGCAGATGGCTGAGGCGCTGGTGCTCCGCGGAGGTGGTGACCAGCGACGGGAGGAGGGAGGCGAGCGCCCGCTCGGCGGCGGCGTCCCGGTCGGCGATGTGGACCCAGGCGCTCAGCGCCTTGAGTGCGTCGCCGGTGCGGCGGCGGTCGTTGAGCGCGGCCCGCCAGAGTCCGGCGATCTCCGTGGCCGCTCCGCCGCCGTGCTCCACCGAGGCGGCGTACGCCTCGAGGAGTTGCGGGTGTCCGGTCTGGTCGCCTTCTTCCGTCCGTGCGCACGCGCTGAGGAAGCCGCGCACGGCGAGGTCGTGTGCGGGCCGGTCGTCGTCGATCCGGGCCAGGAGCTCGGTGAGAACCTCGTCGCGAACCGGCGACAGCAGGAGCATCTCCACGGACTGGGCGAGCTGGTCGACCATGTCCGGGTCGGGACCTTCACCGTCGTCGGCGCGACTGTCGGGCAGCGCGTATTCGAAGCGGATGGCCCGGCGCAGCGCGGCAAGCGTCTCCTGGGGGCGCTCCGCGCCGATCAGGCCGTAGGCACGGATGGCCACCCAGCGCATGCCCACCTCTTCGTTCGTGCACCAAGTGCCCAGGATGTGGGGGACGTTCGGCGTTTCCAGGAGATGGGCCAGTGTCAGCGCGTTGACGGCGACCAGACGGTGACGGAACAAGCGGGACGTGACCCAGGGTTCGATGACCAGTGCCATGGTCGAGGGCAGGTCCGTGTACGCGAGGACGGCGACGGTAGAGGCGGCGCGGGTACGCACCAGTGGGCGTCCGTCGTCGGCGAGCCGGCGCAGCCAGCGGACGAGGGCGGGGCGGGCGGACGGGTGCCCGGTCCACACCTCGCGCAGCAGGACGAGGGACACCCGGTCGTCGAGGAACTTCGCCTTGGACTGGGGGACCGGTCCCCACTCCGTGTTCTCCTCCTCCTCGTACCGCTCGGCGCGGGCGAGTTGCAGCCGTTTGCCGATGTGCGTTCCGAACACGGGGACTCGCGGCTGGAGCGCGGAGTTCTCGGTGCGCTGGAGGAAGCCGTAGAGCAGGTCGCTCAGTTCGGCCGTCAGCGCGTACGGCCCCTCGTCGAAGGCGGCCAGGGCGACGAGGAAGGCCTTGTCCCGAAGAGGGACCCGGTCCTCGTCCTCCTCGAACCACTCCTGGACCTGGTTCTCCAGGCTGATCAGAGAGAAGTTCTGGACGCCTGTCTCGGTGGCATCTCCTTCGGCGTAACGCTTGAGGAGCTTCGCGAAGGCTTCGACCTCACGTAGTTGCCGGTCGCGGCCGAGGAACTCCGTCACGGACGGGAGCCTCAGCAACCGCTCGGCGGTGGCCTCGTCGGTGAGCTCCCGAAGATGCGCCGCCAGCACGTCCCCGGCTTTCGGCGATTGCCAGGGCACGGGAGTGATGTCCTCCAGGGCGGCGCTTGGGTCGACCGTGATCACCAAGAAGGCGTCGTCCTTGACCAGTTGGTCGCGTGCGGCGAGCAGGTGCGGCTCCCGCAACGGGGTGTCCCGGCGCGTCGTCAGATCGCACAGTACGTAGCCCTTGGCCGGGTGCTGGTCGTCGCTCAGCTGCTTGACCAGTTCGGCCGGGCTGGTGTCGCGGAGCAGGATGCGGACCGGAGACGCCTGCAGCCGGTTCAGCAGCATCAGCGCGGCAGTGCGCCGCCCGGTGAAGTGCGCACCGGAGAGCACGAGGACCCGCTCCTCGCGCAGCCGTTTCACCAGGGACTGGAAGGCGCCCTCGTCGGTGACGAAGAGGGGAGCGAGCCGGTCCAGCGTCGTCTTGGGGACTTCGCCGGAGCCGTGGCCCGCCGCAGAGATGCCGATGCCGTAGTGGTGGACCTCCGTCTTGCTGCCCATGATCACGTCACCCGCGACCAGGCCACCGCTCACCCCGTGCTGGTCCCGGCCGACCAGGCTGCCGCCGAACCGCGCGTTGGCGCCGACACCCATGGCCTTCGGGCTGTGGTCGACCAGGTCCCGGCGGGCGGACCAGGCGGCCTGCGGGCGGTCGGTCTCCTCGGCCTCCTCGGGCTCCGCGGAATCCGGGCCGGGGTGCGGTGGCGCGTCGCCGGTCGTGCTGGCTTCCTTGTCGGCGGCGTGCGACGGCGGGGGCGGAGCGCCGGCCGCCGCCTGGGGTACCGGTCCTCCCGCGCTCACTTCTGCTCACCTCGTCCGGTGGCCCCGCCGCCGAGGTTCACGTCGCCGAGGACCATCCCCTGCCCGGAAACACCGTGCTGGTCACCGGCCACGTAACTGCCGCCGAAGGACGCGCCGCCGAGGTCGACGGTGCCCGGCCGCGGGGGCGTCGCCCCGGAGCCGGGCGCATGGGGAGCGGATGTGCCGTCCGCGGCAGCGCAGTCCGGGGCCGATGCGACGGGCTGCCCGTGCAGCCAGGCCACCGTGGGCCCTTCCTTCGTCTCCACGGTGATGCGGTGGAAGTCGCCCGGGCGTACACCGAGCGGACCGTGGCGCACCACTCCCTGGTAGATGCCGTCGGCCACGCACAGAACACTGGCGTCCTCGTGTTGCTTGAGCGCGTCGCGCAGGGGATCGGAATTCAACAGCCGTACCGCGTGATTGAGGTCCGAGCCGACCCAGCCGTCCAGCTCGTCGACGGCGACGTAGCCGGAGGAGAGGACGATCCGCAGGCGCATCTGAGCGCTCGTTGCCATGAGGCGGTTCTTGCTGTGCAGAAGAGCGGGGGTCTCGGTGAGCAGGGTCTTTACCAGCGCCGGCACGGAGGCCTGGGCGTCGACCAGTTCCATGACGGAGTCGCCGCGATCCGCCCGCAGCCGCGCGGGTTCGTCGATACCGGCCTTGAGGAGCGTGGCGTCCACGACCTCGTACAGGAGCCGCCGCAAGAAGGCCTGCTCCACGTCGTCGCGGGTACCGAACTGCTCGATGTCGAAGAGCAGGATGGTGCGGTGCATGGGGTCGGTCATGGTCTGCCTCTCGCAGGTCGCCGTCGTTGTGCAGCACGATGGCGCGGCGAAGCGGCGCGGCAGAGGACCGATGACACGGACGGACTGTGACCGTGTGCACAGAAGCAGGCGGGGCAGCGGCGACCGGATCAGGCGGGCCGCTCGCCGATGATGCGGCGCAGGACGTCGGGGCGGAGGACGATGATGCGGCGGCGCTGTGTGACCACGACCTGTCTGTCCCGCAGTTCTTTCAGCAGCCGGGCCACCGCCTCGCGGGACGAGCCGACGGACCCGGCGAACTCCTGCTGGCTGAGCCGGACCGTGAGTTCGACGCCCTCCTCGGTGTGGTGGCCGTGCGTGCGGACCAGTTCCAGAAGCAGTACGGCCAGTCGCTCGCGTACGGTCAGCGCCGCCCATTCCAGCCGTCGGCGGTCGGTCGCGCGCTGCCGGTCGGTGGTCAGGCTCAGCAGCCGCAGGGCAACGCGGGGACTGCCGGAGAGGAACGTGGTGAAGCGTGTTTCGTCTATCACCACGGCTTCGACGGGATCCAGGGTCGTCACGGTCGCCGACCGGTGCCGCCCGCTGAGGGCCGCGCCCTCGCCGATGATGTCACCGGGCCCCCGCAGCGCGAGCAGGGCTTCGTAGCCGTTCGCGGCGATGGCCGTCACCTTGGTCCAGCCGTGCAGCAGGAGCAGAACGTGGGCCGAAGGCTCCTCCTGATGCATGAGCACGCTGCGAGCCGGGTAGCGCAGGAGGCGTCCGGCTGCCAGCAGGGCCGAGCGGTCCTCCTTCTCCAGCCGGGCCAGAAAGGGCACACCGTCGTCGAAACCATCGTCGTCCCACGCGCGCGTACGCCCCGCAGCCATCCACCGCCCCCGCGATCAGCCGTGTTGAAGTCGCAACGAGTCAAAATACTTGAGGCCACCGCGCACGGGCTGGCGACAATCAGCCGTAGTGGCACGGGCTCGGGGAACCGGTGGCGGATAATCAGCGTTGAAGCATTATGGGAGGCAGCAGGTTTCTGCCGTCCAGCTCCGGGGGGAAGTGGTCTCGTGTCGAATCCGCAATGGCAGCCGGCGCCCTGGCCGCCGCAGCAGAATCAGCAGCCTTCGATGCTGGCCGCGCATGCCGACCGGGAGCGGGCGGTGGATGTGCTGCGGGCCGGGTTCGCCGAGGGGCGGCTGCCGCAGGCGGAGTACGAGAAGCGGGTCGAGCGGGCCTATCTGGCGCGCACCGTGGGGGAGCTGAGCACGCTCGTCGCGGATCTGCCGCAGGGGCCCGCGCCGCAGCAGCAGACGCTCATGCCGGGGGCCATGGCGCCCGTCCCGCGGACCTTCCTGCCGCATCCGCCGCCGCCCACCAACGGCAAGGCGATCGGGGCGCTGGCCTGTGGAGTGGGCACGTTTTTCTGCGGGGGGCTCACCGCGATTCCGGCGGTGATCCTCGGGCACATGGCGCGGGGTGAGATCCGTCGCACACAGGAGCAGGGCGACGGGATGGCCGTCGGCGGCATCGTGCTCGGCTGGCTGTGGATCGCCGGCTGGGCGTTCCTGCTGGTCATCATCATGATCGCGGCCGTCGGCTCGGGTTCGGGCTGACGTCGGCGGGGGCGTGATCCGGCCACGCTCCGGAAACCCATGACTACCGGGACGAATACCGCGCACGGAGGCGAGAAGTCCGGCGTGTCGCGGTGGGCTGCATTTGTTTTGACCGAAGTCCGTGAGGTAGGTACGCTCAGACCTTGTGCCTGGGGTGTGCCTGGGCTCGTGTGCGTGTCATCTGCCGCACAGCGAGTCCGGATCAGTTCGCTCAGTCTGATCACGGCCACCGCAATCTGCCGCTTCTCGCCCTCGGGCGGGGGTCTGCAGTATTCGACACACCCGACCGCGTGGGTCGGCGATGTTCCAGGTTAGCTTTACTATTCGGCACACAGAAACCGGAGAAGTAGTGCCTACGATCCAGCAGCTGGTCCGGAAGGGCCGGCAGGACAAGGTCGAGAAGAACAAGACGCCCGCACTCGAGGGTTCGCCCCAGCGTCGTGGCGTCTGCACGCGTGTGTTCACGACCACCCCGAAGAAGCCGAACTCGGCCCTCCGTAAGGTCGCGCGTGTGCGTCTGACCAGCGGCATCGAGGTCACGGCCTACATCCCGGGTGAGGGACACAACCTGCAGGAGCACTCCATCGTGCTCGTGCGTGGCGGCCGTGTGAAGGACCTGCCCGGTGTTCGTTACAAGATCATCCGCGGCTCGCTTGACACCCAGGGTGTCAAGAACCGCAAGCAGGCCCGCAGCCGCTACGGCGCCAAGAAGGAGAAGTAGAAATGCCTCGTAAGGGCCCCGCCCCGAAGCGCCCGGTCATCATCGACCCGGTCTACGGTTCTCCCCTGGTGACCTCCCTCATCAACAAGGTGCTGCTGAACGGCAAGCGCTCCACCGCCGAGCGCATCGTGTACGGCGCCATGGAGGGCCTGCGTGAGAAGTCGGGCAACGACCCGGTCATCACGCTGAAGCGCGCGCTTGAGAACATCAAGCCGACCCTCGAGGTCAAGTCCCGCCGTGTCGGTGGCGCGACCTACCAGGTGCCGATTGAGGTCAAGCCCGGCCGCGCCAACACCCTCGCGCTCCGCTGGCTCGTCGGCTACTCGCGCGCCCGTCGCGAGAAGACGATGACCGAGCGTCTGATGAACGAGCTGCTCGACGCCTCCAACGGCCTCGGTGCTGCCGTCAAGAAGCGCGAGGACACGCACAAGATGGCCGAGTCCAACAAGGCCTTCGCGCACTACCGCTGGTAGTCGCTACCCACATCGAGACCGAGAGAAGACTGAAGCCTTATGGCTACCACTTCACTTGACCTTGCCAAGGTCCGCAACATCGGGATCATGGCGCACATCGACGCGGGCAAGACGACGACGACCGAGCGGATCCTGTTCTACACCGGCGTCTCTTACAAGATCGGTGAGGTCCACGACGGCGCTGCCACGATGGACTGGATGGAGCAGGAGCAGGAGCGTGGCATCACGATCACCTCTGCTGCCACCACCTGTCACTGGCCGCTCGAGAACGACGACTACACGATCAACATCATCGACACCCCCGGGCACGTCGACTTCACCGTTGAGGTGGAGCGCTCCCTGCGTGTGCTCGATGGTGCCGTGACCGTGTTCGACGGCGTCGCCGGCGTTGAGCCGCAGTCCGAGACGGTGTGGCGTCAGGCCGACCGTTACGGCGTGCCGCGCATCTGCTTCGTGAACAAGCTGGACCGTACCGGTGCCGAGTTCCACCGCTGCGTCGACATGATCGTCGACCGCCTCGGTGCGACCCCGCTGGTCATGCAGCTGCCGATCGGTGCCGAGGCCGACTTCCAGGGTGTCGTCGACCTCGTCACGATGAAGGCGTTCGTCTGGTCGGCCGAGGCCGCCAAGGGCGAGGCGTACGACATCGTCGACATCCCCGCCACGCACGTCGAGGCTGCCGAGGAGTACCGCGGCAAGCTGCTCGAGGCCGTCGCGGAGAACGACGAAGAGATGATGGAGCTGTTCCTGGAGGGCACCGAGCCCACCATCGAGCAGCTGCACGCCGCCGTGCGTCGCATCACCATCGCCTCCGGCAAGGGCGGCGACACCACCGTCACCCCCGTGTTCTGCGGCACCGCGTTCAAGAACAAGGGCGTTCAGCCCCTGCTCGACGCCGTCGTGCGCTACCTGCCGACCCCGCTCGACGTCGAGGCCATCGAGGGCCACGACGTCAAGGACCCCGAGGTCGTCGTCAAGCGCAAGCCGTCGG
The DNA here is from genome assembly GCF_042799415.1 of Streptomyces sp. NPDC057694. Taxonomy (NCBI): domain Bacteria; kingdom Bacillati; phylum Actinomycetota; class Actinomycetes; order Kitasatosporales; family Streptomycetaceae; genus Streptomyces; species Streptomyces sp. NPDC057694. The sequence continues at coordinate 229,671 of NZ_JBHVIX010000003.1, forward strand.
ACGACGAGCCGCTGGCTGCCCTCGCGTTCAAGATCATGAGCGACCCGCACCTGGGCAAGCTCACCTTCGTCCGGGTTTACTCGGGCCGCCTGGAGTCCGGCACCGCGGTGCTGAACCCCGTCAAGGGCAAGAAGGAGCGCATCGGCAAGATCTACCGCATGCACGCGAACAAGCGTGAGGAGATCGAGTCGGTGGGCGCCGGTGACATCGTCGCCGTCATGGGTCTGAAGCAGACCACCACGGGCGAGACGCTCTGTGACGACAAGCAGCAGGTCATCCTGGAGTCCATGGACTTCCCGGCGCCTGTCATCCAGGTCGCCATCGAGCCGAAGTCCAAGGGTGACCAGGAGAAGCTGGGTGTCGCCATCCAGCGTCTCTCGGAGGAGGACCCCTCCTTCCAGGTTCACTCGGACGAGGAGACCGGCCAGACCATCATCGGTGGTATGGGCGAGCTTCACCTCGAGGTGCTCGTCGACCGCATGAAGCGCGAGTTCCGCGTCGAGGCGAACGTCGGCAAGCCCCAGGTCGCGTACCGCGAGACGATCCGCAAGGCCGTCGAGCGCGTGGACTACACCCACAAGAAGCAGACCGGTGGTACCGGTCAGTTCGCCAAGGTGCAGATCGCGATCGAGCCCATCGAGGGCGGCGAGTCGTCGTACGAGTTCGTGAACAAGGTCACCGGTGGCCGTATCCCGCGGGAGTACATCCCGTCGGTGGACTCCGGTGCGCAGGAGGCCATGCAGTTCGGCATCCTCGCCGGCTACGAGATGACGGGCGTCCGCGTCACGCTTCTCGACGGTGCCTACCACGAGGTCGACTCCTCCGAGCTGGCCTTCAAGATCGCCGGTTCGCAGGCCTTCAAGGAGGCCGCGCGCAAGGCGTCCCCCGTGCTGCTCGAGCCGATGATGGCCGTTGAGGTCACCACGCCCGAGGACTACATGGGCGATGTCATCGGTGACATCAACTCCCGCCGTGGCCAGATCCAGGCCATGGAGGAGCGCAGCGGCGCTCGCGTCGTGAAGGGCCTCGTGCCCCTCTCGGAGATGTTCGGCTACGTCGGAGACCTCCGCAGCAAGACGTCGGGTCGCGCAAGCTACTCAATGCAGTTCGACTCCTACGCCGAGGTTCCGCGGAACGTCGCCGAGGAGATCATCGCGAAGGCCAAGGGCGAGTAACTCACTCGAGTTCACGCTTTAGGCTTGACACCGGAGCCCGACCGGGCATTCAGGGGCGAAAGTTCCTGAATGCCCCCGGGCCCTGGCTTTCCAGCAAAGATCACCTGGCGCCGATGAAGCAAGGCGTACAGAACCACTCCACAGGAGGACCCAGTGGCGAAGGCGAAGTTCGAGCGGACTAAGCCGCACGTCAACATCGGCACCATCGGTCACATCGACCACGGTAAGACGACCCTCACGGCCGCCATTACCAAGGTGCTGCACGACGCGTACCCGGACCTGAACGAGGCCTCGGCCTTCGACCAGATCGACAAGGCTCCTGAGGAGCGCCAGCGCGGTATCACGATCTCGATCGCGCACGTCGAGTACCAGACGGAGACGCGTCACTACGCGCACGTCGACTGCCCCGGTCACGCGGACTACATCAAGAACATGATCACGGGTGCCGCGCAGATGGACGGCGCCATCCTCGTGGTCGCCGCCACCGACGGCCCGATGCCGCAGACCAAGGAGCACGTGCTCCTGGCCCGCCAGGTCGGCGTTCCGTACATCGTTGTCGCCCTGAACAAGGCCGACATGGTGGACGACGAGGAGATCCTGGAGCTCGTCGAGCTCGAGGTCCGTGAGCTCCTCTCCGAGTACGAGTTCCCGGGCGACGACGTTCCGGTCGTCAAGGTCTCCGCTCTGAAGGCCCTCGAGGGCGACAAGGAGTGGGGCAACTCGATCCTCGAGCTCATGTCGGCCGTGGACGAGTCCATCCCGCAGCCCGAGCGCGACGTCGACAAGCCGTTCCTCATGCCGATCGAGGACGTCTTCACGATCACCGGTCGCGGTACGGTCGTCACCGGCCGTATCGAGCGTGGTGTCCTGAAGGTCAACGAGACCGTCGACATCATCGGCATCAAGACCGAGAAGACCACCACCACGGTCACCGGCATCGAGATGTTCCGCAAGCTGCTCGACGAGGGCCAGGCCGGTGAGAACGTCGGTCTGCTCCTCCGTGGCATCAAGCGCGAGGACGTCGAGCGCGGCCAGGTCATCATCAAGCCGGGTTCGGTCACGCCGCACACCGAGTTCGAGGCGCAGGCGTACATCCTGTCGAAGGACGAGGGTGGCCGTCACACCCCCTTCTTCAACAACTACCGCCCGCAGTTCTACTTCCGTACGACGGACGTGACCGGCGTCGTGACCCTCCCCGAGGGCACCGAGATGGTCATGCCGGGTGACAACACCGAGATGAAGGTGGAGCTCATCCAGCCCGTCGCCATGGAGGAGGGCCTCAAGTTCGCCATCCGTGAGGGTGGCCGGACCGTCGGCGCCGGCCAGGTCACCAAGATCAACAAGTAAGTCCGCTTACTTGTCGAGTCCCTTCGGGGCTTGATGCCTGGTAGCTCCTGCGAGCTCTGAGAGGGCCCGTACGACTTCGGTCGTACGGGCCCTTTCGCATGCCCTCGGGAGCGTCATGCCCTCGCCTGCCGCGGCCGCCACAGCCACGGCCGGGCGTCCGGGGAGAGGCCTGCCGCGGTCGGTCCGCGTCGGTCCACCGTCAGGGACGGGCCGTCCAGGGTGACGGGGTCGGTGGCCGGGCGGGTGATACGACCGTTCTCCAGGAGCTGTACGCGGCCGTCGGTGCCGAGCCCGAGCAGGTAACCGCCCGCGGCCGCCACGGGGCCGTAGCCGGGGAAGTCCACGGCCGGGCCGCCCGGGCTCAGCAGCCGGGCGGAGGCGGGCGGCCGGTAGTAGAGGCGGCCGCCGTCGACGGCCACGGCGTCGGCCGGGACGGGCAGGCCGGTGAGCGGAGCCGGCCCGTCGGGCGTCCAGTGGTGGACTGTGTCCCGGCCGGCGGCGTACACGTGCACCTGTCCGTCGTCCGCCACGACCGCCGTGAGGCCGTCCTGGACCTGGCCGCCGCCGAGGTCGCGCCACGGCGACCAGGTGCCGCTCGTGTCCCGTACGCGGGTGCTCACGCCCTGCGCCGCGTTGCGGACGAAGAGATGGACGCGGCCGTCGGGGGCGGTGACCGCCACCGGGACGCCGATGCGGCGGCCGCGGTCGGCGTCGGCGCCCTCCGGGTTGCCGAGGCTGGTCCAGGACCCGTACTTGCCGGGGCCGCGCTGCTCCAGGGCCACGATCTCGCGGGCGTCGGTCGCGCCGAGCCCCTCGATCGCGGCGAGCCGCAGGCCGAGGACCAGATGACGGCCGTCGGGGAGTGCGGCGCCGCCGAGGATCGGTGCGAGGGGACCGCCGCCCAGGTCGACGGGGGCGTTGAACTCGCCCTCCTTCTCCTCGTAGCGCACCGCCCGCAGCCCGAGGACGCCGTACGCGGTGAGGGCTCCGGCGCTGTCGGGGAAGAGGGTGAGGCGCGGCCCGGGATAGCGGTGGTGCGTGGCGCGGACCCAGCCCTTGCGGTTGGTGAGCGGGCGGTCGCCGCCCACGTTGTAGTCGCCGCAGCCCGCCGGATCGCCGCAGCTCCAGTCGGGGGCCGCGCCGTAGGGCACGAGGTGGGCGGCCTTGGGGTCGAGGACCTGCGGTGGGAGGTTCTTGGGCCAGTGGTGGTTGTAGTAGCCGCGGAAGGCGGTGACGGCGACGGCCGGCGGCCCGGACTTCGCCCCCTGCGCCCAGCGGATCAGCGCGGCCCAGGCGAAGCAGGCGACGGCGGTGTGGTCGGCGTGGTCGGAGTAGCCGGGCTGCTCGCTGTCGCGGATCTGGGTGGCCCGGTCGCTCGCCTGGAGATCCGGGTCCGGGTCGAGGGTGTGCACCAGGGTGGGCCGGTACCGCTCGAACAGTTCTACGAGGACGCTGACCAGGGAGTCGTGGTCGTACGTCTGCACCGTGCGCAGCGGTGAGCCGTCCGGGACGAGCGTGCGCAGCAGCAGACCGGGCTCGCGCCACAGCGCGGGTGCGCCCATGTGGCCGGCCGGGGTGTGCATCGCGAGGTCGAGATGGACCAACTCGACGCGGCGGCCCCGGTGTTCGAGGGAGTTGACCTCCACCTGGAAGCCGCTGCGCAGGCGCAGTGCGGAAACGTTCCACCTGGTGAAGACGGGCAGGCCGAGCTGGGTCGCGTAGGACTGGCGCAGGCCCTGGTGGCGGGCGGCGGAGTAGGCGGCCTTGTTCGGTGCGGGCTGCCGGTCGCCGGCCGACTTGTTGCGCCCGTCGGCCTCGCCCGCGGTGACGTACACGCAGACCAGCGGCGTACCGCTGCCGAAGGCGTGCTGGGCGTCGGGGTTCATGAAGTACAGGTCGTCGTCGGGGTGGGCGAGGACCTGGAGCAGCAGGGCGCGGTCCGCCTGGGCGGCGGGCAGTCCGGAGGCGGGGGAGGGGGCGGTGAGGTGCGGCGGGGGAGCGGGGGCCGTGCGCGAACAGGCGGTGAGTGAACCGGCGGCGGCGAGAGCGGCGGCGCCGCCGAGGACGACGGCGCGTCTGGACATCCCTCGCTCAACGGGCTTTTCGGGCCTCGGTATCGCAGGTCGATTCCGCATGGGGGCGCACTCCGTCCGCAGGGGAGGCAGCGGTCGGTGGTGCGCTCGCCTCTGTTCAGGTGTTCCGGTGGGTCACCTGGAGAGAGGGTCGCCGGGGGGTGGAGGTTCCATGCATGTACATGTTCCGTTCACCCGGAAGGAGCGGTGAACAGGACGGTGCCCCCGCCCTCGGTGTGCGAGGACGGGGGCACCGTGTGCCGCTGCGACCGGGTCAGTGACGGCCGGCCTGCGGCTTGGCGTTCACGAGGAGGGCCGCGCAGATTCCGGCGAGGAGCATCGCGCCGACCGCGTACCAGATCGCGTGGGTGTAGCCGTGGACGATGCCCGCGGCGACGACCTGGTCCTTCTTCGAGGGGTCGGTCATGTGGGTCGCGATGTACGAGCCCGTGGCCGACGTGGCGATGGTGTTGAGCAGTGCCGTGCCGAGCGAACCGCCCACCTGCTGCGAGGTGTTGACCATCGCGGAGGTGACGCCGGCGTCCTGCGGGCGGATGCCGCTCGTGGCCGTGGAGAAGACCGGCATGAACGTCAGGCCCATGCCGAGGCCGAGGATCAGCTCGGCGGGCAGGACGTGGCTGGCGTAGGAGGAGTCGACGCTCAGCTGGGTCAGGATCAGCAGGCCGCCGGCGGCCAGGATCATGCCCGGGACCATCAGGTAGCGGGCCGGGACCTTGGGCAGCAGGCGGGCCGAGATCTGCGTCGAGCCGACGATGATCGCGACCGACATCGGCAGGAAGGCCAGGCCGGTGCGGACCGGCGAGTATCCGAGGATGCCCTGGAGGTAGTACGTCATGAACAGGAACAGGCCGAACATGCCGATCGTGGCCAGGCCCATGGTCAGGAAGCAGCCCGCACGGTTGCGGTCCTTGAGGATGCGCAGGGGCAGCAGCGGCGACTTGGCGCGGGTCTGCCAGTAGACGAACGCGATGAGCAGCACCGCGCCGCCGATCAGCAGCGAGACGACCATCGAGTCGCCCCAGCCGCGCGGCTCGGCCTCCGAGAAGCCGTAGACGATCGCGACGAGGCCGCCGCAGCCCAGGATCACGCCGGGCACGTCGAGCTTGATGTCCTTGTGGCCCGCACGGTCGTGCAGCAGGATCACGGCGCCGATGACGGCGACGATCGCGATCGGGATGTTGACGTACAGGCACCAGCGCCAGTTCAGGTACGACGTGAGGATGCCGCCGAGGAGCAGGCCGACGGCGCCGCCCGCGCCCGCGAGTGCGCCGTAGATGCCGAACGCCTTGCCGCGCTCACGCGGGTCGGTGAACGTCGTGGTCATCAGCGACAGCGCCGACGGGGCGAGGAGCGCGCCGAAGACGCCCTGCAGGGCGCGTGCGCCGAACAGCATGCCGGAGCTCTGCGCGGCGCCGCCGATCGCGGAGGCCAGCGCGAAGCCGATCAGGCCGATGATGAAGGTGCGCTTGCGGCCGACGAGGTCGGCGACGCGGCCGCCGAGCAGCAGCAGGCCGCCGAACGCCAGGGTGTAGGACGTGATGACCCACTGCCGGTTGGCGTCGGACATGCCGAGGGCCGTCTGGGCGGACGGCAGCGCGATGTTCACGATGGTCGCGTCGAGGACCACCATCAGCTGGGCCAGGGCGATGACGACCAGGCCCCACCAGCGGCGCGGGTCGGGTGCATCGGCCGCCGGTGCGGCGGGGGAGGCCGGCGCCGTCCGGTTGGCGCCGACGGATATGGAGTCGCTCATGGCGAGGTGTCGCTTCCTTTGGGTCGCGGAGAGGCAGGAGAGAGGTGCTCGGCGTCAGACGCGCGACGGCGGAAGACGCACGACGGCGGACGTTTGGCGAGCTGTCCTGATCGTCAGTACCACTGACCATCAGGGTAAGGATACGCTACGGGACATGACGGACGACCTGGCGCAGCCCACAGTTCTGACCCAGCGCCTGGGGTATCTCGTCAAGCACGCCCATCTGCAGCTCGCCGACCTGCTGGCCGAGGCGCTGGGACCCTTCGGGGTCCATCCGCGCGAGGTGGGGATCCTCTCGGTGCTCGCGGCCGACAGCGAGGAGCGCTCGCAGCACGAGCTGGCGCAGCTGATCGGGATGGACCGCACGACGATGGTCGCGGTCGTCGACGAGCTGGAGCGCAAGGGGCTGGTCGAGCGGCACCGCAGCGTCCACGACCGTCGGCGCAACGTCGTGGTGCTCACGCCCGCCGGCATCACCTGCCAGCGCGAGGCGGACCGGGCCCGGGTCGAGGCGGAGCGGGCCTATCTGGCGCCGCTGGACGCGGAGTCGGCGGCGATGCTGACCGAGGCGCTGCGCACGCTGTACCTGGCGCACGGGAGCCGGTAGGCACGGCTTCCCGGGGCTCGCGGGGGAGCGGCCACCCCGGGTTTGACCTTCGTCACTCTCGGGGTACTCTCTACGGCCCGATTGGCCCCGGACGTGCCCCGTATGGCAGACTAGCGGGGTTGCTCGGTTGAGTGCCGATGCTGCGCGTCTCCCGCCGGGAGGACTGGAAGCAAGTCCCACAGTACTCGTCGCCCCATCTGCCGCTTGCGGCAGCGCTGGAGCGGACGTACGGGAATCTTCCGGGAATGCTCAGCGCGGAGCTCCACCAGGCGCCTGGTGGGTTTCTTCCCCCAGCCTTGCGGCCTTGGGTCGCGGTTCCTGTAGCAGGGAAATCCGTATGGATATTTCTGTCAGCAAGACCGCGACACGCCCGACCGCGTGGGTCGGAGGAAGTGTGAAACAGGGCCCCCAGGAGCCAGAGCGTTATGAGAGACAGGACTACTAAGTAGCCATGGCGGGACAGAAGATCCGCATCCGGCTCAAGGCCTACGACCACGAGGTCATCGACTCTTCGGCGAAGAAGATCGTCGAGACGGTGACGCGCACTGGTGCGTCGGTCGCAGGCCCGGTGCCGCTGCCTACCGAGAAGAACGTGTACTGCGTCATCAAGTCGCCGCACAAGTACAAGGACTCGCGCGAGCACTTCGAGATGCGCACGCACAAGCGCCTGATCGACATCCTCGACCCGACGCCGAAGACCGTTGACTCCCTGATGCGACTCGACCTCCCGGCCGGTGTCGACATCGAGATCAAGCTCTGAGGGCCGGTGATCTGAAGATGACTAAGCAGATCAAGGGCATCCTGGGCGAGAAGCTCGGCATGACGCAGGTGTGGGACGAGAACAACCGTGTTGTTCCGGTCACCGTCGTCAAGGCCGGCCCGAACGTCGTCACCCAGGTCCGCACGAACGACATCGACGGCTACGAGTCCGTCCAGATCGCGTTCGGCGAGATCGACCCGCGCAAGGTGAACAAGCCCCTCAAGGGCCACTTCGCCAAGGCCGACGTCACCCCCCGTCGTCACCTCGTCGAGATCCGTACCTCGGACGCTTCCGAGTACACCCTCGGCCAGGAGATCTCCGCCGCGACCTTCGAGTCCGGCGTGAAGGTGGACGTGACCGGCAAGAGCAAGGGCAAGGGCTTCGCCGGTGTCATGAAGCGTCACAACTTCGCCGGTGGCAAGGCATCTCACGGTGCCCACCGCGTGCACCGCAAGCCGGGCTCGATCGGTGGCTGCGCCACCCCCGGCCGTGTGTTCAAGGGCCTCCGCATGGCGGGCCGTATGGGCAACGAGCGGGTCACCACCCAGAACCTGACCGTTCACGCCGTTGACGCGGAGAAGGGTCTGCTCCTCATCAAGGGCGCAGTTCCCGGTCCGAACGGTGGCCTCGTCCTGGTCCGTACAGCGGCCAAGGGGGTTTGAGGAACCGATGAGCACCATTGACATCCTTTCGCCGGCAGGCGACAAGACCGGGACCGTCGAACTCCCCGCGGAGATCTTCGACGTAGAGAAGATCAGCGTTCCGCTGCTTCACCAGGTCGTCGTCGCCCAGCTGGCCGCTGCCCGTCAGGGCACGCACAAGACCAAGCGCCGCGGCGAAGTCCGCGGTGGTGGCAAGAAGCCGTACCGCCAGAAGGGCACCGGCCGCGCCCGTCAGGGTTCGACCCGTGCGCCGCAGTTCGCCGGCGGTGGCGTCGTCCACGGCCCGCAGCCGCGTGACTACTCGCAGCGGACCCCGAAGAAGATGAAGGCCGCGGCCCTGCGCCACGCCCTCACCGACCGGGCCCGCAACGCTCGCATCCACGTCGTCACCGGCGTGGTCGAGGGCGGGGTCTCCACCAAGGCCGCCAAGTCGCTGCTCGGCAAGATCTCGGAGCGCAAGAACCTGCTCCTGGTGATCGACCGTGCCGACGAGGCCGCGCTGCTCTCCGCTCGCAACCTGCCCCAGGTCCACATCCTGGAGCCGGGCCAGCTGAACACGTACGACGTTCTCGTCTCGGACGACGTGGTCTTCACCCAGGCCGCTTTCGAGTCCTTCGTGTCTGGCCCCAAGGCCGCTGACACCGAAGGGAGCGAAGCCTGATGGCTACGCGTCACCCGAGCATTGCCTCGAAGGCCGCCAAGGCCGCCAAGGCGGCGCGCGTCGCCAAGGCGAAGCGCATTGCCACCGAGGGCAAGATCGCCGTTGAGCCCACTCCGCTGAGCAAGTCCTTCTCGGACCCGCGTGACGTTCTCGTCAAGCCGGTCGTCTCCGAGAAGTCGTACGCGCTCCTCGACGAGGGCAAGTACACGTTCGTCGTGGCCCCCGGCGCCAACAAGACCCAGATCAAGCAGGCCGTCGAGGCGGTCTTCTCGGTCAAGGTCACCGGCGTCAACACGATCAACCGTCAGGGCAAGCGCAAGCGCACGCGCACCGGGTTCGGCAAGCGTGCCGACACCAAGCGCGCGATCGTGACCCTTGCTGAGGGCGACCGTATCGACATCTTCGGCCAGGCCTCCTAACGGAGCGCCCGGTCCGAATATCGGACGAGGACTGAGAAATGGGAATCCGCAAGTACAAGCCGACTACGCCGGGCCGTCGTGGCTCCAGCGTCGCCGACTTCGTCGAGGTCACGCGGTCCACGCCGGAGAAGTCGCTGGTCCGCCCGCTGCACAGCAAGGGCGGCCGTAACAACGCCGGTCGGATCACCGTTCGCCACCAGGGTGGCGGACACAAGCGCGCCTACCGAGTGATCGACTTCCGTCGTCACGACAAGGACGGCGTGCCGGCGAAGGTCGCTCACATCGAGTACGACCCGAACCGCACTGCGCGCATCGCGCTCCTGCACTACGCGGACGGCGAGAAGCGCTACATCCTGGCCCCGCGCGGTCTCGCACAGGGTGCCCGGGTCGAGAACGGCCCCACGGCCGACATCAAGCCCGGCAACAACCTGTCGCTCCGCAACATCCCGGTCGGTACCACGATCCACGCGATCGAGCTCCGTCCCGGTGGTGGCGCCAAGTTCGCCCGCTCCGCGGGTGCCTCCGTGCAGCTGCTCGCGAAGGAGGGCTCGATGGCCCACCTTCGTATGCCCTCCGGTGAGATCCGCCTGGTCGACGTGCGCTGCCGCGCCACCGTCGGCGAGGTCGGCAACGCCGAGCAGTCGAACATCAACTGGGGCAAGGCCGGCCGCATGCGCTGGAAGGGCGTCCGCCCGACCGTGCGTGGTGTCGTCATGAACCCGGTCGACCACCCGCACGGTGGTGGTGAAGGCAAGACCTCCGGTGGTCGTCACCCGGTCTCGCCGTGGGGCAAGAAGGAGGGTCGTACTCGTGATCGCAACAAGGCGAGCAACAAGTACATCGTCCGCCGCCGCAAGTCGAACAAGAAGCGCTAGGAGCGGGTTTAGATGCCGCGCAGTCTCAAGAAGGGACCCTTCGTCGACGGACACCTTGTAAAGAAGGTGGACGTACAGAACGAAGCCGGTACCAAGAACGTCATCAAGACCTGGTCCCGTCGCTCGATGATCATCCCCAGCATGCTGGGCCACACGATCGCGGTGCACAACGGCAAGACCCACATCCCGGTGTTCGTCACCGAGTCGATGGTCGGCCACAAGCTCGGCGAGTTCTCGCCGACGCGCACCTTCCGGGGTCACGTCAAGGACGACCGGAAGTCGAAGCGCCGCTAAGGCGGGGTGGAATCGACTATGACTAACACCGAAGGGACAACCATGGAAGCCAGGGCCCAGGCGCGGTACATCCGCGTCACGCCCATGAAGGCCCGCCGCGTGGTGGACCTCATCCGTGGCATGGATGCCACGGAGGCTCAGGCGGTCCTGCGTTTCGCCCCGCAGGCCGCGAGCGTGCCGGTCGGCAAGGTGCTGGACAGCGCCATTGCCAACGCCGCGCACAACTACGACCACCCGGACTCGTCGTCGCTGTTCATCAGCGAGGCGTTCGTCGATGAGGGTCCGACCCTGAAGCGGTTCCGTCCGCGTGCCCAGGGCCGTGCCTACCGGATCCGCAAGCGGACCTCCCACATCACCGTGGTCGTCAGCAGCAAGGAAGGAACCCGGTAATGGGCCAGAAGGTAAACCCGCACGGGTTCCGGCTCGGTGTCACGACCGACTTCAAGTCGCGTTGGTACGCCGACAAGCTGTACAAGGACTACGTCAAGGAAGACGTCGCCATCCGTCGGATGATGACGTCCGGCATGGAGCGCGCCGGCATCTCGAAGGTTGAGATCGAGCGCACCCGTGACCGCGTGCGTGTGGACATCCACACCGCTCGTCCCGGCATCGTCATCGGCCGTCGTGGCGCCGAGGCCGACCGCATCCGCGGTGACCTCGAGAAGCTCACGGGCAAGCAGGTCCAGCTGAACATCCTCGAGGTCAAGAACCCCGAGGTCGACGCTCAGCTGGTCGCGCAGGCCGTCGCGGAGCAGCTGTCCTCCCGCGTCTCCTTCCGTCGCGCCATGCGTAAGAGCATGCAGTCGTCGATGAAGGCCGGCGCCAAGGGCATCAAGATCCAGTGTGGCGGTCGTCTCGGCGGTGCCGAGATGTCCCGTTCGGAGTTCTACCGCGAGGGCCGCGTGCCCCTGCACACGCTCCGCGCCAACGTGGACTACGGCTTCTTCGAGGCCAAGACGACCTTCGGCCGCATCGGCGTGAAGGTCTGGATCTACAAGGGCGACGTCAAGAACATCGCCGAGGTTCGCGCCGAGAACGCCGCTGCCCGCGCCGGCAACCGCCCGGCCCGTGGCGGCAACGACCGCCCGGCCGGCCGTGGTGGCCGCGGTGGCGAGCGTGGCGGTCGCGGTCGCAAGCCGCAGCAGCAGACGGCTCCGGCCGCCGAGGCCCTCAAGGCCGACGCGCCCGCCGCTGCCGCTCCGGCTGAGAGCACCGGAACGGAGGCCTGACCGAAATGCTGATCCCCCGTAGGGTCAAGCACCGCAAGCAGCACCACCCGAAGCGCAGCGGTATGTCCAAGGGTGGCACGCAGGTTGCGTTCGGTGAGTACGGCATTCAGGCCCTCACCCCGGCGTACGTGACGAACCGTCAGATCGAGGCCGCTCGTATCGCCATGACGCGTCACATCAAGCGTGGCGGCAAGGTCTGGATCAACATTTACCCGGACCGTCCCCTCACCAAGAAGCCTGCCGAGACCCGCATGGGTTCCGGTAAGGGTTCGCCGGAGTGGTGGATCGCCAACGTCAAGCCCGGACGCGTCATGTTCGAGCTGTCGTACCCCAACGAGAAGATCGCGCGTGAAGCCCTGACTCGTGCGGCCCACAAGCTGCCGATGAAGTGCAAGATCGTTAAGCGCGAAGCAGGTGAGGCGTGATGTCGGCCGGGACCAAGGCGTCCGAGCTGCGCGAGCTGGGCAACGAGGAGCTTCTCAACAAGCTCCGCGAGGCCAAGGAAGAGCTGTTCAACCTCCGCTTCCAGGCGGCGACCGGTCAGCTCGAGAACCACGGCCGGCTCAAGGCCGTCCGCAAGGACATCGCGCGGATCTACACCCTCATGCGTGAGCGCGAGCTGGGCATCGAGACGGTGGAGAGCGCCTGATGAGCGAGAAGACTGTGACTGAAGAGACTGCCGCCCGCGGCTTCCGCAAGACCCGTGAGGGTCTGGTCGTCAGCGACAAGATGGACAAGACCGTCGTCGTCGCTGTCGAGGACCGCGTCAAGCACGCCCTGTACGGCAAGGTCATCCGCCGTACGAACAAGCTCAAGGCGCACGACGAGCAGAACGCTGCCGGCGTCGGCGACCGTGTCCTCCTCATGGAGACGCGTCCGCTGTCGGCGACCAAGCGCTGGCGCGTCGTCGAGATCCTCGAGAAGGCCAAGTAATTCTCTGAGGGGTATCCCTCAGGGTTCGTTCCGCCAGGCTCGGTGCAGAAGCGCTAGTCACTAGCGCTTCTGCACCGGGAACCGGCAGACAAACAGGAGATAGACGTGATCCAGCAGGAGTCGCGACTGCGTGTCGCCGACAACACGGGTGCGAAGGAAATTCTCACCATCCGTGTTCTCGGTGGCTCGGGTCGCCGCTACGCGGGCATCGGTGACGTCATCGTCGCCACCGTCAAGGACGCGATCCCCGGTGGCAACGTGAAGAAGGGTGACGTCGTCAAGGCGGTCATCGTTCGCACCGTCAAGGAGCGCCGCCGTCCGGACGGCTCGTACATCCGCTTCGACGAGAACGCCGCTGTCATTCTCAAGAACGACGGCGACCCTCGTGGCACCCGTATCTTCGGCCCGGTGGGCCGTGAGCTGCGCGAGAAGAAGTTCATGAAGATCATCTCGCTCGCGCCGGAGGTGCTGTAAGCATGAAGATCAAGAAGGGCGACCTGGTCCAGGTCATCACCGGTAAGGACAAGGGCAAGCAGGGCAAGGTCATTGCCGCTTACCCGCGCGACGAGCGTGTCCTGGTCGAGGGTGTCAACCGGGTCAAGAAGCACACCAAGGCCGGCCCCACGGCCTCCGGCTCGCAGGCCGGTGGCATTGTCACGACCGAGGCCCCCGTCCACGTCTCCAACGTCCAGCTGGTCGTGGAGAAGGACGGCAACAAGGTTGTGACGCGCGTCGGTTACCGCTTCGACGACGAAGGCAACAAGATCCGCGTTGCCAAGCGGACGGGTGAGGACATCTGATGACGACCACCACTTCCCCGCGTCTGAAGCAGAAGTACCGCGACGAGATCAAGGGCAAGCTGCAGGAAGAGTTCTCGTACGAGAACGTCATGCAGATCCCCGGTCTGGTCAAGATCGTGGTCAACATGGGTGTCGGTGACGCTGCGCGTGACTCGAAGCTCATGGACGGTGCTGTCCGCGACCTGACCACCATCACGGGTCAGAAGCCGGCCATCACCAAGGCCCGCAAGTCCATCGCGCAGTTCAAGCTGCGTGAGGGCCAGCCGATCGGTGCCCACGTCACGCTCCGTGGCGACCGCATGTGGGAGTTCCTGGACCGCACCCTGTCGCTCGCGCTGCCGCGCATCCGCGACTTCCGTGGTCTGTCCCCCAAGCAGTTCGACGGCCGTGGCAACTACACCTTCGGTCTCACCGAGCAGGTCATGTTCCACGAGATCGACCAGGACAAGATCGACCGCGTCCGGGGTATGGACATCACCGTGGTCACCACGGCGACCAACGACGCTGAGGGCCGCGCGCTCCTTCGTCACCTCGGCTTCCCGTTCAAGGAGGCGTAAGCGAGATGGCGAAGAAGGCTCTCATCGCGAAGGCTGCCCGCAAGCCCAAGTTCGGCGTGCGCGCGTACACCCGCTGCCAGCGCTGCGGTCGTCCGCACTCTGTTTACCGCAAGTTCGGCCTGTGCCGCGTGTGCCTTCGTGAGATGGCTCACCGTGGCGAGCTGCCGGGCGTGACCAAGAGCTCCTGGTAGTCACCTGCTGCCCCTTGGGGCACAGGCGATTGTCCGGATCTCTCGGTAAGTAAGGGGTCGGCAGAGGCACCTGCTCTCATGGCTTAGGCTAGGAGGGTTGGGCGCGCTCTGCCGCCCTCACCGACTTACTACGCCGTAGGTCCCCGCGCCGCACCCGTCCCGCCCCTGTGTGGGGAGAGGGATGGCGCATACAGGAAACCCCGGCGAGAGAGGCCGAAGGCCAATTCATGACCATGACTGATCCGATCGCAGACATGCTTACGCGTCTGCGGAACGCGAACTCGGCGTACCACGACACCGTGGCTATGCCGCACAGCAAGATCAAGTCGCACATCGCCGAGATCCTCCAGCAGGAGGGTTTCATCACCGGCTGGAAGGTCGAGGACGCCGAAGTCGGCAAGAACCTCGTCCTGGAGCTGAAGTTCGGCCCGAACCGTGAGCGTTCGATCGCCGGCATCAAGCGAATCTCCAAGCCGGGTCTGCGCGTTTACGCGAAGTCCACCAACCTGCCGAAGGTCCTCGGCGGCCTGGGCGTGGCGGTCATCTCCACGTCGCACGGTCTCCTGACCGGCCAGCAGGCAGGCAAGAAGGGCGTGGGTGGGGAAGTCCTCGCCTACGTCTGGTAGCGGAAGGGAACAGGAGGAAACAGCTATGTCGCGTATTGGCAAGCTCCCCATCACGGTTCCCGCCGGCGTGGACGTCACCATCGACGGCCAGACGGTCACGGTCAAGGGCTCCAAGGGCACCCTGGCTCACACCGTCGTGGCGCCGATCGAGATCGCCAAGGGCGAGGACGGCGTCCTGAACGTCACCCGCCCCAACGACGAGCGTCAGAACAAGGCCCTGCACGGCCTGTCCCGCACGCTGGTGGCGAACATGATCACCGGCGTGACCACGGGTTACGTGAAGAAGCTCGAGATCAGCGGTGTCGGTTACCGCGTCCTGGCGAAGGGCTCCAACCTGGAGTTCTCGCTCGGCTACAGCCACTCGATCACGGTCGAGGCGCCCGAGGGCATCTCGTTCAAGGTCGAGTCGCCGACCAAGTTCTCGGTCGAGGGCATCGACAAGCAGAAGGTCGGCGAGGTTGCGGCCAACATCCGCAAGCTGCGCAAGCCCGACCCGTACAAGGCCAAGGGCGTCAAGTACGAAGGCGAAGTCATCCGCCGCAAGGTCGGAAAGGCGGGTAAGTAAGCCATGGCATACGGTCAGAAGATTGCTAAGGGCGACGCTTACAAGCGTGCTGCCATCAAGCGGCGTCACATCCGTATCCGTAAGCACATCTCGGGTACGGCTGAGCGTCCGCGCCTGGTCGTGACGCGCTCGAACCGCAACATCGTGGCCCAGGTCATCGACGACGTTAAGGGTCACACCCTCGCGTCGGCTTCGACCCTGGACACCTCGATCCGCGGTGGCGAGGGCGACAAGTCCGCACAGGCCAAGTCGGTCGGCGCCCTGGTTGCCGAGCGCGCCAAGGCCGCCGGTGTCGAGGCTGTCGTGTTCGACCGTGGTGGTAACCAGTACGCCGGGCGCATCGCCGCTCTGGCGGACGCCGCCCGCGAAGCCGGCCTGAAGTTCTGAGGCCCCGTCGCGCAGCGACTTATGTCACTGCGTAGCTAGCGGAAAAAGAGAGAGGTTAATCCAATGGCTGGACCCCAGCGCCGCGGAAGCGGTGCCGGTGGCGGCGAGCGGCGGGACCGGAAGGGTCGCGACGGTGGCGCTGCCGCCGAGAAGACCGCATACGTTGAGCGCGTTGTCGCGATCAACCGCGTCGCCAAGGTTGTCAAGGGTGGCCGTCGCTTCAGCTTCACCGCGCTCGTCGTGGTGGGCGACGGTGACGGCACCGTAGGTGTCGGTTACGGCAAGGCGAAGGAGGTGCCGGCCGCCATCGCCAAGGGTGTTGAGGAGGCCAAGAAGCACTTCTTCAAGGTCCCCCGTATCCAGGGCACCATCCCGCACCCGATCACGGGCGAGAAGGCCGCGGGCGTCGTCCTGCTCAAGCCTGCTTCCCCCGGTACCGGCGTTATCGCCGGTGGCCCGGTGCGTGCTGTGCTCGAGTGCGCCGGCGTTCACGACATCCTGTCGAAGTCGCTCGGTTCGTCGAACGCGATCAACATCGTGCACGCGACCGTGGAGGCCCTCAAGGGCCTGCAGCGTCCCGAGGAGATCGCGGCTCGCCGTGGTCTGCCCCTCGAGGACGTCGCCCCCGCGGCCCTGCTTCGTGCACGTGCAGGGGCCGGTGCTGCGTAATGGCACAGCTCAAGATCACGCAGACGAAGTCGTACATCGGCAGCAAGCAGAACCACCGTGACACCCTGCGCTCCCTTGGTCTCAAGGGCATCAACACGCAGGTCGTCAAGGAGGACCGCCCCGAGTTCCGCGGCATGGTGCACACCGTCCGCCACCTCGTGACGGTTGAGGAGGTCTGATCATGGCGGAGAACAACCCGCTGAAGATCCACAACCTCCGTCCGGCTCCCGGCGCCAAGACCGCCAAGACCCGTGTTGGTCGTGGTGAGGCGTCGAAGGGTAAGACGGCCGGTCGTGGTACCAAGGGCACGAAGGCCCGTTACCAGGTTCCGGAGCGCTTCGAGGGTGGCCAGATGCCCCTCCACATGCGTCTTCCGAAGCTCAAGGGCTTCCGGAACCCCTTCAAGGTCGAGTTCCAGGTCGTGAACCTGGACAAGCTCACCTCGCTGTACCCCGAGGGTGGCGAAGTCACCGTCGAGGGTCTGGTGGAGAAGGGTGCTGTCCGCAAGAACAGCCTCGTCAAGGTCCTCGGCCAGGGCGAGATCACCGTGGCGCTGCAGGTGACGGTCGATGCCGTCTCCGGCTCCGCCAAGGAGAAGATCACCGCCGCGGGCGGTACGGTCACCGAGCTCGTCTGAGTCCATCGGACGACGTCTCGATGACGTGAACGATCCCTACCGGGGATACCCCACAAAAGGGGTATCCCCGGTTGGTCGTTCCTAGGGGGGCAGGTACGCCGGTAAGGTGGCGTCCGCTGTTAATTTCTGGGATCCGTGTGCCCCCGGCACCAATCGCGGAGCTTGACCGTTACGTATTCGTCGAATCCTCAAGACCGTCACCTCTGACGCACGCGCGCGGGGGTCGCAGGAGGCACCGTGCTCACCGCGTTCGCCCGGGCGTTCAAGACGCCCGACCTGCGCAAGAAGCTGCTCTTCACGTTGGGCATCATCGTGATCTACCGGCTCGGGGCGCACATCCCGATCCCCGGTGTGGACTACACGAGTGTCCAGACGTGCATGGACCAGTCCAGTTCCACCACCGGCCTGTTCGGTCTGGTCAACATGTTCAGTGGTGGCGCGCTGTTGCAGATCACGGTCTTCGCGCTCGGCATCATGCCGTACATCACCGCGAGCATCATTCTGCAGCTGCTCACTGTGGTGATCCCGCGTCTGGAGGCCCTCAAGAAGGAGGGTCAGGCCGGTACGGCGAAGATCACGCAGTACACGCGCTACCTGACCGTGGCTCTTGCCATCCTTCAGGGCACCGGCCTGGTGGCCACCGCCCGTACCGGCGCACTCTTCCAGGGCTGCTCGGTCGCGAGTCAGATCGTGCCCGACCAGTCGATCTTCATCACCGTCACCATGGTCATCGTCATGACCGCCGGCACCTGCGTGATGATGTGGCTCGGTGAGCTGATCACCGACCGCGGCATCGGCAACGGCATGTCGATCCTCATGTTCATCTCCATCGCCGCCAGCTTCCCGGCGTCGCTGTGGGCCATCAAGCAGCAGGGCTCGCTGGCCGACGGCTGGATCGAGTTCGGCACCGTCATCCTCGTCGGCCTGGTCATGGTCGGCCTGGTGGTCTTCGTCGAGCAGGCCCAGCGCCGTATCCCGGTCCAGTACGCGAAGCGCATGATCGGCCGCCGGTCCTACGGCGGTACGTCTACGTACATCCCGCTCAAGGTGAACCAGGCGGGTGTGATCCCTGTCATCTTCGCCTCGTCGCTCCTCTACATCCCGGCACTCGTCGCTCAGTTCGCGGGCGGCAACTCCAGCTGGAAGCTGTGGATCGACGACCACCTGACCAAGGGAAATCACCCGATTTACATCGTCACGTACTTCCTCCTGATCGTTTTCTTCGCGTTCTTCTACGTGGCGATCTCGTTCAACCCCGAGGAAGTCGCGGACAACATGAAGAAGTATGGTGGCTTCATCCCGGGCATCCGGGCTGGCCGACCGACCGCTGAGTACCTTTCGTACGTGCTCAACCGGATCACCTGGCCGGGTTCGCTGTACTTGGGTCTGATCGCTCTCGTACCGACGATGGCGTTGGTTGGTTTCGGGGCAAGCCAGAACTTCCCCTTCGGCGGCACCAGCATCCTGATCATCGTGGGTGTGGGGCTGGAGACGGTGAAGCAGATCGAGAGCCAGCTCCAGCAGCGCAATTACGAAGGGTTCCTCCGCTGATGCGAATCGTCCTCGTCGGGCCGCCCGGTGCTGGCAAGGGAACGCAGGCCGCGTTTCTCGCCCAGAACCTGTCGATCCCGCACATCTCCACGGGCGACCTCTTCCGTGCCAACATCAGCAAGGGCACGGATCTCGGCAAGCAGGCGAAGTCCTTTATGGACGCGGGCCAGCTGGTACCGGACGAGGTCACCATCGGGATGGCCAAGGACCGCATGGAGCAGCAGGACGCCGTGAACGGCTTCCTGCTCGACGGCTTCCCTCGCAACGTCTCGCAGGCCGAGGCGCTCGACGTCGCCCTCAAGGCCGACGATGTGAAGCTGGACGCGGTTCTGGACCTGGAGGTCCCCGAGGACGAGGTGGTCAAGCGCATCGCCGGCCGCCGCATCTGCCGTAACGACTCGGCGCACGTCTTCCATGTCGCCTACAAGCAGCCCGAGGCCGAGGGCGTCTGTGACGTCTGCGGTGGCGAGCTGTACCAGCGCGACGACGACAAGGAAGAGACCGTCCGCAAGCGGCTCGAGGTCTACCACACGCAGACCGAGCCGATCATCGACTACTACCGGGAGCAGGGGCTCGTCGTGACGATCTCCGCCCTCGGCAAGGTCGAGGAGGTCACGGCGCGGGCCATGGAGGCCCTGGGACGCTAGTCCCGTCGCACGTCTGTACGTGGCTGAGGCCGCGGTTCCCCGTCCGGGGGGCCGCGGCCTTAGTGTTGGTGTACGTACACCTCGTACCGGATGACGGAGAGCGCAGGCCCCCATGGTGCAGATCAAGACCCCCGACCAGATTCGCAAGATGCGGGAGGCGGGGCTTGTCGTCGCGGCGATCCACGCCGCGACCCGTGAGGCGGCCGTGCCCGGCGCCACCACCAAGGACCTGGACGAGGTGGCCCGCAAGGTGCTCGACGAGCACGGCGCGAAGTCGAACTTCCTGGGTTACGGCGGATTCCCCGCCACCATCTGCACCTCGAAGAACGAGGTGGTGGTGCACGGCATCCCCAGCGAGAAGGTCGTCCTGGAGGACGGCGACATCATCTCCATCGACTGCGGCGCGATCGTGGACGGCTGGCACGGCGACGCCGCGTACACCGCGTTCGTCGGCTCGGGTCACGCACCGGAGCTGCTCGAGCTGTCCCGGGTGACCGAGGAGTCCATGTGGGCCGGGATCGCCGCGATGAAGACCGGTAACCGGCTGGTGGACGTCTCCCGCGCGATCGAGACGTACATCCGCCGCCAGCCCAAGCCCGGCGGCGGCAAGTACGGGATCGTCGAGGACTACGGCGGCCACGGCATCGGCACCGAGATGCACATGGACCCGCACCTCCTGAACTACGTCGAGCGCCGCCGCGGCAAGGGCCCGAAGCTGGTCCCCGGCTTCTGCCTCGCCATCGAGCCCATGGTCGCCCTGGGCACCCCGCGCACCGCGGTCCTGGAGGACGACTGGACCGTGGTCTCGACGGACGGCACCTGGTCCTCCCACTGGGAGCACTCGGTCGCGGTGACGGAGGAGGGCCCGCTGGTGCTCACTTCTCCGGATGGCGGCAAGGCGAAGCTGGCGGAGATGGGGATTACGGCCGCGCCGGATCCGCTGGCCTGACGGCGACGTTGCGCCCGGGTCGCCGGTCGGAGGCCGGCGCAGCCCCTCGAAGCTTGTGAGGCGCCCCGGCGCCGATCCCGCGAGAGGGGCGTCGGGGACAGGTCGGTGGCAGGGCGAAGCTGGCGGAGATGGGGATTACGGCCGCGCCGGATCCGCTGGCGTGATCGTTGTCTGTCGGGGAGATGAAATAACGCCCGAGTGGCGGGCTTAGTGATCTCTCTGGTAGGGGAGAATCCCTGGATTCGTCTTTCCGGGGGTACTGACGTAGACTGACGCGTCGGCTCTCGTGTATTGGCATGTCTGCATGCGAAGCGAGAGTCGATCAAGGTAGTCGATTCGAAGGGCGAAGCGTGGCCAAGAAGCAAGGTGCCATCGAGATCGAGGGCACTGTCGTCGAGTCTCTTCCGAACGCCATGTTCAAGGTCGAGCTCCAGAACGGCCACCAGGTCCTGGCACACATCAGCGGCAAGATGCGCATGCACTACATCCGTATCCTCCCTGACGACCGGGTCGTGGTGGAGCTGTCTCCGTACGACCTGACGCGTGGCCGGATCGTCTACCGGTACAAGTAGATCTTGCCCGAGTCCCGCTTCCTGCGGGCCGCCGGCAACTGACCCGGAGAACCTCACCCATGAAGGTCAAGCCGAGCGTCAAGAAGATCTGCGACAAGTGCAGGGTGATCCGCCGTCACGGCCGGGTCATGGTGATCTGCGACAACCCGCGCCACAAGCAGCGCCAGGGCTGACGCACGACTGACCTGCAGTTCGTTCGCAGAGATTCGCGCGACGCACGCAACACATTGAGTACACACGCAGGACCCGCCGGCGGTGGATCACTTCACCGTGGCGACACCTTCAGTCGGAGGCTGAGGACCCAGTTCGTACCGCACTTCCCCTTCGGGGGGCCGGCGACTGGGAGTGGTTCTGTTACAGACCTCCGAATATCAACAGGAGCCATGAATGGCACGCGTTGAAGGCGTTGACCTCCCGCGCGAAAAGCGCATCGAGGTCGCCCTGACCTACGTGTTCGGCATCGGGCGTACGCGCGCCCAGCAGACGCTGGACACGGTCGGTATCGACCGCAACATCCGCGTTCGTGACCTGAGCGAGGAAGACCTCGTCAAGATCCGCGAGTACGTGGACCAGAACTTCCAGACCGAGGGTGACCTCCGTCGCGAGATCCAGGCCGACATCCGCCGCAAGGTCGAGATCGGCTGCTACCAGGGTCTGCGCCACCGTCGTGGTCTGCCGGTCCGCGGCCAGCGCACCAGCACGAACGCTCGTACCCGCAAGGGCCCGCGTCGCGCCATCGCCGGCAAGAAGAAGCCGGGCAAGAAGTAGTCCTCAGCGGACGCTTTTCAGCGGTCTTCGCTGTAGGACCGACCACCTCCCGTAGGAGAACGACATGCCCCCCAAGGGACGTCAGGGCGCTGCCAAGAAGGTGCGCCGCAAGGAAAAGAAGAACGTCGCTCACGGCCACGCGCACATCAAGAGCACGTTCAACAACACGATCGTGTCCATCACGGACCCGACCGGCAACGTGATCTCGTGGGCCTCCGCCGGCCACGTCGGCTTCAAGGGTTCGCGTAAGTCGACCCCGTTCGCCGCGCAGATGGCTGCCGAGTCGGCCGCCCGCCGCGCGCAGGAGCACGGCATGCGCAAGGTCGACGTGTTCGTCAAGGGCCCGGGCTCGGGTCGCGAGACCGCCATCCGTTCGCTTCAGGCGACCGGTCTTGAGGTCGGCTCCATCCAGGACGTCACGCCCACCCCGCACAACGGCTGCCGTCCGCCCAAGCGCCGCCGCGTCTGATTCCGGTCAGTAACGCAGGCTGCTTGGTCTGAGGTTTTCGGGCGGTACGGCTCCTTCGGGTCGTGCCGCCCGTACCCTTGTAGTACTCAAGGGCATCAAATAGTGGGTGCCCATGACTGAAGGATCGCAACATGCTGATTGCTCAGCGTCCCTCGTTGACCGAAGAGGTCGTCGACGAGTTCCGCTCCCGGTTCGTCATCGAGCCGCTGGAGCCGGGCTTCGGCTACACCCTCGGCAACTCCCTCCGCCGGACTCTTCTGTCCTCGATCCCGGGTGCGGCCGTCACGTCCATCCGGATCGACGGTGTCCTGCACGAGTTCACCACCGTGCCGGGCGTCAAGGAAGACGTCACCGACCTCATCCTCAACATCAAGCAGCTGGTCGTCTCCTCGGAGCACGACGAGCCGGTCGTGATGTACCTGCGCAAGCAGGGCCCGGGTCTGGTCACCGCCGCCGACATCGCGCCCCCGGCCGGTGTCGAGGTGCACAACCCCGACCTCGTCCTCGCCACGCTCAACGGCAAGGGCAAGCTGGAGATGGAGCTGACCGTCGAGCGCGGTCGCGGCTACGTCTCCGCCGTCCAGAACAAGCAGGTCGGTCAGGAGATCGGGCGCATCCCGGTCGACTCGATCTACTCGCCGGTTCTGAAGGTCACGTACAAGGTCGAGGCCACGCGTGTCGAGCAGCGGACCGACTTCGACAAGCTGATCGTCGACGTCGAGACGAAGCAGGCCATGCGTCCCCGTGACGCCATGGCGTCGGCCGGTAAGACCCTGGTCGAGCTGTTCGGTCTCGCCCGCGAGCTGAACATCGACGCCGAGGGCATCGACATGGGTCCGTCCCCGACGGACGCCGCCCTGGCCGCCGATCTGGCGCTGCCGATCGAGGAGCTCGAGCTCACCGTTCGGTCGTACAACTGCCTCAAGCGCGAGGGCATCCACTCCGTGGGTGAGCTCGTCGCCCGCTCGGAGGCCGACCTGCTCGACATTCGCAACTTCGGTGCGAAGTCGATCGACGAGGTCAAGGCCAAGCTTGCCGGCATGGGCCTTGCGCTCAAGGACTCGCCTCCCGGGTTCGACCCGACCGCCGCCGCGGATGCCTTCGGCGCGGACGACGACGCCGACGCCGGGTTCGTCGAGACCGAGCAGTACTAAGAGCTCGGGACCGGCTGTTTGATTTCGGCTGCCGACCGGCTGTGGCTGGTCGCGCAGTTCCCCGCGCCCCTACGGGGCGCGGGGTCTCCGACGGGCAAACCTGCCCGCTCGGACACTGACCTCGGTACCTGATACGGCCGGGGCAGACACCAAGGAGAAACATCATGCCGAAGCCCGCCAAGGGTGCCCGTCTGGGCGGCAGCGCCGCGCACGAGAAGCTGCTTCTCGCGAACCTCGCGAAGTCGCTCTTCGAGCACGGCAAGATCACGACGACCGAGGCCAAGGCCCGTCGTCTGCGTCCGTACGCGGAGCGTCTGGTCACCAAGGCGAAGAAGGGCGACCTTCACAACCGCCGTCAGGTGCTCACGGTCATCACGGACAAGAGCGTCGTCCACACGCTCTTCACCGAGATCGGCCCGCGCTACGAGAACCGTCCGGGTGGCTACACCCGTATCACCAAGATCGGTAACCGCCGTGGCGACAACGCGCCCATGGCTGTCATCGAGCTGGTCGAGGCCCTGACGGTCGCGCAGCAGGCCACTGGTGAGGCCGAGGCCGCCACCAAGCGTTCCGCCAAGGACGCCGAGCCGAAGACCGAGGCCCCGGCCGAGGTCATCGAGGACGCCAAGCCGGCCGAGGCCGCCGCTGAGGAGTCCAAGGACGCCTAGTCGTCTGCCGGGGGCTGTGGGTACGTGCAGTTCCCCTTCGTTGCGGGTCCGTTCCTTTTCGGGGCGGGCCCGCTTCGCGTTGCTGAGAGGATTTTCGGGTGAGTGATGAAGCAGCGGACGGGTTCGTGCGCGTACGGCTCGATCTGAGTTACGACGGCAGCGACTTCTCCGGGTGGGCCAAGCAGGCCGGCGGGCGGCGGACCGTGCAGGGGGAGATCGAGAGCGCGCTGCGGACCGTGACCCGGTCGACGCGGACGTACGAGCTGACCGTGGCCGGACGCACCGATGCCGGGGTGCACGCGCGCGGGCAGGTGGCGCACGTCGATCTGCCGGAGGACGTGTGGGCCGAGCACTCGGAGAAGCTGCTCAAGCGGCTCGCCGGGCGGCTGCCCAAGGACGTACGGGTGTGGTCCGTGGCGCCCGCGCCGAGCGGGTTCAACGCGCGGTTCTCCGCCGTGTGGCGGCGGTACGCGTACCGCGTGACCGACCACCCGGGCGGCGTCGACCCGCTGCTGCGCGGGCACGTGCTGTGGCACGACTGGCCGCTGGACGTCGAGGCCATGAACGAAGCGGCGCAGCGGCTGCTCGGGGAGCACGACTTCGCCGCGTACTGCAAGCGCCGTGAGGGCGCCACCACCATCCGTACCCTGCAGCAGCTGAGCCTGGTGCGCGGGGAGGACGGGGTCGTCACCGCGACCGTGCGGGCCGACGCCTTCTGTCACAACATGGTGCGCTCGCTGATCGGCGCCCTGCTGTTCGTCGGCGACGGACACCGCACGCCTGAGTGGCCCGGCAAGGTGCTCGCCGCGGGCGTGCGGGACTCTGCGGTGCACGTGGTGCGGCCGCACGGGCTCACGCTGGAGGAGGTCGGCTACCCGGCCGACGAGCTGCTGGCCGCCCGGAACCTGGAGGCGCGCAACAAGCGGACGCTGCCGGGGGCGGGCTGTTGCTGAAGTAACTCGTGTACATCCCAGGCAACTTGGATATGCTTCCGCGATCCGGCCACGGGGAAACGAATGGGGTGGTCGGGTGACAATGCGGTTGTGCGGGACCTGGGGGGTTTCCGTCGATGGCTTCATTCGGCATGGTGCGGACCAGGGGGCGCCGCGCCGCACCGCGGTACGACGCTGAGCGGTTCGGGCTGCTCCCGCTGCCGCCCTCGGACAGGGAGAAGTACTCCTACACCCGTCGGCGGCTGTGGGTCCTGACGCTCGGCTCGCTCGTCAGCTTCACCTGCCTGGTGGTCAGCCAGATCGAACTGGCTTGGTCCGCACCGCTGTTGTGGGCGTACTTACCTCTTCTGCTCTTCAGCGTCGCCTACTACGTCGTGTCGCTGCGGGTGAATGGTTTCTCCCGGGACTTCGACCTCAAGGGGCACCGTCGGCTGGTGCGGAGCTGGCGGCCCGCGGACCATCCGTCCGTCGACGTCTTCCTGCCGGTGTGCGGAGAGCCGATCCAGGTGCTCCACAACACCTGGCGGCACGTGCGGGCGATGGCCGACCGCTACCCGGGCGTGTGCTCGCCGTTCGTCCTCGACGACAGTGCCAGTCCCGAACTGGCCGCCATGGCAAGGGACTTCGGGTTCCGTTACGGAGCCAGGGAGAACCGCGGCTGGTTCAAGAAGGCCGGCAATCTGCACTTCGGGTTCGGCCGGTCCGACGGCACGTACATCCTGATCCTGGACGCCGACTTCACCCCGCGCGCCGATCTGCTCCAGGAACTGCTGCCCTACCTGGAGTCCGACGACCGCGTCGGCATCGTGCAGTCGCCGCAGTTCTTCCGGGTGCTCGACTCGCAGAACTGGATAGAGCGCGGTGCCGGAGCCGTGCAGGAGCTGTTCTACCGGTCGGTGCAGGTGTCCCGGCAGGGCAGTGACGGCGCCATCTGCGTGGGCAGTTGTGCCGTGTACCGCCGGTCGGCCCTGGAGTCCAACGGCGGCAGCACCCTCATCGAGCACTCCGAGGACGTGCACACCGGGTTCGATCTGCGGGGCCTGGGCTGGGATCTGCGGTACGTGCCGGTCGCCCTGTCCACCGGGGTGTGCCCGGACACCGCGGGCGCGTTCTTCAACCAGCAGTACCGGTGGTGTTCGGGCTCCATGAGCCTGCTGGGCAGCGCCAAGTTCTGGCAGCGGAAGATCAGGCTGTCGACCCGGCTCTGTTACCTGTCCGGGTTCTTCTACTACATCCACACGGCGCTGTTCACCTTCGCCGTTCCCGTCGTTCCGCTGGTGCTGCTGCTCGTCCTGCCGGGCAAACTGCTGGCCGAGAACCTGCATCTGGTGCTGCCCAGCGTCCTCTACGCCACGATCGTCTTCCCGATGTGGCACAGGACGCCGTACCGCCTGGAGGCCTGGGCCGCCCGCATGATGTACGGCTGGGCGCACGTCTTCGCCATCTGGGACATCCTGCGCAAGAACCGCGCCGGCTGGCGGCCCACCGGCTCCTCCGGCGCGAAGAGGGACAAGACCCGCAGGTTCTGGATCGGCATGTGGGTGTGGAGCGGCGGCACCGCGGTGCTGTGGGTGGGCACCGCGGTCTGGCGGATGCTCACCATGAACGCCCCCGACTTCGCCCTGATCCTGTCCTCCGGTCTGTTCTACGCCCTCGTCGTGGGCCGGGTCCTCGTGCAGCCCAGAGCGGAGAGCGCCACGTGACACCGACCCGTACGACCAAGTCCCGTGCGACCAAGTCCCGTACGACCACGAAGGCGCTGCGCGGCGCGGGCCTGGTCCTGGCCGCGGTCCTCGCGCTCGGCGGCTGCTCCCTGGGCGGCGGCAACTCCGGCACGGAGCAGGGCGGTTCGGGACCGCGCGGCGGTGACGGCGGCCCGTCGGCGTCGTCGGCGGCCGAGGCACAGCCGCCCTACGACGTGACGCCGCTGCTCAAGCCCGCCAAGAAGTACTACGGCGCGGCCGTCGACGGCGCCCCGACCTCGATGAAGCCCGTCGAGGCGTACGCGAAACTGACCGGCAAGCGGCCCAACCTCGTCGAGTACTACGCGGCCTGGGGCGACGGCTTCGACGCCACCGGGGTGCGCAAGGCCTGGGACCTGGGCGCGCTGACGCTGATGTCCTGGGAGCCGTTCGACATCACGCTCGCCGACATCGCCGCGGGCAAGGGGGACCGGTACCTGACGTCGTACGCGGCCGCGGTGAAGAAGCTGAACCTGCCCGTCGTCATCGACTTCGCCGACGAGATGAACGGCAACTGGGAGAAGTGGGGCACCGAGCACGTCACCCCCCGGCAGTACGTCGCCGCCTGGCGGCACATCCACGACACGTTCGCCGACGTCGGCGCCTCGAACGTGATCTGGGCCTGGTCGCCGAACGTCGTCAACCCGATGCCGGACGTGCGTCTCGCGCCCTACTACCCGGGTGACGAGTACGTGGACTGGGTGGGCGTCGTCGGCTACTTCTCGGGTCCGGCGGCCACCTCGTTCGACGCCGTCTTCGGCCGGACGCTCAGGGAGGTCCGGAAGTTCAGCGCGAAGCCGGTGCTGCTCCTGGAGACGGCCGCGGACCCGGGGGCCCGGCGCAGCGCGGACGTGCGCCACCTGTTCGCGGGCGTCGAGGGCGACGACGACGTCATCGGGTTCGTCTGGTTCGACTACGACAAGCGGGCCGACTGGCGGCTGGAGGCGAGCCCGTCGGGCCTTCGGCAGTTCAGGAAGCTCGCCGCCGACGACCGCTTCGGCTTCGACGTCCGGGATCCGCGATGAACCCGGGCGGCGGCTCCTCCGTGCCCCAGCCGTATCGCGTGCCGCCCCTGCGCAGACCCGACGACGAGACGTACGCGCTGCGGACGGTGACGCCTGCGGTACCCGTCCAGCCCGGGCCCGGCCACGAGCAGCCCGGCCACGAGAAGGCCGGCCCCGGCTACGAGATACCGGAGACGCCCGAGGCGGGCTGGGACATGGCGGCCAGCCGCCGCCGGGCCTGGGTCAGCCGGGGCGTGCTGTTCCTGATCCTGGTGATCCAGGCGGTCCTGTCGCTGAGGCTGTCCAACACCGCGTTCCAGGACGAGGCGCTGTACCTGACCGCCGGGCACGCCGAGCTCGCCCACCTGCTCCACGGCACCGCGCTGCCGAAGGACTACGCGGCCTACTTCTCGGGGTCGCCGCAGCTGTACCCGGTGCTCGCGGCGCTGGTCGACGGGCGGTTCGGGCTGTCCGGGGCGCGCGCCCTGAGCCTCGTCCTGATGCTGGGCACCACCGGCCTGCTGTACACGATCACCCGGCGCCTCTTCAGCGAGCGGGCGGCGCTCGCCGCGGCCGGGCTGTTCGCCGTCATGCAGTCGACGACCGTCATGGGGCACTACGCGACGTACGACGCGATGGCGCTGTTCCTGCTCGCTCTGGCCACCTGGATCGTGGTGCGCACCGACCGGCTGCCCGCCGTCGCGGGGCTGCTCGCCGCTCCCGTCGCCGTGCTCGCCGTCGGTGTGAAGTACGCGTCCGCCCTGTACCTGCCGACGATCCTGGGGCTCGCGCTGCTGACGGCGTGGCCTCGGCGCGGCGCCGGATCCGCGATCCTCCGTGTGGTGCTGCTGGCGCTCGGCACCGGCGCACTGCTCGCCGCGGGCGCGCACGTGACCGACCTGCTCGCCGGTGTGCGGCAGACCACCACCGACCGCGCCCACGGCAGCGACAGCAGCCGCTACCTGCTGGAGCAGTCCGCCGAGTGGGGCGGCCTGATGTTCCTCACGGCGGTCGGCGGCGCGATCTCGTACGTGTGGCGCAGCCGGCTGAACGAGTCACCGCTCGCCCGCAGGCTCGGCAACCCCGGCCGGAGCCGGCGGCTGCTCCTCGGGCTGCTGCTGTGCGGCACCGCGCTGCTCGCGCCCGCCTACCAGATCCATCTGGCCACCGTGGTCTCGCTGTTCAAGCACATCGGGTTCGGCCTGTTCTTCGCGGCGCCCATGGCGGGCGTCGGCGTGACCCGGCTGATCGGCGCGCACTTCCGCCATCCGCAGCTCGGCATCCTGCTGTGGACGACCGCGCTCTGTCTGGGCATCCAGCAGGCGGACTGGCGTTTCGGTCTCTGGCCCGACTCCACGCGGATGATCCGGACGATCGCCCCGCGGGTGGACTCCGAGGGGCTCTATCTGAGCTCGACGCCCGAGGTCCCCGCCTATTACCTGCGCGAGAAGACCAGTCACCGGCAGTGGCAGAGCGTCTTCGGCATGGAGTACAAGGACGAGAAGGGCGGGTACCACGCCGGGGACGACGCCTACCGCGTCGCGGTCCGCGACGGCGCGTTCGACCTGATCGTCCTCGACGGGCTCACCAATCCCCGGGTCGACGACATCGTCGCGGCCGCGACCCGGGGGAACACCCACTACCGGCTGCTGGCCGAGCTGCCGTTCCGCAACTCCAGCGGCACCGGCCGGTACCGGATCTGGGTCAGGACCTCGAAGTGAGCCCCGGCGCGCTCAGCCCCGGGCGGCCGCCGAGGCCTGCGTCTCGCCGCGCTGCTTGATCCGCTGGAACGTGTACTCCTGGAGGTCGTCACCGAGCGCGAACAGGACGCTGTCCTTCTTGGTGGCGTCCGTGCCGTTGGTACGGCCGCCGTTGGTGAAGTACGCGTACCGGCCGACCGAGTTCGCGGTCTGGCGGCACACCGTCGTACGGCAGAACGTGGGGACGCCGGAGCCGGGCAGCGAGACGACCCCGCCGTCGAAGTCGTACTGCTCCTTGGCGCTGGTGGCCTGCGCCTTGCTGTCGAAGACCGCGACGCCGATGGTGACCGCCGAGCCGCTCTTGTAGTACGTGGCGCGGATCACCTGGGTGCAGTTGTTCTTCTTCAGGACGCCGGCCAGGCCCTTCTGCGCGGCGGCGGTGCAGTCGGCGCTGCGGCTCGTGGCACCCTTCGTGTACGTGTTGCCACCGAACGTGAGCGTCTTGCCGGGGAACAGGGTGTCCGCGCTGAGCGGTGCCGTGTCCTTGGCGGCGCTGTCGATGAAGTCGTTGGGGTCCAGCGGCGGTGCCGCGGACGTCGGCTCGAAGGTCGGCTGCTCGGTCTTGTCCTCGCTCGGGATGTCCGCGGTGCTCGGCAGCTGGTCGGCCGGCTTGTTCCCGGCGTTGCTGCTCTTGTTCGCCGAGACGATCCCCCAGGCCACCACCGATCCCACGGCGAGAGTCGCGACCGCGGCGACGCCGATCAGCAGCCAGCGGCGCTTGCGAGCGCGTGTCTCCGAGGCCTCGGCGAGCGCCGCCCAGTCCGGAGCGTTTCCGTTGTCATTGGGCCCCCACTGGGGTCCCCCCTGCCCGAAGCTCATGGGGCGCATCTTAAACGTGGTACATGAGTGCTGGGGGAGGGGTGTGGCGGAGCGTTATCCTGGAGGCTTCGGCCAGGGCGGAGCCGGGCCGCGTTTTGACCCGTACGGGGCGGCGTGGGTATTCTGCCTAGTCGTTATGTGTATCGGCTTGCTCATTCTCATGTGAGAAGCCATTGCACAGGTTCCCTGGAGCAGTTTCCAGTGGGCGGCATACGGGCGCTGAACCCGGCACTGTCGTCCCCAACTGCACGATCGCTTCAGTGATGCCATGTTCAGCACCCATCCACTGAAGAAGAAGGCTGCTAAGTGCGTACGTACAGCCCTAAGCCCGGCGATGTGACTCGCCAGTGGCACGTCATCGACGCGCAGGACATCGTCCTGGGCCGTCTGGCCACCACCGCCGCCATCCTCCTGCGCGGCAAGCACAAGCCCGTCTATGCCCCGCACATGGACATGGGTGACTTCGTCGTCATCATCAACGCCGACAAGGTGCACCTGTCCGGCAACAAGAAGACCCAGAAGATGGCGTACCGCCACTCCGGCTTCCCGGGTGGTCTGCGCTCCGTCCGTTACGACGAGCTTCTGTCGAAGAACCCCGAGAAGGCCGTCGAGAAGGCCATCAAGGGCATGCTCCCGAAGAACACGCTCGGCCGTCAGATGCTCTCGAAGCTGAAGGTCTACTCGGGCGACACGCACCCGCACGCTGCCCAGCAGCCGGTGCCGTTCGAGATCACTCAGGTCGCGCAGTAGTTCCGGCCACACCCCCAAAGACAGAAAAGAATCTGAGGAGCATCGTGGCCGAGACCACCGCCGAGACGCCGGTCGAAGAGATCGTCGACGTCGAGAGCTACACCACCGAGTCGGACGCGCCTGTCGAGGGCGAGTACACCTCGGAGTCCAACCCCGCCCGCTTCGGCGACCCGCAGCCGGCCGCCGGCCTGGGCCGTCGCAAGAACGCCATCGCGCGCGTTCGCATCGTGCCGGGCACGGGCAAGTGGAAGGTCAACGGGCGCACGCTCGAGGACTACTTCCCGAACAAGGTCCACCAGCAGGAAGTCAACGAGCCCTTCAAGGTGCTCGAGCTGGACGGCCGCTACGACGTCATCGCCCGCATCTCGGGTGGCGGCGTCTCCGGTCAGGCCGGTGCCCTGCGCCTCGGCGTGGCCCGCGCGCTGAACGAGGCGGACGTGGACAACAACCGCCCGGCGCTCAAGAAGGCCGGTTACCTCAAGCGTGACGACCGTGCGGTCGAGCGCAAGAAGGCCGGTCTCAAGAAGGCCCGCAAGGCCCCGCAGTACAGCAAGCGCTAAATCTCGCTGCCTGCTTGTTTTTCCCGTTCGCCCCGGCGGCACTTCGCGTGCTGCCGGGGCGTTCGGCTTATGGTCGACTTGTTTTCAGTTCGGAGGACACCAAGTGGGACGACTCTTCGGCACGGACGGTGTGCGCGGCGTGGCCAACGCCGACCTGACCGCCGAGATGGCGCTCGGTCTGTCGGTCGCCGCGGCGCACGTACTCGGCGAGGCCGGTTCGTTCGAGGGGCACCGGCCCGTCGCGGTCGTCGGCCGAGATCCGCGCGCCTCGGGCGAGTTCCTGGAGGCCGCGGTCGTCGCGGGCCTGGCGAGCGCGGGTGTCGACGTCCTGCGGGTCGGCGTGCTGCCCACCCCCGCGGTGGCGTATCTCACCGGCGCGCTGGGCGCCGACCTCGGCGTGATGCTCTCCGCGAGCCACAACGCCATGCCGGACAACGGCATCAAGTTCCTCGCGCGCGGCGGCCACAAGCTGGACGACGTCCTGGAGGACCGCATCGAGACGATCTACCAGGAGCACCGCACCGGCGCTCCGTGGGACCGTCCGACGGGTGCCGGGGTCGGCCGCGTGAAGTCGTACGACGAGGGGCTCGACCAGTACATCGCGCACCTGGTGGGCGTGCTGCCGAACCGGCTCGAGGGCCTGAAGATCGTGCTCGACGAGGCGCACGGCGCGGCCTTCCGGGTCTCGCCCGAGGCGTTCACGCGGGCCGGGGCCGAGATCATCACCATCGGCGCCGACCCCGACGGGCTCAACATCAACGACGGGTGCGGCTCGACCCACCTGGACCTGCTGAAGGCCGCCGTCGTCGAGCAGGGCGCCGACTTCGGCATCGCGCACGACGGGGACGCCGACCGCTGCCTCGCCGTGGACCACACCGGGTCCGAGGTCGACGGCGACCAGATCATCGCCGTGCTGTCGCTGGCGATGAAGGAGCGGGGCGCGCTGCGCCACGACACCGTTGTCGCGACCGTCATGTCGAACCTCGGTCTGAAGCTGGCCATGGAGCGCGCGGGCATCACGCTCGTCCAGACCGCGGTCGGTGACCGGTACGTGCTGGAGAACATGAAGGAGCACGGGTACGCGCTGGGCGGTGAGCAGTCCGGGCACGTGATCGTGCTGGACCACGCGACCACCGGTGACGGCACGCTCACCGGGCTGCTGCTCGCCGCGCGGGTCGCGCAGACCGGTCGTTCGCTCCGGGACCTCGCGTCCGTCATGGAGCGGCTGCCGCAGGTGCTCATCAATGTGCCGGACGTGGACAAGGCGCGGGTCGGGTCGGCGCCGGAGATCGCTGCCGCTGTGGCGGACGCCGAGGGGGAACTCGGGTCCACCGGGCGGGTGTTGCTTCGGTCCTCGGGGACCGAGCCTCTGGTGCGGGTGATGGTTGAGGCTGCTGATATCGAGCAGGCTCGGGCTGTCGCGGGGCGGCTTGCCGATGTGGTGAAGTCGGTGCTGGGGTGACTCCCCGGTTGTCGGTCGGGTGACGGCCGGTGGCCGCTTCTCGCGCAGTTCCCCGCGCCCCTTACGGGGCGCTTCGCTGCCTCGCCCAGAAGGCCTTCTGGGCGAGGAGCGTCAGGGTGCCCGCCACCACGATGCCTACCAGGTTCAGCAGGAGTTGTTCTGTTGAGCCCCAGGCCTGGCGGTACTCGTTGTAGCTGAAGGCCACCGCCGCGTTCGCCGCCGCCGGGACCGTCGTCACCGAGATGGCGACGCCGACCAGGGCGCCCGACTTCGCCGAGGTGAGCGAGAGGGTGCCCGCGGCGCCCGCGAGGACGGCCACGACGAACGAGAACCAGTCCGGGTTGAAGATGAAGCTGGTGTTCGGGCGGTCCGCCTCCAGCTGGGCGCGGCTGAACAGGTCGACCGCGTCCATGAAGTAGCTGAAGCCCACCGCCACCACCATCGACACCGCGAAGCCGACGAGCAGCGCGGTCATCGCCCGCAGGGCCAGCCGCGGGGCGCGTCGCACCAGGGCCGTGCACAGACCGGCGACCGGGCCGAAGTCGGGGCCGACGGCCATCGCGCCGACGATCAGGATCGCGTTGTCGAGCACCACACCGCAGGCCGCGATCATGGTGGCGATCACCATGAAGGCCAGGTAGGTCACGGAGAGCGTGGACTCCTCGTGCGTGGCCTCGGCGAGCTGGTCCCACAGGACCGCGTCCGCGCCCTCGCCCGGTGCGTCGTCCTCCGCCCTGTCGGCGCGCCGGGAGAGCGAGAGGTCGATGTTCTCGACGGCGATCGACCCGGACTCGTCGATGCCCAACTCCCTGAGCCCCGCGAGGAGTTCGTCGCCGGCCTCGCGGGCGACGTCGCACATGACGACATCGCCCATCGGGTCGCGTGCCGCGCCCGTCAGCACCGCGAGGTGCGTGGTGCCGACCGTCTTCTCGATCAGGCGCACCACGTCGTCCGTGGTGGCGGCCGGGGTGATCAGGCGCAGATGCAGCATGGCGCCTTTCTAACAGCCCCGGCCGGCCGCCTGCCTACAGCTTGCGCAGGCGCAGTCGCTGGACCTTGTGGTCCGGGCCCTTGGTGATGACCAGGTTGGCTCGGCCGCGGGTGGGGGCCACGTTCTCCAGGAGGTTGACGCGGTTGACGGTGCGCCAGGTGGAGCGGGCGTAGTCGAGTGCCTCCTCCTCCGAGACCTGGGTGTACTTCTGGAAGTACGAGGACGGGTTCTGGAAGGCGGTCGCGCGCAGCTTCTTGAAGCGGTTGAGGTACCAGCGCTGGATGTCCTCCTCGCGCGCGTCCACGTACACACTGAAGTCGAAGAAGTCGGCGAGGCCGACCCGGGTGCGGCCGTCCTTGCCGGGCAGGGCGGGCTGGAGCACGTTGATGCCCTCGACGATGAGGATGTCGGGGCGGCGCACGACGAGTCGCTCGTCCGGCACGATGTCGTAGATCAGGTGCGAGTAGACCGGCGCCGTCACCTCGTCCTTGCCGGCCTTGATGTCGGCGACGAACCGGGTCAGGGCGCGCCGGTCGTACGACTCGGGGAAGCCCTTGCGCGCCATCAGGCCGCGGGCCTGGAGCTCTTTGGTGGGCAGCAGGAAGCCGTCGGTGGTGACGCGCTCGACGCGCGGGTGCTCGGGCCAGCGCGACAGCAGCGCCTGGAGGAGGCGGGCGACGGTCGACTTGCCGACCGCCACCGAACCCGCGACCCCTATGACGAAGGGCGTGCCGGACTGCGAGCCCTTCTTGCCGGCGTCGCCGAGGAAGGTGTTGAGCGCGCTGCGCAGTCCGTCGGTGGCGCCGACGTAGAGGTTCAGCAGGCGGGAGAGCGGGAGGTAGATGTCCCGCACCTCGTCGAGGTCGATGACGTCACCGAGGCCGCGCAGCCGCTCCAGCTCCTCGGCGGTCAGGGGCAGCGGAGTCTTGTCGCGCAGGGCGCTCCACTCGCCGCGGGTGAGGTCGACGTAGGGAGTCGCCTCCGGCCTGTGCCGGTGGGCGCTCCGCAGGTTTTCGGAGACCGGAGAGATCACAGTCCATTGTTACGGCTGTGTGGCAGGTCGTGGAGGTGGGGTACGTCACGCCGGGTGGCCCTTCCCCTTCCCGCCGTCACAGGTCGTGCACACCTGTGGACCTGAGGTGGGGGTGGCGCCTACGTTCGAAGGACCTGCGGGACAGAGCCGGTCCCGTGGGCCGGGAGGTAAGGCGCGATGTCCGTACTCCGGGTGCCCGCGTTCGTCCGTACGTGGGTGGGAGCGGGTCGGGACGAGGACGAGTGGGCCGGGCGTGTCCGCAGTGAGCTGGCGGACGAGCTGCCGGACGAGGACATAGGCGAGGACCTCGACGACTGCCTCGACCTGTACGAGATGGGGAGCAAGCCGCGCTGCGAGGAGGCCGAGTACCTCGGCATGGTGCAGGACGCGCGGGACCGGATCGCGTGGGGGCACTGATCGGCGTGGACACGGGCCTACCCTGCCCTGTATGTGCGGAATCGTGGGATACGTAGGTTCACAGTCG
This sequence comes from Streptomyces sp. NPDC057694, assembly GCF_042799415.1. Taxonomy (NCBI): domain Bacteria; kingdom Bacillati; phylum Actinomycetota; class Actinomycetes; order Kitasatosporales; family Streptomycetaceae; genus Streptomyces; species Streptomyces sp. NPDC057694. The sequence goes on from NZ_JBHVIX010000003.1 coordinate 265,247, forward strand.
GCTCATGACGTGGTGCTGGCCGGGCTCAAGCGCCTTGAGTACCGGGGGTACGACTCGGCGGGGATCGCGGTCCTCGCGGACGGTTCGCTGGCCTCGGTGAAGAAGGCCGGCAAGCTCGCCAATCTGGAGAAGGCCCTGGTGGACCGGCCGCTGCCGGCCGGGTCCACGGGCATCGGGCACACCCGCTGGGCCACCCACGGCGGCCCCACGGACGCCAACGCGCACCCGCATCTGGACAACGCGTCGCGGGTCGCCGTCGTCCACAACGGGATCATCGAGAACTTCGCGGCCCTGCGCGACGAGCTGGCCGAGCGCGGGCACGTACTCGTCTCCGAGACGGACACCGAGGTCGTCGCGCATCTGCTCGGCGAGGAGTTCGAGGGGGACCTGGCGGAGGCGATGCGGCGGGTCTGCCGTCGTCTGGAGGGCGCGTTCACGCTGGTCGCGGTGCACGCGGACGCGCCGGACGTGGTGGTGGGGGCGCGCCGGAACTCGCCGCTGGTGGTGGGCGTCGGGGAGGGTGAGGCGTTCCTTGCGTCGGACGTGGCGGCGTTCATCGCGCACACCCGCTCGGCGATCGAGCTGGGGCAGGACCAGGTCGTCGAGCTGCGCCCCGACACGGTGACGGTGACCGACTTCGACGGGCGTGCGGCCGACGTGCGCAGGTACCACATCGACTGGGACGCCTCGGCCGCCGAGAAGGGCGGCTACGACTACTTCATGCTCAAGGAGATCGCCGAGCAGCCGAAGGCCGTCGCGGACACCCTGCTCGGACGCATCGGGGCCGAGGGGCAGCTGACGCTGGACGAGCTGCGGATCCCTGCGCAGGTGCTGCGGATGGTCGACAAGGTCGTGATCGTGGCGTGCGGGACGGCGTTCCACGCCGGGCTGATCGCCAAGTACGCCATCGAGCACTGGACCCGGATCCCGTGCGAGGTCGAGCTGGCGAGCGAGTTCCGCTACCGGGACCCGATCCTCGACGCGCGTTCCCTCGTCATCGCGATCTCGCAGTCCGGCGAGACCATGGACACGCTGATGGCGCTGCGGCACGCGCGCGAGCAGGGCGCGACGGTGCTGGCCATCTGCAACACGAACGGTTCGACGATCCCGCGCGAGTCGGACGCGGTCCTCTACACCCACGCGGGTCCCGAGGTGGCCGTCGCCTCGACGAAGGCGTTCCTGACGCAGCTGGTCGCCTGCTATCTGGTCGCGCTGTACCTGGGTCAGGTGCGGGGCACCAAGTGGGGCGACGAGATCCTGGCCGTCGTACGGGAGCTGGGCCGGATGTCCGAGGAGGTCGAGCGGGTCCTGGAGACCATGGAGCCGGTGCGCGAGCTGGCGCGTTCGCTGGCCGGGCAGGACACCGTGCTGTTCCTCGGGCGGCACGTCGGGTATCCCGTGGCCCTCGAAGGCGCCCTGAAGCTCAAGGAGCTGGCGTACATGCACGCCGAGGGGTTCGCGGCGGGGGAGCTGAAGCACGGGCCGATCGCGCTCATCGAGGACGGGGTGCCGGTGGTGGTCGTCGTGCCGTCGCCGCGCGGCCGTTCCGTCCTCCACGACAAGATCGTCTCCAACATCCAGGAGATCCGGGCGCGCGGGGCGCGGACCATCGTCATCGCCGAGGAGGGCGACGAGGCCGTCGTCCCCTACGCCGATCACCTGGTGCGGGTGCCGGCCACGCCGACGCTGTTGCAGCCGCTGGTGGCCACGGTGCCGTTGCAGGTGTTCGCGTGCGAGCTGGCCACGGCGCGGGGGAACGAGGTGGATCAGCCTCGGAACCTGGCGAAGTCGGTGACCGTGGAGTAGGTCAGTCCTGATGTTCGGGGCACCGGCAGTCGGGTGCACCGGAGAGGTAGGCGAGCCAGGTGTGCCGGGTGATCGCCGGTGTGCCCGGGTGGTCGAGGGCCCACAGGACGTAGCCGGCGTGGGTCCTGGCCCAGGGCTCGTCGGAGTCGGCGGCGCGGGCGAGCCCGGCGCGCAGGTCCGGGCCGTCGACGGCGCGCGCGACCCGGATGTACTCGCGGTCCTTGCAGCGGTAGGCCCGGCGGACGGCCAGCTCGACGAGCTCGGTGAGCTTGGCCCGGACCGGCTCGGTGTGGCCGGGGACGGCGAGGCGGCGGATGAGGACCTCCTTCGTCCCCCAGGCCTTGGCGCGCTCCGTCCACTCCTGCGGGTGGCGCGCCTCCCACTCCAGGAAGACGAGGGCGTACGGCAGTCCGGGCCAGGTGGTGATGTCGGGCAGCGGCCACGTGCTCCACAAGCCGCCGGGGAGGCTGTGCCTCTGGGCGTCCTTGTGGGCGCCCATGGCCTTTCGGAGGCTGGTGTTCCGGTACTGCTTCTCGGGCCCGAGCCGGCGCGTCCGGTACCACCACTTGTTGACCTGGTCCAGGGCGGCTTGGGTGGCGGCCCGCGCCTCCGAGAGGCGGTCGAGCGCGGCGGTGCGCTCTGCGGGGTCCCGCGCGATGAGGCCGTACGTCCAGCCGAGGCGGGCGTGCCATGCCTCTGGGGAGTCGTCGGTCACCGGGTGGCTTTGAGGGCGGCGACGAAGGTGGTGAAGGCGGGGGTGGGGAAGGTGAGGGTGCCTTGGGTGGGGTGGTCGGAGATTTCGACGCAGTCGTTGCCCTCGCCGCCGCCGGAGCAGGACGACTTCCTCCACTGGGTCGGGGTGGTCATGCTGCCCTCGCAGTTCCTTGGCCAACTGGTGGATGAGGTCACGTGATTGCTCCTGGGGGAGCGACGCTTCCCTCACCCTACGGAAGAGCGTTCGAAAGTGCTCCAGTTGGGCCTCGGAGTCCAGGTAGGCAGTGCCGTGCGGGGCATCGCGCGCCACGGTGTCGAGACGGGGGACCGTTCCGCCCAGGTGCACCAGGGTGCTTCCGGCGCCTGACCCGGACCGTGACGTGGTCGGCCTCGGACATCTCCAGGATGCGCACCAGTTGGGCTCGGGATGCGGCGCGGCCCGACGCCCGTCGCTGAAGGCTTTCGCGAAGAAGGCCGGATCGAGGATCGCGCCGAGATGACGCTGCGCATTCTCGAATGGCGCGGTGTCCTGGTCCCGGAGCATGTCCGCGAGCGCGTCCTCGCCTGCACCGACGGCGACCGGCTCACCGTCTGGGCCCAGCGGGCCGTTCACGCCACCGACGCCGCGGACCTCTTCATGGACGCCGGCTGATCCCCCGACCGTAAGGTGCTCGGCATGAGCATCATCGGGGTCGGGATCGACGTGGCCGAGATCGAGCGGTTCGCGGCGGCGCTGGAGCGTACGCCGGGGATGGCTGCGCGGCTGTTCACGGAAGGGGAGCTGCTGCTGCCCAGCGGTGAGCGGCGCGGGGTCGCCTCGCTCGCTGCCCGGTTCGCTGCCAAGGAGGCGGCGGCCAAGGCGTTGGGGGCGCCTCGGGGGCTGCGGTGGGGGGATGCCGAGGTGTTCGTCGAGGAGAGTGGGCAGCCGCGGCTTCGGGTGAGCGGGACCGTGGCTGCGCGGGCTGCCGAGCTGGGGGTGCGGTCGTTTCATGTGTCGCTGAGCCATGACGCCGGGGTGGCGTCCGCCGTGGTGGTGGCCGAGGGGTGACGCCGGGTGCGGGCCGGTGGCCGCTTCTCGCGCAGTTCCCCGCGCCCCTGAAGTGAGCTGCGCTCGCCCTCGTTTTCGGGTGCGGCTTTCGTCGTGGCTGGTCGCGCAGTTCCCCGCGCCCCTGGAGATGCGCACTTCGTGCGCTGTCTCCATCAGGGGTGCGCCGTCTGCCTCGGGTGGAGGCGCGGCCCCTGCCTCGGGTGGAGGCGCGCGGAGCGCAGCCTCAAGGGGAGGCGGCGCGAAGCGCCTGCCTCAGGGGCGCGGGGAACGGCGCGAGAAGCGGCCACCGGCCTGCCGATGACGAACTACCCAGGGGCGCGGGGAACGGCGCGAGAAGCGGCCACCGGCCTGCCGATGACGAACTACCCAGGGGCGCGGGGAACTGCGCGAGAAGCGGCCACCGGCCTGCCGATGACGAACTACCCAGGGGCGCGGGGAACTGCGCGAGAAGCGGCCACCGGCCCGCAGGCGAGCGGGCAACCCAGGGGCGCGGGGAACTGCGCACCCGGCTAAGCGCCCCGTACGTCCCGCCAAGCCACCCGCACCGCGTCCGCCACATCCTGCGCCGACACCGGCGCCCCGTTCGCCGCGAAGCGGGCCGCCAGGCCGTGGAGGTAGGCGCCCGACGAGGCCGCGTCGAGCGGGTGCAGGCCCGTTGCCAGGAGGGAGCCGGTCAGGCCCGAGAGGACGTCGCCGCTGCCTGCCGTGGCGAGCCAGGGGGTGCCGGTCGGGTTCACGCGGGCCGGGGACGTGGCGTCCGGGGACGCGATCAGGGTCGTCGAGCCCTTGAGGAGGACCGTCGCGGAGTAGTGGTCCGCCAACGCCCGTACCGAGGCCAGGCGTTGGCCCTCCACCTCGTCGCGGGCCACGCCCAGGAGCGCCGCCGCCTCACCGGCGTGCGGGGTGAGCACGGTGGGGGCCGTGCGGGCGCGGACGGCGCGCACGTCCGCGAGGCGCAGCCCGTCCGCGTCGATCAGGACCGGTACGTCGGAGTCCAGGACGTCAAGGAGACCGGCGGTGTCGTCGCCCAGGCCGGGGCCGATCACCCAGGACTGGACGCGGCCCGCCTTCGCGGGCGGGCCCGCGGACACCAGCGTCTCGGGGAACCGGGCGAGGACCGCGTCGGCCGCCGGGCCCACATAGCGCACCGCGCCCGCCCCGCCGTGCAGCGCGCCCGCCACCGCCAGGACCGCCGCCCCCGGATAGCGCGCCGAACCCGCGACCACGCCGACCACACCGCGCCGGTACTTGTCGCTCTCGCCGGTCGGCTCGGGCAGCAGCGCCGCCACATCCGCGTGCTGCAGCGACTCAAGGGCGGCCTTCTCGTACGGGGGTTCGAGGCCGATGTCCACCAGGCGGAGCACGCCCGCGTACTCGCGCGCCGGGTCGACCAGCAGGCCCGGCTTGTACGCGCCGAACGTGACGGTCGCCGTCGCCCGGACCGCGTCGCCGTGCACCTCGCCGGTGTCCGCGTCCACGCCGCTCGGCAGGTCCACCGCCACCACGAGTCCTCGGGCGGCCTCGGCAAGGCGTGCCGCGCGGGGGCGCAGCCCGCCCTTGCCGCCGATGCCGACGATCCCGTCCAGGACCAGGTCCGCCCGGGACACCGTGTCCTCGGCCGTGACCGACTCCGCGTCCGTCGCTCTGCCGCCCGCCGCGCGCAGCGCCGCCAGACCGCCCGTGTGCGCCCGGTCGGGGGACAGCAGCAGGGCCGTGACGCTCGCGCCGCGGCGGGCCAGCCGGGCGCCGGCGTACAGCGCGTCGCCGCCGTTGTCGCCGGAGCCGACCAGCAGGGCCACCCGGGATCCGTACACCTTGCCGAGCAGATCCGCACAGGCCACGGCCAGGCCGGCGGCGGCGCGCTGCATCAGGGCACCGTCCGGCAGGCGCGCCATCAGTGCGCGTTCGGCGGACCGGACCGTTTCCACGTCATAGGCAGTGCGCATGTCACCGAGTGTCCCCCAGGAGGAGGGCGCGCAGCAGATCGGCGGTCCCGGCAGGGTGGGTGGACCAGCCATTGTGGGCGCCGGGGAAGGACGCCGGCTCCAGGCCCAGGCGGTCGGCCATCAGTGCTGCCGGGCGGCAGGGGAGGTGCGGGCGGGTCGCCTCGCCGGCCGCGAGCGTCAGGCGGTGCCGTACGGCCGCGAGGGCGTCGAGATCAGGGACGTACGCGGCGAAGCTGCGGTACTCGTACTCCAAGGCCAGCGGCGCGTTCGCCGTCAGGCGGACCATCATCTCCCGGGTGCGGGGCGGGAGTTCGGGGCGCGTCATCCACGTGGCCGGTTTCATCGCACCGCCGATCCCGCGCAGGAAGCGCTCGCCCGCCGCCTGGAGGCCCTCCGTCACGAACAGTTCGTGCACCTCGTCGAAGAACGCCAGCTGCTCCGCCGCGTCGGGGAGCACGGACCACGACGGCGGCTCGTGCGCGACCACCCGGCGGACGCGGCCGGGGTGGCGGGCGAGGAGGTCGAGGGCGACGATCGCGCCGCTCGACGCCCCGGCCACGTACGCCGGTTCGCCGGGGGACACGGCGTCCAGCAGACGGCGCGCGTCGTCCGCGTGGACCGGCACCCGCTGCTCGGTGTGCGGGCCGTCCAGGGTGCTGCGCGAGTAGCCGCGCGGGTCGTGCGTGAGCACCGTGAAGGTGTCCGCCAGCGCGTCGGCCACCGGGTCCAGGACCGCCGCGTCACCGCCCGCGCCGGGCAGCAGGAGCAGTACGGGGTCGCTGCCGCTGCCGCGGATCTCGTGATGAAGGGTCGCGCCCGGGACGCGCAGCGTGCGCTCTGTCGTCGGGTACTTCACCTTCCCTCCTCCTCGGGCCAGTTGGAGAGCGCCACATGCAGGGCCTCCAGCGCGGTGGCCCAGGACCGCTCCACGTCCCGGCTGTGCCGGAAGCCGCCCGCCAGCTCCAGGGCGACGAAACCGTGGAAGGTGCTGCGCAGCAGGCGGACGGCGTCGGTCAGCGCCGGTTCCGTCAGGCCGTAGCCCTGGAGCAGGGCGTAGGGGCCGGTGAGATTGCGGCGCAGGCCCGGGTGGTCGTCGAGCGCCGACGGGCCGAGCTCCAGCTGCGTCGCCGCGTACCGGCCGGGGTGCTCCCGGGCGAAGGCGCGGTAGGCGTGCGCGAAGGCGAGCAGCGCGTCGCGCCCGGCGCGGCCCGCCAGCGAGTCCGAGATCCGGTCCGCGAGGTCGAGCCCCGAGAGGACCGCGACCCGGGTGCTCAGGTCGGAGAGATTGCGGACGTGCGCGTACAGGCTCGCGTCCTTCACGCCGAAGCCGCGGGCGAGCGCCGCGATGGTGATGTTCTCGAAGCCGACCGTGTCGGCGAGATCGGCGGCCGCGGCCACCACCCGCTCGCTGGTCAGGCCCGCTCTGGCCATCATGTTTCTACGACCCCTTTCCGTCTTCCCGAGGCGCTACCTAGGACCCCTAGGTTTTTGCTTACGATACGTAGGTACGAGTAGGCCGATCAACCGCTTTTCGGGTTCCGTGCCGCGCGGCTGACCGGGAAGCGGCGCGGTGCCGGGTTTCTCTCATGCCCATGACCAGCACCCCCGTGCGCGGCGGACTCGCCGCGCTGCTCGCCCTCGCCGTGGCCCTGCCCGCGGCCCCGGCCCTCGCGGACCCCGGACCGCCTGTGCCCGCCCCGCCCTCCGAAGCCGGGCTCGTCCCCGGTGTCCGGCTCGCCCCGCACCGCACCTGGCCCCAGGACACCCCCGACCAGTCGCTGCCCCCGCACGTCTACACGCCCAGCGCGGAGGAGGACGCGATGGAGCCGCCGCTCGCGCCGCCCGGGGCCGACGCGCTCATCGAGTACGTGCCGCCCGGCGACGCGGTGTCCCCGGTGGGGTCCGGCGGTGCGCCCGGCCCGCTCGCGGCGGCCGCCTGCACCAAGAAGACCGGCCCCTACCAGCGTCAGGTCGAACGCTGGCTGAAGCGCAAGGCCGACGGACGCCAGTCGCCCGCCGACTGCCGGGCCATCCGCGCCTTCCAGACCAAGCAGGGCATCCGCCCGAACGCCGGTTTCGCCGGGCCCGTCACCTGGGGCCGGATGCGCGCCATCAGCGCCCGCAAGAACCCCAACGCGGCGAAGAAGTGCCCCACGCGCGCGTACCGGCTCGCCTGCGTCGACCTGCCGCGCCAGCTGATGTGGGTCAGCAAGGGCAAGAAGATCGTCTACGGGCCGGTCCCGATCCGCAGCGGACGCGCGGGCAACCGCACCCGCACCGGCTGGCACAAGGTCTACTGGCGGCACAAGAACCACTGGTCGTCGCTGTACAACAGCCCGATGCCGTACAGCCAGTTCTTCAGTGGCGGCCAGGCGTTCCACGGCATCTACGGCAACGTGTACAGCCCGCCCGGCTCGCGCGGGTGCGTCAATCTGCGGGTCTCCGACGCCAAGCGACTGTGGGGCGTGCTCAAGGGCGGCGACCGGGTCTACGTATGGGGGCGCAAGCCCGGCACCTGACGGGTGCGAGCCCGGCGCCTGACCCGAAGCCCGGCTCTCCGGGGAGTTGTCGCACCCCTCTGAGAGACTGGGCGCACCATGAACGAGAACGTGACTGCCCCGCTTCGCGCCCGCGCCGAGATCGACCTGGCCGCGCTCAAGGCCAATGTGCGGTCCCTGCGCGCGCACGCGCCGGGGGCCGCGTTCATGGCCGTCGTGAAGGCCGACGCGTACGGGCACGGGATGCTCCCGGTGGCCCGCGCCGCGAAGGAGGCCGGTGCCGAGTGGATCGGCACCGCCACCCCCGAAGAGGCCCTGGCCCTGCGCGCGGCCGGGATCGGCGGCCGGATCATGTGCTGGCTGTGGGTGCCCGGCGGGCCCTGGCGCGCGGGCATCGAGGCCGACCTCGACATGTCGGTGGGCGGCCTGTGGGCGCTGCGCGAAGTGACCGCCGCCGCGCGGGAGCTGGGCCGCACCGCGCGCGTCCAGCTCAAGGCCGACACCGGCCTCGGCCGGGGCGGCTGTCTGCGCGCGGACTGGCCGGAGCTGGTGCGCGAGGCGCTCGCCGCGCAGGCCGCGGGCCTGATCACCGTCACCGGTCTGTGGTCGCACTTCGCGTGCGCCGACGAGCCGGGACACCCTTCCATCGCGGCGCAGTTGACCGAGTTCCGCGAGATGGTCGGATACGCGGAGGGCGAGGGCGTCACCCCCGAGGTGCGGCACATCGCGAACTCGCCGGGCACGCTCACCCTCCCCGAGACCCACTTCGACCTGGTCCGGCCGGGCATCGCCATGTACGGGATCTCGCCCAGCCCCGCGCTCGGCACCCCGGAGGACTTCGGGCTGCGCCCGGTGATGACCCTGAAGGCGTCGCTCGCGCTCGTGAAGCACGCGCCGGGTGGACTCGGCGTCAGTTACGGGCATCACTACGTCACACCGGGCCCCACGACCCTGGGCCTGGTGCCGCTCGGCTACGCGGACGGCATCCCGCGGCACGCCTCGGGCACCGGTCCCGTCCTGATCGGCGGCAAGCGGCGCACGGTCGCGGGCCGGGTCGCGATGGACCAGTTCGTCGTCGACCTCGGCGGGGACGAGCCGGCCGCGGGCGACGAGGCGGTGCTGTTCGGCCCCGGCGACGCGGGGGAGCCGACCGCCGAGGACTGGGCGGCGGCGTCGGGCACCATCGCGTACGAGATCGTCACGCGGATCGGTTCCCGCGTCCCGCGCGTCTACGTAGACAGAGCTGACAGGGCGGACGGGACGGCCGGGGCATCGGCCGCGGAGCCGGCCGACCGGGTCCGCGCCGTGTGAGGCGCGAACCGGCCGGGAAACCCGGTAAGCACTGCGGACACGGCACAGCGGAGCAGCGGCGCGCACAGCGAGGGAGCGGCACGTGAGCGAGACCAGCGCACAGGCCACGGCGGCCGTCACCGAGGCTGCCGCGGCGGCCTCGGGGAGCTGGCGGCGGGCCGGTCTCGCGGGCGCCGCGGTGGGGGTGGTCGCCGCGGGCGCCGCCGCCGGAGTCGCCGTGGAGCGGCTCACCGTGGGGCGCGGGATGCGCAGGAAGGCACGGCTCGCGCTGGACGCGTCGGGGCCCTACGGCTCGCTGCGCGGCCTGCCCGGCAAGGCGTACGCGGCGGACGGCACGGAGCTGTACTACGAGGTCGACGAGGTGGAGCCGGACCCCGCGGCCGCCGCCACGGCCACCGGCACCCGCAGACGGCGCCTGTTCGGCCGCAAGGCGCCCGCGCCGGTCACCGTCGTCTTCAGCCACGGCTACTGCCTGAACCAGGACTCCTGGCACTTCCAGCGCGCGGCCCTGCGCGGTGTGGTGCGGTGCGTGTACTGGGACCAGCGCAGCCACGGCCGCTCCGGGCGCGGGGTGGAGCAGACGGAGAGCGGCCTGCCGGTCTCCATCGACACCCTCGGCGGCGACCTCAGGGCCGTGATCGACGCGGCGGCGCCCGAGGGCCCGCTCGTCCTCGTCGGCCACTCCATGGGCGGCATGACCGTGATGGCGCTCGCCGACCAGTGCCCGGACCTCGTCCGTGACCGGGTCGTGGGCGCCGCCCTCGTGGGGACGTCGTCGGGGCGGCTCGGTGAGGTGAACTACGGGCTTCCGGTGGCCGGGGTGAACGTGGTGCGGCGGGTCCTGCCCGGCGTCCTGAAGGCCCTCGGGCAGCGTGCCGACCTCGTCGAGCGGGGGCGCAGAGCGACGGCCGACCTCTTCGCCGGGATCATCAAGCGGTACTCGTTCGCGACCCGGGACGTCGATCCGGCGATCGCCCGGTTCGCCGAGCGGATGATCGAGGGCACGCCGATCGACGTGGTCGCCGAGTTCTATCCGGCGTTCCAGGAGCACGACAAGACGGCCGCGCTGAGCCGCTTCGCCGGGCTGCCCGTCCTGGTCCTCGCGGGCGAGGGGGACCTGGTGACGCCGAGCGGGCACAGCGAGGCGATCGCGGAGCTGCTGCCCGACGCCGAGTTCGTGCTCGTGCCGGACGCCGGGCACCTGGTGATGCTGGAGCACCCGGAGGCCGTGACCGACCGGCTGGCCGATCTGCTGGCCCGTACGGGAGCGGTACCGGCAGCGGCTACCGTGGGGATTTATGGAGACACCGGCAGCACCGCTCGACCCGGCGGCTGAACCCACCACCCCCGAAACCCCTGCCTCTTCCGGCACGCCTGTTTCTACGGTCACGATCACGGTCAACTCTCCCGATGCCATGGGGGAGCTGGGCCTCGCGCTGGCCAAACGGCTGCGCCCGGGCGACCTCGTGATGCTCACCGGTGAGCTGGGCGCCGGCAAGACGACCCTGACCCGCGGCCTCGGCGCCGGCCTGGACGTGCGCGGTGCGGTGACCTCGCCGACGTTCGTGATCGCCCGCGTCCACCCGCCGCTCGGCGCGGGCCCGGCGCTGGTGCACGTCGACGCCTACCGGCTCGGCGGCGGGCTCGACGAGATGGAGGACCTGGACCTCGACGTCTCGCTCCCGGACTCCGTGGTCGTCGTCGAGTGGGGCGACGGCAAGGTCGAGGAGCTCTCCGACGACCGGCTGCACGTGCTCATCGACCGGGCCACCGGCGACACCACCGACGAGGTGCGTGTGGTGACGCTGAACGGCATCGGGGCGCGCTGGACCGAGGCGGACCTGGCGTCGCTGGCGGGCTGACCGCCTCTTTCCCGTACATCCCGACAGGGCGTCGGCAACATGTTGCGCGACGCCCCTTCGGCGTGTTCACATGGAAGCCGGTCTTGGTTAGGTCTACCTAACCACGATTGCTCAGGCGGCCCCGGGAGGCGTCCATGTCGGCATCGGAACGTGAGGCGGAGACCCGCGCGGCACCGCTGCCGCCGCGTGCGGGGCGGGACGTGGTGCGCGGGGTGTCGATGGCGGACCTGCTGGCCTCGTGCGCGGCGGCACGGCTGGTGTCGACGCCGCCGGACCGGGCGGGCGCGACGCCGGTCCCCGCCGAGGAATCCCGCCGGGGCGTGCGGTAGATCCGCTACGGAACCACGACGACGAGCCGCCCGAACGTGGCGAACTCCCACATCGCGTTGCCGTCGGCCCGCGACTCGCGGATGCCGCCGGTCTGCTTCGACGGATCGGGCTCGGGCGTGGAGCCGTCGACCGCGGCGCTGAACCCGATCACCACCCCGCTCGCGCTCGCGAACCGCACCACGTGCTCGACCGGCGTCCCGTCCGTGCCCGGGATGGCCCCGGAGCGCGAGTTCACCGTGTACTTGCCGGGCGCCGGGTCGACCGTGCCGGGCGTCACCTCGTAGGTGCGCTGCACCTTGCCGTTGCCGCCCACCAGCCAGACGCGCTTCGCGTCCAGCGCGTAGACGACCCGCTCGCCCTTGCCGGACTGCGCGGGCAGCGCCTTCGGGTCCGCCTTCTTCTTCGGCGATGCCGAAGCCGACGACGAGGACGAGGAGGAGGCGGAGGGCGACTTGCCGAGATCGGCCGGTGCGCTGGCCGAGGCCTGGTAGGCGAGGAAGCCGACCACGGCGAGCGCGCCCGCGGTCAGCGCGGTCACGAATCCGGTGCTGCTCCGTGCCACCAGGTGCCTGCCTCTCGGTGTTCGACTTCTCCGGGTGACGGTAGCAGCCGGGGGCGGGCCCTCCCCTGGTTGTCGGCGGTCCGGACGTGTCCGCTCTTGTGTGGTCGTAGGCTGTTCGCGTGCTGTTGCTCGCTGTGGATACCGCCACCCCCGCCGTCACCGTCGCCCTGCACGACGGCTCCTCCGTCGTCGCGGAGTCGAGCCAGGTGGACGCCCGCAGACACGGGGAGCTGCTGCTGCCCGCCGTCGACCGGGTGTTCCAGGAGGCCGGGCTGAAGCTCGACGCCGTCACCGGGATCGTCGTGGGCGTCGGCCCGGGACCGTACACCGGACTGCGGGTCGGCCTGATGACCGCCGACACCTTCGGGCTCGCGCTCGACGTCCCCGTGCACGGCCTGTGCACGCTGGACGGACTCGCGTTCGAGGCTCAGGTGGAAGGGCCCTTCGTGGTCGCCACCGACGCCCGGCGCAAGGAGGTGTACTGGGCGCGCTACGACGACCCGCGCACCCGCACCACCGAAGCCGCCGTCGACCGGCCCGCCGACATCGCCGAGCAGGTCGCGGGGCTGCCCGCCGTCGGCGCGGGCGCGCTGCTCTACCCCGAGGTGTTCCCGGACGCGCACGGCCCCGAGCACGTCAGCGCCGCCGCGCTCGCCGCCCTGGCCGCCGAGAAGCTGGCCGCCGGCGAGGAACTGCTCGAACCGCGGCCGCTGTACCTGCGCAGGCCCGACGCCCAGGTCCCCAAGAACTACAAGGTGGTCACCCCCCAGTGACCACTGTGGACGTCGACATCCGCGAGATGCGCTGGTGGGACATCGACCCGGTGCTGGCCCTGGAGAAGGACCTCTTCCCGGCCGACGCCTGGTCGCGCGGCATGTTCTGGTCCGAGCTCTCGCACGCGCGCGGGGTGGGGTCGACGCGGCGGTACGTCGTCGCGTACGACGGGGACCGGCTGCTCGGCTACGGCGGGCTCGCCGCCGCCCAGGACCTGGCCGACGTCCAGACCATCGCCGTCGCCCGCGACCAGTGGGGCAGCGGGCTCGGCGCCCGGCTGCTCACCGAACTGCTGCGGCACGCCACCGCCTTCGAGGTCGCCGAGGTGATGCTCGAAGTGCGCGTCGACAACACCCGGGCGCAGAAGCTCTACGAGCGCTTCGGCTTCGAGCCGATCGGCTTCCGCCGCGGCTACTACCAGCCGGGCAATGTGGACGCCCTCGTGATGCGCCTGACCACCAACACCGCAAGTGACTCACTGAGCGAAGAGAAGAACCATGGCTGACGAACCGCTCGTCCTCGGCATCGAGACCTCCTGCGACGAGACCGGCGTCGGCATCGTCCGCGGCACCACCCTGCTCGCCGACGCCGTCGCCTCCAGCGTCGACGAGCACGCCCGCTTCGGCGGCGTCGTCCCCGAGGTCGCCTCCCGCGCGCACCTGGAGGCGATGGTCCCGACGATCCAGCGCGCCCTGAAGGACGCGGGGGTGACCGCCAAGGACCTCGACGGCATCTCCGTGACGGCCGGACCCGGTCTCGCGGGCGCCCTGCTGGTCGGCGTGAGCGCCGCGAAGGCGTACGCGTACGCGCTCGGCAAGCCGCTCTACGGCGTCAACCACCTCGCCTCGCACATCTGCGTCGACCAGCTGGAGCACGGGAAGCTGCCCGAGCCGACGATGGCGCTGCTGGTCTCCGGCGGCCACTCGTCGCTGCTGCTGTCCAGCGACATCACCTCCGACGTACGGCCGCTGGGCGCGACCATCGACGACGCGGCGGGCGAGGCCTTCGACAAGATCGCCCGGGTGCTCAACCTCGGCTTCCCCGGCGGCCCGGTCATCGACCGGTACGCCAAGGAGGGCGACCCCACCGCCATCGCGTTCCCGCGCGGACTGACCGGCCCGCGCGACGCCGCGTACGACTTCTCCTTCTCCGGCCTCAAGACCTCCGTGGCCCGCTGGATCGAGGCCAAGCGGGCCGCCGGTGAGGACGTGCCGGTGCGGGACGTGTCGGCGTCCTTCCAGGAGGCGGTCGTCGACGTGCTGACCCGCAAGGCGGTGCGCGCCTGCAAGGACGAGGGCGTCGACCACCTCATGATCGGCGGCGGTGTCGCGGCCAACTCGCGGCTGCGCGCCCTCGCCCAGGAGCGCTGCGAGCGGGCCGGGATCCGGCTGCGGGTGCCGCGCCCCAAGCTCTGCACGGACAACGGCGCGATGGTCGCCGCGCTGGGCGCCGAGATGGTGGCCAGGAACCGGGCGGCCTCCTCGTGGGACCTGTCCGCCGACTCGTCGCTGCCGGTGACCGAGACACACGTTCCGGGGCACGACCACGACCACGGTCACCACCACGGCCACGATCACGTGCACGAGGTCAGCAAGGAGAACCTCTACTCGTGAGCGTCGCCCTGATGTGGGAGGCCCGGGCGGTCGCCGGACGCGGCGACGAACTGCTCGCCTGGGCCAAGGCGCAGACCCTGTCCCTTGAGGGCGGGCCGCTGCGCCGCGAGACGCTGCGCGCGCCGCAGGACCGGGTCCTCGTCATCACCTGGTGGGACGCGGCCTACGACGCCGAACTGCCCGAACTGCCCGAACCGGACGGCGACCTGGTGACCCGGGCGGTGCACCGCTGGCGGTTCGAGACCGCCTGAGGCACGTCCCCACCCGCGGAGCGATAAGGGCCGTTTCGCGGTGGTGTGTATCCGAGATTTTCTGAGATTTTCCGAAGAGTCGGGGCGAGAGGTTTACCGTTGTAATAATTCGGACTTACGTTCCCTGAGTGACAGAGAAGAAACGGTTCCGTGGGCGTGCGGTGAAGGTCGCCGGTGTGGTGCTCGGCTGCGCCCTCGTGCTCGGTGGCGGTGGCGCCGGCTGGGTGTACTGGCACCTGGACCACAACATCCACAGCGTCGACATCGACAGCGCGCTCGGCGACAACCGCCCGGCCCGCGCCGACGCGCCGGGCCCGTCCCCCTCGCCGTCGGCCTCCGCGCCGCAGGAACCGGTCGAGAAGGGCGTGCTGAACATCCTCGTTCTCGGCTCCGACTCGCGCTCCGGCAAGGAGAACAAGAAGCTCGGCGGCGGTGACAGCGGTGGTGCGCGCTCCGACACCGCGATGGTCCTGCACCTGAACGCCGACCGGACCGAGGCGACGGTCGTCAGCATCCCGCGCGACACCCTCGTGCAGCGCCCCTCCTGCCCGACGGAGTCCGGCGGCACGACCGCGGTCGCGTACAACGTCATGTTCAACAGCGCCTACTCGCTGGGCGGTCCGGTCTGCGCGGTGAAGACCGTCGAGACCCTCACCGGGGTGCGCATGGACCACTACCTGGAGGTCGACTTCGCGGGCTTCGCGAAGCTCATCGACGCGCTCGGCGGTGTCGACATCACCACCGACGAGGACATCGACGACGACCTCAGCCAGCTCCACCTGGACGCCGGCCTCCACCACCTCGACGGCAAGACCGCCCTCGCCTTCGCCCGTACCCGGCACGGCGTCGGCGACGGCAGCGACCTGGGCCGCATCAAGCTCCAGCAGCAGCTGGTGAAGGCGCTGGCGGAGCAGGTCTCGGGCTCCGGGCTGCTCACCAGCCCGACCCGCCTCTACAAGATCGCCGACGCGGCGACCGGCTCCCTCACCACGGACACCGGCCTCGACTCGCTGACCAAGCTGTCGGGCCTGGCGCGCAGTCTCCAGGACCTGTCCGGCGACTCCGTGAAGACGGTGATGATGCCCGTGGTGCAGGCGCCGTCCGACCATAACCGGGTGGTGGCCGACGAACCGGAGGCCGAGGAGCTCTGGGAGTCGCTGCGCTAGGACTTCCGACACCCGGACTTCCGACATCCGCCCTACGGCTCGGCGCTCCGGTCAAAAACTTCTGGAGAAAATTCCGCGGGTGTGTCGATCCGGGCCCGGCCCGTTCGACGCAAGGGTGAAGGGGCCGGGAAGGACCGGCCCCGCCGAACCCGAGGAGTCGTCATGCCGCGCTTCATCTCCCTCATCCACATCGACGAGACCACCGCGCCCGCCGAGGGCCCGAGCGCCGAGCTGGGGCAGCGCATGGGCGAACTGCTGGAGGAGATCACCAAGGCGGGCGTCATGCTCGACACGGCCGGTCTGCTGCCGCAGGCCCAGGGCAAGCGGGTGCACTGGGAGGGCGGGCGCACGTCCGTCACCGACGGCCCGTTCACCGAGTCCAAGGAGGTCGTCGGCGGCTACGCCCTGATGCAGTGCAAGGACATGGCCGAGGCGGTCGAGTGGGCCAAGCGGTTCGTCCAGGTCCACGAGGAGTTCTGGACCGTCACCTGTGAGGTCCGGCAGATCGACGCGGGCTGATCCCGCTTGGCCCGGGGCGCCGCCGGGTGTCTGATGGTGGCCCGTGACAGAGCGACACGACAGTACGCGGCGGGCCGGCGGGACCGGTGACGGGACCGGGACTTCCGGCAGGGGCTCCGGCGGGTCCGGTGGCGGGGAGTCCGACGGGACCCCCGCCCCGCCCGCCGTCGCCGCGAGCGTCGAGACCGTCTTCCGGATGGAGGCGCCGCGGATCATCGCCGCCGTCACCCGGGTCGTGCGGGACGTCGGGATCGCCGAGGAACTGGCGCAGGACGCGCTGGTCGCCGCGCTGGAGAGCTGGCCGCGGACCGGGGTCCCCGACAGTCCGGGGGCCTGGCTGACCGTCGCCGCCCGGCGGCGGGCCGTCGATCTGGTGCGGCGCCGGGAGAGCTACGCGCGCAAGCTGGAGGAGGTCGGGCGGGGGACCGCGTTCGCCTACGAACAGGAGGCGGCCCCGGACCCCGAGGACATCGACGACGATCTGCTGCGGCTCGTCTTCATGAGCTGTCACCCGGTGCTGTCCCCCGAGGCCCGCGCCGCGCTCACCCTGCGCCTCCTCGGCGGCCTGACCACCGCCGAGATCGCCCGCGCCGTGCTCGTCCCCGAAGCGACCGTCGCCCAGCGCGTCGTGCGTGCCAAACGCACCCTCGCCACCCGCGACGTCGCCTTCGAAGTGCCCTACGGGCCGGACCGGGAGGCCCGCCTCGGCTCGGTCCTCGAAGTCATCTACCTCATCTTCAACGAGGGGTACGCGGCCACGGCGGGCGACGACTACCTCCGCCCGGGGCTGTGCGAGGACGCCCTGCGGCTCGCCCGCGTCCTGCAGTCGCTGATGCCGAAGGAGCCCGAGGTGCACGGTCTGGCCGCGCTGCTCGAACTCCAGTCCTCGCGCGCGGCCGCCCGCACCACGCCCGACGGCGCGCCCGTCCTGCTGAAGGACCAGCACCGCTCACGCTGGAACCAGCTGCTGATCCGCCGCGGGTTCACCGCCCTGGCCCGCGCGGAGGCCACCCTGCCGGGGGACGGTCCCGGGCCGTACGTCCTCCAGGCCGCCATCGCCGCCTGTCACGCCCAGGCGCACACGTACGAGGAGACCGACTGGCCGCGCATCGCCACCCTGTACGGCCTGCTCGCCGCGCGCGCTCCGTCGCCGGTGGTCGAGTTGAACCGGGCCGTGGCCGTGTCCATGGCCGACGGGCCCGCCGCGGGGCTCGTGATCGTGGACGCGCTGGTCGGTGAACCCGCCCTGCGGGACTATCACTTGCTGCCGAGCGTTCGCGGGGATCTGCTGGAGCGGCTGGGGCGCGTTGTGGAGGCTCGGGAGGAGTTCGTGAGGGCCGCCGCGCTTGCGCGCAATGAGCGGGAGCGGGAGTTTCTGCTCGGCAGAACAAGCCCCTCCGGCGATTGAGGAGCGGGGTCCGGGGCGGAGCCCCATGACCTCAGCGAGCGCTCTGCCCCACCAGCATGGTCGGTGCCCCCGCCACTCGCGTCAGGAACACCGTCGCCGACGCCTTCCCGTAGGGCTTCGGCATGACCTTGCGGCGCAGTTCCTCCGGTTCCACGGCCGAGCCGCGCTTCTTCACGGTGAGGACGCCGACCCCGCGCTCGCGCAGCAGCACCTTCAACTTCTTGACGCTGAAGGGGAGTTGGTCGGTGATCTCGTACGGCGCCGCGTACGGCGTCGGCCGCAGCTCGTCCGCCGTGACGTACGCGATGGTCTCGTCGAGCAGGCCACCGCCGACCTGCTCGGCCACCTCGGCGACCAGATGCGCCCGGATGACGGCGCCGTCGGGCTCGTACAAGTACCGTCCCACCGGGCGTACTTCGGGGTCGGGCAGCCCGCGCCCGGTCAGCGCCCGCGGGCCCGGCAGCAGAGTGGCCCGCATCCTGCCGGGCTCGGTGCCGAACCAGAGCACGGCCTCCTTCACATCGCCCCCGTCCGAGATCCACTCGGCGTCGGCCTCGCCCGGGATCGCCTCGTGCGGGATGCCGGGGGCGATCTTCAGCGCGGCGCGGGGCGCCTTCAGTGCGGCGGCCACGGCCCAGGACAGGGGCGGGGAGTAGGCCTCGGGGTCGAAGATGCGGCCCCGGCCGCCCCGGCGGGCAGGATCGACGAACACCGCGTCGTACGCCGATGTGTCCACCTCCGTGACATCCGCCTCGCGCACCTCGATCAGCTCGCCGAGCCCCAGCGCCTCGGTGTTGGCCCGGGCGACGGTGCAGGTCAGCGGGGAGCGGTCGACGGCGAGGACGGAGATGCCCGCGCGGGCCAGGGCGATCGCGTCGCCGCCGATGCCGCAGCACAGATCGGCGACGGACCGTACGCCCAGCTCCTTGAAGGACTCCGCGCGGTGCGTGGCCACGCTCGTGCGGGTCGCCTGCTCGACGCCGTTCGCCGTGAAGTACATCCGGGCCGCGTCGCGCGCCCCGAACTTCGCCACCGCCCGCTGCCGCAGCCGGGCCTGGGCGAGCGCGGCCGACACGAGGTCGGCCGGGTGCTCGCGGCGCAGCCGGGTGGCGAGCGCGAGCTCTTGGGCCGGGTCGTGGTCGCGCAGGGCGTCGAGCAGGGCCTGTCCGGCGGGGGTCAGGAGGGCGGCGAGGGAGGCGGGGTCGTTCACCCGGTCCATTGTGGGCCAGTCGGTGGATGGTGCGCGCACGGCGGCGGTGTCGGCCCCTGATCAGGGCGTTGAGCTGCAAAGATCCGGCGCCATGCAACTAGTACGACAAAATGAGAAAAGCGGCAGGAGGCGGACGTTGCGACGGGTCTCGGTCGCCGTCCTCGCCGCCTGTGCCCTCGCCTCCGGCTGCGCCTCGGGCGACGGCGACGCCACGACCGTGCGTCCCGCCCCCGGCCAGCAGCCGCTCAAGGCCCCGCCGGCCCGCGCCCTCGACTCGTACGCCACCAGGCTCAAGGCCGAACGCGCCCGCATCGTCGCGGCGGCCAAGCACTGGGGCCTGGCGAAGCCGCCGCTGACCGCGCCCGCGCCACCCGCGCACAAGCCGCACATCGCGCCGCGCAAGGGCTTCGAGGTCGACGACCAGAAGGAACTCGGGCTGCCCCCGGTCTTCACCACGATCCCCACGAAGAAGAAGATCGTCTTCCTCACGATCGACGACGGCGCCGAGAAGGACCCGGCGTTCGTACGGATGATGAGCGAGCTGAAGATCCCGTACACCGCCTTCCTCAGCGACTACCTCGCCAAGGAGGACTACGGGTACTTCAAGACGATGCAGAAGGCCGGGGTGGGCCTGAACAACCACACGCTCCACCACCCCTACCTGCCGGGCCTGTCCTATGCGGGACAGAAGCGCGAGATCTGCGGCATGCAGGACGTCATCGAGAAGCACTACGGCAAGCGTCCCGCCCTCTTCCGCCCGCCCTACGGCAACTACAACCAGGACACCTTGAAGGCCGCCAAGTCCTGCGGGGTCAAGTACGCGCCCATCTGGAACGCGGAGGTCTTCGTGGACCGAATGGACTACCGCGAGTGGGACCGCGACATCCATCCGGGCGACATCATCCTCACGCATTTCCGGGGTCGCGAGGACTGGAAGGGCACGATGCCCGACATGATCCGTACGTTCATGAAGTACGTCACCGACAAGGGGTACGCGGTGGCGCGCCTGGAGGACTACCTGTGACAACTCATGGGGTGGGGAGCGGTGTTCGGCGGCCGGGGGTGCGGGCGGCGATCGTCTGTGCCCTGGCCGCCGTGCTGCTCACCGGGTGCGCGCAGTCCGTCGACCCGATCGAGCGGATGGGCAGGAAGGCGGCGCAGAAGGTGCGCAGGCCCGAGCCGCCCCCGGCGGCGGCCGGAGCGCCCGCCCCGGACGTCCACCGCCGCTGGGGCCTGGCCGCCCCGCTGGCCCCGGCCCCGCGGCCGCACCGGGCGCTCGCGGCCCGCGCCCCCGGCCGGGTGCCGCCGGTCATCGACCACGTACCCACCCGCGACAAGGTCGTCTTCCTGACCTTCGACGACGGCGCCGAGCGGGATCCCCGGTTCGTCGACATGGTCCGTGAGCTGCGGCTGCCGATCTCGATGTTCCTCGCGGACTCCGCCGCGGGCGCCGGGTACGACCACTTCGGCCGACTGCGGCGGCTGGGCGCGCAGGTGGAGAACCACACCCTGACCCACCGTTTCCTGCCCGGCCGCGGCTACGTCGACCAGCACGCCGAGATCTGCGGCCAGCAGACCCGCCTGAAGTCCCGCTTCGGCGCGGCCCCGCGGCTGTTCCGCCCGCCCTACGGCAACTACGACGCGGACACCCTGCGCGCGGCCGGCGACTGCGGCATCGACGCGATCGTCCTGTGGCGCGCCTCGATGCAGATCAACGACCTCCGCTACGCCGACGGGGACCGCCTGCGCCCCGGCGACATCATCCTGGCCCACTTCCGTGGCCCCGCCGAGCTGAAGGGCACGACCCTGACGGAGATGACCTCGCGGATGCTGCGGCGTGTCCAGGAGCAGGGGTTCACGGTGGCCCGGCTGGAGGACTACGTCTGAGCCCGCTGCCGACGGGCCACGTCTGAACCCGGTGCCGACGGTCTAGGCCCGAATCCGCTGCCAGGCGGCGGCCGCCAGGGTCGCCGCCCACACGGCGCCGAACAGCTGGACCGACGCGGCCCACGGGCGCCGCAGCCACAGGAACGTGGCCCCGAAGACGAGCGCCGCCCCTGCGCCGCCGCCCCACAGCCACACCTCGGTCCAGTCCGGCGCGGGCGGCGGGCTGCCGGGCTTCACCGACCCCGTGTCCGCGCCTCCGAGCCCCTGCAGCGCCAGGCTGAACACCACGAGAACCGTGTAGGCGGCCTCCAGGAGCAGGACAAGGGCGACCAGACACCCACCCGCGAACCAGTCGTCGTCCGGCCGTTCCACGACACGCCCCCTCCGGCGACCGGGTCCGGGAGTGCGGTTCTCGCCGGTCGTGCCAGGACTCTCGTACGGAACCGGCGGCTCCACCCGTACGTTCTCCGTACGTTCCCCGACCGAGACCGATCCGTGGCCCGCCGGAGGCGGCCGGAAGCCGTCGGCGGGGGGCCGGGAGACGGGTGGAAACGGCGCCGCGCGGAGAGCGCGATTAGCAGTCCGCTTGACCGAGTGCTAATCGCGGTCATAGTCTCGCTTCTGGCACTCCCCGTAGGAGAGTGCCAACAGCGACGGGCAGGTCCGGCACCCGCGACGACGGATCCACCTGGTCGCCACCTCAGACAGTTAACCCCGTGAGATCTCCGAAGGGGGAGGTCGGATCGTGACGACCACCAGCTCCAAGGTTGCCATCAAGCCGCTCGAGGACCGCATTGTGGTCCAGCCGCTCGACGCCGAGCAGACCACCGCCTCTGGCCTGGTCATTCCGGACACCGCGAAGGAGAAGCCCCAGGAGGGCGTCGTCCTCGCCGTGGGCCCGGGCCGCTTCGAGAACGGCGAGCGTCTTCCGCTCGACGTGAAGACCGGCGACATCGTGCTGTACAGCAAGTACGGCGGCACCGAAGTCAAGTACAACGGCGAGGAGTACCTCGTCCTCTCGGCCCGCGACGTGCTCGCGATCGTCGAGAAGTAGTCCGCTTCCGGATTACCGGCTTCACCGAAGCGACATAGCTTCAGCTTTCGATCTGCGCCCCTGGCACCCGCGATTCACATCAGCCGGGGTCGGGGGCGCGGTTCGTTTTCACACCAAGCTTCACCCTAGTTTTCCGAGAGGGCTGAAACGCTCCCATGGCGAAGATCCTGAAGTTCGACGAGGACGCCCGTCGCGCCCTTGAGCGCGGCGTCAACAAGCTTGCCGACACGGTGAAGGTGACGATCGGCCCCCGCGGCCGCAACGTCGTCATCGACAAGAAGTTCGGCGCCCCCACCATCACCAACGACGGTGTCACGATCGCCCGTGAGGTCGAGATCGAGGACCCGTACGAGAACCTCGGCGCGCAGCTGGTGAAGGAGGTGGCGACCAAGACCAACGACATCGCGGGTGACGGCACCACCACCGCCACCGTGCTCGCCCAGGCCCTGGTCCGCGAGGGCCTGCGCAACGTCGCCGCGGGTGCCTCCCCGGCCGCCCTGAAGAAGGGCATCGACGCCGCCGTCAAGGCCGTCTCCGAGGACCTGCTCGCCACGGCGCGCCCGATCGACGACAAGGCCGACATCGCGGCCGTCGCCGGTCTGTCCGCCCAGGACAGCCAGGTCGGCGAGCTCATCGCCGAGGCGATGGACAAGGTCGGCAAGGACGGTGTCATCACCGTCGAGGAGTCCAACACCTTCGGCCTGGAGCTCGACTTCACCGAGGGCATGGCCTTCGACAAGGGTTACCTGTCCCCGTACTTCGTCACCGACCAGGAGCGTATGGAGGCCGTCCTCGACGACCCGTACATCCTGATCCACCAGGGCAAGATCGGGTCCATCCAGGACCTGCTCCCGCTCCTGGAGAAGGTCATCCAGGCCGGCGGCTCCAAGCCCCTCCTCATCATCGCCGAGGACGTCGAGGGCGAGGCCCTGTCGACCCTGGTCGTGAACAAGATCCGCGGCACGTTCAACGCCGTCGCGGTCAAGGCCCCCGGCTTCGGTGACCGCCGCAAGGCGATGCTCCAGGACATGGCCACCCTCACCGGTGCCACCGTCATCGCCGAAGAGGTCGGCCTCAAGCTCGACCAGGCCGGCCTGGACGTGCTCGGCTCCGCGCGCCGCGTGACCATCACCAAGGACGACACCACGATCGTCGACGGTGGCGGCAACAAGGGCGACGTCGACGGCCGCGTCAACCAGATCAAGGCCGAGATCGAGAACACGGACTCCGACTGGGACCGTGAGAAGCTCCAGGAGCGCCTCGCGAAGCTCGCCGGCGGCGTCTGCGTGATCAAGGTCGGTGCCGCGACCGAGGTCGAGCTCAAGGAGAAGAAGCACCGTCTGGAGGACGCCATCTCCGCGACCCGCGCCGCGGTCGAGGAGGGCATCGTCTCCGGTGGTGGCTCCGCTCTGGTGCACGCCTCCAAGGTCCTGGAGGGCTCCCTCGGCAAGGAGGGCGACGAGGCCACCGGCGTCTCCGTCGTCCGCAACGCCGTCGTCGAGCCGCTCCGCTGGATCGGTGAGAACGCCGGCCAGGAGGGCTACGTCATCGTCTCCAAGGTCAAGGAGCTCGAGAAGGGCAGCGGCTACAACGCCGCGACCGGCGAGTACGGCGACCTGGTCAAGGCCGGTGTCATCGACCCGGTCAAGGTGACGCGCTCCGCGCTGGAGAACGCCGCCTCGATCGCCTCCCTGCTCCTGACGACCGAGACCCTCGTCGTCGAGAAGCCGGCCGAGGACGAGGCCGACGCCGGCCACGGCCACGGTCACTCGCACTGACCCGCACTCCTCGTGAGGCCCGTCTCCCCATCACCGGGGAGGCGGGCCTCGCCCCTTTTCGGGTTGTCGGTCGTGCGCGGGCCGGTGGCCTCTTCTCGCGCAGTTCCCCGCGCCCCTGAGATGCGCACTTCGTGCGCCATCTCATCAGAGGCGCGCCGCTCCCCTTCAGGAGAGGCGGCGCGTAGCGCCTGCCTCAGGGGCGCGGGGAACTGCGCGAGAAGCCCCACCGGCCCGCAGACGAAGGACGACCCAGGGGCGCGGGGAACTGCGCGACCAGCCCCCACCGGGGCCGCGGACGAACGGGATCTACTGCGGGCCGTACTTGCGGCCCGTCCGCGATGTGACCCCGCCCAGCAAAGAACGCGGGGTCACCTTCACCACGCCCATCAGGGCCTTGTACCGCGGATCCGGGATCGACAGGGACTTGCCGCGGGACAGATCGGTCAGCGCCGCCGCCACCAGCTTGTCGGCGTCGAGCCACATCCAGTTCGGGATGTTGTCGGTGCCCATCCCGGCCCGCTCATGGAACTCGGTGCGCACGAACCCGGGGCACAGAGCCATCAGCCGCACCCCGGTCCCCGCCAGATCCTTCGCCGCGCCCTGCGTGAACTGCACGACCCACGCCTTCGACGCCCCGTACGTGCCACGCGGCACGAACGCGGCGACCGACGCCACGTTGACCACACCGCCGCGCCCGCGCTCCCGCATCGCCGAGGCCGCCGCCGACGTCAGCCGCAGCACCGCCTCGCAGTGCACCTTCAGCATGGTCAGCTCGTCGGCCATGGAGACTTCCAGGTAGCGGCCCTTGTTGCCGAACCCCGCGTTGTTGACGAGCAGGTCGACCGCGGCCTTGCGGTCCTTCAGCCGCTCCTCGACCGCCGCGATGCCCTCGTCCGTGGCGAGGTCGGCGGTCAGCACCTCGGCCTCGATGCCGTGCCGGTCGTGCAGCTCCGTCGCCTGGTCCTGAAGCCGCTCGGTGTCCCGCGCGACCAGGACCAGGTTGTGCCCGTCGGAAGCCAGGCGCCGGGCGAACGCGGCGCCGATGCCCGCGGTGGATCCGGTGATCAGTGCCGTAGTCATGGCCCCAGGTTAGTGACGGCCCGGGGGTGCCGGTGATCATGGGCCCGGTCAGGAGCCGTACTTCGCCACGTACTCCCGCGCCGCTCTCAGCTCCTCCGGATGCAGCGCCTCGCCGGCCGCCAGCATGCTCGGCAGCAGCGCCCGCTCCGTGGTCACCGCGCGGAACGCGAGCTGGACCGTCACCTCGTGGTCCGGACGGTGCACGACCTCGATCGGGTCCCCGGCCCGGATCTCGCCCGGCTCGATCACCCGCAGATACGCGCCCGCCGCGCCCTCCTGCGTGAACCGCTTGACCCAGCCCTTCTCGCCGAGATGTCCCTGGAAGGTCCGGCACGGGATCCGGCTCGATGTCACCTCCAGGACCACCTCGGGACCGATCCGCCAGCGCTCGCCGATCAGCGCGCCCGTGATGTCGAGGCCCTCGGTCGTGAGGTTCTCGCCGAAGCCGCCGCTGGGGATCGGCCGGCCCAGCGTCCGCTCCCAGTCGTCCAGGTCCTCACGCGCGTACGCGTACACCGCCTGGTCGTCACCGCCGTGGTGGCGTCTGTCGCACACCGCGTCCCCGGCGAGACCGCTGCCGCCGGTGCCCTTCGGTCCGGGCGCGGCCACCCGCACGGGCCCCTCGACCGGCTGCTTGTCGATGCCGGTCACGCCCTCGGCCTGGTCGGTGTACTCGACGGCCTTGCGGTGCCCGAGATTGAGAGACAGAAGCTTCATACCGGCCAACGCTACGGGACCCCGAACCAAAGCCGCCACGCATTATTCGTCGCATTCCCCAAGCCTCGCTTATGCTTGAGGGGTGATCGAAGCCCGCCACCTCCGCGTCCTGCGTGCCGTCGCCGCCACCGGCTCCTTCTCGGCGGCCGCCCGGGAGCTGGGCTGCACCCAGCCCGCGGTCAGCCAGCAGATGAAGGCCCTGGAGTCGTCCACGGGCACCCCGCTGCTGATCCGCACCGGCCGCGAGATGCGCCTGACCCAGGCGGGCGAGGCCCTCGTCCGGCACGCGGCGGGCATCCTCGCGGGGCTCACCGCCGCCGAGGAGGAGGTCGCCGCGATCGCCGGGCTGCGCGCGGGCCGGGTCCGGCTCGTCTCGTTCCCGAGTGGCAGCTCGACCCTGGTCCCGACGGCGCTCGCCGCGCTGCGCGCCGAGCACCCCGGCACCCGGGTCTCGCTGGTCGAGGCCGAGCCGCCGCGCTCGGTGGAGATGCTGCGCGAGGGCGACTGCGACGTCGCGCTCGCCTTCAGATATGAGGAGCGGCGCGAAGCGCCTCCGCAGAGGGGCGGCGGCGGGAGACGGGAGGGCGAGGGCGCCCAGGCCGCGGAGGACTGGGACGACCTCGTCGTGCGCCCGCTGCTCGCCGACCGCCTGGTGGGCCTGGTCCCCGAGGGGCACGCGCTGCGGGGCTCCGTCACCATCGACGCGTTCGCGGACGAGTCGTGGATCGCGGGCTGCCCGCGCTGCCGCCGCCAGTTGGTGGAGGTGTGCGAGAGCGCCGGGTTCGCCCCCCGCATCGACTTCGCGACGGACGACTACCCGGCGGTGATCGGACTCGTCGGCGCCGGGCTCGGTGTTGCCGTCCTGCCCGAACTGGCCATCGAGTCTGTTCGCCCCAAGGGTGCACGGACAGTGACGGTCGAGCCGGCCGTGCAGCGCGAGATCGTCGCGCTCACCCTGCCCGATCTGGCCCAGGTGCCGGCCGTCGCCGCGACCCTCGATCATCTGGCGCGCGCCGCCGACAGGGCCGCCGCGCGCTGAGCCGGGCCGGCCCCCGCCGGACACGGCCGTGGGCGCACCAGGTGCGCCCACGATTGGAGAAACGTTCCTTCAGTGACGTGAAGCCGTGGCCGACGACGGCGCGCCGCCCGTCGCCGACGCGGTGACGAGCCGGTTGCGGGCCCGCCCCATCAGCTCCTCGCGCTCGTCCTCGGTGAGGCCGCCCCACACCCCGTACGGCTCCCGCACCTGAAGCGCGTGAGCAGCGCACTCCGCGCGCACCGGGCACCGCATGCAGACCTCCTTGGCCGAGGTCTCACGGGCGCTGCGGGCGGCTCCGCGCTCGCCCTCGGGGTGGAAGAAGAGCGAGCTGTCGACCCCGCGGCAGGCCGCGAGGAGCTGCCAGTCCCACAGATCTGCGTTCGGTCCGGGAAGGCGGGAGAAATCTGCCATTGGTGTGTCCCCTTGTTGCCGTTGTAGCCGTTGTGACGCGGAACGGTGCCCATGACCGTACATCTACTGTCTAAGGAGATGAAAATATGACTCATTGCGAATCTAGCTACAGACACCAGCAAAAGGGAAGAAAAGCCGCTAAATGGGGCATAGCTTGTGGTGAAACCTTGAGGGTGCGTCGCGTTGTCACCGCTGTGTCCGGCCCCTCACGTAGAGTGCCGAAGCAGGCCGCCTGACCCGTAACTCTTTCGAGTGACCATCGTTGAGAGTGCTGAGGCGGTTGAAGCAGCAAGCTCTCGGGCATCTGTCCGAAAAGCTTGCTGAGTGTCGACCGCACAGGTGACGATTCGTACAAAGCCTGGAGGCTCAAGGTGACGCGCATCAGCTGCGGAGGGCGGTCATGACATCCGTCCTCGTCTGTGACGACTCCCCGCTCGCCCGAGAGGCGCTGCGCCGCGCGGTCGCGACCGTGCCCGGCGTCGAGCGCGTGACGACCGCGGCCAACGGGGAGGAAGTCCTCCGCCGCTGGGGCGCCGACCGCTCGGACCTGATTCTGATGGACGTACGCATGCCGGGTCTCGGCGGCGTCGAAACAGTGCGACGGCTGCTTTCGGCCGATCCCGGTGCGCGCATCATCATGCTCACCGTCGCCGAGGATCTGGACGGCGTGGCCCTCGCGGTGGCCGCCGGTGCCCGCGGCTATCTGCACAAGGACGCCTCGCGCGCCGAACTGCGGGCCACGGTGACCCAGGCCCTCGCGGACCCGACGTGGCGGCTCGCCCCGCGCCGGCTGCGCTCGGCCGAGATGGGCGCCGCGCCCACCCTCACCGCGCGTGAGATCCAGGTGCTCGAGGGCATGAGCCACGGCCGGTCCAACGCGGAGATCGGGCGCGAGCTCTTCCTCTCCGAGGACACCGTGAAGACGCACGCGCGGCGGCTGTTCAAGAAGCTCGGCGCGTCCGACCGGGCCCACGCCGTGGCGCTCGGGTTCCGCTGGGGTCTCGTCCGGTAGGGCTCCGCTTCGGGCGCCGGTGCGGGCTGCGTATTGCCACGTGATGTCGTCGGCCGGCTACAGCTTCGTTGTGGCTGGTCGCGCCCCGCGGCGGAGCCGCTCATGGATGCGGCCCCGCGCCCCTGACGGGGCGCGGTGAGCGACGTCGCTCTGCGTTTCGCGCTCGATGCCGCATCCTTGGTGGTGTGGAGTTCCGCGGGGACGACGAATCGGGCGAGCAGGGTCAGCGAGAGGGGAGGGCGCAGGAGATGAGTTCCGGCGCACCTGCCCCGAACGCTTCGGGCGCCTCTGGCGCATCGGTCCATAACGCTTCGGTGCACAACAAGGGACGCGATGCCGCGGACCGCACCTCGACAGGGCACCATAGGTCGATGCGCGACGACGAGGGAGCGGCCCAGCAGGGGGTCATCGGTACGCTCGTCGGCCGGGCGGTCGACGGCGACGCGCAGGCGACGCACGATCTCCTCGCGCACGTCCATCCCCTCGCCATCCGGTACTGCCGGACCCGGCTGTCCCGGCTTCCGGGTGATGCCCGGCACTTCGTCGAGGACCTCGCCCAGGAAGTCTGTGTCGCGGTCCTGCTCGCGCTGCCGCGCTACAAGGACACCGGCCGGCCCTTCGAGGCCTTCGTCTTCGCCATCGCCGCCCACAAGGTCGCCGACCTGCAGCGCGCGGCGATGCGCGGTCCCGGTTCGACGGCCGTGCCGTCCGACGAGATGCCGGAGCGTCCCGACGACTCCCTCGGCCCGGAGGAGCGCGCGCTGCTCAGCAGCGACGCCGAATGGGCCAAGAAGCTCCTCGCCAACCTTCCGGAGAACCAGCGGGAGCTGCTGCTCCTGCGCATCGCCGTCGGCCTCACCGCCGAGGAGACCGGGCAGATGTTGGGGATGTCACCCGGAGCCGTGCGCGTGGCGCAGCACCGGGCGCTGAGCCGCCTGCGGGCGCTCGCCGAGCAGTAGCACACACCCCGGCCGCGTACGTGGGAACGTACAAAGAAGGCCGATGATCTTGCTCGTGGAATGAGACACGTCCGTAGGCCGTTAGCATGGACACCCGCACCGATCAAGGCCATATGGAGAAGGTGTCATGACTGCGAACGTCGACGGCGTGCCCGGTAAATTCGCGACTCTCGGGCTTACCTACGACGACGTGCTGCTGCTGCCCGGCGCGTCGGAGGTCCTCCCGAACGCGGTCGACACCTCGTCCCGCATCTCGCGCAATGTGCGGGTGAACATCCCGCTGCTCTCCGCCGCGATGGACAAGGTCACCGAGGCCCGCATGGCCATCGCCATGGCCCGCCAGGGCGGCGTCGGTGTACTGCACCGCAACCTGTCCATCGAGGACCAGGTCAACCAGGTCGACCTCGTGAAGCGCTCCGAGTCCGGCATGGTCACCGACCCGATCACCGTGCACCCCGACGCGACGCTGGCCGAGGCCGACGCGCTGTGCGCCAAGTTCCGCATCTCCGGTGTCCCGGTGACCGACCCGGCGGGCAAGCTGCTCGGCATCGTCACCAACCGCGACATGGCGTTCGAGAACGACCGCGGCCGTCAGGTCCGCGAGGTCATGACGCCGATGCCGCTGGTCACCGGCAAGGTCGGCATCTCCGGCGTCGACGCCATGGAGCTGCTGCGCCGCCACAAGATCGAGAAGCTGCCGCTGGTCGACGACGCGGGCGTGCTCAAGGGCCTCATCACGGTCAAGGACTTCAAGAAGGCCGAGCAGTACCCGAACGCGGCGAAGGACGGCGAGGGCCGGCTGCTCGTCGGCGCCGCCGTGGGTGCGAGCCCCGAAGCCCTTGAGCGGGCGCAGGCGCTGGCCGCCGCCGGTGCCGACTTCCTGATCGTCGACACGTCGCACGGTCACAACAGCAACGCGCTGAGCTGGATGTCGAAGATCAAGTCCGCGGTGACCGTGGACGTGATCGGTGGCAACGTGGCGACGCGTGACGGCGCCCAGGCGCTCATCGACGCCGGTGTCGACGGCGTCAAGGTCGGTGTCGGGCCGGGCTCCATCTGCACCACCCGCGTCGTCGCCGGCATCGGCGTCCCGCAGGTCACCGCGATCTACGAGGCGGCTGTCGCGGCCCGCGCGGCCGGTGTCCCGGTCATCGGCGACGGTGGCCTCCAGTACTCCGGCGACATCGGCAAGGCGCTCGCCGCCGGTGCCGACACCGTGATGCTCGGCTCGCTGCTCGCGGGCTGCGAGGAGTCGCCGGGTGAGCTGATGTTCATCAACGGCAAGCAGTTCAAGTCGTACCGCGGCATGGGCTCGCTGGGCGCCATGCAGTCCCGCGGCCAGGGCCGGTCCTACTCCAAGGACCGCTACTTCCAGGCCGAGGTCGCCTCCGACGACAAGCTCGTGCCCGAGGGCATCGAGGGCCAGGTGCCCTACCGCGGCCCGCTGGCCAACGTGCTGCACCAGCTCGTCGGCGGTCTGCGCCAGACCATGGGCTACGTCGGCGCCGCCTCCGTCGACGAGATGGAGTCCAAGGGCCGCTTCGTGCGCATCACGTCCGCGGGCCTCAAGGAGAGCCACCCGCACGACATCCAGATGACGGTCGAGGCGCCGAACTACAGCCGGAAGTAGCGGCTGGGTATCACCGCAGGTCAGACGGTCAGGAGCGGTCCCGGGTTCACCGGGGCCGCTCCTTCCGTATGCGTCAGGGATACTGGACGGGCAGGCCCCAGAGGGACCCAGATGGAAAGGCGCCTCCCAAAGTGACTGAGATCGAGATCGGGCGCGGCAAGCGCGGCCGCCGTGCGTACGCGTTCGACGACATCGCCGTCGTGCCGAGCCGGCGCACCCGCGACCCGAAGGAGGTCTCGATCGCCTGGCAGATCGATGCCTACCGCTTCGAGCTGCCGTTCCTGGCAGCGCCCATGGACTCCGTCGTCTCGCCCGCGACCGCGATCCGCATCGGTGAGCTGGGCGGGCTCGGCGTGCTGAACCTCGAAGGTCTGTGGACCCGGTACGAGGACCCGCAGCCGCTGCTCGACGAGATCGCCGAGCTGCAGCCGGAGGCCGCCACGGCCCGCCTCCAGGAGATCTACTCGGCGCCGATCCAGGCCGACCTGATCAAGCAGCGCATCAAGGAGGTGCGCGACTCCGGTGTCGTCACCGCCGCCGCGCTCTCCCCGCAGCGCACCGCCGAGTTCTCCAAGGCCGTGGTGGACGCGGGCGTGGACATCTTCGTGATCCGCG
This sequence comes from Streptomyces sp. NPDC057694, assembly GCF_042799415.1. Classification (NCBI taxonomy): domain Bacteria; kingdom Bacillati; phylum Actinomycetota; class Actinomycetes; order Kitasatosporales; family Streptomycetaceae; genus Streptomyces; species Streptomyces sp. NPDC057694. The sequence goes on from NZ_JBHVIX010000003.1 coordinate 296,447, forward strand.
GCACGACGGTCTCGGCCGAGCACGTGTCCGGCGCCGCCGAGCCGCTGAACCTGAAGCAGTTCATCTACGAGCTGGACGTCCCGGTGATCGTCGGCGGCTGCGCCACGTACACGGCCGCGCTGCACCTGATGCGGACCGGCGCCGCCGGTGTGCTGGTCGGCTTCGGCGGCGGCGCCGCGCACACCACGCGCAACGTGCTGGGCATCCAGGTGCCGATGGCGACCGCCGTCGCCGATGTCGCCGCGGCCCGCCGCGACTACATGGACGAGTCCGGCGGCCGTTACGTCCACGTCATCGCCGATGGCGGCGTCGGCTGGTCCGGCGACCTGCCGAAGGCCATCGCCTGTGGCGCCGACTCCGTGATGATGGGGTCGCCGCTGGCCCGCGCCACGGACGCGCCCGGCCGCGGTCACCACTGGGGCATGGAGGCCGTCCACGAGGACGTGCCGCGCGGCAAGAAGGTGGACCTCGGCACGGTCGGCACGACCGAGGAGGTCCTCACCGGTCCCTCGCACACGCCGGACGGGTCGATGAACTTCTTCGGCGCGCTCAAGCGGGCCATGGCGACCACGGGCTACAGCGAGCTCAAGGAGTTCCAGCGGGTCGAGGTCACGGTCGCGGACTCGCAGCACCGCCGCTGACACCTCCGTACGCACAAAGGGTCGGGGGGGAGAGGGAGGAGGGGGGGACGGAACCCTGCGCGCGCGGGGGGGGGTGGGTGGGGGGGGGGGAGGTGTTTGGGCAGACAAGAAAAGGC
>NZ_JBHVIX010000003.1:297213-319647 GCF_042799415.1 Streptomyces sp. NPDC057694
GGGTCCGGGGGGGGGGGGTCGAGGGGCGGGGCCCAGCAACACCCCCGGGAACACCTAGGGAAAAAAAAGGGGTGGGCCCCCACAGAAAACGGTGGGCCCCGACCCTTTGCACATGCGGTGGTACGTGCGTCAGGAGGCGGCCTTCTTGGCCGAGCCGAACGCGGCGAAGGCGCCGACCGCGAGGAACGCGTACTCCTTGAAGTCCGCGTTCTCCTTCCAGGCGCTGTTGATGGTGTCGAAGTGGTCGGTGAGGGCCGTGACGAAGGAGATGTTCGCCATGTCGCCGAGGACCATCGCGATGCCGGTGATCTGGCCCAGGTACACGGCGGCGAGCGAGATCACCGCGCTGAGGATCGGCAGCACCGCGTTGCGTCCGCCGACCTTGCCGACGACGAGGCCGACGACGAAGCCGACGCCGATGGCCGCGTAGCCGATCTCGTGTTCGGTGGCCTTCATGATGGCGCCGTAGGCCCAGGCCAGGATCAGGGCCGCGACCACACCGGCGAGGATGCCGAGCGCCGGGTTCCCGCCGCCGGACGAGGCAGGCGGTGCAGGTGCGAAGCCGCCCGGGCCCTGCTGCTGCGGGAACGGGCTGTACTGCTGCTGCGGCGGCTGGCCCGGCTGCTGCTGCGGGTAGCCGTAACCGGGCTGCGGCTGATCCGTGGCGGGCTTGTCCTGCGCGTACGGATTGCCCTCCTGCGGCTGGGGCTGAGGTGGCTGTGGCGGCTGGGTCATGCGGTCCCCCCGAAAGTGTGAACGTGGGCACGTGTGTGCCCAGAGAGGCCGCAGAGTAGCAGTCAGAGCCGGTGTGCCGCCCCTGCCGGGGTCGCGCCTCTTGTGTCCAGGAGCAGCTGGGCCTTCACCGCGAGGCCCTGGAGGTCGTACGTGCGGTGGTGCTGGAGCAGGATCGTCAGATCGGCGTCGGCCGCGGCCTCGTAGAGGGAGTCCGCGCGCGGGACCGGGCGGTCCAGCACGTTCCACGACGGGATGTAGGGGTCGTGGTAGCTGACGGCGGCGCCGAGCTGCATCAGCCGGGTCGCGATCTCCTCGGCGGGGGTGCCCTGCTGGTCGGCGAGGTCGGGCTTGTAGGTGACGCCGAGGAGGAGGACGCGGGCGCCGCGGGCCGACTTGCCGTGCTCGTTGAGGAGGGTGGCGGCGCGCTGGACCACGTACGTCGGCATGTGGTGGTTGACCTGGCGGGCCAGTTCGACCAGGCGCAGGGGGCGGGTGGGCAGGTGGGGCGAGGTCAGGTCCTGGGCGAGCGCGTGGCCGCCGACGCCGGGGCCCGGGCGGAAGGCCTGGAAGCCGAAGGGCTTGGTCTCCGCGCAGCGGATGACGTCCCAGAGGTCGACGCCCAGGTCGTGGCAGAGCACGGCCATCTCGTTGACCAGGGCGATGTTGACGTGCCGGTAGTTGGTCTCCAGGAGGTGGACCGTCTCCGCCTCGCGCAGCCCGCGCGCGCGGACGACCTTGTCGGTCAGGCGGCTGTAGAAGGTGGCCGCCGACTCCGTGCAGGCCGGGGTGTGGCCGCCGATGACCTTGGGGGTGGCGGAGTAGGGGTGGGCGCGCAGGCCCGCGTCGATCCGGCCCGGGGCGTGGGCCAGATGGAAGTCGCGGCCCGCGCGCAGCCCGGAGCCCTCTTCGAGCAGGGGGAGCAGGACCGTCTCCGTGGTGCCCGGCGGCACCGGTGACTCGACGATCACCGTGGTGTGCGGGCGCAGATGGGCGGCCAGGGTGCGGGTCGCCTCGATCACCGGGGTGAGGGACGGGCTGCCGTCCGCGCCGGGCGGGGTCGGGGCGCAGATCACCGCCGTGCGGACGCGGGCGAGTTCGGCGGGGTTCGCGGTGGGGCGGAAGCCCGCGGCGAGCATCCGGCGGACGTCGGCGGCGGTCAGGGCCGCGGCGTCGCCGTCGCAGGGGAGCCGGCCGGCGGCCAGGTCGCGGGCGCGGGCGGGGTCGTGGCCGACGGTCGCGATCCTGGCGGCGACGGCGGCCTGGGCGAGCGGCAGGCCGAGGTGGCCGAGGCCGACGACGGCGAGGTCAGCGGGCATGGCGGTGGCCGTCCTTCCCGGGAGGCGGACCGGCGTTAGCCGGAGCGGGACGTGTTCGCAAGCCCTGTGGACAGAACGGGCGAGCGCACGATCAGACTAGGAGTAAATATGACCGATATGCCTCATTGCGCCGCAATGAGTTGGAGCATGTCGCCGCCCGCGCCGAAGGTTGTCCACAGGCGGAGGTCTGCTGGTGGCCGTAATCGGGCAGGAGGGTCAGAATCGGGAAAGGGCCGGTATCTCCCGGGACCACGCAGCACCTGCCGGTGAGGCCGGCGCCGACGACAGCGGGAGGCAGCAGTGAAGGCAGCGACACTGGGACCCGAGCAGCGCGCGGAGGCTCTGGCGGCGATGGCCGAGCGGGAGCTGGACATCCTCGTGGTGGGCGCGGGGGTGGTGGGCGCGGGCACCGCGCTCGACGCCGTGACCCGCGGCCTGTCCACCGGGCTCGTCGAGGCGCGGGACTGGGCGTCCGGCACGTCGAGCCGGTCCAGCAAGCTGATCCACGGCGGGCTCAGGTATCTGGAGATGCTGGACTTCGCGCTCGTCCGGGAGGCGCTGAAGGAGCGCGGGCTGCTCCTGGAGCGGCTCGCGCCGCACCTCGTGAAGCCGGTGCCCTTCCTGTATCCGCTCCAGCACAAGGGCTGGGAGCGGCTGTACGCCGGATCGGGCGTCGCCCTGTACGACGCGATGTCCATGGCGCGCGGGCACGGGCGAGGGCTGCCCATGCACCGGCACCTGACCCGCAAGCACGCGCTGCGGGTGGCGCCGGCGCTGAAGAAGGACGCGCTGACCGGGGCGTTGCAGTACTACGACGCGCAGATGGACGACGCGCGGTACGTGGCCACCCTGGTGCGCACCGCCGCCATGTACGGCGCACACACGGCGAACCGGGCGCGGGTCGTCGGGTTCCTGCGCGAGGGCGAGCGGGTCGTCGGGGCCCGGGTACAGGATGTGGAGGGCGGCGGCGAGTACGAGGTCCGCGCCCGCCAGGTCGTCAACGCCACGGGCGTGTGGACCGACGACACCCAGGCCCTGGTCGGGGAGCGCGGGCAGTTCCACGTACGGGCGTCGAAGGGCATCCACCTCGTCGTGCCGAAGGACCGGATCAACTCGACGACCGGGCTGATCCTGCGCACCGAGAAGAGCGTGCTGTTCGTGATCCCCTGGGGGCGGCACTGGATCGTGGGCACCACGGACACCGACTGGGACCTGGACAAGGCCCACCCGGCGGCGTCCAGCGCCGACATCGACTACCTCCTGGAGCACGTGAACTCCGTGCTCGGTGTGCCGCTCACGCGGGACGACGTGCAGGGCGTGTACGCCGGGCTGCGGCCGCTGCTCGCCGGGGAGTCCGACGCCACCAGCAAGCTGTCGCGCGAGCACACCGTGGCGCACCCCGTGCCGGGGCTCGTCGTCGTCGCGGGCGGCAAGTACACGACGTACCGGGTCATGGCCAAGGACGCCGTCGACGAGGCGGTGCACGCCCTGGACCAGCGGGTCGCCGAGTGCGTCACCGAGGACGTACCGCTGATCGGGGCCGAGGGGTACCGGGCGCTGTGGAACGCGCGGGCGCGGATCGCCGCCCGGACCGGCCTGCACGTCGTACGGGTGGAGCACCTGCTCAACCGGTTCGGGGCGCTGGCCGAGGAGGTCCTCGACCTGATCGCGAAGGACCCCGGGCTCGGGGCGCCGCTGACCGGGGCCGACGACTATCTGCGCGCCGAGGTCGTCTACGCCGCCTCGCACGAGGGCGCCCGGCACCTCGACGACGTGCTGACCCGGCGCACCCGGATCTCCATCGAGACCTTCGACCGGGGGACCCGCTCCGCGCGGGAGGCCGCCGAGCTGATGGCGCCGGTGCTCGGCTGGGACAAGGACCAGGTGGAGCGGGAGGTCGAGCACTACGAGAAGCGGGTGCAGGCCGAGCGGGAGTCGCAGTTGCAGCCCGACGACCTCACCGCCGACGCGGCCCGGCTGGGGGCGCCGGACATCGCGCCGCTCTCGTAAGGCGTGACCGGCCGCGCTCCGGGGCGGGGGCGCGGCCGTAACGGCCCTGGGTGGATGCCGTGTTGAGCACCCCAGGGCCTTGCCCTTGCCGACGTGCGAGGGAAGAGTGGCCTGCGGCGGGGCGGCGAACTGCGGTGAGGTGGCCGGATTCAGGCGCAGAAGGGGCGTGGCCGGAGGTATGGCCAGGAGTGTCCCAAGTGCGCGTATGACGGCCCGTCCGGTCCCGCCGTCCCTCGGGCGGGACGGTCCCGGGCACGTGGTCCCAGGGGTGACCCTGGGCGTCAAGTGGTCCTGGTGTGAGGGACAATGAAGGTTCTGTCAGGGCGGGTTGCAGAGGGGACGCATGTCGGACGCGGAGCGGGCGGGCGAAACCCGTCAGGACAAGAGCACTCGTCGGGACTCTTCCGTGTCGGACGGGGTCGGGACCGGTGCCGAGTCCGCAGCGGGCGCCGAGGCCGAGGGTGCGTCGCGTGGCACGGAGGGCCGTCTGCTCGCCGGACGCTACCGCCTGGGCGCGGTGCTCGGCCGCGGCGGCATGGGCACGGTGTGGCGCGCCAAGGACGAGACCCTGGGGCGCACGGTCGCCGTCAAGGAACTGCGCTTCCCGTCGAGCATCGACGACGAGGAGAAGCGCCGCCTCGTCACGCGTACGCTGCGTGAGGCGAAGGCGATCGCCCGGATCCGCAACAACGGCGCGGTGACGGTCTTCGACGTCGTCGACGAGGACGACCGGCCCTGGATCGTGATGGAGCTCGTCGAGGGCAAGTCCCTCGCCGAGGCCGTGCGCGAGGACGGACTCCTCGAACCGAAGCGGGCGGCCGAGGTCGGCCTCGCCATTCTCGACGTGCTGCGCTCCGCGCACCGCGAGGGCATCCTGCACCGCGACGTGAAGCCGTCGAACGTGCTGATCGCCGAGGACGGCCGGGTCGTGCTCACCGACTTCGGCATCGCGCAGGTGGAGGGCGATCCGTCGATCACGTCCACCGGGATGCTCGTCGGCGCTCCCTCGTACATTTCTCCGGAGCGGGCCCGCGGGCACAAGCCGGGACCCGCCGCCGACCTGTGGTCCCTCGGTGGTCTGCTCTACGCCTCCGTCGAGGGTGTGCCCCCGTACGACAAGGGGTCGGCGATCGCGACGCTGACCGCCGTGATGACCGAGCCGGTCGACCCGCCGACCAACGCGGGACCGCTGCTGACCCAGGTGATCTACGGACTGCTCGCCAAGGACCCCGCGCAGCGGCTCGACGACGCGGGCGCCCGCGCGCTGCTCAACGAGGTGATCCACGCGCCGGAGCCGGAGGCCGCGCCCGAGCCGGAGCCGGTCGACGCGACCAAGGTCGTCCCCCTGCCGCCCCTGCCGCCCGAGCCCAGGAAGCGCTCGGCGAAGGCCGGTGCGGCCGCCGCCGGGGTCGCCGCCAAGGGCGAGGAGGCCGCCGAGCGGCTGCGCGGCGCGCTCACCTCGGTGCGCAAGGCCGCCGCCACGGCCGTCGCCGAGCGGTCCGCGAGCGCGCCGCCGCGCACCCCCGCGAAGGCGAAGAAGGCCGCGATCACGGATGTCGTGCCGCGCCGCACGCTGGTGATCGCCGCGGTCGTGGCCGCGCTCGTCGTCGTCGGCACCGTGCTGGCCTTCGCGCTGAGCGGCGGCGACGACCAGGCGGGCAAGGCGGGCGGCGACAAGACCTCGTCCTCCGCCGGGACCACCGCGGGCGACGACGCCAAGGGCGACGGCAAGGACGACAAGAGCGGCAAGGGCGACAGCGACGACAAGGGCAGCACGGACGGCAAGGACGACAAGGGCGCCGGTGGCGACCCGAGTTCGTCCGCGTCGCAGAGTTCCGACGCGTCGGCCTCGCCCGGTGACGACTCGTCCGGCAAGGGCTCCGGGTCCGCCGCCGAGGAGACGTACAAGCACAGCCAGGGCTTCAAGATCGGTCTGCCCAAGGGCTGGAAGTACGTCTCGACCAGCGCCGCCGGGGCCCGCTTCACCGGCCCCAAGGGACAGAAGCTGCTGGTCGGCTGGACCACCACGCCCAAGTCCGACCCGGTCGCCGACTGGCGCAGCCAGGAGCAGTACATGCGCCGCTCGCAGTACCACCGCATACGCATAGCCGCGGTGGACTACCGGGGCTGGAACACGGCCGACTGGGAGTTCACCTATTCCGACGGGGGCACGAAGTACCGGTCAGTGGACCGCGGATTCGTGGTGAACGGCTCGCTGGGGTACGGGCTGATGTACACCGCGAAGGACGGCGACTGGGGCAGTGCGCTGCGCAAGTCCACCTGGAAGACCTTTACCCAGACGTTCACACCCAAGTCGTGATCTTCACGCAACTCCTGAACACTCTCCCTCGACGCCGTTCGGCACGTATCGTGAGTGCTTGCGAACCGTACGCAGCCGTATGCGGGCGCATCAGTACGGGTAACGGGTCGCAAAAAGAACGGATTTGACCGAGGGCGGAGCGCGGGGAGGCATCGTGGACGAGTACGCGGGACGGGTGCTCGCCGACCGGTACCGCCTGCCGCTGCCGGTCGCCGACTCCTACGACGCCTACGACACGACGCGGTCCTGGGCGTCCCGCGCCTTCGACACCTACAGCGGGCAGGAAGTCCTCGTCCGGCAGGTGCCGTTGCCCGAGGTCGTCGAGGCCGAGGTGCTCGACGCCGAGGGGCTGCCGGAAGGGTACGGGCTGCCGGAGGGGTTCAGGCCCGGGGCGCCGCCCGCCCGCGCGTCGGCGGAGCCGTCCGTGGCCCGCGCCATCGAGGCCGCGCAGGCCGCCGCGCAGATACCCGACCATCCCCGGCTCGACCAGGTCTTCGACGTGTTCGCCGAGGGCGGGTCGCTGTGGGTCGTGAGCGAGGTGGTGGGGGCCAGGCCGCTCGCCGCGCTGCTCGCCCAGGGGCCGTTGAGCCCCTATCGCGCCGCCGAGATCGCCGCCGACGTCCTGACCGCGTTACGGGCCCTGCACGCGCACGGCTGGGTGCACCGGAACATCACGGCGCGCACCGTGCTCGTCTGCGACGACGGCCGGGTGGTGCTCACCGGGCTCGCGGCCGGCGCCGCCGAGGAGGCCCTGTGCGGGTACGACCCGCGCCCCGCGCCCGAGCCGGAGGCGGCTCCCGCACCCGCGCCGGAACCCGCACCCGCGCCCTCGCCGGAGCCCGAGCGGCCGGTCCTGTCGAAGCCACCCGTGCCGGCACCGCCCGCCGTGCCCGCACCGCCCGCCGCGCCCGCGATCGAGTCCGGGGACTTCCGGGCCGCCCGCGCCGGGGCGATCGCCGCGTACCGGGCCGGGGCCCGGGCCGCCGCCGGACAGGTCGACGACCCCTACGGCGTACGGGACTCCTGGCACGGCGCCACCCGGCGGCCCGCGGCCGAGGCCCCGCCCGAGCCCGAGCCGACGCCCGCCGTGCAGCCCACGCGGTGGAACGAGCTGATACCCGGCGCCGAGGCCGCCCCCGACCGCGACCCCGAGTCGCGGGAACCGGCGGAGGACCTGCCCAAGGGGCCCGCCAGGGGACCCGCGCTCACCACGCTGGACGCCGAGCGCGCCCGGCAGGTCCGGATGACCGTCGTGGGGCCCGTCACCGAGCGCTGGGCGCCCGAGCAGGCCTATCCGGTGCAGGAGAGCTGGCAGCTCGCCGCGCCCGTCGGGCCCGCCACCGATCTGTGGGCCCTCGGCGCGCTGCTCTTCCGCGCCGTGCAGGGGCACGCCCCCTACCCGGAGGAGTCCACGCCCGAGCTGGTGCAGATGGTGTGCGCCGAGCCGCCCGCGTTCGCCGAGGAGTGCGGGCCGCTGCGGCCCGTCGTGGAGTCGCTGCTGCGCCAGGACCCCACCGAGCGCCTCGACTTCGAGGACCTTCAGGGCTGGCTGCGCTCGCTGGTGCGCTCCGCGCCCGAGCCGGACGCCGGGACCCATGTCGTGCCCGCGCCCGCCTACGACGCGACCCGGCTGCCCATCAAGCGCCGCAGGGGCGAGCTGGTGCGCAGGCGGCGCGCGGGGCGGGCGGCGGGCCGGCACAAGCGCGGCCGCGACGAGCGGATGCCGCACCCCGTCAAGGCGGCCAAGCCGCCCCGGGCGCCCAAAGCGCCCAAGGCCCCGAAGGCACCGCAGGCGCTGAGGGAACCCCGCGCGCCCCGGATGCCCGAGGCGCAGCCCAGGCCGATGCGGGGGACCGCCGCGCCCCGGCGGCCCAGGTCGCTCGGGAAGCTGCTCGTCGCCCTGGTCCTGGTCGGGCTCGTCGGCGCGGTGGCGTACGCCATGGTGTTCATGCCGAAGTCCGGCGGCCAGGGCGGCACACAGGAGAACGCCAACGCGGTGGGCGGTGCGCCCAAGCAGCCGGACAAGAGCCCCGAGCCGTCGGCGCCCGCCTCCAAGGCCTCGAAGCCGCCGAAGGGCCGCAGCAGTTCCGAGCCGTCCTCCACCCAGCCGCAGTCCGACGTCGCCGCCGGGTTCACCCTGCGCAAGGACGCCGAGGGCTTCGAGGTCGCCGTCGCCAAGGGCTGGCAGCGCGAGGGGAAGAACGGGCGGGGACAGGTCGTCTACGCCCAGGGCGACTTCGAGCTGCTGGTCGTCCCCGGCCGCGACTCCACGGCCACGTACGGCAAGGACCCGATGAAGTACCAGCGGGAGGACGAGCGGGAGCTGCAGCCGTTCCGCGACTCGACGTGGGCCACGTCCAGCGGCATGAAGACCATCGACGTGGGCGGGCGGACGATGGCCGAGGGGCAGTTCACCTGGCAGGGCAGCGACGGCCGGCAGGTGTTCGTGCGCAATCTCGCCATGGTCGTCGGCGGGAAGTACCACGTGGTGCAGGTCCGGGGTCCCGAGGCGGAGCGCGACGAGGTGTCGCGCCTCTTCGACCAGGCATCTTCCACGTATCAGTACGGGGGTTGAGCACTCCCGCAGCACCCCCCGCGGGTATCCGGCGGCTACCTCCTGGCGACGGGAAAGTGAACGCGACGCGCGTCACAGTGTCGTCTCCATGGGACCCCGCCTGTTCCTTGAGCGGCTCCTGCTCCCTAGTGTGACCCTGTCAAGACCTTTGCGGGGGAACGTGAATCAGATGCAGGGCCAGCTCCTCGCGGGCCGCTACCGGCTCGGAGAATCGATAGGTCGCGGTGGCATGGGCCGCGTCTGGCGGGCGCACGACGAAGTCCTCCACCGGGTCGTCGCCGTGAAGGAACTGACGGCCGCTCAGTGGGTGTCCGAGGCCGATCGCGCCCCGCTCCTCGCCCGTACGCAGACGGAGGCGCGGGCCGCCGCGCGCATCAACCACCCGGCGGTCGTCACCGTCCACGACGTGCTGGAGCACGACGACCGGCCGTGGATCGTGATGGAGCTGGTCGAGGGTCCCTCGCTCGCCGACGCCGTCAAGGAGCACGGGCGGATCGTGCCGGCCGAGGCGGCCAGGATCGGCCTGTGGACGCTGCGGGCCCTGCGCGCCGCGCACAACGCCGGGGTGCTGCACCGCGATGTGAAGCCGGGCAATGTGCTGCTCGCGCGCGACGGCAGCGTCAAGCTCACCGACTTCGGCATCGCGCAGGTCGAGGGCGACTCGACCATCACCCGCACCGGCGAGATCGTCGGCTCCGTGGACTATCTGGCGCCGGAGCGGGTCAGCGGCTCCGAGCCGGGCCCGGCCTCCGACCTGTGGGCGCTGGGCGCCACGCTGTACACGGCCGTGGAGGGCCGCTCCCCGTTCCGCCGCACCTCCCCGATCAGCACCATGCAGGCCGTGATCGAGGAGGAGCCCGAGATCCCCGAGCACGCGGGGGAGTTGGGGCCGGTCATCGCGGCGCTGCTGCGCAAGGAACCGGCCGCGCGGCCCGGTTCCGACGAGGCCGAGATGATGCTCGCCGAGGTCGCCGAGGGGCGCCGGGCGGGCGGGGCGCAGGCGTACGTGCCGACGCAGGTGCACCCGTCGTCGCCGCCCACCGGGGCGACGCACGTGCCGGGCGCGCACACGCCCGTACCGCAGACGCCCGTCCAGCACACCACCACGTCGACGCCCGCCGGGACCCGGCAGCGGCGCTGGCCGCTGTGGGTCGGGGGCGTGCTCGCGGCGCTGCTCGTCGGCGGCGGTGGCGCGTTCGGCGCGCTCTACTACCTGGACCACCAGGACTCGGGCTCGTCGGCGAAGCAGAACACGGGCGGTGACGGCACCGACGGCTCCGACGGCAAGGGCAGCCCCGCGCCGCAGAGTCCGTCGGCCTCGGGGTCGGCGAAGCCCGGCACCGGCGGCATCCCGGCCGACTGGCAGGAGAAGGACGACCCCGCCGGATTCAGCCTGATGGTGCCGCCCGGCTGGCACCGGCTGGACTCCAGCACCGAGACCCAGATCGACTACGGCCCCGGCGACGGACAGCGCTTCGTCCGCATCGGCATCGACACGTCGTCCGACTGGACTGACTCGTACCAGCACCAGCGGGACCTGGAGAAGACCCTCGAGAAGTCGCTGCCCGACTACAGCCGGGTGTCGCTGGAGGCCAACACGTTCCGGGACCAGAAGGGTTCCCTGTGGGACTTCACCTGGACCGGCGGCTCCAAGGACTCGGCGGCCGGGCCGCGCCGGGCCATCGAGGAGACGTACGTGGCGCACGACGGGACCGAGTACGCCATCTACCTGTCGGCCCCGGCGGGGCAGTGGCAGAGCGCCCGCCAGCAGTTCGAGAACATCCGCAAGGGCTGGCGCCCCGCCGAATAGAGCCGAGTCGGGCCGCCCGCGCCCTGACCGGAACCTCCCCCTCAATACGGACACCCGTGCGGCATGATGGGGCGTATGGGGACCGAGGGGGACAACGTCCGTGTGATCGGCGGGCGTTACCGGTTTGAGGCCAGGATCGGACGCGGCGGCATGGGCGTCGTCTGGCGGGCGTCGGACACACTGCTCGGGCGGCAGGTCGCCGTCAAGGAACTCGGCCTCGACGACAGCCTCTCGGAGGACGACGCGCGCCAGCAGCGGGAGCGGATGCTGCGCGAGGCGCGGGCCGTCGCCCAGTTGCGGCACCCGAACATCATCGTGGTCCACGACGTCGTCCTGCACGACGAACACCCGTACATCGTCATGGAGTTGATCAGCGGCGGCTCGCTCGCCGACCGCATCGCCCGGCAGGGCCCGGTGGACGCCACCGAGGCCGCCCGGATCGGGCTCGCGCTCCTCGGCGCGCTGCGGGTCGCGCACGCCGCCGGGGTGCTGCACCGCGACCTCAAGCCCGCGAACGTGCTCATCGAGGCGGGCACCGGCCGCGTCGTGCTCACCGACTTCGGGATCGCGCAGGTCGAAGGGGCTTCCACGCTCACCGAGACCGGCGGCTTCGTCGGCTCGCCCGAGTACACCGCGCCCGAGCGGATGGCGGGGGAGCGGGCCGGGGCGGGCGCCGACCTGTGGTCGCTCGGGGTGCTGCTCGTCGCCGTCCTCACCGGTGAGTCGCCGTTCCGGCGCGACTCGCTGGGCGGCATCCTGCACGCGGTCGTCTACGAGGAACTCCGGCCGCCCGCCGAGGCCGAACCGCTGCTCCCCGTGATCCAGGGACTGCTCCAGCGCGAGCCGGCCCGGCGCATGCCGCTCGACGAGGCCGAGCGGCTGCTGCGCGCGTACATCGCCACCGGGGCCACCCCGCAGCCCGCCGTCCCCTACGCGGCGGACGCCCTGCGCCCCACGTACACGCCCACCCGGTACGACGTGCCCCCGGCCGCGCGGCGCGGGCGCTCGCCCCGGGTGCTGCTCGTGGCGGCGGCGCTCGTCGCGGCCGTGGCGGGGGCCGCGATCGCGATCGCCGTGCTCCTGTCCCAGCAGGGCACCGGCGACAACGCGCCACCGGGCAGCCCCGGTTCGTCCTCGCGGCGGCCGTCCGGGTCGGCGTCCTCGGTGTCTCCCTCACCCACGCCGACCGTCACCGTCACCCGCCGGGAGACCCGCACCGAGACACCGCGCGCCTCCGCCCCGTCCGGATACCGCATCGCCGACGACCCCGGCGGCTTCCGGCTCGCCGTGCCGAAGGGCTTCAGGCGGGAGGTGGACGGCCCCCGCGTCTTCTACCTGTCGCCGGGCGACACCTTCCGGATCGGCATCAAGGTGACGGACACCGTCGGCGGCGGGCCGGGCGAGGCGCAGCGGAAGTCCGCCGCCGACGGGCCGAAGAACAACCCCGGTTACCGGGCGGGGAAGGTCACCGACACCACCCACGACGGGCGCGCGGCCGCGCTGTGGGAGTTCACCTGGAACGGGTTCAGCGCGGCCGAGGGCGCCCGGCACACCGTCGACCTGTGCTGGGAGCAGGGCGGCCGGATGTACGACGTGTGGGTGTCGGCGCCGGTCGGCGAGGCCGGCCGGGGCAGGGCCCACTTCGACGCGGCGGTCGACACGTTCGTACCGTCCGCCGGGGATTGACCCGAGCGTGCGCATCAGCGCGGTCACAACTCCGTGACCACGGTGGATCCCGGGGCGCCCGCACGGTAGGGATAGGGCCATGAGTGACAACGGGGGAGCACCCTACGGCCCGGGCCGGGGCGCGAACGAGCCCACCAGCTTCGGGCTGCAACCACCGCAAACGCCGCAGCCATCACAAACGCCGCAGCCGCAGCCGTCGTACGTCCCGCATCCGGACAACCCGTACGCGCGGCCCGCCCCGGCCGAGCCCGCGCCGCCGACCCAGGCGGTGCCGCGGCAGCAGCCGGAGCCGGACCCGGGCGCGGGCCGCCTCGTCGCCGGGCGCTACCGGCTGCTGAGCAAGCTGGGCCACGGCGGCATGGGCACGGTGTGGCGGGCCAAGGACGAGACGGTGGACCGGGACGTCGCCGTGAAGGAGCCCCGGCTGCCCGACCACCTGCCCGAGCGGGAGCGGTCCAACGCCTTCGAGCGGATGCGCCGCGAGGCGCGCGCCGCGGCCCGGCTCGACCATCCGGCGGTGGTGAACGTCCACGACGTGGCCGTCGAGGACGGACAGCCGTGGATCGTCATGGAGTTCGTGCAGGGCCGCTCGCTCGGCGAGGCGCTCCAGGAGGGCACGCTCGGGGTGCGGGAGGCCGCGCGGATCGGCCTCCAGGTGCTCGGCGCGCTGGAAGCGGCGCACGCCGCCGGGATCCTGCACCGCGACGTCAAGCCGGACAACGTGATGCTGGGCCGCCACGACCGCGTGATCCTCACCGACTTCGGCATCGCCCAGATCGAGGGCGAGACCAATCTGACCGACACCGGCGGCTTCGTCGGCTCGCCCGAGTTCATCGCACCCGAAAGGGTCCTGGGCCAGCGGCCGGGCCCCGCCTCCGACCTGTGGTCGCTGGGGGTCGTGCTGTACGCGGCCACCGAGGGCGTCTCGCCGTTCCGCCGCAGCAACACCCCGGCCACGCTCCAGTCGGTGCTGAACGCGACGCCGGCCGCGCCCGCCTCCGCGCAGGGCCCGCTCGCCGACGCCATCAACGGCCTGCTCCAGAAGGACCCGGCCCACCGGCCGAACGCGGCACAGGTGCGGGCGCTCCTGGAGCGCGCCGCCGAGCCTCCGGTGCAACCGCCCACGCAGGTCGTGCAGATCGGCCCGGCGCAGGGCGGTCTGCGGCTGGGCCGGAAGGCGCTGGTCGGCATCGGCGCCGGGGTGGTGGCGCTCGCCGTGGCCGCGTACCTCGTCGTCGCCGACCCGTTCGCGGGACCGCTGCCGGACGGCTGGACGAAGCACAGCGTCCCCGAGCTGAACGCGACGGTCGCCGCGCCCGACGGGTACAAGGAGTCGAAGCCCGACGCGAACGAGCCCAAGAACGCGCACTGGGTGAAGTACACCGACGGCAGCGGCGCGGTGTGGGTCCGCCTCTCGGTGATCCGCAAGGCCGAGGACAGCCTGAACCAGATCGCCAAGGACGGCGCCGCCCAGGCCTACGCCGACAACAAGGACTTCGAGTCGACCGGCGACTCGGACATCGGCGTCTCCTCCGATCCGGCGCCCAAGGGCGCCCCCAAGGACACCACGTTCAAGGGCGACGACACGGCGGGCACGAACACCCTCACCTACCAGACCTCGGAGACCGCCGGCTCGCTCAAGGGCGAGGTCCGCATCCTCTACGTCAAGGCCAAGGGCGACATGTACGAGCTGATGATCGGCTACCCGCAGGAGGGCGACTTCGCCGACCGCGGCCGCGCGGTGGCCGACGCCGCCGTCGCCAACCTGGAGATCGAGAACTCCTGACGTGAATCAGTACGGGGGACAGGAGGAGGGCCGTCTCATCGGCGGCCGCTACCGGCTCGCCGAGCGGATCGGCGCCGGAGGCATGGGCACCGTGTGGCGCGCGGTCGACGAACTCGTCGGCCGCGACGTCGCCGTCAAGCAGCCGCGGCTGCCCGGCGATCCGCACGGCGAGGCCCAGCAGCGCGCCTACGCCCGGCTCCAGCGCGAGGCGCGGGCCGCGGCGGGCGTCGACCACCCGTCGGCGGTCACCGTGCACGACGTCGTCGTCGAGGACGACCTGCCGTGGATCGTCATGGAGCTGGTGCGCGGCGAGTCGCTGCACGAGCTGCTGGCCCGGGGCCCGCTCGACCCGCCCGAGGCGGCCCGGATCGGGCTCGCGGTGCTCGGCGCCCTGCGCGCCGCGCACGCCAAGGGCATCGTGCACCGCGATGTGAAACCGGCGAACGTGCTGCTCGGCGCGCACGGCCGCGTCGTCCTCACCGACTTCGGCATCGCCCACATCCAGGGCGAGGAATCGCTCACGGTCAGCGGCGAGTTCGTCGGCTCGCTGGAGTCCATCGCCCCCGAGCGGATGTCGGGCGACGGGGCGGGCCCGGCGAGCGATCTGTGGTCGCTGGGCGTGCTGCTGTACGCGGCCGTGGAGGGCTGGTCCCCGTTCCGCCGGACGACGCTGGAGTCGACGCTCGCCGCGATCCTCTCCTTCGACCCGCCCGCGCCCGAACGGGCCGGTGCGCTCGGCCCGTTGACCGCCCGGCTGCTCGCCAAGGACCCGGCGCTGCGTCCGGACGCGGCCGAGGTGGCCGAGGAGCTGACGGCGGCCCTCGACCCGGCGGCGGCACCCCGGGCAGTGCGGCCGGCCGGGCCGCGACCCGAGCCGATCGCGCCGCTCCCCGAACCGAACACCACCCAGGAGGAGGCCCCGGCCAAGTCCCGCCGCACACCGGCCCTGCTGGCGGCCGCGCTGGCCGGTGCGCTGCTGGTCGGCGGCGGGGTCTGGCTCGGCACCTCGCTCGGCGCGGGGGCCGGGGACAGCGGCACCGAGTACAGCAAGGGCTCGGCGGCGCCCGGTGACCCGCTGAAGAGCTCGTCCTCGCCCGTGACCTCACCCTCCCCCTCGCTCCCGGCCAAGGGCTGGACGGTGCGCAAGGAGCCGGGACTCCACGCGCTGATCCCCGTACCGGACAAGCTCACGGACGTCTACCACGACCCCTCCGACGACGGTGTCCAGTACACCGACCCCAAGAGCGATGTGACGCTGAGCCTGAAGCGCTGGACGACCGGCACCTCCACGGCGTTCGCCTGGGCGACCGGCGTCGGCGACTCCTACGCGGCGGGCGGCGCCACAGACATCAGCAAGAAGGTCACCAGGACCACCTTCCACGGCATGGACGCCGCCGAGCTCGACATCACCTACCGGAACGCGAACGACGACGCCGCCATGCGGGAGCGGCGCCTGTACATCGTCGGTGACCAGGGGCGTTACGACCTGGGGGTGAGCATGCCGAAGGACGGCGGGGACGCCGAGAAGCAGGGCACCGACGTCTACACCAAGGCATGCGCGGGCTTCCAGCCGGAAAAGAGTTGAGAGGCGCCCACGAAGGCGACCACTGGCATCGGCAAAGCCCCTGATCAGCAGCTTTGCTGCCAGTGATCGCTGGCGCGGTGTGTGGACGCGGTGAAGGGCGATTACCGACGGGTACCCAAAGTGTGCGCCGAGGCTTACGCTCCCCTTCATGACGGAGTCGCAGGCCACCCCAGAGCAGACCGAGAAGCCCGGGACGACCGGGACGAACCCGATCGCCGCCGCACCCGAGGGCGCGCGCACGGTCACCGACGTGGTCACCCCCGAGCTGATCGCCCAGCTCACCCGTGACGTGGTCGGCTCGGGCCGCACGGCGAACCACACGCCGTTCACCGGGGAGAAGCTCGCCGACCTGCCGGAGTCGACGCCCGAGGACGTGGCGAGCGCCTTCGAGCGGGCCCGCGCCGCGCAGGCGGTCTGGGCGAGGACCCCGGTGCGCCGGCGGGCCGCCGTCCTGCTCCGCTTCCACGACCTGGTGCTCGCCCGCCAGGCCGAGGTGCTCGACCTGATCCAGCTGGAGACCGGCAAGGCCCGGCTGCACGCGCACGAAGAGGTGCAGGCCGTCGCGGTCGCCGCCCGGCACTACGGCCGCAAGGCCCCGTCCTACCTGAAGCCGAAGGGGCACACCGGCGCCGTCCCGACGCTCACCAAGGTCACCGAGCTGCGCCAGCCGCGCGGTGTCATCGGCCAGATCGCGCCCTGGAACTACCCCCTCGAACTGTCGGTGGGCGACGCGCTCCCCGCCTTCGTCGCGGGCAACGCGGTCGTGATGAAGCCCGACACCGAGACCTGCCTCACCGCCCTGTGGGCCCGCGACCTCCTCATCGAGGCCGGCCTGCCCGCCGAGGTCTTCCAGGTCGTCCTCGGCGAGGGCCCGGTCGTCGGCCCCGAGCTGGTCAAGCACGCCGACTACGTCTCGTTCACCGGCTCCACCCGCACCGGCCGCGAGGTCGCGCAGGGCGCCGCCGCCCGGCTGGTCGGCGTCTCCCTCGAACTCGGCGGCAAGAACGCCATGCTGGTGCTCGCCGACGCCGATGTGGAGAAGGCCGCGGCGGGTGCCGTCCGCGCCTGCTTCTCCTCGGCGGGCCAGCTGTGCATCTCCATCGAGCGGCTGTACGTCCACGAGTCGGTGGCCGATCAGTTCGTGGCCCGGTTCGCGGCCCGCACCAAGGCGATGCGCCTCGGCAAGTCCCTGGCCTACGGCGCCGACATGGGCTCGCTCGTCGGCGAGCGCCAGCTGGAGACCGTGACCCGGCACGTCGAGGAGGCCGTCGCCAAGGGCGCCACTCTCGTCGCGGGCGGTGTCGCGCGCCCGGACATCGGCCCGTACTTCTTCGAGCCGACCATCCTCGACGGCGTCGAGGCGCCGATGGCGGTCTGCAACGAGGAGACGTTCGGCCCGGTCGTCTCCATCTACCGCTTCAGCGACGAGGACGAGGTCGTCGCGGAGGCCAACGGCACCGCGTACGGCCTGAACTCCTCGGTGTGGACGAAGGACGCGAAGCGCGGTCACGAGGTCGCGGCCCGGCTGCGCACCGGCACGGTCAACATCAACGAGGGCTACGCGCCCGCCTACGGCTCCGTGCAGTCGCCGATGGGCGGCATGAAGGACTCCGGCCTCGGCCGCCGGCACGGCTCCGAGGGCATCCTCAAGTACACCGAGGCGCAGACCGTCGCCCACCAGCGCGTGATGCCCATGGCGCCGTCGTTCGGCATGAGCGACGAGAAGTACGCGGACTTCATGACGCGCAGCCTGGGCCTGATGAAGAAGTTCCGCCTCAAGTAGACCCGTGTCGTTCGAAGGAGAACGTGTACGTGACTGAGGACGCCTACGACTACGACGTGGTGGTCATCGGCTCCGGTTTCGGTGGCTCGGTGTCGGCCCTGCGGCTGACCGAGAAGGGCTACCGGGTCGGAGTGCTCGAAGCGGGACGCCGGTTCACCCCCGGCACCCTGCCCAAGAACTCCTGGGACATCAAGAACTACCTCTGGGCGCCCAGGCTCGGCATGTACGGCATCCAGCGCATCCACCTGCTGGGCAACGTCATGGTGCTGGCCGGCGCGGGTGTCGGCGGCGGTTCGCTCAACTACGCCAACACCCTCTACGTCCCCCCGAAGCCGTTCTTCGAGGATCCCCAGTGGAAGGACATCACCGACTGGGAGGAGGAGTTGAAGCCGTACTACGAGCAGGCGCAGCGCATGCTCGGCGTCCGGCTCAACCCGACGATGACCCCGGCCGACGTGCACCTGAAGGCGGCCGCCCAGTCGATGGGCATCGGCGACACCTTCCACATGGCGCCGGTCGGCGTGTTCTTCGGCGACGGCGACGACGCCGAAGGGGTCAGGGCCGAGCCGGGCCGGCAGGTCGCGGACCCCTACTTCGGCGGCGCGGGACCGGCCCGCAAGGCGTGCACCGAGTGCGGCGAGTGCATGACGGGCTGCCGCCACGGCGCGAAGAACACCCTCAACGAGAACTATCTGTACCTCGCCGAGAAGGCGGGCGCGGTGGTCCACCCGATGACGACGGTCGTCTCGGTGACGGACGACTCCCAGGGCGGCTACGCCGTCGCGACGCTCCCCACGGACGACAAGAAGAAGTCCGAGGGCCGCGTCTTCACGGCCCGCAGGATCGTCGTCGCGGCCGGTACGTACGGCACCCAGACCCTGCTGCACCGGATGAAGGCGAGCGGTCAACTCCCGTACCTGTCCAAGAGGTTGGGCGAGCTGACCCGCACCAACTCCGAGGCGCTGGTCGGGGCGCAGACCACCGACCGCCGCTACCGCAAGAAGCACGGCGCGGACCGGGCGGACTTCACCCGCGGTGTCGCCATCACGTCCTCGATCCACCCGGACGCGAGCACCCACATCGAGCCGGTCCGCTACGGCAAGGGCTCGAACGCGATGGGCGGCATGTCGATCCTCCAAGTCCCTTACGTGGAGGGCTCGTCGAGGGTCGCGGGCTGGCTGGCCAACGTCGTCAAGCACCCGTCCCTCGCGGTCCGTTCGCTGTCCAACCGCAAGTGGTCGGAGCGCACCATCATCGGCCTGGTGATGCAGTCGCTGGACAACTCCCTGACGACGTACCTGAAGCCGGACGGCGTCGGCAAGGGGCTGCTGACGGCCGAGCAGGGCCACGGCGCCCCCAACCCCAAGCAGATCAGGGCGGCTTCGGAGGGTGCGGCCGCGATCGCCGCGGAGATCAACGGCTTCGCCGGGTCGAACGTCGGCGAGCTGATGGGCACCCCGCTCACCGCGCACTTCCTCGGCGGCTGCCCCATCGGCGACAGCGCCGAGACCGGTGTGATCGACCCGTACCACCGGGTCTACGGCCACCCCGGCATCTCGGTGGTGGACGGCGCCGCGGTCTCGGCGAACCTGGGTGTGAACCCGTCGCTGACCATCACGGCACAGGCCGAGCGCGCGATGTCGTACTGGCCCAACAAGGGCGAGGAGGACGGGCGCCCGGAGTCCGGCGCGGCGTACGTCCGGCTCTCGCCGGTCGAGCCGAAGAGCCCGGCGGTCCCGGCGGACGCGTTCGGCGCGCTGAAGCTGCCGTTCCTGGGGATGCCGGCGGTGCCGCCCAAGAAGCAGTAACAGCAGGAGCGCCGTACACGAAAGGACCCGCACTCCCCTCCGAGTGCGGGTCCTTCCCCATGCCGTGTGCCGTGCGGGGCGCTTACGCCTCGTCGCTCACCTTGCGGCGGCGCACGGAGTAGACGACACCGGCGCCGGCCAGGACGGCGACACCGCCGACGACACCCACGGTCGGCAGCATCGAGCTGGAGCCGGTCGAGGCGAGCGATCCGGCGAGCGGGGTGCTGCTGGACTGCGGGGCCGGGGTGTTGCTCGGCTTCGGCTCGGGCTTGGCCGGCGGGACCTTGCCCGGCTCGGTGCCGGCGGCCAGGATCTCGAAGTCGTACTCCTGGTCCTCGGGGACGCTGTACCCGCAGACGCCCTCGGTGTTGACGCTGGTGGCGAAGGCGAACGAGGCGCCGAGCCCGGCCGGGGCCTTGGCGTCGACGGCGATGCGCAGCTTGACGTCGGTGTGCGCGCCGGGGGCGAGCGGACCGCCGTTGCCGAAGGACTCGTGCGTGGTCTCCATGTTGGTGTCGACACCGTGCCAGGCGCTGCCGTCGTACCACTGGACGTGCAAGTACCGGCTCGTCTCGGTGGCGTCCTTGCCGTCGTACGCGTACGAGAAGGCGATCAGGTCGGCGGACCACGACTCGAAGGCGGTGCCGGTGTAGTTCGAGAGGCGGTAGGTGAAGCCGTGCCAGCCGGAGCCCGCGACGATCTTCGAGGGCAGGCCGCGCAGCTCGGCGAGGGTGCCCGGGCTGTCCTCGTAGTCGGTGCACTCGTCGGCCGGGTCGGTCGCGGTCTCGGTCGGAGTGCCGCTCGGCGTCTCGGCGGGGGTCGTGGAGGGCGTCTCCGCGGCCGGGGTGGTGTCCTCGGCGGCCGGGGTCGTCTCCTCGGCCGGGGGAGTCGTGTCCTCGGCGGCCGGAGTGGTGGTCTCCGCCGGGGGCGTCGACTCGGTGTCCTGCGGGTCCTGCGTCGTGGCGGTGGTCTCGCTGGTGGTGCCGGGCGTCTCGTCCGCGAAGGCGCCCGGGGCGGAAAGGAGTGCGATCGGCGCTATGGCGGCCGTCGCGGCCGCCGTCACCAGTGCGCGGCGAAGCTTCATGAAGACCTCGATGAGTGTCGAGCGGAGGCCTTCCGCGGTGAAGCTCACGGGAATGGCCGTTGGTTCGGCATGTGTGACCGGTGATCCCTGTGAATGGTTGTCCCGAATCTCACAGAATCTTTATGAGAGCCGGATCACGCGCCCGTCACCACTGCGCCGTACAACCTTTTCGGGGATGTCCGATCGTTACCCGAAGGGGGGTTAAAGGGCTGGCAAATACCCCAGGTCGGGGCTTTGATGGCGGCTCGGCGCGGGCGTTGTCGTGCACGTGCCCAGGAACAGTCGAGGTGGGGAAAGAACGTGAAGTCAGAGCTGGGACGGGTGCTGGCCGGGGTGTGCACGGTGGCGGTGCTCGCCACCACGGCGGCGTGCGGATCGGGTGGGGGCGGCGACGCGAAGGGCGACAGCGGGAAGAGCGGCGGCGGGAAGCCCGCGGCCGGGCTGAAGGCGCTGACCGAGGCCGAGTTGACGCAGGCCGTCATCACCAAGGACGACGTCAAGGGGTACCGCGTCGGCAAGACGCCCGACGCCGAGATCCCGGACGTGAGCGTGCCCGCCGACCCGTCCTCGTGCCAGGCGATCGCCGACATGATGCTGCTGGGGACCGAGCCGGACGCCAAGGCGCGGGTCTCCCGGTCGCTGTCGAGCCTGACGGCGACCGACGCCACGGTGATCCGGGTCGCGCTGCTCGCGCAGCCGGAGGCCGATGCCAAGAAGGTCGTCGCCGACCTGCGCGCGCAGAGCGAGAAGTGCGCGTCGTTCGAGCACACCGACTACAAGTACGCGAAGGTCGAGCCCCGCGAGGCTCCCGCGCTCGGCGACGAGGCGGTCTCGTACGCGATGACCGCGAAGATCGAGGGCGAGGAGATCCCGGCGGTGTACACCGTCGTGCGCAGCGGTTCGACGCTGGCCGTCTTCTACGGGGCGAACCTGCTGAGCGCGAAGAAGGCCCAGGTGCCGCAGGAAATGATCGAGGCGCAGGTGGCGAAGCTGGAGAAGTGAACGGTGCGGGGCCCGCGGGAAAGGTCCGCGGGCCCCGCACGGTCGGCTCCGACGTCAGGGCAGCGCCGGTGCCGGGGGAGCGGCGCCGGGGGGAGTGCGCCGCAGGTCTCAGGAGGTTCGGTCGGTGGTGCGGGCCGGGCAGGGGACGTGGCGCGCGGGCGTGGGGATGTCCTGCGCGTCGTGCTCGGGCTTGAGGTCTGTAGGGGGAGGTCAGGAGGCCGACCGGCCCCGGGCGTCCCCGGGACCGGCCGTTCTCTTGTCGTGACCGGGCTGCTGTCCCCTGCCGTCCGGTCACTTCACTGAAGCGAGGTCCCACGACGTACGGCGTGGCCGTGACGTCTCATCGCTCCAGCGGAGCCACGCGTGGTTTGTTCGGCCCGCCCCTGGCTGGCACGGACATCGGGACCAACGAAGCCCGCGGGCCCGGGGTCACGCGCCGTACGGGTGAGTGCGGAACCGAACTGGGATACGGGCGTCAGACCTTGCCGCGGCTCAGCTCCAGCAGGGTCATCGCGAGCGCGGTGCCGGGCTTGCCCAGCGCCTCCCGGTAGCGCCCGAGGATCTCCATCTCGCGGGAGAGACTGACCCGCCGCCCGCCCGAGGTGATCCGGGCCTCCTGGACGACGGCGGACACGGCCATCCGTTCCTGGACGAGCCCGATGATCCGGTCGTCGAGGGCGTCGATGCGCTCGCGGGCGCCGGAGATCAGTTCGGCGGCGGTGTCGTGGGTGGCGGTCATGGGCGGGGCTCCAGTCTCTGTACGGGCTTGCGATGTCCCCGGACCGACAGTCCCCGCAAACGCCAGGCGCCCCAGGGCCTTTTTGGCCGGGGGGGCCGTGGGAGGCGCTTTTTCGTGGCTCCAACAACACAAACCCAGCACCCCGCGGGGCGGATGTCCCCGGTGAAGAAAAAAACCGTCCCCAGGTTTAACACT
>NZ_JBHVIX010000003.1:319657-430808 GCF_042799415.1 Streptomyces sp. NPDC057694
GCTTCGATGGACACCGAAGCACAGCCTGTGGAGGGGGGAAGAGTCCCCCCACCCCCCGAAAAAACACCCAAAGGAGGAGGGGGAAAGGCGGATTCCTCCCTTTTTTTTTTCCCCCCCCCCGCGCCTGTGGAAGTCGCTTGTCAGTGGCTCAAGCAGCACGACCATGGCATCCGGCGGGCCGGCTGCCATAGGTAAAGACGAAGATCGTCGCGAGCTTGAACATGCCAGGGAGTATAGCGCGGCCCCCATCAACCCCCTCCGGGCACACTCAAGCCCCTCCGGCGATTGAGGAGCGGGGTCCGGGGCGGAGCCCCGTGGCCTCAGGGCCAGCGCCGCCGAACCGGTAGAATCACAGGTACCGACCCCCGTAAAGCCGCCGGAAGGCAACCCGTGTCATCAGCGACCACCGCTGCCCCCGCCCCCGACACCGTCCTGGTCGTCGACTTCGGCGCGCAGTACGCCCAGCTCATCGCCCGCCGAGTCCGTGAGGCCCGGGTCTACAGCGAGATCGTCCCGTCGACCATGCCGGTCGAGGAGATCCTCGCCAAGAACCCGGCGGCGATCATCCTCTCCGGCGGCCCCTCGTCGGTCTACGCGGAGGGCGCCCCGCGCCTGGACCCGGCGCTCTTCGAGGCCGGCGTCCCCGTCTTCGGCATGTGCTACGGCTTCCAGCTGATGGCGACGGCCCTCGGCGGCACCGTCGACGACAACGGTGCCCGTGAGTACGGCCGCACCCCGCTCACCGTCTCCAAGGCCGACTCGACGCTGTTCGAGGGCACCCCGGCCGAGCAGCCCGTGTGGATGTCGCACGGCGACGCCTGCTCCGCCGCCCCCGAGGGCTTCACCGTGACCGCGTCCACCGACGTCGTCCCGGTCGCCGCCTTCGAGAACGACGAGAAGAAGCTGTACGGGGTCCAGTACCACCCCGAGGTCATGCACTCCACGCACGGCCAGCAGGTCCTGGAGCACTTCCTGTACCGCGGCGCGGGCCTCAAGCCCGACTGGACGACCGGCAGCGTGATCGACGAGCAGGTCGCCGCGATCCGCGCCCAGGTCGGCGACAAGCGCGCCATCTGCGGCCTGTCCGGCGGCGTCGACTCCGCGGTCGCCGCGGCCCTGGTCCAGAAGGCCATCGGCTCGCAGCTCACCTGCGTGTACGTCGACCACGGTCTGATGCGCAAGGGCGAGACCGAGCAGGTCGAGAAGGACTTCGTCGCCGCGACGGGGGCGAACCTGAAGGTCGTCGACGCCAGCGAGCGCTTCCTCACCGCCCTCGCCGGCGTCTCCGACCCGGAGACCAAGCGCAAGATCATCGGCCGCGAGTTCATCCGCGTCTTCGAGCAGGCCCAGCTGGAGATCCTCCAGGAGGACGGCCCCGAGGTCGCCTTCCTCGTGCAGGGCACGCTCTACCCGGACATCGTCGAGTCCGGCGGCGGCACCGGCACGGCGAACATCAAGTCGCACCACAACGTCGGCGGCCTGCCCGACGACATCGAGTTCGAGCTCGTCGAGCCGCTGCGCCAGCTGTTCAAGGACGAGGTCCGGATGGTCGGCGCCGAGCTGGGCCTGCCGGACGAGATCGTCCAGCGCCAGCCGTTCCCCGGCCCGGGTCTCGGTATCCGGATCGTCGGCGAGGTCACCAAGGACCGGCTCGACCTGCTGCGCGAGGCCGACGCCATCGCCCGCGAGGAGCTGACCGCGGCCGGCCTCGACCGCGACATCTGGCAGTGCCCGGTCGTCCTGCTCGCGGACGTCCGCTCGGTCGGCGTCCAGGGCGACGGCCGCACCTACGGCCACCCGATCGTGCTGCGCCCCGTCTCGTCCGAGGACGCCATGACGGCGGACTGGACGCGCATGCCGTACGAGACGCTCGCGAAGATCTCGACGCGCATCACGAACGAGGTCGCGGACGTCAACCGCGTCGTGCTCGACGTGACGTCGAAGCCGCCGGGCACCATCGAGTGGGAGTAGTCCCCACGGTCGTGTGATCGTGCCGTCCACCTCCGGGTGGGCGGCACTTTCGTGTCTTCGGCCCGGTCCCCGTCAGGTCCGCTTCATGGTCCGCACGCCGCCGCCCGGCGTCCACACCTGCACCACCAGATAGGTGTCGTCCTGGACGGACGTCCTGGTCACCTCGGTCACCTCGACGCGGAACAGGTGGAAGGACGACGGGTCGGGGACGGTGACCTGGCCGGTGTAGCGCTGGATCGTCGGCTCGTCCTCGACGAGCACCGCGCGGCCCGAGATCCGGACGTCGCCGCCGGCCATGGTCGTGCCCTCGCCCGGGTTCGCCTGCACCGCGCACCGCGGGTCGCGCAGCAGGTCCAGCGCCTTGAGCGACCCCGGCATCATGCCGAGCCACAACTCGCCCTCCAGGAAACGGACTTCGAGGCCGGAGGTGCGCGGCGAGCCGTCCTTGCGGAGGGTCGCGAGGACGTGGTGGGTGAAGGCGCCGAAGCGGTCCTCCACGGTCTTGGCGAGGACGGGTTCCGCGGTCGAGAAGGCTGCCCAGTTCGACGTCATGCGTCGAGTCTGCCGCGCATACCCGACATCTTCTGTCGGATATCGGGGACGACTCGCCGCATTCTCTTCACAGCCCGGCCCTGTCGCCTTGGATGCCGCGGAGGTACCTTCCGCTCCATGTCGACGCAGAACCCCGGACCCGTGCCCGCCCCCGCCCCGATACCGACGGACCAGCTGCACTTCGCCATGCCGCCGGTGCACACGAGCGCCGCCGACGAGCGGCGGCACCGCAAGGAGCGGCTCGCGGGCGCGCTGCGCATCTTCGGGCGGCTCGGGTACGAGGACGGGGTGTCGGGGCACATCACCGCCCGCGACCCGGAGTTCGACGACTGCTACTGGGTCAATCCGTTCGGGGTGCCGCTGCGGCACATCACCGTCGGCGACCTCGTCCTGGCCAACGGGGAGGGGCAGGTCGTCCAGGGCCGCCACCACGTCAACCAGGCGGCGTTCACCGTGCACGCCGAGGTGCACCGGGCCCGCCCCGACCTGGTCGCCGTCGCGCACTGCCACTCCACGTACGGCAAGGCGCTGTCCGCGCTCGGCGAGCTGATCGAGCCGATCACCCAGGAGGCGTGCGCCTTCTACGAGGATCACGCGCTGCTCGACGAGTACACGGGGGTGTCCGTGGACGCCGGGGAGGGCAAGCGGATCGCTGTCGCGCTCGGCAACTACAAGGCCCTTGTCCTTCGCAACCACGGGCTGCTGGCCGTCGGGGACTCGGTGGACGCCGCCGCCTGGTGGTTCATCGCGCTGGAGCGGTGCTGTGAGGTGCAGTTGGCTGCGCGGGCTGCCGGGCGGCCTGTGCTCATCGATCGCCGCCAGGCCGTGGCGACCCGGGATCGGACGGGCGGCGACCTTGTCGCGTGGATCAACTACCAGAGCATGTGGCAGGACATCACGCGCAGCGAGCCGGAGTTTCTGGCGTAGTCGATCGTCTGCGGGCCGCGTCGTGGCTGGCCGCGCAGTTCCCCGCGCCCCTGAGGCAGGCGCTTCGCGCCGCCTCCCCTTGAGGCTGCGCTTCGCGCGCCTCGATGGAGATAGCGCACGCAGTGCGCATCTCCAGGGGCGCGGGGAACTGCGCGAGAAGCGGCCACCGGCCGTCAGCCGAACGACAACCCGATAAGGGGCGCGGGGAACTGCGCGTGTGGATCAGCGGAAGTCTCGGAGCACGACCTGCTTCGTCAGGGTGAACTCGTCCTCGGTCAGGACCCCTTGGCGGTGCAGGTCACCCAGCTCGCGCAGCCTGCGCAGCAGTACGTCATGATCGGCCCGCAAAGGCCCCGGCACCGCCGACAGGGCTTCCCGGGGCGTCGACGGGTGCGGCAGCCGGGCCGTGACCGCCGCCGCGACGAGCGCCGTCAGCAGGTCCTTGCGGGCGTTGCCCCACAGATCGAGGGCGTACGGGTCCTTCTCCGGCGGCAGCTTGACGTGCGGGGCGGTGTCCGCGGCGCCCTTGGTGACGAAGCGCAGGAACCCGTCCTCGTAACCGGAGTTGGGCACCCAGTCGACCCCGTCCAGATCGCCGAGCGCGATGATCCGCGGGCCCGTCGCCCGCTTCACCCGGTCCGAGGTGTCGCTCCAGTCGATCCGGACCCGGCTCCCGTCGAAGGAGACCATGCCGTCGCTGGAGCGGACCGAGACCGGTACGGCGGGGCCGGGCACGAGGTACGACTCGGCGGGCCCGTCCGGGAGTTGTTCGAGGAGCAGCGCCTGCCGTATCTCCTCGGCGAGATACTCGGCGACACCGGACCGGTCCGTGTCGACGGCGAGGCGGAAGGGGTCCGCGGCCTCCGGGAGACGGCCGCCCGTGGCCTGGAGGAGCGGATCGGCGGCCTCGCGCAGGGTCAGGCGGAGCCGGCCGCGGCGCCGCTCCGGCTCGTAGGCGACGCCCGCGACGGCCGTCAGCGGCACGTCGATCTCGCCGTACGTCTGCCGCAGCAGCGCCACACTGCGGTGCAGACCTGGGGTGATGCGGACCGTGGTTCCGTCGAAGGCCCAGGTTCCGTCACGCTGGATGATCTCGGCCATACGGAAATTCTCGCAGTGTCGTCAACACTTCGGTCAATGCGGGCGAAAGCCGTTCAGGCCCTAGGGGTGGACCTGCGCGCCGGAGCGTACCTCCGGTACGGCACAATTCCCTGGCATCACAAGGAAGTTGACTGGGGGAACGACGGTGGCGGTGCAGGAAGCGCGGCAGGGGCAGGACACGCACGGGGGCGGCTGCGTGTGCGGCGACTGTCCGCACGGCGCACGCCAGGGGCACCGCAGGGCGGTCGCCGCGTTCCTGGCCAAGCGGGACGAGCTGGCGGCCGGCACCGGACTGCCGCCCGCCGTCGCCCATTCGGCCGGAGCCTCCCGGCAGTGGATCTCCGACGAACTCACCCTGTCCGCACAGGCCGTCGCCGACCGCGGCCGCGAGGAGGGCACGGCCTGGCTGGCCGGGTTGTGGCCGCGCACCCTGTACGTCGTCTGGGGCGCCGCCGGGGTGCTGCTCCTGGTGCAGCTCCTCACCGCGCTCGGAGCGGGCTGGACGGCCGCCCGCACGGCCGGCCTCGTCGCCGCCGTGCTGGTCGGCGCGCTGCTGACCGGCGCCGCCTACTGGCACCGGGCGCGCGGCGGGGTGCTCGCGCCGCTGATCGGCGAGGACAACCGGCTGTCGACCTCGCGGGCGGTGGCGGGCGGTGTGGTGCTCCTTTCGGTGTACGCGGTGCTGGTCCTCGCCGGTGAACTCGCGGCCGCCTCCGGCCCGGCCCGCCGCGACGCGCTCATCGACGGCCTCGAACTCGCCGCCGGGGCAGGTCTGTTGACGGTTCTCGCCGTGGTCTGCGCGGTCGCGGTGCTGGTGCGGCGGGTCGTCGGGCTCCGGATCGCCGGGCAGCGCCTGCAGAAGGTGCGGGCCGCCCGGCCGCGCGCGGCCGACCTGCTCACCGACGACTCGGGGCGCGGCAGCTTCACCGACACGCAGTACGTGGCCGTGTGCGCGGCCGCCGTCATCTGGGCCGGGGCGCGCCTCGCCCGCCGCCCCGAGCAGCTCCCCGACCTGCCCTGGGGCCTCGCCGTCCTCGTCGTCGTGTCCGCGGCGACGTACCTGGCCGGCAAGTACGCCGAGGGCGGCCGTCCGGTCATCCTCTCCGTGGTGCGGGCCCGGGAGGCCGGTGACCTCGACGCGCCCATCCGCACCGGCGACGACATCGAGATCCGCGGCACCGGCTTCGTGCCGCCGGGCGCGGGCGGCGCCGATCAGCTGGCCCGGGTCGCGGTGCGCATCGGTCCGGTCCATGTGCACGTGCCGCTGGTGCCGGTCGCGGGCGGCTTCACCAACCCGGCGGACGCGCTGCTCACCGTGCCGGTGCCGGTGGACGTCGAGCCCGGCCGGGTGGAGGTGCAGGTCATCACGGCGACCGGCGTCGAGACCAATCGCTGCCCGATCGACGTCACGGATTGAGCCATACCGATCAGTACTGAGCCGAACGCGTCTCTCGTACGTATGGTCGGGTAAAGGCGTGTGGAGCGCCCAGGCGCGAGAGGCGGCGGAGCGGTGATGGCCCACGGCATGCGGACCGACGCGTACACCGGATATGTCGACAGAGGGCGCGGCAACTGGCGGGAGACCGCGCAGCGGTACGCGCTGGTGCCGCTGCGCGTCTTTCTCGGCATCACGTTCATCTACGCGGCGTACGACAAGCTCAGCGACAGCGCGTTCTTCAAGTCTTCGGGGGCCGGGTCGATCGGGGATCAGATGCGCGGGGTCCGTGACAGCTCCGCGATTCCGGCGCTCGTCGATCTGGCGCTGAAGTCTCCTTCGGGGTTCGGCTACGCGATTGCCTTCGGCGAGCTGGTGGTCGGTATCGGCACGCTGCTCGGTGTGCTGGCCCGGATCGCGGCTCTCGGCGGTGCGCTGATCTCTTTGAGCCTGTGGCTGACGGTGAGCTGGCAGACGGAGCCGTATTACCTCGGCAACGACTTGGCGTATCTGATGGCTTGGCTGCCGTTGGTTCTGGCTGGGGCGGCTGTGTGGTCGGTGGATGCGTGGTGGAGGGGGCGGCGGCGCGGGTTGTAGCTCGGCTCCGGGTGGGTGGGGGCTGGTCGCGCAGTTCCCCGCGCCCCTGGGTAGTTCTTCACGCGCGGGCCGGTGGCCGCTTCTCGCGCAGTTCCCCGCGCCCCTGAGATGCGCACTGCGTGCGCCATCTCATCAGAGGCGCGCCGCCCCCTTCAGGAGAGGCGCGCGAAGCGCAGCCTCAAGGGGAGGCGGCGCGTAGCGCCTGCCTCAGGGGCGCGGGGAACTGCGCGAGAAGCCCCACCGGCCGTCAGTCGAAGGTCAACCCTTCAGGGGCGCGGGGAACTGCGCGAGAAGAGGCCACCGGCCGTCAGCCGAACGACGACCCATCAGGGGCGCGGGGAACCGCGCGACCAGCCGTGACGAGAGCCGCTACCGGGCACTATCGGGACCCCTGAGACCGGCGGTGCCGTACCGCGTGGGTCACCGTTCCTACGGCGCCGGCCAGGCACAGGCCTCCGACCACCAAGGGAATCGCCGTGAACCACGGCGTGTCCCACGCCCCACCGGCGTCGCCGAAGTACACGACCCCGGTCACCATCAGAACGACCCCGGCCAGCAACCGCCCGGGACGGAATTCACGCCGCACGGGACACCTCCACCTGTCCGACCCCGACCTCGACATGCAGCTCCACCGTGCCGGAGGCCTTCGTGCCGGGCGGCGGATCGAGCGTCTTGCGCTTCTCGACGCCAGGCCTGACGTCGACGTCGTTCGAGGTGTCGCCGGGCAACTGGATGTCCCCGACCCCGACCTCGGCGTGCAGCTCCACCGTCGCCCCCGCGGGCACGACGACCTTCGCCTGCCCGGCGCCGACCTCCACGTGCACGGACACCTTCTTCCCCGCACCCGGCCGGACCTTGGTCAGATCGAGCGTGCCGACCCCGGACCCCAGCTCGTACTTGGCGGAGACATCGGCGGCGCTCGCCGGTGTCCAGTCCGTGCGCATCCACTGCGTACTGATGTTGGAGGGCAGCGCGGCGGACGCCGTGAGCAGTCCCGCCGTGACGACGGCGAGGACGATCGAGCCGACGCCGGTGCGCCCGCGGAAGGCGCTGACCGCGATGCCGAGCCCGAAGACGGCCAGCGCGCAGGCCAGCCCGGTCTGGAGGCTGTGGCCGAGGGAGCGGTCGTCCCAGGTGGCGCCGGCGCCGACCAGACCCGCGACGAGTGCGCCCAGGAAGGTGAGCGCCCCGATCCCGCGCGGTCCGCGAGGCCGTTCGGGCGCCACGGGCCGCCCCCACCCGGCGGGCCGCCCCCCGGAGGGCGCGGCGGCGGTCCGGGCCGCGTCCGGCGGCCCCCAGAAGTACCCGGTGCCCCCGACGTGCGTACCGTCCTTGACGATCGGATCGCGCCACCACGACGGCGCCCCGGCCACCGGCGGCGCCTGCGCCTCGGGCGGCGCGTCGGCGACGGCCTGCGCGGCGACCGGGTCGGCCTCGGCGGTGGTGGTGCGCCGCTGCGACCAGTAACCGGAACCCGCCAGGAGCAGGGCGAGGACGGCGGCGAAGGAGAGCGCTCCGCCGTTGTTCAGCATGGAGAGGAAGACACCGCAGCCGACCAGCGCGGTGACGATGGCGGCGAGTCCCGGCCCGTCGACCCGCCCGGTGAGCAGCTTCCTGAACTCGTTCTCGTCCTCGTCGTCGTACGCCACGAACAGCCACGCGAAGCCGTAGAAGATCAGGCCCACGCCGCCGGTCACGGCGAGCACGGACAGGCCGATCCGGAAGATCACCGGGTCCATGTCGCAGTGCCGGCCGAGCCCCGCGCACACCCCGCCCAGCGTCTTGTGCCGGCGGTCCCGGCGGAACCGGCGCAGCGGGGCGGGCTCCCGCTCTCCACTCGGGGCCGCGGTGGCGGCCGGGGCATCCTCTTGCGTCATACGTCCATGGTGGCGGGCCGGGGCCGCCGACGGCAGTCGGGACAACCCTGGACGGACCCTGAGATCGTCCCTGAGGCACCCATCGTGGTACCCACCGCCCCGGCCGCGAAGATCAGGGGAGTATCGGGGCCCGACCCTGATGCCCCGCACCACCCCGCCGTGTGACGATCGGTGGCATGCCGGAAGCAGCGACCGCCCCCCTCGTGGAAGACCCGCGGCCGCCGCGCAAGCTCTACCGAAGCAGCGACGGACGCTGGCTGGGCGGAGTCGCGCGGGGCCTGGCCGGGCATCTCGGCCTGCCCGTCATCTGGGTGCGGCTGGTCTTCGTCGGCCTGTTCATGGCCGACGGGCTCGGCGCCCTGCTGTACGCGGCGTTCTGGTTCTTCGTCCCGCTGGGCGTCGGAGGCGTCGGCGCCGACCGGCCCCTGACCTCGTCGGTCCTCACCACGGAGGTCTCCGCCGACGGCCGCCGCAGACTGGTGGCGCGCCGCCCCGACAAGGGGCAGATCCTCGCGCTCGTCCTGATGGTCGTCGTCGCGATGATCTTCGTACAGAACGTCCACCTCTCCGGCAGCGCCAAGGCATACCTCGTCCCCTCCATCCTGGTCGGCGCGGGCGTCGCCCTGGTGTGGCGCCAGGCGGACAACGCGCGCAGGGCCCGCTGGGCCGAGGTCGGCCGCCGCAGGCGCACCCTGAACCTGGCGCGCGCCGCCGCCGGGGTCGTCCTGGTCGGCGCGGGCGTGACCGGCATCTTCGTCACCCAGGGCTCCACCGAGCACCTCGGCTCGATCCTCCAGGCGGCGCTCGCCGTGCTGGTCGGCATCGCGCTGCTCGCGGGCCCCTATCTGATCCGCATGACGCAGGACCTCTCCGAGGAGCGCCTGATGCGCATCCGCGCGCAGGAGCGGGCCGAGGTCGCCGCCCACGTCCACGACTCGGTGCTGCACACCCTGACCCTGATCCAGCGCAACGCGGACAGCGCCAGCGAGGTGCGCCGCCTCGCCCGCGCCCAGGAACGCGACCTGCGCGCCTGGCTCTACAAGCCGGCCGCGGCCGAGAACCCGCAGGAGCCCGAGACGGTCGCGGAGGCCGTCAAGCGCAACGCGGCCGAGGTCGAGGACAAGCACGGCGTCCCCCTGGAGGTCGTGGTCGTCGGCGACTGCCCGCTCGACGAGGCCCTCACGGCACAGATGCAGGCCGCGAGGGAGGCGATGGTGAACGCCGCCAAGTACGGTGGCGAGGGCGGCGCGGTGCAGGTCTTCGCGGAGATCGAGACGACCGGCGAGGGGGCCGAGGTGTTCGTGTCCGTACGCGACCGTGGGCCGGGCTTCGACATGGATTCCGTGCCCGCCGACCGCATGGGCGTAAGAGAATCGATCATCGGCCGGATGGAACGCAACGGCGGCACGGCCCGTCTGCGGGCGGTGCCCGACGGCGGCACGGAGGTCGAACTGACCATGAAGAGGGCGGAGAGGACGTCATGACCGACGCAGCGGCGGAGCAGGGCCCCGGACGGCACGTGCGGGTGGTCCTGGTCGACGACCACAGGATGTTCCGTACGGGCGTCCAGGCCGAGATCGGCCGCACCGAGACGACGGGCGTCGAGGTCGTCGGCGAGGCGGCCGACGTCGACCAGGCGGTCACCGTCATCACGGCGACCCGCCCCGAGGTCGTCCTCCTCGACGTCCACCTCCCGGGCGGCGGCGGTGTCGAAGTGCTGCGCCGCAGCGCGGCGTTGATGGCCGACGCCGAGAGCCCGGTGCGTTTCCTCGCCCTGTCCGTGTCGGACGCGGCGGAGGACGTCATCGGCGTGATCCGCGGCGGCGCCCGCGGCTACGTCACCAAGACCATCACCGGCACCGATCTGGTCGACTCGGTCTTCCGTGTGCAGGACGGCGACGCGGTGTTCTCCCCGCGGCTCGCGGGCTTCGTGCTCGACGCGTTCGCCTCCACGGACGCGCCGCCGGTCGACGAGGACCTGGACCGGCTCACCCAGCGCGAGCGCGAGGTGCTGCGCCTCATAGCCCGCGGCTACGCGTACAAGGAGATCGCCAAGCAGCTGTTCATCTCGGTGAAGACGGTCGAGTCGCACGTCTCGGCGGTGCTGCGCAAGCTCCAGCTCTCCAACCGGCACGAGCTGACCCGGTGGGCGACGGCGCGACGGCTGGTCTGACCGCCCGGTCTTCTTGACCGCCCGGTCTTCTTTACTCGGTGGACGGGGCGGGCGCCCCTGTGTCCTCATGGCTGCATGGTGTCCACCGACCGGCTTCTCGCCTTCGCCGCGATGTCCCTCCTCCTCATCGTCATCCCCGGCCCGAGCGTCCTGTTCGTCGTCGGCCGGGCCCTCGCCCAGGGCCGCCGCGCCGCGCTGACCACGGTCGTCGGGAACACGGCGGGGTCCTATGTCCTCGTCGCCGCCGTGGCCCTCGGCGTCGGCGCGGTCGTGGAGCGCTCGATCGCCGTCTTCACCGTGCTGAAGCTGGCGGGCGCGGCCTACCTGATCTACCTGGGGGTGCAGGCGATCCGCCGGCGCCGCTCGCTCCAGACGGTGTTCGCCGGGGCGGGCGCGGAGCCCGCGAAGGGGTCGCGGACCTTCTGGGAGGGATTCGCGGTCGGCGTCGCGAACCCCAAGACGATCGTCTTCTTCGCGGCGGTCCTGCCGCAGTTCGTGGACCGCGGGGCCGGGCACACCGTGCTTCAGATGCTGCTGCTCGGGCTGGTGTTCAACATCATCGCGGTGACGTCGGACAGCATCTGGGGCCTCGTGGCGGCCACGGCCCGCGACTGGTTCGCCCGTTCACCGCGCCGGCTCGCCGCGGTCGGCGGGATCGGCGGGCTCGCGATGGTCGGGCTCGGGGTCACCGTCGCGGTGCAGGGCCGCAAGGACTGACGCCCCCCCACCCGACCGTCCCGCGGTTACTTGCCGGAGCCGACGTGGTAGCCGACCGGGTCGACGAAGACGTCGGGGGAGCTGCCGCCGTCGGCCGGGACGGTGATGTCCAGCCCGTCGAGGTTCACGATCTCCGAGACGGTCTCGTTGGGCGGGGTGACGGACAGCCGCGTGAACTTCTTGCCCTTGCTGTCGGGGATCCAGCGGAGCAGGAAGCGGTTCTCCTCGCCGGGGCCGACGGTGACGGTGGGGGCCTTGGCGTCGGTGCGGGCGGCGTCGGGGCCGGTGTCGCCCAGCCCGTCGGGGCCGATCAGCTGGACGCCGGGGAAGCCGTGCATGGTGCACGTGGTGGAGCCGGTGTTCTTCAGGCTGACGACGATCTCGTTCTTCACGCCCGAGGCGGCGGCGGTCCCGGTGAGGTGGTCGGTCTTGCACGTCGAGGCCGACGTCGAGGCCGAGCCGGAGCCCGCGCTCTGGGCCTTGGTCCCGGTCCGGTCGGAGAGCTTGGTGCCGGAGGAGTCCGAGCCGGTGGAGTCCGAGCCGGAGGAGTCCGAGCCGGTCGCGTCCGAGGACTTGCTGTCCGTGGACCCGCTCGCCGCCGTGGAGGTGCTGCCGCTGCCGGAGGCCGCATCGGATCCGTCCGCACCGCCGCACGCGGTCAGCGAGAGGCCGGCGGCGGCGACGACAAGGGCGAGAGCGGAGTACTTCTTCGTACGCATGGGGGCTCCTGAGAAACGGTGGGGCGTTTGCTGTTTCGCGCTGTCGTTTCATAGGACACCCACTTGCCGGTGATCCGTTGCGGGCCACAATCGATCAAGACGCCCCTGTGACACGGGAGTCGAAAAGCGGTGACGAACCGAAAGCCGAAGGGGTTCACCCGGTCTTCGGTGCGCAACCATCGGCCGTTCACGCGCGTCTCGAAGACGACTACATTCACGAGGAGGAACCGTGTCCATCCGCAGACCTGTCCTGTCGACCGCCATAGCCGCCGCGATGATCGGCTCGCTGGGCGTACCGCTCATCGCCGGGACCGCGTCCGCGCAGACCCGGTCCACCACCGTGCGCGAGGACTTCGACGGCGACGGCTACCAGGACGTCGCCGTCGCCGCCCCGCAGGCGAAGGTCGGCGGCCACACCTGGGCCGGTTACATCACGGTCAGCTACGGCTCGGCGCACGGCATCGACCCGGCGCGCACCAAGGTCTTCACCCAGGACACCGCGGGCGTGCCCGGCGCGTCCGGCGACGACCACAGGTTCGGCTACGCGATGGTCTCCCGCGACCTGGACGGCGACGGCCTGACCGACCTGGCCGCGGTCTCCAGCGAGTACGACGCGACCGCCGGGGTCAATGGGGCGGTGACCGTCCTGTGGGGCCGCAAGGGCGGCATGACCGGCGCGGACTCCGTCCGTATCGCCGCGCCCGCGAACACCTCGATCGGCGAGGACCTGACCGCCGGCGACTTCGACGGCGACGGCCACACCGACCTGTTCATGAACCACGGCGACGACTACGACTACCACGCCGTCCTCTACGGCCCCATCGGCCGCGACGGCGCCCCCGCCCGCGAGCAGCAGGTGAAGGTGTACAGCACCGACAACTTCATCGACACGACCACCTCGGGCGACTTCAACGGCGACGGCATCGAGGACCTCGCGACCTTCTACGTCTACGAGAACCACGCCGAGGGCGGCAAGCTCTGGCTCGGCACCAAGAACGGCCTGTCCGCGACCTCGACGCCCCTGCCCTCCGCGGCGGCCGCCGCCGTCGGTGACTTCGACAAGGACGGCAAGGCCGACCTCGCCACCCGCGTCTGGCCGGGCGAGATCACCGAGGGCACCGACACGGACCCCGGCACCGTCAAGATCTACTACGGCTCGGCGACCGGCGTCAGCACCACCCGCACGAAGACGATCACGCAGAGCACGGCGGGCGTGCCCGGGGCGAGCGAGAAGGGCGATCAGTTCGGCTCGCGCCTGAACGCGGCCGACGTGAACGGCGACGGATACGCCGACCTGGCCGTCGGTGTCCCCGGCGAGGCGATCGGCACGAAGAAGCTGGCCGGCGCCGTGGTGCTGCTCAAGGGCGGCAGCGGCGGCCTCACCGGCACCGGCGCGCAGGCGTTCCACCAGGACACGGCGGGCGTCCCGGGCGTCGCGGAGGCCGGTGACGCGTTCGGCGGTGCGGTGCGGCTGCTCGACGTGACGGGCGACGGCAAGGCCGACCTGGTCGCGGGCGCGCCCGGCGAGGACCTGGGCAGCGTCGTCAACGGCGGCGCGGTGTGGCAACTGCGCGGCGCCACCGCCGGGTTGACGGCCACGAACTCGGTCGCGATCAACCCGACGGACATCGGCGCACCGTCGGCGAAGGCCCTGTTCGGTGCGAACCTGAGCGGTGACAACGGCCTCACCGTGCCGATTCCGTAGCCTCCTCGGTCTCCTTGGACTCCGTGGCGAACACCGCCTTCACCAGCTTCTGCGTGGCCTCCTGGAACGGGACGGCCAGGGAGAGGGTGGCGTCGTCCACGTAGTTCAGGGCGGCGGTCAGCGTCGTACGGCCGTCGGGCGTGCTGTACATCAGCGCGCCGTGGCCGGCGATGCCGCCGTTGTGGGTGATGACGGTGGAGCCGCCCGGTGTCTCCTGGACGAAGACCCCGAGGCCGTAGTGGGCCTTGGACTCCGGGGTGCACATCTCGGCGAGCAGCGGGGCGGGCAGGAGCCGGCCGGTCACGAGGGCCCGGATGAACGTGTGCAGGTCCTCGGTGGTCGAGACCATGTCGCCGCCGGTGGAGATCCAGGACGCGTTCTGCCGGGTGACGTCGACGACCGTCTCCGAGCCGTCCTCCTCGTACCGGTAGTAGGCGTGGGCGTGCGGTTCGGGGAGGTCCACCTGGGTGTCGCCGGGCATGAAGGTGTCCGCGAGGCCGAGCGGCTCCAGGATGCGCAGCCGCATCTCCTCGGCCAGTGGGCGGCCGGTGACCTCCTCGATCACCAGCCGTGCCACGACGTAGTTGGTGTTGGCGTAGCTCCAGTCGGTGCCCGGCTCGAAGCGGGCCGGCTTCGACAGCGAGAACCGCACCAGCTCCTCCGGGAGGTGCGCGGCGAACCGGCCCTCGACCCACTCCTTGCCCTGCCAGGGCATGCCCGGCGCGACGGTCCCGTCCTCGTAGTACTCGCCGGTGAAGTTGAAGAGCCCGCTGGTGTGCTGGAGCAGCATCCGTACGGTGATCCGCGGGTCGAACCCGAATTCGGGCAATATCGCGGCGACTTGGCCGTCGAGGTCGACCAGGCCGTCGGCCACGAGCTGGAGCATCACCGTCGCGGTGAAGGTCTTGGTGTTGCTGCCGATCCGCACCCGCCCGTCGGCCGGCGGCTGTTCGGTGCCGCCCAGTTCGCGCACTCCGGCGGTGCCGACCCACTCGCCGTCCGCGTCGTTCACGCGCAACTGCACCCCGGTGAAACCGGAGTCGACGATCTCCTGGGCGAGTTCCCGCAGCTCCGAACGGTTCGACATCGTGCACTCCTTCAACCTGGCGACTCGTTGTTTCCGATGAGTGAAACGCTACGTTGCGTTCGTGAGTCAGGCAATGCTGATGTTGCTCGCGGAGTGAGTAACTGCACGTCAATGGCGCCGAATTGATGCAATGGGCCTGCGCGATAATGCAACGAACGCGAGATAGTCCTTGCAATCGCCTGTGGGTGAACGCTCCAGCCCGGCCGGGAAAACCGGGTGCGCCCGGGTGCCCGCGGGCCCTACGGTCCTCGGATGGTCACTGGAGACGACGGCTACTTCCCGGAATCCATCGCGGCGGACTACGACCGGTCCTCCGCCTCCATGTTCACCCCCGAGACCCTCGACCCCACCCTCGACCTGCTGACCGAACTCGCGGGCGGGGGAAGGGCGGTGGAGTTCGGCATCGGCACCGGCCGCGTCGCCCTCCCGCTCGCCGCGCGCGGGATCGGGGTCCACGGCATCGACCTGTCCGGCGCCATGGTCGCCCGCCTGCGCGCCAAGCCGGGCGGCGACCGCATCCCCGTCACGATGGGGGACTTCGCGACGGCGCGGGCCGACGGGGCGGGCGGCTTCTCGCTCGCCTACCTCGTGTTCAACACCATCAGCAACCTGACCACCCAGGACGCCCAGGTCGACTGCTTCGTCAACGCCGCCGCCCATCTCGCCCCCGGCGGCACCTTCGTCGTGGAACTCATGGTGCCGGACCTGCGGCTGCTGCCGTACGGACAGGAGGCCGTGCCCTTCCACGTCAGCGACACCCGGTGGGCGTTCGACCGGTACGACGTGGCGACCCAGGCCATGAGTTCGAACTACTTCAGCGTGGATCCCGGGACCGGGCAGGGCACGTTCTGGTCCCTCCCCTTCAGGTACGTATGGCCGTCCGAACTCGACCTCATGGCGCGGATCGCCGGGCTGCGGCTGCGCGAGCGGTGGGACGGATGGACCCGCGAGCCCTTCACGAGCGAGAGCCGCAAGCACGTCTCCGTGTGGGAGAAGGCCGCCTGAGGACCCTGAGGGCGGGGAGCGGTCACACCACCCGGGCCGCCCCCGCGAAGGGCATCTGGTCGATCGGCGCGATCCGCACCGGCGCGCTCGGGTTCGGGGCGTGGATCATCTCGCCGTTGCCGATGTAGAGGCCGACGTGACTGATGCCGGAGTAGAAGAACACCAGGTCGCCCGGTTGCAGCTCGGACCGGGACACGCGCTGTCCCGCGTTGATCTGCGCGTAGGTGGTACGCGGGATGGAGACGCCCGCCGCGCGGTACGCGGCCTGCGTGAGGCCGGAGCAGTCGAAGGCGTTCGGACCCGTCGCGCCCCAGACGTAGGGGCTGCCGAGGGCCTGGCGCGCGTACGCGATGGCGGCCGCCGCGCGGGAGTTGGGGGCCGTGGCCGTCGGCGTCGTCCGGCCGGTGTCGGCGCCGGAGCGCGAGGCGCGGTCGGCTCCCGCCGCGGTGGTCGCGC
Organism: Streptomyces sp. NPDC057694; assembly: GCF_042799415.1. Lineage (NCBI taxonomy): Bacteria > Bacillati > Actinomycetota > Actinomycetes > Kitasatosporales > Streptomycetaceae > Streptomyces > Streptomyces sp. NPDC057694. The sequence goes on from NZ_JBHVIX010000003.1 coordinate 335,980, forward strand.
CGGCCGTGGTGGCCGCGCCGGTCCCGGCGCCCGAGGCGACGGCGCGCTCGGCCGGGGTGAGCCGGTCCAGGAGGTCGCGGGCCTCGCCCAGCTTGCCCGTGACGGTCTTCTTCTGGCGGGCCAACTCCTGCTGCTTGGCGCGGAGTTCGGAGACCTGGCCGTCGGCCTGGCTGCGCAACTGCTCGACACCGCGCAACTGTGCGCGCACCCGGGAGATCGTCGCCGCCTGCCGGGTACCGACCCGGTCGACGAGGGACGCCTGGTCGAGATAGCGGTCGGGGGAGGAGGAGAGCAGGAGCTGGAGCGACGGGTCGACGCCACCGGTGCGGTACTGGGCGGCGGCCGTCGAGCCGAGGCGCTGCCGCTCGGAGTTCAGGGCCTCCTCGCGCCGGGCCGCCTCGTCCTGGAGCGACCTGACCTTCTTGCGGGCCCGGTCGGCGTCCTCCTGCGCGCCGTTGTACTTGTCGGTGGCGACCTCCGCCTCCTGGTAGAGCCGGTCGACCTTCGCCTTCACCTGAGCGGGGCTGAGGTCCGGCTCCGCGTGCGCCGTGCCGCTCTCGAAGGCGGTGGCGCCCGCCGCGGAGGCGAGGGCGAGGGTGGCCGCGGTGCGGGCCGTATGGCCGCTGAGCGAGCGCTGCCTGGGCTTGCGATGCGCTGCCGGCACGAAGTGCCACGTCCTTCCGGATCGTACGACCGCCGTCGTCATACGCCCGGCGGCGGCCCGCACAGGGGGAACGGGCCGCCGCCGGACTCTCCTCGGCGGTGGTGGCCGACTGCCGCCCCTGGCCCGGGCGGCGGTGGGGAGCCGGTCACCTGAGGAAGGACGCTAAACCTCGGCGTAACGGGTTGGTGTGGGATTGTTCGGAACTGCTCCCTTTGTTGTGGACGGCGTCAGAGGGTGACAGGTCGGCGACCATGCGTGCTCGTGGGGGATCGGTGGCGAGGCGTCCCCTGCGTCCCGTTAGGCTCCGGAACCATGGACGTACTCATCCATCTCTTCGTCGGCCTGCACATCATCGGCATCGCCTCGCTGCTCGGCGGCTTCCTCACGCAGATGTCGGCGATGGGCAAGGGCACCGCCCGCTTCAACAAGGCGATGCTGCACGGCGCCCTGACCATGCTGGTGACCGGTGTCGCCCTCGTCGGCCTCAATCAGGCCGACGACAACACTGTCAACAACATCAAGATCGGCGTGAAGCTCGCGATCCTGATCGTCATCCTCGGCATCGTGTATGTGAAGCGGGACGAGGAGAAGGCCGAGAAGGGCCTGTTCGCGACGGTCGGCGCGCTCACCGTCGCGAACATCTTCATCGCGGTGCTCTGGACCTGAGACGGTCCGGGCTCCGCTCAGGCGGGGCGCACCACGCTGTGGATCGACGAGGTGCCGTCGTAGTAGATGGACTCCTCGCGCACGTACGCGCCCGGCTTCGGGGCGTGGATCATCATCCCGTCGCCGAGGTAGAGGCCGACGTGGCTGATGTCGTCGTAGAAGAACACCAGGTCGCCGGGCTGGATGTCGGAGAGCGAGACCGTCGTGCCGACCTCGACCTGGTCCCAGGTGGTGCGCGGCAGCGTGATGCCGGCGGCCTTCCAGGCGGCCTGGGTCAGGCCCGAGCAGTCGTAGGAGTCGGGGCCCGTGGCGCCCCACACGTACGGCTTGCCCTCCTGGGCCTTGGCGAAGGCGAGGGCCTGCGCGGCCTTGGCGGCGTAGCCGGACGACGAACCGGACGACCCCGATGACGACCCCGTCGAGCCGGAGCCCGACGCGCCCTCCTGGGCGGCCTTCTCCTCGGCCGCCTTCTGCTTGGCGGCCTCGGCCTCCTTCTGCTGCTGCGCCAGCTCGGCAGCCTTCTTCCGGGCCGCCTCCTCCTTGGCCTTCTCGATCCGCGCGAGCCGCGCCTTCTCCTCGGCGGTCAGCTTGGAGAGCAGCTGCCGCGCGTCGGACAGCTTCGTCTGCACGGCTTCCTTGGAGCTCTGCAGCTCCTCCTGAGAACCGGCGAGCTGGCGCAGGTTCTCCTGCGCCTCGGTGCGCTTCTTCGCCGTCTTGCGCTGCTCGTCCTGGAAGTCGTCGACGGCCTTCTTCTGCTCGTTCGTCATCCGGCTGAGCAGTTGGTCCTGCGCGAAGTAGTCCTCGGGGTTGTCGGCGAGGAACATCGTCGCGGTGTCGCTCATCCCGCCCGAGCGGTACTGCTCGGCGGCGTACCGGCCCAGTTCCTGGCGGGCCTTGTTCATCTTCTCGGTGCGCTGCGCGATGTCGTCGAGGAGCCGGTCGACCTGCTGCTTCTTGCCGGTGGTCTGCTCCTTGGCCGCGTTGTACTTCTGCGTGGCGACCTCGGCCTGGCGGTACAGGGTGTCGACCTTCTTCTGGACCTCTTCCAGGCTCGGCCGGTCCGGCTGCGCGGGAGCGGCCTGCGCCGTCTGCGAGAGCAGGGCGACAGAGGTGAGGGCGGCGGTGGTGATGCCGATCGCGGGGGTCGTGCGAAGACCGCCGGCGAGTCGGGACCGGTTGCGCGGCTTGCGGTGCGACGCCAAGGCTGGCGACTCCTTCCGTCATCCGCCTACCGGGTTAGCTGTCGGGTTCGGGCCAGGAAGGTCGCCCTACGCTCCACCGCCCGGTACTGCCGGGCCGTCGAGCCGATTCACCCCAAGGTCGGTGGGTCCCCGGTTCCCTGCCTCACGGCGTACGGAACTCAGCGGGGGCTGCCCGCTCGCCGCGACGATCGCGGGCGGGGGGACGGACGGCCCGCGCAGCACGGTAGCCAACTCGTGTTGCTGCTGTGAAGGTTGATGTGCGATATGCCCGATACATTTTCGTGACCTTGCTGCGGTCGGGGGACCCGAGGGGTGCCGCGCGTCCATTTCTTGATCGGTTCTCGGTCTGTTTATCCGGCTGTGTGCCGATGTGGCGGCATGATCCGCGGCCGGGGGAGCGGCGAGTGATCTGCGTCATGCGGAACACGCCGCGTCCGCGCTCCCGCACGGCGGCGGAGGCCCGGTATCGCAAAGGCGGCGGCGCTCTGTCAGTGGGGCGGCCTAGACTCGTACGGCGATGAGCAGCCTCTTTGACGACAGTTTCCTGGCCAGCCTCCAGAGCGGCGCGGAGCAGCCCCCGCCGCCGCCCGAGGACCCCGCCCACGACAGCGCGCCGGAGCCGATCCCGGACGATCTGTTCGGCGGGAAGTTCGACGTGCCACCGGCCAGGGACGCGTACTACCGGGACGGCGCCCCGCGCCCGGCCGTCGACGCGGAATCCCTCCTGGAGGGGTTGAACGAGAATCAGCGGGCGGCCGTCGTCCACGGCGGCTCGCCCCTGCTCATCGTCGCGGGCGCCGGCTCCGGCAAGACCCGCGTCCTGACGCACCGCATCGCGTACCTGCTCGCCGAGCGCGGCGTCCACCCGGGCCAGATCCTCGCGATCACGTTCACGAACAAGGCCGCGGGCGAGATGAAGGAGCGCGTCGAGGCCCTCGTCGGCCCGCGGGCCAACGCGATGTGGGTGTCGACCTTCCACAGCGCCTGCGTGCGCATCCTGCGCCGGGAGAGCAAGAAGCTGGGCTTCACGTCCTCCTTCTCGATCTACGACGCGGCCGACAGCAAGCGCCTCATGGCGCTCGTCTGCCGCGACCTGGACCTGGACCCGAAGAAGTTCCCGCCGAAGTCCTTCAGCGCGAAGATCAGCAACCTGAAGAACGAGCTGATCGACGAGGAGGACTTCGCGAGCACGGCGGCCGACGGCTTCGAGAAGACCCTCGCCCAGGCCTACGCGATGTACCAGTCCCGCCTCCGCGAGGCGAACGCGCTGGACTTCGACGACCTGATCATGACGACGGTGAACCTGCTGCGTGCGTTCCCCGACGTCGCGGAGCACTACCACCGCCGCTTCCGCCACGTCATGGTCGACGAGTACCAGGACACCAACCACGCGCAGTACGCGCTGGTCAAGGAGCTGGTGGGCCCGGCCGACAGCGACCCGGCCGAGCTGTGCGTCGTCGGTGACGCCGACCAGTCGATCTACGCCTTCCGCGGCGCCACGATCCGCAACATCCTCGACTTCGAGGAGGACTACGCGGACGCGACGACGATCATGCTGGAGCAGAACTACCGCTCCACGCAGACGATCCTCTCCGCGGCCAACGCGGTCATCGAGCGCAACGAGTCGCGCCGCCCGAAGAACCTGTGGACGAACGCGGGAGCGGGCGCCCAGATCACCGGCTACGTCGCGGACACCGAGCACGACGAGGCCCAGTTCATCGCCGACGAGATCGACCGCCTCACGGACGCGGGCGACGCCCGGGCCGGCGACGTCGCCGTCTTCTACCGGACGAACGCGCAGTCCCGTGTCTTCGAAGAGATCTTCATCCGCGTAGGACTGCCCTACAAGGTCGTCGGCGGCGTCCGCTTCTACGAGCGCAAGGAGGTCAGGGACGTCCTGGCCTATCTGCGGGTGCTCTCCAACCCGGAGGACTCGGTCCCGCTGCGCCGGATCCTGAACGTGCCGAAGCGCGGCATCGGCGACCGCGCCGAGGCGATGATCGACGCGCTGTCGCTGCGCGAGAAGATCAGCTTCCCGCAGGCGCTGCGCCGCGTCGACGAGGCGTACGGCATGGCGGCCCGCTCGACGAACGCGGTGAAGCGGTTCAACACGCTCATGGAGGACCTGCGCACGATCGTCGAGTCGGGCGCCGGTCCGGCGACGGTCCTGGAGGCGGTCCTCGAGCGCACCGGGTACCTCGCCGAGCTCCAGGCCTCCACCGACCCGCAGGACGAGACCCGCATCGAGAACCTTCAGGAACTCGCCGCCGTGGCCCTGGAGTTCGAGCAGGAGCTGGCCGCCTCGGACGAGGGCGCGCAGGACGACGGCGTGGAGGCCCCGGTCTCCGGCGGCACGCTCTCCGACTTCCTGGAGCGGGTCGCGCTCGTCGCCGACTCCGACCAGATCCCCGACGAGGACGACGACGGCAGCGGCGTCATCACCCTGATGACCCTGCACACCGCCAAGGGCCTGGAATTCCCGGTGGTCTTCCTGACGGGCCTGGAGGACGGCGTCTTCCCGCACATGCGCTCGCTCGGCCAGGCCAAGGAGCTGGAGGAGGAGCGCCGGCTCGCCTATGTGGGCATCACGCGCGCGCGGGAGCGGCTGTACCTGACCCGGTCCACGATGCGCAGCGCCTGGGGCCAGCCCTCGTACAACCCGCCGTCGCGGTTCCTGGAGGAGATCCCGGCCGCGCACCTGGACTGGAAGCGCACGGGCCCCTCGACGCCGGCGGCCTCGACGAAGAGCATCGGCGGCGGCATCGCGGCCTCGCTCTCCTCGTCGCGCTCGCGCACCGGCTCGACGCCCGCGTTCGCCACCCGGCGGGCGAGCGAGAAGCCGGTGGTGTCGCTGTCGGTCGGCGACCGCGTCACGCACGACCAGTTCGGCCTCGGCACGGTGGTCGGGGTCAACGGCTCGGGGTCGAACGCGGAGGCGACGATCGACTTCGGAGACCCCAAGCCGAAGCGGCTGCTGCTGCGGTACGCGCCGGTCGAGAAGCTGTAGCGGAGTTTTTTGCAGGGGGGCTCAGGTCGGGTCCAGGCCGTGGCTGCGCAGCCACGGCAGGGGGTCGATCGCCGAGCCGCCGCCGGGCCGTACCTCGAAGTGCAGGTGCGGTCCGGTCGAGTTCCCGGAGTTGCCCGAGCGCGCGATGACGTCCCCGGCCTTGACCGGCCCGCTCATCACGGTGTGCGCGGAGAGATGGCAGTACCAGGTCTCGGTACCGTCCTTGGCGGTCACTATCGCCATGTTTCCGTAGGCGCTGTTCCACTGCGTCCGTACGGTGCCGTCCGTCGCGGACATCACCGGAGTCCCGTAGCTGACGGGGAAGTCGATGCCGCTGTGCGAGGACATCCAGTTGACCCCGGCCTGACCGAAGTACGCGCTCAGTCCGCGCTGCTTCACCGGGAGCACGAACTTGGGGCGCGCCGCTTCCTTGCGCGCGGCCTCCTCGGCGGCCTTCTTGCGGTCCGCCTCCTGCTTGGCCTTCAGGTCGATACGTTCCTGGGTGCGGCTCGCCCGGTCGGCGAAGTCACCGGCGTCCTGGGAGAGATCGGCGAGCTGGGTGTCCAGCTTGTTGTTGGCCGTGGACGGTTTCACCGCCTTCGCCTCGGACGCCGACACGGCCTGCGTGTCCGTGTCGTCGCCGCCCCCGCCGACTCCGACGGAGGCCGCCGCGATCCCGGCGATGCCGACCACGCACACCGAGGGCACGGCGACGGTCAGCAGTGCGGAGCGCTTGGCGGGCGTACGACGCCGGGAGCGGCCGCGGGCCGCCGCGCGTGAGGTGAACTCCCGTTCTACGGGAGCCGGTTCGGGATGCTCGGGGTGCTCGGGATGTTCGGCGACGGGTTCGGCGGTGTCGTACTCGGCCGGGGACGGCGCCGGTTCGTGCACGGCTTCCATCTGGCCGGTGTCCGTGCTGTGGCTGTCCCCGGAGTTCCACTGCGTGGCGTCGTACGCGCCCGTGTCGAAGGCCGTCGCACCGAAGACCGGCGACTCGAAGGTCTGCGTGTCGTAGGGCTGGGCCGCGAGGTGCTGGGGGTCGAAGGCCGGTGCCTGGAAGGCCTGGGTCTCGAAGGCCTGGGTCTCGAAGGTCTGCGTGCCGCCGTACGTCGTGGTGTCCCACTGCCCGGTGTGGTGCTGTCCCGTGTGGTGCTGCCCGGTGTGGTGCTGCCCGGTGTGGTGCCCGGCCGCGCCGGACTGGGCCGGGATGGTGCCGGTCTGTTCGTACCCGCCGTGACCGCCGTACCCGGAAGCGGGCCACGCGCCGGTGGTGTCATAGCCGCCGGTGTCGTACGAGGACGCGTGCGGGTCGGTGTACTGCTGCTGGTGGCCGGGGTCGGCGTACCAGTGGCCGGTGTCGTAGGAGCCCGTGTCATAGGTACCGGCGCCAGGGGAACCGGTGTCGTAGGGGCTGTCGCCCGGCAGGTCACCGAAGAGGGGATCGGTGGCGAAGCTGGTCGTGGAGTAACCGTCGTGCGCCGCGTAGTGCGCGGTCCCCGACGGATGACGGTCGTTCACCAACTTCTCTTTCGCCTCGACAACAGGGGCTGCCAGAGCAGTGCGGCGACTGTACCCGGCAGTACGAGGGCGCGACAATCTTCCGCAGGTTTCCCCTCCCGCGGAAACGGGCAATCGGCCGTCTTTCGGTGGACTGTGGGCACAGCTTTGGCGCTGAGTTCGAGAAACGTTCGACCTCAGCGCCGTGTTGCGTGCCGTCGGAGCGTCGTCAGGCCACCGTCAGACCGCCGACCGAGTCGGCGGCGCGCGCTCCTTCCGTGGTCGGCGCGGCGTCGAGGATCTGCCGGACACCGGCCGCGACCGCGGGATGCACCGGCAGCGCCAGATGTCCGATGCCGGTCACCCGCACGTTCTGCACGAGCAGGTCGGGGTGGTCCACGCAGGCCGTCTCCAGCGGAACCATCAGATGGTCGAGGTCGCTCCAGAAACTCACGAACCGGGTCCGGCAGCCGGGCGCCGGCTCCTTCAACTCCTCGATCACCGACGAGCCGGGGCGCATCTGCCGCACGATCGGGTGCGCGTCCGCGAGCGGCGCGACCCGGGTGCCCGCGTGCGGGGTGCCGAGCGTGACGAGGGTGCGGACACGCTCGTCGCCGCCGAGCCGCTGCACGTAGTACCGCGCGATGAGGCCGCCCAGGCTGTGCCCCACGATGTCGATCCGCTGCTGCCCGGTGCGCTCGCACAACTGCGTCACATGCCGGGCGAGCAGCGTGGCCGCGGCGCGGATGTCGCAGGTCAGCGGCGAGTAGTTGAGCGACTCGACCGGCTGCCCGCCGTGCTGGGCCAGCGACCGGCGCAGCAGGACGAAGATGGAACGGTTGTCGATGAAGCCGTGCAGCAGGAGAACCGGGGGCTTCGCCGGGGCGGGCAGGCGTGGCGCGGCGGTCGTCGCCGCGGGTTCCGCGGGTTTCTTCTGATCCGCCAGATCCGTCAGTTCCGCCAGTTCCGCCAGTTCCGCCAGTTCCGTCGGATGCGTCGGATCCGTGGGGTGCTCCGGTGCCGGGCCCGCGTCGTGCGGCGGTACGGGCGGGAGGGCCGGTGGCCTTGGCCGTTCGGGGAGGATGCCCGAGGGGTAGAGGAGCAGATGCCCGGCCAGGATGGCCAGCTCCAGCGCGGTCGCCTTCAGCAGCGCCATCGAGAGACCGGCCAGTCTCGTGGGCATCAAGTGGCAGTGCGGGCGAAAGGGCAGCGCCCTCGTGACCTTCATCGGTCGACCTCCCGTCGGCGCACGGAGGCCTCGCTGTCCCCCGTGTGCACTCCTGGGGAGCCGGCCGAGCAGGCGGATGCGCCGCGGGCCGATGTTCCGACTCATCGGTCCGTGCGAGTCGGTCCGCGCGACGACGGGAGCACCGTGCCACCGTGCCGTGCGGCTGACGGCGCGGTGGCGCGGCGATCTCGTAGCGGCTCCCCTCGCGCCCGTCCCGGATGTGGCCGATGAGCCACCCAGCGGGTATGCGGCGCGCAGCGAACGTGTCCCACCGTGTGATTTCCCCCTCGGTCCGCACCGTGAAACGGGCGGTTGCGGGATGCTGTCGATAACGTTCGTTCACTTCGGTTGTCCGCGAGGGGATATCCGGGGGCAGTCGCTTCTGGGAGGCAGTGATGGGTGTGGCAGCCGCTCCGATCCGCGTGGTCGTCGCGAAGCCTGGGCTCGACGGCCACGATCGCGGGGCCAAGGTGATCGCGCGTGCCCTGCGCGACGCCGGTATGGAGGTCATCTACACGGGGCTGCACCAGACGCCCGAGCAGATCGTGGACACCGCCATCCAGGAGGACGCCGACGCGATCGGTCTCTCCATCCTCTCCGGCGCGCACAACACCCTCTTCGCGCGCGTCATCGAGCTGTTGGCCGAGCGGGACGCCGCCGACATCAAGGTGTTCGGCGGGGGCATCATCCCCGAGGCCGACATCGCGCCGCTCAAGGAGAAGGGCGTCGCGGAGATCTTCACGCCCGGGGCGACGACGGCGTCGATCGTGGACTGGGTCAGGACAAACGTACGACAGCCCTCCGGGGGTTCGGCGGTTCTGGGTTCGTCGTAGGACGCGGCGCGGGCAGTCCCCTCAGGTTGTCGGTCGACTGCGGCCCGGTGGGGCTTCTCGCGCAGTTCCCCGCGCCCCTGGAGATGCGCACTTCGTGCGCGACCTCCATCAAGGCGCGCCATCTGCCCCAGGCGGAGGCGCGCCACCCACCTATGGCCGAGGCGCGCCACCCACCCCTGGCGGAGGTGCGCCACCCACCCCTGGCGGAGGCGCGCGGAGCGCAGCCTCCGAGGGGAGGCGGCGCGAAGCGCCAGCCTCAGGGGCGCGGGGAACTGCGCGAGAAGCGGCCACCGGCCCGCGCACGACCGACAACCCGATAAGGGGCGCGGGGAACTGCGCGAGAAGCGGCCACCGGCCCGCGGACGAACGACGATCCGGGATCAGCCACGACGGGCCCGCGCTCGGCGACGAACACCCCGCCCGGGGCCACGGCTCAGGCCGACTGTTCGCCGGCCGGGGCCAGTTCACCCGCCATCGCCCGGCGCAGCCGCAACGTCCCGGCCAACCGCTGAAACGCCTCCCCCCAATACCCCCCGGCCCCCGGCGCCGACCCTTCCGGCTCCTCCACGGCGGCCGTCAGCGCTTCCAGACGCACGACCTCCGAGGGGTCGAGACAGCGCTCCGCCAGCCCCATCACCCCACTGAAGCTCCACGGATAACTCCCCGCGTCCCGCGCGATGTTCAGCGCGTCGACGACGGCCTGCCCCAGCGGTACCGCCCACGGCGTGGCACACACCCCGAGCAACTGGAACGCCTCGGAGAGCCCGTGCGCCGCGATGAACTGCCCCACCCACTCGGCCCGTTCATCCCGCGGCAACGCCGTGAGCAACTTGGCCCGCTCCGCCAGCGATACGGCGCCGGGCCCCGCCGCCCCGGCCGCCGTCGCGGACCCGAGCAGCGCCCGCGACCACCCGATGTCGCCCTGGCGCACCGCCGCCCGGCACCACGCGGCATGCAGCTCGCCCTGCCAGTCGTCGGCCACCGGCAACGCCACGATCTCGCGCGCGGAGCCCCCGCCGAGCCGGTCCGGCCAGCGGTCCAGCGGTGCGGCCTCCACCAACTGCCCCAGCCACCAGGACCGCTCGCCCCGGCCCGCCGGCGCCTTGGCGACGACTCCGTCACGCTCCATCGCCGGATCGCATTCGTGCGGTGCCTCGACGGTGACCGTCCCCGTCGCCCGGTCGAGCGCCACGCACGACAGGGCCCGGTCCGCCATGCGCCCGGCGAGCGCGGAACGCGGCAGCGCCGAGAGCAGCTCCGCGGCAGTCGCCCGCACGTTCCTGCTGCGGTCGCCCAGCGCCTGCTCCAGGAAGGGCTCGTCCGCGTCGCCGAGTCCGGTGCGCAGGGAGTCGAGGAACATCAGCCGGTCCTCGGCGCGCTCCGTGCTCCACGTGCCCGCGAGGAGCGTGCGGGCCGCCCCGGGATCGTGCGCGCGGACCGTGGAGAGCAGCGCCACCCGCTCCGCGAACAGGCCCTCCTCCCAGAGCTGCCGGACCCGCTCCGTGTCCTCGGGGGCGGGCAGTGCCGCGCTCGCGCCGGGAGTGGCGCGCAGCGCGAACTTCCAGTCCGTGTTGAGCCGGCCCAGCCACAGGGCGCGCGGCCCGGCGAAGGCGAGGGCCTGGGGACGCAGATCGGTGCGGCCGCGGGCGGCGTCGAGCAGCGCGGGCAACAGCTCGGGCGGTGCCGCGTAACCGTGGCCGTTGGCCGCGGCCAGCCATTGCGGGAGCAGTTCGAGCAGGTCGGGAGTGGAGCCGCGGCGAGTGGTGCCGGTGCCGGGGCGGTCGGTGAGCAGCATCGCAAGCCTTTGGCGCGCGGCGGCGGGCAGCGGCGGGCGCGGGTCCTCGGCGGCGGGCTCGGGCGGCGCCACGGCGGGCGCCGGACGCAGACCCGCGCGGCGCCGCACGGTCTGCGCGGCGGCCTCGTCGAGCAGAGCGCGCGGACTGGTGGCCGAACGCCGCTCCGTGCCGAGCAGAGCAGCCGTGACGAGGCCGTCCCAGGTGTCCGCGGATTTCTGACCGGTCGCCGTGTTGGCTGTGGCCACGGTGGTGGTCGTGGTGGTCGGCGTCATGCTGGTTCCTCTTCCTTTCTGCTGGGCTTTCTGTCGGGCCTTCTGTCGGGGTTTCTATCGGGACCGAGAACGGGACAGGGGAGGTCGTGGCGCCCCTTCAGCACAGCGATATGACCTCACCGGCGGCCCCGGTCCAGGTGGCCAGCGGGCGGAACCCCCGGTGTCCGCACTCGCCGAACACCGTCACCGGCGCCCCGCCGGACACCGCGGCCAGCCGCCACAGCCCGGACGGCGCCGCCTGCGGGACCAGCGGAAGCGCCGACTTCCTCTCCACGTCGGCCAGTTGCCAGCCCCCGCCGTCGGGGTCCCGGGCCGGTATGACGTCCGCGAGGGTCACCGGCCACGACTCCAGCCAGGGATCCGCCGTCAGCGCCCGGCCGTACGCCGCGAGCGCCGCGCCGACATCGACTCCCGCCGGGCGGACGCCCTGCGGCCGGGCCGTCCCGAACTGCTCGCCCAGCTCCACCCGCAGCGTCCCCGCCCCGGGATACCCGGAGACCGACGCGTCCAGGGTCAGACCGGCCGGCAGGGCCAGCGCCGGGGCGCGGCCCGCGGCGCCGTAGGAGAGGAGGAGCGCGGTGCGGTGCGACGCCGCGCCGTACAGCCATATGCGGCGCGTGGTGAGGTGGCCGTCCGCCGAGTCGTACTGGGCCAGGATCAGCCAGTCGTCCCGCTGCGGGGGCTGCTCGGCCGACGCCGACAGGCCGACCCGGGAGCGGACCGTGGCCGCCAGGTCCTCGGGCAGCTCGGCGCGGTGCAGCCAGCCCTGATCGAGAAGATGGAGCAGCGCGCACTCCTCCAGGAGCCGCACCGGCCAGCCGGCACCGGAACCCGGTATCGCCCCCAACTCCCGCACGCGCGAGGCGAGTCCGGGTGCCTGCGCGTCGACCATGCGGGCCGCCGTCTCCTCCCACAGTCCGTACCCGGCCCGCTCCGCCTGCGCCAGGCCGCCGCGCAGCAGGTCGGTCAGGCGCTGCTCAAGCTCGGTGGCGCCCGCGGTGATCCGCTCCGCGCGCCGCTCCGCCCTGCGCCGGACCGCCTCCGCGTCGGCCGGCGCGCTCCCGGCGCCGTCCGGCGTCTCCTGCGCGGTCCGCTTCTGCGCCGCCCGCTGTCTGCGGCCGGCCAGCCACTGCTCCGTCCACTCCGGCGGCGCCTGCCCGGCCGGCACCTGCTGGTCGCCGCCCGACCAGAGCAGCAGCAGTCCCAGCGCGTGCTTGCACGGGAACTTCCGGCTCGGGCAACTGCACTTGTACGCGGGGCCGCTGCCCGCGCCGTCCCCGCCCGTGTCGACGATCGTCTGGTACGGCTTGCTGCCGCTGCCCTTGCACAGTCCCCACACCGCCCCCTCGTCCGAACTCCCGGTCTGCGACCAGGGTCCCGCTGTCCCGAGCTTGCTTCCCGCTTTGCGTGACGCGGCGTCAGGCGCCAGTGCAAGCACCTGGTCCGCCGTCCAGCGCACCCCCTGCTGAGTCATGTCTCCGACGGTAGGTCCCGCCACTGACAATCCCTCAGGAGGCCGCTCTGACCTGCGGTGATCGCGTCCGCGAGGTCGATTGTCAGTGGCGTGGTGCACCGTGGAATCCAACGCGCGGCGAAGGCGGTCGGACCGTCCCGTCGTGCTGGTGCGAGCTGGGCGATTCGAAGTGATGCGACACGCGTTGGGCGTGAGTTGGAGGGGGACAGCCATGACCGTTTCTGTCGAGGAGCAGGCCGGGTCCGACACCGGGGACCAGGCGCTGCGGCCGCACGCCGAGCATGCGTTCGCGCACGAGCTCGCCGCGCTGGCCGCGCAGGACGACCGGCCGCGGCCGGCCCGCTGGCGGATGTCGCCGTGGGCCGTCGCCACGTATCTGCTGGGCGGCACGCTGCCGGACGGCACGGTGATCTCGCCGAAGTACGTGGGGCCGCGGCGCATCGTCGAGGTGGCCGTGACGACCCTCGCGACCGACCGGGCGCTGCTGCTGCTCGGCGTCCCGGGGACCGCGAAGACCTGGGTCTCCGAGCATCTCGCCGCCGCCGTGAGCGGCGACTCGACCCTCCTGGTGCAAGGCACGGCCGGCACCCCGGAGGAGGCCATCCGCTACGGGTGGAACTACGCGCAGCTCCTGGCGCACGGCCCGAGCCGGGACGCCCTGGTGCCCAGTCCGGTCATGCGGGCGATGGCGGAGGGCATGACGGCCCGGGTCGAGGAGCTGACCCGCATCCCCGCCGACGTGCAGGACACCCTGATCACGATCCTCTCCGAGAAGACCCTGCCGATACCGGAGTTGGGGCAGGAGGTACAGGCGGTGAGCGGGTTCAACCTGATCGCGACGGCCAACGACCGGGACCGTGGGGTCAACGAGCTGTCGAGCGCGCTGCGCCGCCGGTTCAACACGGTGGTGCTGCCGCTGCCCGCGAGCGTGGAGGCGGAGGTCGACATCGTCTCCCGCCGGGTCGAACAGCTCGGCCGTTCCCTGGAGTTGCCCGCCACACCCGACGGGATCGACGAGATCCGGCGCGTCGTCACCGTCTTCCGCGAGCTGCGCGACGGCGTGACCTCCGACGGACGTACGAAGATCAAGTCGCCGAGCGGCACCCTGTCGACGGCGGAGGCGATCTCCGTCGTCACCAGCGGCCTGGCCCTGTCCGCCCACTTCGGGGACGGCGTGCTGCGCCCCTCGGACATCGCCGCCGGCATCCTCGGCGCCGTGGTCCGCGACCCGGCCGCGGACCGGGTGGTCTGGCAGGAGTACCTGGAGGCCGTGGTGCGCGAGCGGGACGGGTGGAAGGACTTCTACCGGGCCTGCCGCGAGGTCAGCGCATGACGGGCCCGCTGCTGCTCGGCGTGCGGCACCACGGGCCGGGCTCGGCGCGTGCCGTGCGGCGCGCGCTGGACGAGACGGGCCCCGCGGCCGTGCTGATCGAGGGGCCGCCCGAGGCGGACGCCCTGGTGCCGCTCGCCGCCGAGCCGGACATGCGGCCGCCGGTCGCGCTGCTCGCCCATGTGGTGGACGAGCCGGGGAAGTCGGCGTTCTGGCCGTTCGCCGAGTTCTCGCCCGAGTGGGTCGCGATCCGCTGGGCCCTGGACCACGGCGCACAGGTCCGCTTCATCGACCTGCCCGCCGCCCACAGCCTGGCGCTGCGCGACGAGGACGCCCCGGACCAGGAGGCGCGCGAAGAGGATTCCGTACGCGTCGACCCCCTGGGCGTCCTCGCCGAGACCGCCGGGTACGACGACGCGGAGCGCTGGTGGGAGGACGTCGTCGAGCACCGCGAGGGCGACGCGTTCGCCGCGCTCGGCGAGGCGATGGGCGCGCTGCGGGAGTCGTACGGGGACGGCGGGCACAGCCGCGACCTGGTGCGCGAGGCACACATGAGGCTCCGGATAAGGGCCGCCCAGCGCGAGTTCGGGTCCGGGGACGAGGTCGCCGTCGTGTGCGGGGCGTGGCACGTTCCCGCGCTGCGCCGGAAGACGCCCGTCGCCGCCGACCGGGCGCTGCTCAAGGGGCTGCCGAAGGCGAAGGTCGACATGACGTGGGTGCCGTGGACCCACCGGCGCCTCGCACGCGCCAGTGGCTACGGCGCGGGCATCGAGTCGCCGGGCTGGTACGGGCATCTGTTCGGCGCTCCCGACCGGCCCGTGGAGCGGTGGCTGACCAAGGTCGCGGGGCTGCTCCGCGCCGAGGACCGCATCGTGTCGTCCGCCCATGTCATCGAGGCCGTCCGGCTCGCCGAGACCCTCGCCGTGATGCGGGGCAGGCCCCTCGCGGGCCTGACCGAGACGATCGACGCCGTGCGGGCCGTGCTCTGCGAGGGCTCCGACGTTCCGCTCGCGCTGATCCACGACCGGCTGGTGGTCGGCGACGACCTGGGCGAGGTGCCGCAGAGCGCGCCCGCGGTGCCGCTCCAGCGCGACCTCGCCAAGCAGCAGCGTTCCCTGCGGCTCAAGCCGGCCGCGCTGGAGAAGGAGCTGGACCTCGATCTGCGCGGGGACACCGACGCCGCGCGCAGCCGCCTGCTGCACCGGCTGCGGCTGCTCGGCATCGCCTGGGGCGAACCGGCCCGGTCCGCGCGCGGTTCCACCGGCACCTTCCGCGAGAGCTGGCGGCTGCGCTGGGAGCCGGAGCTGTCGGTGCGCGTCGCCGAGGCCGGGGTGTGGGGCACGACCGTGCTCGCCGCCGCGACCGCCAAGGCGGAGACCGACGCCGTCGGCGCGTCCGCGCTCGCCGACGTCACCGCGCTCGCCGAGCAGTGCCTGCTGGCCGGGCTCGCGGACGCGCTGCCCACCGTCATGCGGGTGCTCGCCGACCGGGCCGCACTCGACGCGGACGTCGGCCATCTCGCCCAGGCGCTGCCCGCCCTGGTCCGCGCCCTGCGCTACGGCGACGTGCGCGGCACCGACACCGCCGCGCTCGCCGGGGTCGCGGCCGGCCTCGCCGAGCGGGTCTTCGTCGGACTGCCCCCGGCCTGCGCGGGCCTGGACGCCGACGCCGCCGCCGAGATGCGCGGGCATGTCGACGGGGTGCACGGGGCCGTCGCCCTGCTGGAGGACGCCGGGCTGCGCGACCGCTGGCGGGCCGTGCTGCGCACGCTTGCCGTACGGGACAGTGTGGCCGGGGTGATCCGTGGCCGGTGTGCCCGGATGCTGCTCGACGAGGGCGAGCTGACCGACGACGACACCGCCCGCCTGATGAGCCTCGCCCTGTCACCGGGCACGCCGCCCGCGGAGGCCGCCGCCTGGATCGAGGGGTTCGTCGGGGGCGGTTCGGGAGGCGGGCTGCTCCTCGTCCACGACGAGCGGCTTCTCGCGCTGGTCGACGGCTGGCTCACGGGGGTGTCGGACGACGCGTTCACCGATGTACTGCCTCTGCTGCGGCGGACGTTCTCGGCGTACGAGTCCGGGGTGCGCAGATCTTTGGGCGAGCTGGTTCGGCGCGGCCCGGGAAGTTCGGCCTCGGCTCCCACCGGGACCGGCCTCCCGCCCGGCTTCGCCGACGACCTCGACCAGACCCGGGCCGACGCCGTGCTGCCTGTCGTCCGGATGCTGCTCGGGGCCGGGGCCGGGGCCGGATGACGTTCTACCCGCGGCCCGGCGGGGGCTGGTCGCGCAGTTCCCCGCGCCCCTGGAAGCGAGCTTCGCTCGCCCAGGGGAGGCGAGCGCAGCGCAGCCTCCGAGGGGAAGGCGCGCGAAGCGCAGGCCTTCGGGGGCGCGGGGAACTGCGCGATCAGCCACGACGTGAGTGGCACTCGCGCACCGGGCCCCACCCGGCAGACGAGACGGCGTATCAACAACCAATTGGAGGTGGCGAGATGACGGAAGAGCGACTGCGGCGCTGGCGGCTCGTGCTCGGCGGTGACAGTGCCGACGGCACCGGACACCAGCTCGCCGGCAAGGACGCCGCGATGGACGGCGCCCTGGCCGCGCTCTACGGCTCCGGCCAAGGAAAGGACCGCCCCACCGGCGGCAGCCGAAGCGCGGGGCTCGGCGCCTCGGCCCCCTCCGTCGCCCGCTGGCTGGGAGACATCCGCACCTACTTCCCCTCCTCCGTCGTCCAGGTCATGCAGCGCGACGCCATCGACCGCCTGGGCCTGTCCACGCTGCTCCTCGAACCGGAGATGCTGGAAGCGGTCGACGCCGACGTCCACCTCGTCGGCACGCTGCTCTCCCTGAACAAGGCGATGCCGGAGACCACGAAGGAGACGGCGCGGGCCGTCGTCCGCAAGGTCGTCGACGACCTGGAGAAGAAGCTCGCCACCCGCACCCGAGCCACCCTCACCGGCGCCCTCGACCGCAGCGCCCGCATCAGCCGGCCCCGCCACCACGACATCGACTGGAACCGCACGATCGCGGCCAACCTCAAGCACTACCTGCCCGAGTACCGCACGATCGTGCCCGAGCGGCTCATCGGCTACGGCAGAGCCGCGCAGTCGGTGAAGAAGGACGTCATCCTCTGCATCGACCAGTCGGGTTCGATGGCGGCCTCCGTCGTCTACGCCTCGGTGTTCGGCGCGGTGCTCGCCTCCATGCACTCGATCTCGACCCGGCTGGTCGTCTTCGACACGGCCGTCGTCGACCTCACCGACCAGCTCGACGACCCGGTCGACGTGCTCTTCGGCACCCAGCTCGGCGGCGGCACCGACATCAACCGCGCGCTCGCGTACTGCCAGTCGCAGATCACCCGCCCCGCCGAGACGGTCGTCGTCCTCATCTCCGACCTCTACGAAGGAGGCATCCGCGACGAGATGCTGAAGCGGGTCGCGGCGATGAAGGCGTCCGGCGTCCAGTTCGTGACGCTGCTCGCACTCTCCGACGAAGGAGCGCCCGCCTACGACCGGGAGCACGCGGCGGCCCTCGCCGCCCTCGGCGCCCCGGCCTTCGCCTGCACGCCCGATCTCTTCCCCGACATCATGGCCGCCGCCATCGAGAAGAGGCCTCTGCCGATACCGGACGCGGCGGCGGAAACCGGGGGAGGAGTCGCGAACCGGATATGAGTAACCATCAGTAACAAGAGATGCCACGGGGCTTGCGCAGCCTCCCGCGTCCCGTGCGAGGATCGGCGGACCGTGATCTCCCCCGCCGTTTCCCTCGCCCCCGTCGTGCGCCCGCTGCGCGCGGTGGACGGTCGGCGTGCGCTGCAACTGGCGCTGCTGTTCGGCGGGTTGATCGTTCTTGGTCTGCTGTGCGCCGGCCGGGCCCAGGCGTCCGACTCTGTCGGGGGCGTCGTTCCGGGCGCGCGGCTCTCCGCCGACCCCGTCGAACGGGTCTCCGCCGAGCTGCATCTACCGGCATCCGCACAGCACCTCGCACAGCACCCCGTACAACCACAACACCCTGCACGGAAGCCCGTACAGAACTCCGTACAGAACTCCGTGCAGCACCCCGTTCGGGAGCCCGCACAGAACCCCGTACCGAACTCCGCGCAGAAGTCGGATGGGCGGCAGAAGGCGGTCGTATCCGGGCCGGGTAAGGGGGCTCCGCACGCTCTCCGCGCACCCGCCGCCGCTTCCGACATCGTGCGGCCTTTCGCCGGCACGGTTCGCTCGGCGGTGCGGCAAGTGGTCGAGCCAGTCGTGGTGTTGGCCGGTGAGGTGCGCGAGGCCGGGGGCGGGCTGGTCGGCGCGGTCGCGCGACCGTTGCCGTCCGGGCCGGTGCTGTTGCCGCAGCTGCCGGGGATCCCCGGTCCGCCCGGCGCGGGGGCCGAACCGCCTGCCGCGTCCGTCGGCACCGCCGATCCGCAGCCCGCGGCGCGCGGTGCGGCGCAGCACCCGACGGCGCAGCGGTCCGCCGGGGCCACGGGGGACGACCCCGCGTGGTTCGGCGGCGAGTCCGCGGCGGGCGGGCAGTCCGCGGTCGGCGCACGGCACGTCGAGGCACGGCCCGCGGCGCCTTCGGTGCCGCCCCGTCCCGACAACGCGCCGGTGGCGAACGCGTCCGTGGGGGACGGCGGTTCGACGCGCCACGGTGATCTGCACGCGGCGGCGTTCGGCAGCCGCGTGCCCGTTCTGCTGACGCCCGGCGCCACGGCGTCCGGCGACGCCCGGCCGGTGCTGGACCGGCTGCGCGAGATTCCTCGATTCCCCGGCTAGGGCAGCCCTCTCCCCGCTCGTGACCTGCCGCGCGGGGGCGGAACAGGTCTGCCCGACACCCGGAAACCACCGGATCATCGCCGGAATTCGAAGGAACCACGTACGCATGAACAAGAACATTCGCCGCTCCATCGTCATAGCCGCGGGCGTCTCGGGCGCCTGGGCGCTCGGCTCCGCCGCGGCCAGCGCCGACGAACTGCCCGCCCACTCGCTCTCCGTGCCGGACGTCGCCGCCGACGCCGTCGCCGACGTGCAGGACACGGCGTCGCAGGTCACGCAGGCGACCCGGACGACGCACGTGACGCAGAAGGCCGACGACACCGCCACCCACGCCGAGTCCACGGCCAAGGCAGCCACCAAGGCAGCCACCAAGACGGTCACCAAGGCAGCCACCAAGACCGCGACGAAGGCGGCCACTGACACGGTCACCGACACGGCGGCCGACACGGTCACCGACACGGCCACCCGCACGGTCGGCCACACGGCCGACAAGGAGACCGTCGCCAAGCCCACCGAGGCCGCCCACCAGGCCGCCGACGAGGTCGACTACCTGTTCGGCCCGCTCTCCGCCTTCGCCCCCGAACTCCAGCAGCGGACCGCGCAGCAGCTGCGCGACCAGGTCACGACCACCGAGCAGTTCGTAGAGGTGTACGCGCAGCACCCCGAGAACGCCCTCAACCTCCTGAGCGGCCTCAACGGCATCGACGCCCAGCAGGCCACCCCCTACGCCCGGACCACCGCGACCCCCGTCGTCGACGAGACCACCGGGGCCGTCCTGCCGCCGGTCGCGGCCACCGCCGTGCACGGGGTGCTGCCGGTCGTGGGCCAGGCCGTCGGTGACGTGACGGTGCTCGCGGACAACGCGGTCGTGGGCGACGTCGCACCGTTCGCGACCACCCTCGTCGGGGACGACGTCACGCCGTTCGCGGGCGGCGTCACCGGGCAGGTCCGGCCGCTGGCCGGCGGGGTCACCGGCGAGGTCACCCCGTTCGCGCAGGCGCTCGTCGGCGACGACGTGCAGCCGTTCGCGGGCGGTGTCGTCGGCGCCGTGCAGCCGCTCGTGCGGACGGTCGTCGACCACGTACAGCCCGTCGTCGGTGGCGTCACCACCAGCGCGCACGGTCTGGCGCAGGGCGTGACCGGTGACGTGACGCCGTTCGCGCACGGGGTCGTCGGGGAGAACGTCGCCCCGTTCGTCCGGACCGTCGTCGGTGACAAGGTGACGCCGCTGGCCGCCGGGGTCACCGGACAGGTCGCCCCGTTCGCGCAGGACGTCACCGGCACGGTCGCCGCCGACGCCCAGCCCCTCGCGGGCAACGCGGTCACCGGCGCGCACGGCGTCGCGGGTTCCGTCGCCCCGAGCTACGTGACCGGTATCTGACCGGTATCTGACCGACAGCGAGATCCCATAGCCAGATCCCGCAGCGAGATCCCACCGCCAGATCCCGCAACGAGATCCCGCAACGAGATCCCGCAACGAGATCCCGCAACGAGATCCGACAGCGGGATCCACGGAAATCCGGGCAAGAGTCCCGGGAGAGATCCCCGGTGATCTCGACAGAAGACCGACGCCACACAGGACCCGGACGGCCGAAAGCCATCGACCGGCCGGATCCGCAACCGGCGTGAAGGCGGGTGTCCCGTGGGGACGGGGCGCCCGCCGCGGGCCCACCACCGCACCACCGGGCCCCTTCGGGTGGCCTCACCGTGTGTACCCCCGCACGGTGAGGCTGCGGACGGCCGCCCGCAGACGCGACAAACAGCGGCACAAAAAGCGCGCTCTGTGACAGGTATCACCGCTCAGGTGTGATCTGCGATTTAGAAGGCACCGCTGACCGGCGATAGCCTGCGAGACGGACATGCCGCGTACCCGGCCACCGTGTACGCCTCCCTAGTGACAGCGGAGTCACAGTTGCCCATCGCGGCACGCCCACGCAGACAGCAACGCAAAACCGCGAATCACTGATAGGGACGGACGCGCGTGGACCTGTTCGAGTACCAGGCGAGGGACCTCTTCGCCAAGCACGGTGTACCGGTGCTGGCCGGTGAAGTCATCGACACGCCTGAGGCAGCCCGCGAGGCGACCGAGCGGCTGGGCGGCAAGTCCGTCGTCAAGGCGCAGGTCAAGGTCGGCGGCCGCGGCAAGGCCGGCGGCGTGAAGCTGGCCGGCGACGCCGACGAGGCCGTGGCCCGTGCCACCGACATCCTCGGCATGGACATCAAGGGCCACACGGTCCACAAGGTGATGATCGCCGAGCTGTCCCCGGAGATCGAGGCGGAGTACTACGTCTCGTACCTCCTGGACCGCACCAACCGCACCTTCCTGGCCATGGCCTCGGTGCAGGGCGGCATGGACATCGAGGAGGTCGCGGAGAAGACCCCCGAGGCCCTCGCGAAGGTCCCGGTCAACGCCGTCGACGGTGTGGACATCGCCAAGGCCCGCGAGATCGTGGCCCAGGCGAAGTTCCCGGCCGACGTGGCCGAGGGCGTCGCCGAGGCCATGGTCACCCTGTGGGACACCTTCGTCGCCGAGGACGCGCTCCTCGTCGAGGTGAACCCGCTGGTCAAGACCAAGGACGGCCGCATCCTGGCCCTGGACGGCAAGGTCTCGCTCGACGAGAACGCAGACTTCCGCCAGGCCGACCACGAGGCTCTCGAGGACAAGGCCGCAGCCAACCCGCTCGAGGCTGCCGCCAAGGCCAAGGGCCTCAACTACGTCAAGCTCGACGGCGAGGTCGGCATCATCGGCAACGGTGCCGGTCTGGTCATGTCGACCCTGGACGTCGTCGCGTACGCCGGTGAGAACCACGGCGGCGTGAAGCCGGCCAACTTCCTCGACATCGGCGGTGGCGCCTCCGCCGCCGTCATGGCGAACGGCCTGGAGATCATCCTCGGCGACCCGGACGTCAAGTCCGTGTTCGTCAACGTCTTCGGCGGCATCACCGCGTGCGACGAGGTCGCCAACGGCATCGTCCAGGCGCTCGCGCTCCTCGAGGAGAAGGGCGAGAAGGTCGAGAAGCCCCTCGTCGTCCGCCTCGACGGCAACAACGCCGAGCTGGGTCGCAAGATCCTCTCCGACGCCAACCACCCGCTGGTGCAGCGCGTGGACACCATGGACGGCGCGGCCGACAAGGCCGCCGAGCTCGCGGCCGCGAAGTAAGGGACGAGGGACAGAACAGCCATGGCTATCTTCCTCAACAAGGACAGCAAGGTCATCGTCCAGGGCATGACCGGTGCCACGGGCATGAAGCACACCAAGCTCATGCTGGCCGACGGCACCAACATCGTCGGCGGCGTGAACCCGCGCAAGGCCGGCACGACCGTCGACTTCGACGGCACCGAGGTCCCGGTCTTCGGCTCGGTCGCCGAGGCGATCGAGAAGACGGGCGCCAACGTGTCGGTGCTCTTCGTCCCGCCGGCCTTCTCCAAGGCCGCCGTGGTCGAGGCGATCGACGCCGAGATCCCCCTCGCCGTCGTCATCACCGAGGGCATCGCCGTCCACGACTCCGCCGCCTTCTGGGCGTACGCGCAGTCGAAGGGCAACAAGACCCGCATCATCGGCCCGAACTGCCCCGGTCTCATCACCCCGGGCCAGTCGAACGCCGGCATCATCCCGGGCGACATCACGAAGCCGGGCCGCATCGGCCTGGTCTCGAAGTCCGGCACGCTGACGTACCAGATGATGTACGAGCTCCGTGACATCGGCTTCTCGTCGGCCGTCGGCATCGGTGGCGACCCGGTCATCGGCACCACGCACATCGACGCCCTCGAGGCGTTCGAGGCGGACCCCGACACCGACCTGATCGTCATGATCGGTGAGATCGGCGGCGACGCCGAGGAGCGTGCGGCGGACTACATCGCCAAGCACGTCACCAAGCCGGTCGTCGGCTACGTCGCGGGCTTCACCGCCCCCGAGGGCAAGACCATGGGCCACGCGGGCGCCATCGTCTCCGGTTCGTCGGGCACCGCCCAGGCGAAGAAGGAGGCCCTGGAGGCCGCCGGCGTCAAGGTCGGCAAGACGCCGACCGAGACCGCCAAGCTGGCGCGCGAGCTGCTCAGCTGAAGCAGTCCACGTACGACTGAAGCAATTCTCGTACGTAGCTGAAGAGGGCCCGCACCGAGCACGGTGCGGGCCCTCTTCGCGTACGCACAGCCAGCCCTTACTCGGCCACCGGCGCCAGCCGCTCGGGGCCGCCGCCCAGCCGCTTCCGCAGCGCCTCGCGCAGCGCGATGTCCTCGTCGGTGAGATGGCCGGGGCCGGTCAGCGGCGGCACACCGCTGATGGGCGCCCCGGGCGCGGGCGTCGGGTCGTAGTGCGTGGGCGCCACCCGCAGCGTCAGCACCGTCATGCCCACGATCAGGGCGGTGACGGCGACCGCGGTCCTGGTCCAGAAGCGGACCCGTTTCTCGCCGGCGCCCCGCACCAGCGTCGACCCCGGCGCGTCGAGCTTCTCCGCGCCCGCGAGTTCGGTCAGCCGCCGGTGCAGCTGCTCGGGCACGGCGAGGTCGGGCAGTTGTTCGGCGACGGCCTCGCGGGCGTGCAGGATGCGGTTCGCGGCGGCCGGGGTGCTGGCCTCCGTCTCGGCCGCGGTCTCCGGCAGGTCGAGGCCCACACCGTCGTAGAG
Organism: Streptomyces sp. NPDC057694; assembly: GCF_042799415.1. Taxonomy (NCBI): domain Bacteria; kingdom Bacillati; phylum Actinomycetota; class Actinomycetes; order Kitasatosporales; family Streptomycetaceae; genus Streptomyces; species Streptomyces sp. NPDC057694. The sequence continues at coordinate 359,339 of NZ_JBHVIX010000003.1, forward strand.
CAGCAGCGTGCGCCGGTAGGCGGGCGGCAGGCTCTGGAGCACGTCCATGAGCTTGCGGTCGTCCGCGTCGGCGGGCGGCGCGTCCGGCTGGCGGTGCGCCGGGCGCAGCCGGTGCCACGGCGACATCGCGTACTCGTAGGCCGCGGCCCGCACCCAGCTCACCGGATCCGGGTCGACCGCCACCTCCGGCCAGCGCGCCCAGGCCAGCTGGAACGCCCGCTCGACGGACTCACGGGCCAGCGTGCGGCGGCCCGTGAGCAGGTACGTCTGGCGTACGAGGTGGGGGGCGCTGTGCGCGTAGAGGGCGTCGAAGGCCTCGGTGGCGCTCCGCGGCCGCTCCCGGCCCGGCCCGCCGTCCGACTCGCCGTCCGGCCCGTCACCGGTCGCCTGATCCCGGGGCGCCTCCTGTACGGCGACCGAGGCGGCCGGAGCGGTCCCCGAGGCCCGTGAGGCCCGCGCTTCAGCCTTCGTACGGGCATCCGCTTTCGTCGGCGCATCAGGCTTCGTGCGGGCGGCGGCGCCCGCCGCGTCGGCCGTCCCGGTCTTCTCCGACCGCCCCAGTTCCGCCAGCAGCCGGGCGTACGCCTCCCGCTTGCGGCCTCTCGGGGCCGTCCGGCCGGTCTCCCAGGAGCGGACGGTCTCGCGGGTCACACCGATGCGCTCGGCGATCTGGGTCTGTGTCAACGACCTCGCCACGCGAAGCCTGCGGCGCTCGGTGGGCGTCGGCAGTGGGGTCGCAGGGCTCTGCGTCATAGGGAACTCCACACACCCTTTCGCGCGAAAAAGTACATAAGCGTATCTTCAGCGACACATCCGCAGTTCGCCTGTTACGCCGGGAAAGCGCGTGTCGTTGGGAGCATGGGCCGGTGACCCAGATGACCGGCCGTGGACTGTCGTTGCCCCTGCTCCTGAACCGGGCGCGGGAACGGGCGCCGGGCCCGGCCGCCGGGGCCCTCGGCGGGGCCGTGGCGGCCGGGCTCGGGCTCGGGGTGTGCGCCGTTGTGGTGATGGTGCTGTGGATCAGCTCGCCGTACCCGGACAGCGGACCCGGCGCCGCGCTGCACACCGCCGCCGCGCTGTGGCTGATCGCGCACGGCGCCGAGATCGTCCGCACGGACACCCTGTCGGGTGCGCCCGCCCCGATGGGGCTCACCCCGCTGCTGCTGCTCGCCCTGCCCGCGTGGCTGGTGCACCGGGCCGCGCGCGACGCGGCCGAGGACGCGGAAGACACGGCGGGCGCGGAGGGGATCGGCGTCTGGGGCGGCGCCGTCTTCGGATATCTGCTGGTGGGAACCGCTGCCGCCGCCTACGCGGGGGGCGGCGAGATGCGGCCGTCCTGGGTGAGCTGCGGGGCGCATCTGGCGCTGGTCGCGGCGGTCGCGGCCGGGAGCGGGGTGTGGACCGCGCACGGACGGCCGCGCGGACCGCTGCCGGGGGCGCTGCGGCGCTGCGCGGACGTCCTGCCGAAGGTCTTCGTGACGGAGGTGCTGCCGGTCGCCGCGCGGGCGGCCGCCGCGGGGCTCCTGGTGCTCGTCGCGGGCGGTGCGCTGGTGATGGCCGTGGGGCTGGTGTGGCACGGAGGGGATGTGCGGGAGTCGTTCGTCCGGGTGACGGCGGCGTGGTCGGGGCGGTTCGCGGTGCTGCTGCTCTGCGTCGCGCTGGTGCCGAACGCCGTGCTGTGGGGCGCCGCGTACGCGCTCGGCCCGGGGGTGCTGCTCGGCGCCGGGCAGACGGTGGGCCCGCTGGGCAGCTCCGGCAGCGCGCTGCTGCCCGCCTTCCCGCTGCTCGCGGCGGTGCCGCCGGCCGGGCCCGGCTCGCCGTTCACCTGGGCGGTGGCGCTGGTGCCGGTGACGGCGGCGGCGACCGTGGCGTGGTTCGTCACGGGTGCGGGGGAGGCGGCCGGGTGGACGCGCGGCCGGGTCGCCCACGCGGTGGTGGCGGCGGCCGGGGTGTGCGGGGCGGCGATGGCGTGCCTGGCGGTGGCGTCGGGCGGGGCGCTCGGGACGGCGGCGCTCTCCGCCTTCGGCCCGGTGGGCTGGCTGACCGGCACGGCCACGGCGGGCTGGGTCGTGGCGGTGGGCCTTCCGGTGGCGCTGACCGTGCGCTGGTGGCGGGGCCGGGACGAGGGGGCCGGGCCGCGGGCGTCGGCCTGGCCGGCCTCCCTGGTGACCCGGCGCCGCCGCGACGACGCCGCGGAGCCCGCCCCTGTACCTCGACCCGCGCCGGTGCAGGTGCCCGACGCCGGTGCCGAGGCCGGGTTCGAACCCTTCGACCACTACTTCGACGAGACGTCCCGGGGCGAGCGCTGGGCCTTCTTGCGGGACGCGTCGGAGGACCCCGGCCCGGGCGCGGAGCCCGAGCCCCCGAAGGAGGCCGGCTAGTCCGAGCCGAGGAGCGGTCGGAGTCCCTTCGGCAGGAGGTCGTCGCAGGACTTCTGCGCCTGGTTCGTCAGGGCGTCCGTGCGGCACTCGTAGAAGTCGCTGTAGACCATCCTGGCCGTGAACACCGACGCCACGAGCGCCAGCGCGAGACCGCCCGTGACCAGGCCGCTGACCGCGGCCGTCGTCTGCGGGCGGGTGCTGTCGGGCGCGGCCGCCGGGGCGGGCTTGTCCGGGTCCGGGGTGCGCGGCTTGGCGCGCAGGGAGCTGATGCCCCAGTACAGGGCGAGCGCGCCGAGCAGCAGCGCCACGTACGGCCAGTTGAACAGGGCGAAGAAGAAGCCCCACATGCCGGAGAGCAGGGCGTAGCGCGCACGGCGCTGGGCCGGGTCCGTCGGGTCCCAGCGCATGCCGCCGCCGGGTCCGGGGCCGGGGCCCTGTCCCTCGGGTCCGCCCTGGCCGCCTCCCGAACCGGGACGGTCGCCGAAGCGGCCGCCCTGGGCGCGGCCCGGCTGGCGGTCGCTCCACTGGCTGCCCCACGCGGAGCGGCCACCGCCGCCGCCCTCGGGAGAGTCGGAGCCCTCCGGACGACGCGGCTGCCACGGGCGGTCCGGAGCGTCCTCGGGCGGCGGCGCGAACGGGTTGTCGGCCTTGGGCGCGTCCGTCCCCTTGGAACCCTGGGGCTCCTGGGACCCCTCGGCCTCCTTGGACGGCGACGGCGGCGTGGGTCGGCCTTCGCGCAGCAGGACGGCGCCGACGGGCAGCGTGTGGCGAAGGCTTCGGTCCGGCATCAGGTGTGCGTCTTCCCCTAGGTCGTCGGCCACAGGCCGCGGGTGCGGCTTGGTCCGTTCTTTACATCTCTTTACGTCAACGTTCCGTGACCGCCCGGCGTTCCGTCGTGAGCGCAGGTCTTGGTGAATCTTCCCGACCGCTGACGCTACCCCCCGTGCTCGCCCCCGTCCCGTGGGGGCCGTCGGACGTGCCGGTATCGTTGCTGGCGGTCGGCCGCTTCGTATGGTTCCCCGTATCGGGGACACCAAAGCTTTCGTACGACCGTACAAAGACACGCAGGATGTTCTCCCAGAAAGGGCCCCGCCGTGGCCAAGGCCAAGCGCCTCGTCGTGCTGGTCTCCGGATCAGGTACGAATCTGCAGGCACTGCTCGACGCCGTCGCGGCGCAGGGAGTGGAGGCCTACGGCGCGGAGATCGTCGCCGTCGGGGCCGACCGCGAGGGCATCGCGGGTCTGGAGCGTGCCGAGCGCGCCGGTCTGCCCACCTTCGTCTGCCGGGTCAAGGACCACGCCTCGCGCGAGGAGTGGGACCGGGCGCTCGCCGAGGCGACGGCCCGCTTCGAGCCGGACCTGGTGGTCTCGGCGGGCTTCATGAAGATCGTGGGCAAGGAGTTCCTGGCCCACTTCGGCGGGCGGTTCGTGAACACGCACCCGGCCCTGCTGCCCAGCTTTCCCGGTGCGCACGGCGTGCGCGACGCTCTCGCGTACGGCGCCAGGGTCACCGGATGCACCGTCCACTTCGTCGACGACGGCGTCGACACCGGGCCGATCATCGCTCAGGGCGTGGTCGAGATCCGTGATGAGGACGACGAGAGCGCTCTGCACGAGCGCATCAAGGAAGTCGAGCGCACGCTGCTCGTCGATGTCGTGGGGCGTCTGGCCCGTAACGGCTTCAGCATTGAGGGACGAAAGGTAGTTATCCCGTGACCGCCGAGAGCAACAAGCGGCCCATCCGCCGGGCGCTGGTCAGCGTCTACGACAAGACCGGTCTGGAGGAGCTGGCGCGCGGGCTCCACGAGGCGGGCGTCGAGCTGGTCTCCACCGGCTCCACCGCCGGGAAGATCGCCGGTGCCGGGGTGCCGGTCACCAAGGTCGAGGAGCTCACAGGTTTCCCGGAGTGCCTCGACGGCCGGGTGAAGACCCTGCACCCGAAGGTCCACGCCGGCATCCTCGCCGACCTGCGCCTGGAGGACCACCAGAAGCAGCTCGCCGACCTCGGGGTGAAGCCGTTCGACCTCGTGATCGTGAACCTGTACCCGTTCAAGGAGACCGTCGCCTCCGGCGCCACTCCCGACGAGTGCGTGGAGCAGATCGACATCGGCGGCCCGTCCATGGTGCGCGCCGCCGCCAAGAACCACCCGTCGGTCGCCGTGGTCGTGAACCCGGCCGCGTACGGGGACGTGCTGAAGGCCGTCGGGGACGGCGGGTTCGACCTGACCGCCCGTAAGCGCCTGGCCGCCGAGGCGTTCCAGCACACCGCCGCGTACGACGTGGCCGTGGCCTCCTGGTTCGCCGCCGACTACGCGGCGGCCGACGACAGCGGTCACCCCGACTTCCTCGGTGCCACCTACGAGCGCAAGAACGTGCTGCGCTACGGCGAGAACCCGCACCAGGGCGCCGCCCTCTACGTCGACGGCACGGGCGGCCTCGCCGAGGCGGAGCAGCTGCACGGCAAGGAGATGTCGTACAACAACTTCACGGACACGGACGCCGCGCGCCGTGCCGCGTACGACCACGAGGACCCCTGCGTCGCGATCATCAAGCACGCGAACCCGTGCGGCATCGCCGTGTCCGGGAACGTCGCGGAGGCGCACCGCAAGGCTCACGCGTGTGACCCGGTCTCGGCGTACGGCGGCGTCATCGCCGTGAACCGCCCGGTCACCAAGGAGATGGCGGAGCAGGTCGCCGACATCTTCACCGAGGTCATCGTCGCGCCCGACTACGAGGACGGCGCCCTCGAAGCCCTCACCAAGAAGAAGAACATCCGCGTGCTGCGCGCCCCGAACGGCCCGGCCGCGAAGGTTGAGACGAAGCAGATCGACGGCGGCGCCCTCCTCCAGGTCACCGACCGCCTCCAGGCAGACGGCGACAACCCGGCCACCTGGACCCTCGCCACCGGCGACGCGCTGTCCCAGGGCGAGCTGGACGAGCTGGCGTTCGCCTGGAAGGCGTGCCGGGCCGTGAAGTCCAACGCGATCCTGCTCGCCAAGGACGGCGCCTCGGTCGGCGTCGGCATGGGCCAGGTCAACCGGGTCGACTCCTGCAAGCTCGCCGTCGAGCGGGCGGGCGAGGAGCGGGCGCGCGGCGCGTACGCCGCCTCGGACGCGTTCTTCCCGTTCCCCGACGGGCCGCAGATCCTGATCGACGCCGGCGTGCGGGCGATCGTGCAGCCGGGCGGCTCGATCCGTGACGAGCAGGTCGTCGAGGCCGCCAAGAAGGCGGGCGTCACGATGTACTTCACCGGGACGCGGCACTTCTTCCACTGATCCCGTCGGCTTCACCGACGTCAGCGCTGCGCGCGAGGGCCCGCCGGTCACCGACCGGCGGGCCCTCGCGGTGCGCGGACGTCCGTCAGCCCTTGATGACCAGGGTCGAGCAGATCTTGTCGGCGAACGTCTGCTTCTTGGCGTCCCACAGCGGCCACAGGTAGCCGATGTAGCAGGCCATGCCGTCGACGATGTGGCACAGCTTGCGGCCGAAGGCCAGACCGAAGCCGATGGGCTGGCCGTCGATCTCGCGCAGCGTGCGGATGCCGACGGCCTTCTTGCCGATGGTCTGGCCGGTCTTGCCCTCCAGGTAGACCTGGTAGAAGCCCATGCCGATCGCGTAGAGCACGGCCACGAGGATGGCGACGACGGCACCGGAGGCCGGGCTCTCCCCGGGGTCGAGCGGGGCGAGGAAGATGGCGAACACCAGCAGGTAGGGGATGCCGATGAGCAGACCGTCGAGCAGGTAGGAGGCCACCCGCAGGCCCCAGTGGGCCAGTTGCGGGCCGCCCGGCTGACCGGGACCGACACCGTAGCCGCCCTGCTGCGGGTACCCGCCGTACGGCTGGCCCGGCTGCTGCGGGTAGCCGTATCCCTGCGGAGGAACGCCCTGCGGCGCCTGCGGGTAGCCGTAGCCCGGCTGTCCCTGCGGCGGGCCCTGGGGCTGTCCCTGGGGCTGGCCGTAGGGGTTGCCCTGCTGCGGTTGCTGTCCGTAGGGGTTGTTCGGGTCGCCGTAGCTCATGGCGGAATCCTTCGATGGTGCCGATGGGGACGAGACCGGGGCATCGAAGGAGGGCGAGCGCACTACGATCGACCGCCCCATGGACGACCGCCCCCCTGCCGCTGCCTGCGGCGCTCTGCGCCGTTCATGGTTCTGGGCCGTGCACCGCTCTGTCCAGCCAGGGTGACGACTGTTGTGCAAGTGCAACTTGGGTGAATGACGGCCGCCCTGAAAGAATGGACGGCATGACCGCCCAGATTCTCGATGGCAAGGCCACCGCAGCCGCGATCAAGTCCGATCTGACCGCCCGCGTGGCGGCCCTGAAGGAGAAGGGGGTCACGCCGGGTCTCGGCACCGTCCTCGTCGGGGAGGATCCCGGCAGCCAGAAGTACGTCGCGGGCAAGCACCGCGACTGCGCGCAGGTCGGCATCGCCTCCATCCAGCGTGAACTGCCCGCCACGGCCACGCAGGAGGAGATCGAGGCCGTCGTCCGCGAGTTGAACGAGGACCCGGCCTGCACCGGCTACATCGTCCAGCTGCCGCTGCCCAAGGGCATCGACGAGAACCGCATTCTCGAACTGATGGACCCCGACAAGGACGCCGACGGCCTGCACCCCATGAACCTGGGGCGACTGGTGCTCAACGAGCCGGCGCCGCTGCCCTGCACCCCGTTCGGCATCATCACGCTGCTGCGCAGGCACGGCGTCGAGATCAAGGGCGCGGAGGTCGTGGTCGTCGGCCGCGGCGTCACCATCGGCCGCCCGATGCCGCTGCTGCTCACCCGCAAGTCGGAGAACGCGACGGTGACCCAGTGCCACACCGGCACCCGTGACCTCGCCTCCCACCTCAAGCGCGCCGACATCATCGTGGCCGCGGCCGGTGTCCCGCACCTGATCAAGCCCGAGGACGTCAAGCCCGGCGCCGCCGTGCTCGACGTCGGTGTCTCGCGCGACGCGAGCGGCAAGATCGTCGGCGATGTCCACCCCGGTGTCGCCGAGGTCGCCGGCTGGATCTCCCCGAACCCGGGCGGCGTCGGCCCGATGACCCGCGCCCAGCTGCTGGTGAACGTGGTGGAGGCCGCAGAACGGAACGCCGACGGTGTCCGCTGAGGCCTCCGGGGGCACGCCGGGAAGCGCCGCGCGGGACGCGTCCCCGGGCACGTCCGGTGACGCCTCCGAAGGCGCCTCCGGGTCCGTCTCCGACGAGCGCGGCAAGAAGCGCGGCACGCGCCGGTTCCCCCTGTGGACCCGCGACACCGCGCGCCCCGAGGGCGGCGGCCGCGCCGCCCCCGGTGACGCCCCGGCGCCCGCCCGCCAGTGGCCGCTGATCTCCGTCCTCGCGGTGACCGGACTCGGCCTGCTGCTCACGGCGTTCGACGTGTTCCGGGTCGGCACGATGCTCGTGGGCCTGGCCCTGCTCGGCGGTGCCGTGCTGCGCTGGGTGCTGCCGAGCGTCGGCATGCTCGCCGTGCGCTCCCGCTTCACGGACATGGTCACGTACGGCATCCTCGGCCTGGCCATCGTGCTGCTCGCGATGATGGCGCAGCCCCATCCCTGGCTGCGGATCCCGTTCCTCCAGGACACCCTGCACTTCACCGTGCGGTGACCGTGGGGCTCCTGAGCCGGAGCCCCGCCGTCCTTGTGTGGGGATGTCCGGGTAACTTGCGGGATTATTCGTACGTGGGTGGACAACACACCTAGCCTGGGCAATCGGGACGCTCCCGGAGAAGTGAGGGCGTCCCGGGCCCGGCGGTGTGCGAGGGGGCACACCCTGGTGTCGAATGTTGTCGAATGCCTCCATGCGCCCCCGTCCGGGGAACTGACATCCTGGCTACTCGCATCCCATTGGGTAGCCAGTGGGAGGTCGACGCGCAGGGTGGCGCGGGGAATTTTCTGGCACGTATGGGGGGAATAGGGGGAAGGCAATGCCTCGTTGGAGGGCGCTACCGGACGAACTCGACCCGCAGGTCAAGGAGTTCGCCAGCCAGTTGCGCCGGCTGGTGGACCGCAGCGGGCTCGGGATCGCCGCGTTGGCGGACCGCACCGGGTACAGCAAGACCTCGTGGGAGCGTTATCTGAACGGACGGCTGCTCGCGCCCAAGGGCGCGATCGTCGCGCTCGCCGAGGTGACCGGCACCAATCCCGTCCACCTGAACACGATGTGGGAGCTCGCGGAGCGCGCCTGGAGCCGTTCCGAGATGCGCCACGACATGACCATGGAGGCGATACGGATATCCCAGGCGCGCGCCGCGCTCGGGGAGTTCGGGTCGCCGGCCGCCCAGACGAAGAACAGCGCGGGCAGGAACGGCAGCGTGACGGCTCCCCGGGCCACCGGGGTGGCGGAGCCCGCCGCGGCCGCGGCCTCGCCGGTCGTGCCGCAGCAGGCCCAGGCGCCGGTCCAGGACCAGTTCGGGCCGCCGCCGGTGGTGTCGCAGGGTCCGCGGAGCAGTGCTGAGCCGGGTGGCAGACGGCGCCTGTTCATGTTCCTCGCGGGTGTCGTCGGCGCCGCCCTCGTCGTCCTCATCGCCTACGTCCTGACCAGCGGCGGCGATGACAAGGGGACCGAGGCCGGGCCGTCGAAGTCGCCGACCACCAGCGCCCCCCAGCTGCCCGCGGGTGTGCAGTGCGTGGGCGACGGCTGCACCGGCAAGGACCCCGAGGCCATGGGCTGCGGCGGCGATCTGGCCGACAGCCCGGTGCGGACCGCGCTCGGCACGGCCAATGTCGAGGTCCGCTACAGCAAGACGTGCAAAGCGGCCTGGGCGCGGATCCAGTCCGCGGTGCCCGGCGACAGCGTGACGCTGTCCGTGGGGGCCAAGACGTCGAAGAAGGGCCTGGTCGGTGACGCGGACACGGACGCGTACACCCCGATGATCGCGGTCGGCTCGGCCGCCGAGGCGAAGGCCTGCGGGACGCTGGTGGCGGGCCAGAAGGGCTGCACCCCGTAGCGCCGACACGGCGTGCGGACAGGAACAGGCATGGGGGAGCGCCTTCGGGGAAGGCGGGTCAGTACCCCCACGGGATGGCCACACGGTGGCACCCTCGGCGGCCGCCGACCCCTTCTCTCCCGGGGCGGCGGCCGCCGCCGTGTCAGGGCGGCCCGCCCGTGATTCCGCTCTGTGGGCTGAGCCACACGGACCCGGGGGTCGCGTCCGGCCGAGAGGCGATAGCCTGACGAGCGGATCTCTTGGTATCAAGAGATCGATCAAAAGCCTCGCTGTCATACGGAGAACGCCATGACCCGCACTCCCGTGAACGTCACCGTCACCGGCGCCGCCGGCCAGATCGGCTACGCACTGCTCTTCCGCATCGCCTCCGGCCAGCTGCTCGGCGCGGACGTGCCGGTCAAGCTGCGCCTCCTGGAGATCACCCCGGCGCTCAAGGCCGCCGAGGGCACCGCGATGGAGCTCGACGACTGCGCGTTCCCGCTCCTTCAGGGCATCGACATCACCGACGACCCGAACGTCGCCTTCGACGGTACGAACGTCGGTCTGCTCGTCGGCGCCCGCCCGCGCACCAAGGGCATGGAGCGCGGTGACCTCCTGGAGGCCAACGGCGGCATCTTCAAGCCCCAGGGCAAGGCCATCAACGACAACGCCGCGGACGACGTCAAGATCCTCGTCGTCGGCAACCCGGCGAACACCAACGCCCTCATCGCCCAGGCCGCCGCGCCGGACGTACCGGCCGAGCGCTTCACCGCCATGACGCGCCTCGACCACAACCGCGCGCTGACCCAGCTGGCGAAGAAGACGGGCTCGACCGTCGCCGACATCCAGCGTCTGACGATCTGGGGCAACCACTCGGCCACCCAGTACCCGGACATCTTCCAGGCGTCCGTCGCGGGCAAGCCGGCCATCGAGGCCATCGGCAACGACGAGAAGTGGCTCGCCGAGGACTTCATCCCGACCGTCGCCAAGCGTGGCGCCGCGATCATCGAGGCCCGTGGCGCGTCCTCGGCCGCCTCGGCCGCCAACGCCGCCATCGACCACGTGTACACGTGGGTCAACGGCACGGCCGAGGGCGACTGGACCTCCATGGGCATCCCGTCGGACGGCTCCTACGGCGTCCCGGAGGGCCTGATCTCCTCGTTCCCCGTCACCACCAAGGACGGCAAGTACGAGATCGTCCAGGGTCTGGAGATCAACGAGTTCTCGCGTACGCGCATCGATGCCTCTGTGGCGGAGCTGACCGAGGAGCGCGAGGCCGTGCGCGGGCTCGGCCTCATCTAGGGTTCCCTCCCTTCTGCTTTCACCGCCCGTGGTGGGTCGTTCTCGACTCGCCGCGGGCGTTTGTGTTGTGTGGGCGGGTGCGGCCTCGTCGTGGCTGGTCGCGCCCCGCGGCGGAGCCGCAGATCGACACAGCCCCGCGCCCCTGAAGCGGGCTTCGCCCGCCCAGGGGCAGTATCCGTTTCCGCCTCGACACCCTGGCGCCCTATGCTGCTTCCCTCGTAACTTCCGTACCAGTGACGGCAGTTCGAACATGCGGGATCGATGGGAACATTCGGGGGAGTGGCGTGAGTACCGCCTATGTACCGCAGCAGTCGGCAGCACCTGACACCGGCGGCGGGGTGGGGCCGCTGCCGTCGGCGAAGCCGCCGTACGCCAGTGAGGCCACCCGGCTGCTGAGCGCCGGCGCCTATCTCGACCAGGACTACCGCGACCGGGTCATCGAACAGCTGCATCTGCACGAGCAGCGCATCGCGGCCCCGTCGCTCGGCTTCGACGCGGCCCGGATCCTGGCGCACGCGCTGCGCGCCCGGCGCATCGAAGTGGCGTGGGCCTCGGCCGTGCTCGGCCTGCTGGTGGTGGGGCTGCCGCTCACCGGCTACTGGATCCTCACGTTCCTGCTGCCGTCCGCGCTGCTCGCCATCGGCGTCTGGGTCCGCGGTCCCGAGCAGCGGCCGCCGGTCTACCGCCGGTTCTTCGCCTGGTACCTGCGCTGGTGGGGGCGGTGGCTGCTGGCCGTCCTGCTGATCGCCACCGTGGTCATGGCCACCGACGGCGGCAGCGACGACGGCGGCGAGAGCTTCTCCTACGAGATCCGGTCGAGCCTGCACGACGGCCTGCCCGACTTCTTGAGCTGGCTGGTCCCCACGGGCACGGCCTCCGGTTCCGGCGACACCCTGCACGGCTGCCTCACGCTGCTCCTGTTCGTCCTCCTCGCGGTGTGCGCGGGCGCCCAGCGCGGTCAGCTCGGCCGCGTGCTCGGCACCGACCTGTCCGAGGCGCGGTTCGCGAACGCCGCCACCGACCCGGCGGAGAGCGCCGAGGGAGCCCGCTTCCAGCGGGTGATGCGGCGGATCAGGACCGAGCAGCACGCGCCGCTGATCATGTACCACGCTGTCCGGCCGTTCTGCGGCGCGGGCGATCCGGTCGACACCTGGACCCTCGCCGTCGAGCTGCGCCCCGACCCGTCCAAGGAGCGGCAGCCGCTCAACAACCGGGGCATCCTGGAGAAGATCCGGCCGCGGCTCGAACAGCTGCGGCTGCCCGCCGAGTCGGCCGGGGCCACCGGCCGCGACCGGCTGCGCTGGCTGGAGATCGACGAGTGCGTGTTCCTGCCCGCCGAGGGCCTCGAACGGCGGGAGGACGCCCCGTACCGTCCCGAGGAGTTCGAGAAGCACCGGGAGCGGTCCGTCGAGGAGGGTGCCGAGAAGCGGCGGCACTTCCTGCGGATCCGGGTCGGCGGCTGGGAGGAGGAGCTGGTCGTCACCGTCTTCGTCCGGGTCCACACCCAGGGCCGGATGCTGATGCTGGAGATCGCGCCGCACGTCCTCGCCCCGGTCCGCGAACCGTTCCGCGACGCGGACCGCACCGCCCACCAGTTCCGCCACAACAGCCCGCTCGGCAAAGCCGTTTGGGCCGTCGCGCGGGTCCCGGGATCCCCTGCCCGCTCCGCCGTCACCGTCGGCCGCTGGATCGGCTACGGCTGGCAGGTGCTCACCGGCGGACACAGCGGCGCGCTGCCGGACGGCCCCGCCCTGTCGGTGCGGGAGCTGGGCTCGGAGGGGCCCGGTTCGCTCTTCCAGCAGATGGACGTGGAGCGCTACCTCAAGTCGGTCCAGGACCGCATCGCGGGCGGGGTGCGCCAGGCGCTCGCCGAATCCGGTTACCAGACCGGCGAGTTCGTCCAGAAGATCGTGAACATCAGCAGCGGCGGCGTGAACATCGACCGGGTCGAGGACTCCACCTTCGCCGTCGGCAGCCACGCCAGCGCGACGTCGGAGAAGAAGGCCGACGACGCCCAGCCCCAGAAGGGATCCGACGACCATGACGGCGAATGACGAGCCCTCGGTCCGCATCGGCGACGTCCACGGCAGCACCTTCGCCATCGGCAGCCATGCCCGCGCGGAGAGCCACACGCACGGCTCCCCGCAGCGCGACGAGACGATGCGCGAACTGCTCGAAGCGGTACGCGAATTGCGCGCCGACCTGACCCGGCTGCGCGACGACGGGCAACTGCGCGCCCTCGACGCCGAACTCGCCGAGACGGAGGGCGAACTGGCGCGCACCGGCAGCGCGCCCGCGACCCGTCTCGAGCGGCTGCGCGCGCTGCTCGGCGACTCCCAGGCGGTCCTGTCGCTGTTCACCTCGGCGGGCACGGTGGCCGCCATGCTGGGGAACCTGAGATGAGCGGGCGGCACTGGAACGAGGAGAACCAGCGCTGGGAGGAGACGGGTTCGGGCCCCGCGACGATGTCGTCGCCGCCCCCGCCGCGGCCGGACTTCGCGCCCCCGCCGACGTCCTGGCCCGAACCGGAGCTGACCGGCCCGGCCGCCCCGCCGACCGGCCGGAACCGGCGCTACGCGCTCGTGCTGGTCGGCGCGGCCGTGCTCGGCGCCGCCGTCGCGACGACGGTGACGCTGGTCGGCCGTGGAGACGATCCCGGCCCGGACCCGAAGCCGACCCGTGCCGCGGCCGCGACCTCCACCCCCACGACCAGTCCTCCTGGCCCTACGGCCTCAGCCACCCCCTCAACCACCTCTTCAACCACCGGTGAACTCCCCTCCGGGTACCGGGAGGTGACGGACGAGACCGGTTTCACGCTCGCGGTTCCCGACGACTGGAACCGCACCGAGAGCAAGCAGGGCGTGTTCTACAAGTCCTCCGACAAGACCTCGCTCATCCAGGTCTTCACCATCGAGGAGCCGGACACCACACCGCTCGCCTCGCTCAGCACCGCGTCCGAGACCCTCTCGACGGCCAATCCCGGCTACGAGGAGGTCTCGCTGGAGGAGACGACGGCTCCCGACGGGGCCTCGGAGGCCGTCACCGACGACGCGGCCGAACTCGTCTACGCGTACGACAGCGAGGAGTTGGGTGCCCGCAGGAAGGTGGTCGACTTCTCGTTCACCGCGCAGGACGGCACGCAGTACGCGGTGCTCGTCGCGGGCCCGGACACCGACTGGCCCGCGCAGCGCGACCGGCTGACCACGGTGCTGTCCCGCTTCAGCCCCGCGTAGCTGTTTTCGGCGGACCGGGTCTCGTGCATCATCGGGGAATGATCTTCAAGTCGAAACCGAAGCCCGAGCTGGGTGTCGTCGTCCTGCGGGACGCCGACCGCATCGCCGAGGCCCTGGCGGCGGCGCTCGCGCAGGCGAGCGACGTCGAGCGGCCCGGTCTTGAGCGGGCCGTTGCGCTGGTCGCTGAGACGGAGCGGGTGAGCGAGGCCGAGTTGCGGGGGCGGTGGGTGTGGGAGCGGTTGGCTGCCGCCGGGTACGAGGGGCCTGCGGACTCGGTCCGGGCGATCAAGGTCCTCCGGCAGGCCGAGCCGTCGCTCACGTTGGCCACGGCGGTGCGGCTCGCCAAGGACGCGGCCCAGTACGCCGCGCCGGGCGCGCCCTAACAGCCCCCCGAGCCCATGGCCGTGCGCTCGTCTGCGACCCGGTGACCGCTTCTCGCGTGTCGGTCGGGTGCGGCTCTCGTCGTGGCTGGTCGCGCAGTTCCCCGCGCCCCTGAGGCTGCGCTTCGCGCGCCTCTCCTGAGGGACGGGGGCGCGCCTCCGATGGAGATAGCGCACGAAGTGCGCATCTCCAGGGGCGCGGGGAACTGCGCGAGAAGCGGCCACCGGCCCGCAGGTCGCAACGAAACCCCGTGGGGCAGACGCGGATCTTTGAGGGGCGCGGGGAACTGCGCGACCAGCCCCCACCGGCCGTCAGCCGACCAACAAATCAGGGGCGCGGGGAACTGCGCACAGGGCTCGGAGCCGTCGTGGGAGCGGGGACGCGGCTTGGTCCCCTGAGTGGGACCTCCCTTACTGCCAGCGCCGCGATCAGCGCGAGTGCCGAGACGACGGACGCCAGCAAGAAGATCTGATGGGTGCCCGAGGCCACCGAGGCCGGCGTGGTGCCCTGAGCTGTCGCACGGTTGAAGAGCATCCCGAACGCGGCAAGCCCCACGGAGGCCCCCAGCGTGCGGAACAGGTTGGTGCCGGACGACGCGACCCCCAGGTCCTTCAGCTCCACGCTGTTCTGCGCGATGGTCGTCGTCATCTGCGTGAAGAACCCCATACCGGTACCGGTGATCACCATGTACACGGCAGCCGTCACGGCCGAGGTGCCCTGATCCATGGTGGACAGGAGCGCGGTGCCCAGCACCAGGAACACCCCGCCGAGCACCGGGAAGATCTTGTAGCGCCCCGTCCGCGACATGACCCGCCCGCCGATCTGCGACACGACCACGACGGGCGCCATCAGTGGAACGAGCAGCAGCCCCGAGTCCGTCACGGACGTGTGCTGCACTGTCTGCTGGAACAGCGGCAGGTAGAGCGCGGCGCCGAACATGACGACGCCCAGGGCGAACATCATCACCGAGGCGAGCCCGAAGTTGCGGTGCGCGAACACCCGTAGCGGAAGCACCGGCTCGGCCGCCCGGCGCTGGACGGCAAGGAACGCGGCGAGCCCGGCGACGGCGACCGCCAGCAGACCGGTGACCTGCCAGGAGGCCCACGGGTACTGCACGCCGCCCCAGGACGTGGCGAGCACGACGGAGCTGATGGTGAGGGTGAGCAGGGCGATACCGGCCCAGTCGATACGGACCTTGGCGCGGTCGGCCGGACGGTCGGCGGGCAGCATCAGCACGCACCAGGTCAGTGCGACGAGCCCCAGCGGAAGGTTGAGGTAGAAGGCCCAGCGCCACCCCAGGTGACCGGTGACGAGTCCGCCGACGAGCGGCCCGCCGATGGTGCCCAGCGCCATCACGGCGGCGGTCATGCCCTGGTAGCGGCCGCGCTCGCGGGGCGGCACGAGGGACCCGATCAGCGCGAACGCGAGCCCGCCGAGCCCGCCGGCGCCCAGCCCCTGCACGACCCGGAAACCGATGAGCTGGCCCATGTCCTGGGCGGCGCCCGACAGCACGGAACCGGCGAGGAAGACGCCGATCGAGATCAGGAAGACGCGTTTGCGGCTGTAGAGGTCGCCGAGCTTGCCCCACACGGGGGTCGAGACGGCGGTGGTCAGGGTGTAGGCGATCACGACCCACGACAGGTGGGACGCGCCGCCGAGGTCCCGGACGATCGTCGGCATCGAGGTGCCGACGATGTTGTTGTCGAGCATCGACAGGAGCATCGCGAGCATCACGCCGAGCATCGCCCAGCGCACGGAACGTGGGGTCGTCGGGGACCCGGAGACGGAATCAGGCATGCTTCGAGAAAAGCACACTCGTTAAATAAGTGCAACGGATCAACTTTTGGAACAGGGCAACCTTGACGGGGTAGGGTGGGTCCATGACCGTCGAACCCCTGGGCCGCCGCGAACGCAAGAAGGCCGCCACCCGCCAGGCCCTCGCCGACGCCGCGCTGCGGCTCTTCCTGGAGCACGGGTACGACAACGTCGGGATCCGGGACGTCGCGGAGGCCGCCGACGTCTCCACGACCACCCTGTTCAAGCACTTCTCCGGCAAGGAAGCCCTCGTCTTCGACCTCGACGAGGGTCAGGAGGAGGACCTCGTCTCGGCGGTCCGGGACCGCCCCGAGGGCCGTACGATCCTCCGGTCGCTGCGCGAACTCGCGCACCGCTACCAGGAGTTGGACCCCTCCGACAAGGAGGGTGCGCTCTTCCGCGAGCTGGTCGACGGCACCCGGGCGCTGCGCGAGTACGCCGAGCGGATGTGGCTGCGGCACCGCACCGCGCTGGCCCGCGCCATTGCCGAGGACATCGGCGCGCCCGAGGGCGATCCGGCCAGTGAGGCGCTCGCCGCCTTCGCGCTCCAGGCGATCCGGGTGGGCGACAGCGCCGAGGGCATCGACGTCGCCTTCGACATCCTGGAGCGCGGCTGGGACGCCACCCGCGCCGCGTGACACAGCGCACTTCTCCATGCCGTTCACGCATGTTCTCCGTACCCCCGGGCAGGGGCCATCGACGTCACCCCTGAACACGCCGACCGGCGGTTCTCGGTGCACGGGGGCAGCTCATGAACGGAAGGCGAAACAGGACGTGTCAGCACAACAGACCATCCATGTCGACGGCGAATGGCGCGGTGCCGCCTCAGGGGCGAGCCGCGAGATCGTCGACCCGGCGGACGCCACACCGTTCGCCGTGATCGCCGAGGGCGGCGCCGAGGACGCGGACGCCGCGATCGCCGCCGCCCGCCGCGCCTTCGACGAGGGGCCGTGGCCGCACACGCCCGTCGCCGAGCGCGCCGCGCTGCTGCGCCGGGTCGCCGACCTCCTCGTACGGGACCGGGAGAAGATCGGCCTCCTGGAGAGCCGGGACGCCGGGAAGACCGTCGAGGAGGGCCGCGTCGACGTCGACTGCGTCGCCGACGCCTTCCGCTACTTCGCCGATCTGGTCGTGGGGGAGGGCGCGGGCCGCGTCGTCGACGCCGGGTCCGACGACATCCACAGCGTCGTCGTGCACGAGCCCGTCGGCGTCTGCACGATGATCACGCCCTGGAACTACCCGCTCCTCCAGGCGAGCTGGAAGGTCGCCCCGGCGCTCGCCGCGGGCAACACCTTCGTCATCAAGCCGAGCGAGATCACCCCGCTGACCACGGTCGTGCTCGTCGAGCTGCTGGTGGAGGCCGGACTTCCGGCCGGTGTCGCCAACCTCGTCACGGGGCCCGGGAGTTCGGTCGGGGCGCGCCTCGCCGATCACCCCGACGTCGACCTCGTCTCCTTCACCGGCGGCCTGGTCAGCGGCACGAAGGTGGCGCAGGCCGCCGCCGCGTCCGTGAAGAAGGTCGCCCTCGAACTCGGCGGCAAGAACCCCAACGTCGTCTTCGCCGACGCCTGCGAGACCGAGGACGGCTTCGACACGGCCGTCGACCAGGCGCTGAACGCCGCGTTCATCCACAGCGGGCAGGTCTGCTCCGCCGGTTCCCGGCTCATCATCGAGGAGTCGGTGCGCGAGCGCTTCGTCGCCGAACTCGCCCGGCGCGCCGAGCGGATCCGGCTCGGCCGGGGCACCGAGAAGGGCGTCGAGTGCGGGCCGCTCGTCAGCGAGCAGCAGCGCGAGAAGACCGAGTCCTTCGTGGCCTCCGCGCTCGCCGAGGGCGCCGTGCCGCGGTGCGGCGGCAAGCGGCCCGAGCCCAGCGACGTACGCCCGGCCGGCGGTTACTTCTACGAGCCGACCGTCCTCGACCAGTGCCACCGTGAGATGCGCGTCGTGCGCGAGGAGACCTTCGGGCCGATCCTCACCGTCGAGACGTTCCGCACCGAGGACGAGGCCGTCGCGCTCGCCAACGACACCGAGTACGGGCTCGCGGGCGCCGTCTGGACCGCCGACGCGGGCCGCGCACGGCGGGTTGCCGGACGCCTTCGCCACGGCACCGTCTGGATCAACGACTTCCACCCGTACCTGCCGCAGGCCGAGTGGGGCGGCTTCGGCAAGAGCGGCGTCGGCCGCGAGCTGGGCCCCGCCGGGCTCGCCGAGTACCGCGAGACCAAGCACATCTACCAGAACCTGGCTCCGACGCCGGTCCGCTGGTTCGCGGGCTGACCCGCCCCGGTCGTCGTTCGTCTGCGGCACCGTCGTGGCTGGTCGCGCAGTTCCCCGCGCCCCTGAAGGCATGCGCTACGCGCGCCTTCCCCTGCCCCTGGGCGAGCGAAGCTCGCACCCAGGGGCGCGGGGAACTGCGCGAGAAGCGGCCACCGGCCGTCAGCCGACAACGGACCCAGGGGCGCGGGGAACTGCGCGACCAGCCACGACGCACCCGCACCCGCCCCCGACCGACACCCCACCCCACCCCCCCATCAAGCGAAGTACCTTGCGACCTCTTGGAGTTGACGCATGAACACGTACGACTACGTAGTAGTCGGCGGCGGCACCGCAGGATCCGTGATCGCCTCCCGCCTCACCGAGGACCCGAACGTCACGGTGGCCGTCATCGAGGGCGGCCCCAGCGACATCGGCCGCGACGACGTGCTCACCCTGCGCCGCTGGCTCGGCCTGCTCGGCGGTGACCTCGACTACGGCTACACCACCACCGACCAGCCCCGCGGCAACTCGCACATCCTGCACAGCCGCGCCAAGGTCCTCGGCGGCTGCTCCTCGCACAACACCCTCATCTCGTTCAAGCCGCTGCCCGGCGACTGGGACGAGTGGGCCGCGGCCGGCGCCGAGGGCTGGGACCACCAGGCGATGGACCCCTACTTCGGCAAGCTGCGCAACAACATCGTCCCCGTCGACGAGAAGGACCGGAACGCCATCGCCCGCGACTTCGTCGAGGCCGCGCAGGCGGCGACCGGAGTGCCGCGCGTCGAGGGCTTCAACAAGGGCCCGTTCAAGGACGGCGTCGGCTTCTTCGACCTGGCGTACCACCCGGAGAACAACAAGCGGTCGTCCGCCTCGGTGGCGTACCTGCACCCGCACATGGAGGCCGGCGACCGTCCCAACCTGAGCCTTCTCCTGGAGACTTGGGCGTACAAGCTGGAGTTCGACGAAGGTCTGGCGGCGCGCGGCGTCCACGTCCGCACCAAGGACGGCGAGGAGCAGCTGATCTCCGCGCGGCGCGAGGTCGTCGTCTGCGCCGGAGCCGTCGACACGCCCCGCCTGCTCCTGCACTCCGGCATCGGCCCGAAGGCCGACCTGGAGGCACTCGGCATCCCCGTCCTGCACGACCTGCCCGGCGTCGGCGAGAACCTGCTCGACCACCCCGAGTCGGTCATCGTCTGGGAGACGGACGGGCCGATCCCCGACAACAGCGCCATGGACAGCGACGCGGGCCTGTTCGTCCAGCGCGACCCCGAGGCCGCCGGGCCCGACCTGATGTTCCACTTCTACCAGATCCCGTTCACGGACAACCCCGAGCGGCTCGGCTACGAGAAGCCCGAGCACGGGGTGTCCATGACGCCGAACATCCCCAAGCCCAAGAGCCGCGGCCGCCTGTACCTGACCAGCGCGGATCCCGAGGTCAAGCCCGCCCTCGACTTCCGGTACTTCACCGACGAGGACGACTACGACGGCAGGACGCTCGTCGACGGCATCCGCATCGCCCGCGAGATCGCGAAGACGCAGCCGCTCGCCGGCTGGCTGGGCCGCGAGGTGTGCCCCGGCCCCGACGTCACGGGTGACGAGGAGCTGAGCGAGTACGCCCGCAAGGTCGCCCACACCGTCTACCACCCCGCGGGCACTTGCCGAATAGGTGCCGCTGACGATGAACTCGCGGTGGTCGACCCCGAGTTGAGGGTCCGCGGGCTGCAATCCATCCGTATCGCCGACGCGTCCGTCTTCCCGACGATGCCCGCGGTGAACCCGATGATCGGGGTGCTCATGGTCGGGGAGAAGTGCGCCGAGCTGATAGGTGGTGATGCGTGATGAGTACAGTCACTGACACACGTACGGAAGCCGGGACCGACACGGTCTTCTCCGTCCGCAACCTGTGGAAGGTCTTCGGCCCCAAGGCCGAACGCGTACCGAATCAGGAGGAGTTGGCGGACCTCGACGCGGCCGAGCTGCGCGAGCGCACCGGCTGCACCGCCGCCGTCCGCGACGTCTCCTTCGACGTGAAGCGCGGCGAGGTCTTCGTCGTGATGGGCCTGTCCGGTTCCGGCAAGTCCACGCTGGTGCGCTGTCTGACCCGGCTCATCGAGCCGACCTCGGGTGCGCTGGAGATGGACGGCGAGGACGTCCTCGCCATGGACAAGTCCCGGCTGCGCACGCTGCGCAGGCGCCGCGCCGCGATGGTCTTCCAGCACTTCGGGCTGCTGCCGCACCGCACCGTCCTCGACAACGTCGCGTACGGCCTGGAGATCCAGGGCGTCGGCCGCGCCGAGCGACGTGCCAGAGCCGCCGAGGTCGTCGCGAAGGTCGGCCTCGAAGGACTTGAGGACCGCCGCCCCGGCCAGCTCTCCGGTGGACAGCAGCAACGCGTGGGCCTGGCACGGGCGTTGGCCGTCGACCCGGAGGTCCTCCTCTTCGACGAGCCGTTCAGCGCGCTCGACCCGCTGATCCGGCGCGACATGCAGGAGGAGGTCGTGCGGCTGCACCGCGAGGAGGGCCGCACCATGGTCTTCATCACCCACGACCTGACCGAGGCGCTGCGCCTGGGCGACCGCATCGCCCTGATGCGCGACGGGAAGATCGTGCAGCTCGGCACGCCCGAGGAGATCGTGGGCGCGCCCGCCGACGACTACGTACGGGAGTTCGTCCGCGACGTCCCCCGTGAGCAGGTCATGACCGTGCGCCGCGCCATGCGCCCCGCCGACAACGACGAGGCCGAGCGTGGCGCGGCCATCGCCCCGGACGCCACGGTCTCGGAGGCCATCGAGGCCGTCGCACGGACCGGGTTCGCGGTACGGGTCATGGACCAGGGCCGCTGCCTGGGCATCGTCGACCACGAGCGGCTGATCGCGGCCGTCGGCGGCGCCCCCGCCGCCCCGGGTGTCCCCGCCACGAGCGAGGAGGCGGTATAGATGACCGCCGCCGTCACCGCCGCCCCGCCGTCGAAGCACAGCGCGGGCGCCCTCAAGAACCTGAAGCCCGGCCACCGCGCCCTCGGCAAGCTCCTGCTGCTCGCCGTCGTCGCGGCGGTCCTCGTACCGATCGCCACCGCGCAATGGTCCGGGGCGACCTGGCCGCACGCCCTCACCGTCGACATCTCCGAGCCGCTCGGCAAGGCCAGCGACTGGATCATCGACAACCGTGACAGCAACCCGCTGTTCACCTACTTCCTCGGCCACATCAGCAACGCGCTCATCGTCGCCATCCGCGCCGTCTACGTGGTGCTGCTCGCCGCCGGCTGGGCGGGCGTGACCGCCGCGGTGGGCCTGATCGCCTGGCGCGTCGCGGGCTGGCGTCTCGGCGCGTCCGCCGTCGTCGCCCTCCTGGCGTGCGGCGCCCTCGGCATGTGGGTGCCGACGATGCAGACGCTGGCGCTGATGGTCGTGGCCGTGCTCGCCTCGGTCGTGCTCGGCGCCCTGCTCGGTCTCGCCGCGGGCCTGAGCGAGCGCATGTACCGCCTGCTGCGCCCGGTCCTCGACACCATGCAGGTGCTGCCCGCGTACGCGTACCTGCTGCCCGTCGTGCTGATCTTCGGCATGGGCGTACCGGCCGCGGTGCTCGCCACCGTCGTCTACGCGGCCCCGCCCATGGCCCGCCTGACCGCGCTCGGTCTGCGCGCGGCCGACGGCGGTGTCATGGAGGCCGTGACCTCGCTCGGCGCGACCGCCCGTCAGCGCCTGGTGTCGGCCCGGCTCCCGCTGGCCCGCAAGGAACTCCTCCTCGGCCTCAACCAGACGATCATGATGGCCCTGTCGATGGCCGTCATCGCCTCGGTCATCGGCGCGGCCGGTCTCGGTGACCGCGTCTACCAGGCACTCGCCACGGTCGACGTCGGCGCCGCGCTCGCCGCGGGCATCCCGATCGTGCTGCTCGCCGTGATCCTCGACCGGGTGACGGCCGCGGCGGGTGCCCGGCTCGGCTCCCACGCGACGACGACGCACTGGAAGTGGGACGTCCTCGCCGTCGCCGTCGGCACGGTCGTCGTCGCGCTCGTGGCCCGCTTCGCCGTCGGCCTCGACTGGCCGGACTCCTGGGTCGTCAAGATCGCGCCCACCGTCAACGACGCCGTCGAGTGGATGACCGACCACCTCTACACGGGCGTTCCCGTCGTGGGCGGCACCGCCGACTGGGCGGCGCACTTCACCACCTGGATCCTCGACCCGGTCCGCTCGGGCCTGACCTGGCTCCCGTGGTGGTCCGTCCTCCTGATCGTCGCCGCGCTGGCCTGGCTGATCGGCACCTGGCGCACCGCGCTGACCGCCGTCCTCGCCATGGCCGCGATCGGCTACCTCGGCGTGTGGAAGGCGTCCCTCGACACGCTCTCCCAGGTCCTGGCCGCCGTCGCGGTCACCCTGGTCCTCGGCTTCGCGATCGGCATCGCGGCGGCCCGCAGCAACCGTTTCGAGCGCGTACTCCGCCCGGTCCTGGACGTCTTCCAGACGATGCCGCAGTTCGTGTACCTGATCCCGGTCGTCGCGCTGTTCGGCGTCGGCCGCGCCCCGGCGGTCGCCGCCGCCGTGGTCTACGCGCTTCCGGCCGTCGTCCGCATCACCACGCAGGGCCTGCGCCAGGTCGACCCGGCCGCGCTCGAAGCGTCCCGCTCGATGGGCGCGACCACGGCCCAGCAGCTCCGCCAGGTCCAACTCCCGCTCGCCCGCCCGGCACTGCTCCTCGCCGTCAACCAGGGAGTCGTGCTGACCCTCGCCGTCGTCATCATCGGCGGCCTGGTCGGCGGTGGCGCGCTCGGCTACGACGTGGTGTTCGGCCTCGCCCAGGGCGACCTGGCCACCGGCCTCGTCGCGGGCGCCGCGATCGTCTGCCTCGGCCTGATGCTGGACCGGGTGACGCAGCCGACAGACCGCCGCGTCCGTGCCGGAAAGGAGTCCTGAAGTGAAGCGAACTCACAAGTATTGCTCGGTGGTTGTGGCCGCCGGAGCCCTCCTGACCGTCACCGGCTGCGGCGCGGCGGACATGACGAAGCAGTCGTCGCCGTTCGCCAACGCCAAGGGCGCCAAGACGGTGACCCTCTCCGTCCAGTCCTGGGTCGGCGCGCAGGCCAACGTGGCCGTGGCCCAGTACATCCTGGAGCACGAGCTCGGCTACCGCGTCGACACCGTCCAGGTCGACGAGGTCCCCGCCTGGGACGCCCTCAGCCAGGGCCGCGTCGACGCGATCCTGGAGGACTGGGGCCACCCCGACCAGGAGGCCCGCTACGTCAAGGACAAGAAGACCATCGTCGCGGGCGGCGGCCTGGGCGTCACCGGCCACATCGGCTGGTTCGTCCCGACGTACTTCGCCAAGCAGCACCCGGACGTCACGAACTGGAAGAACCTCAACAAGTACGCGGACCAGTTCAAGACCGCCGAGAGCGGCGGCAAGGGCCAGCTCCTCGACGGCTCACCGTCGTACGTCACGAACGACAAGGCACTGGTCAGCAACCTGAAGCTGGACTACCAGGTCGTCTTCTCCGGCTCCGAGGCCGCGCAGATCACGCAGATGAAGCAGTTCGCGAAGCAGAAGAAGCCGTTCCTTTCGTACTGGTACACCCCGCAGTGGCTGTCCCAGCAGGTCCCGATGACGGAGGTGAAGCTGCCCGCGTACAAGGAGGGCTGCGACGCCGACCCGAAGAAGATCACCTGCGCCTATCCGACGACGCCGCTCCAGAAGTACCTCAACGCGGACTTCGCGAAGAGCGGTGACGACGCGTCCGAGTTCCTGAAGAAGTTCCACTGGACGACGGACGACCAGAACGAGGTCTCCCTCCTGATCGCCGACAAGAAGCTGTCGCCGGACGCGGCGGCGAAGAAGTGGGTGGACGGTCACCGGTCCACGTGGGAGGCGTGGCTGGGGAAGTAGCGGCACCTGCCCGCTGTTGATGCCGGTGTCGTCAGCCGGGCAGGTCCTCGGAAGGGAAGTTCTGATGTCGTCGTCCAAGCGGGTCGTCGTCTCGGCCACGGGTGAGCAGCTTCCGGTCTGCCGCACGTGCGGTGTGCAGTACGCGGCGCCGCGCGCCGACTGCCCGATCTGCCTGGACGAGCGGCAGTACGTCGGCTGGGAGGGCCAGCGCTGGACGACGCTCGCCGAGTTGCGGGCGGCAGGGCACCGCGGCCGGGTCGAGGAGGAGGGGCCCGCCGTCGTCGGCGTGGGCGCGGTGCCGTCGGTCGGGGTCGGCCAGCGCGCGCTGCTGATCCGCTCACCGTCCGGGAACGTGCTGTGGGACTGTGTGGGCTATCTCGACGACGAACTCGGCGCCGAGATCGAGGCGTTGGGCGGGATCAGTGCGATCGCCGTCAGCCACCCGCACTTCTACGGTGTGATGACCGAGTGGGGCCGGGCCTTCGACGCCCCGGTGTACATCAATGAGGCGGACCGGGACTGGGTCGCCCGTCCCGATCCGCTGATCGAGTACTGGACGGGCGACACCCGTCCGATCGCGCCCGGCATGACGCTGATCAACGCGGGCACGCACTTCGCCGGCGGCACGGTGCTGCACTGGGCCGACGACCCGGAAGGCGGCGGCGCGCTGTTCAGCGGCGACATCTTCATGGTGGTGATGGACCGGCGCTGGGTCAGCTTCATGTACAGCATCCCCAACTTCATTCCGGAGCGGCCGAGCACCGTCCGCCGCGCGCTCGAACTGGTCGAACCCTTCGAGTTCGAGCGCATCTACGGGGGGTTCTGGGGCCGCGTGGTCCGCGCCGACGGTTCGGCCGCGGTCCGGCGTTCCGCCGACCGGTACCTGCGCTTCGTGGAAGACAGGCCCTAGGGCGTGTCCGGTGGCGACCAGGGAGCGGACAGAAGATCGGTGACGCTGCGCCGGTCCCGGTCCTTCGCCGGTTCTTCGGCCGCCTGCCCCAGCGCGATCATGGAGACGATCGCCCACCCCGGGTTCGGCCGGAGTTCCTCGGTGAGGCCCTCCAGGTCGAAGGCCCGGAACTGCCGGGCCGCCAGCCCCATCGCCTGTGCCTGGAGGGTCAGGTGGGCGACGGCCTGCCCGAGGTCGTAGTCCGCGAACTCGGAGTAGAGCAGGGGCGTGTCGTCGACGTGGCGGTGTGCCAGCGTGACCACCAGCAGCCCCGCGTCCCGCGCCCACCGGGCCGAGCTGGGCGCGAGGTGGCGGACCACCCGCCCGTGGTCCGGCTCACCGGGCCGGCTCGCGAAGAACCCCCAGGGCTGGGAGTTCCCGGCGGACGGCGCCCACCGCGCGGCTTCCAGCAGCAGGCCGAGGGAATCGTCGTCGACGCCGGCCGCCGGGTCGAACCGGGAGGGGCTGAACCGTCCCGCCAGCAGAGGATGGATGCCACCGAGCGGCTCCGGATCACGTCGCATGTCCCGAAGCAACGGGCCACCGCACGGCCGTATTCCGGCCGCGTCGTCAGCCACGTCCACGGCACCCCCGGCACAGCCCGCCCGGCAGCGCCTCGGGACGCCCTGGTCGCCCGCACTCCGTGCACTCCATGAGTGTGTGGGGTGCGGGCGCCGGTGCGTCGGTGGGTGTGATCCGGATCCGGTGCGGGGGCAGTTTGTCGCGCAGGCGCGTCGCGATGAAGGCGCGGGGTGCGTGCACGGTTCCGGGGAGGCCCGTGGTCATCGCCTGCGTGAAGAGCCGGGGGTCGGGGTCCCGGGCCAGCCACGCGGCGGCCGCCGCCTCCAGCGCGGCGCAGTCCGCCGCGGAGAGGGGCAACCGGGGTTCGCGGAGACCCAGTTGGGCCAGGCAGGCGTAGGCGTCCGAGCGGGGCTTCGGCTGCTCCGGGACCTGGTGCTCAGGGTGTTCGGTCTCCGGTACGTCACCGTCGAGGAACCTGGCCCACCAGTCGTCATCGCGTGCGACACGGGACCAGTACGTGTGGAACACCCAGCGTGTCGTGCCGTTCCCGGTCCCGAGGTCGGAGAGCCGCCGTACGCGGCGCAGGTGCCCGGCGGCGGACAGTTCGTTCAGCGCGCTGCGCACGGCGGCCTGCCCGTAGAGGGGCTGCGCCTTCGCGAGCGTCTTCGCGTCTATGGCGGCCTGCTCGGGGAGCGCGTCGATGAACCCGGCCAGATAGCGGGCCCGCAGGGGGAGATGCGCGAAGGAGTCGCGGCGCAGGGGGCCTTGGTCCTGGGTGCCACGTTTTCCGTAGCCCGGGTTGGCCAGAGGGTGTGCGGGCGAAGGCAGCCCGGAGATAGAGTTTTCGGTAGCCATTGGATCGATGTTTCCGATCTTGTTGGTCAGACCCCGGCAGGTGTTCCAGCACCTGGTCGGGGTCGTCTGTTGTTGGGCACGCTAGACGGTGGCAACCGTGTGTCGCAACCCGGTCGCGGAAAGTCATGGGTCCTGGCCAAGAGGCAGGGAGGGAGGGTGGGTTGAGGCCCAGCCACCCATTCCTTACAAGCGGCGCTCGGGTGTCGCGGCTCGAAGCTCAGACGGTGCGGGCGTGCGCCAGGAAGGCGTTCCAGGCGGGCGCCGAAGCGGTGAAGCGCGGGCTTTGGGGGCCGAGCTTCGAGTCCCGGATGTGAATGCGGGTGGGGCTGGTGGCGGCTTCGAGGCAATTGCTGCCCTGGCTGTCGCTGTAGCTCGACTTGAACCACGTCAGGTTGGCGTTCACGGTGCCTGCGCCACCTTTCTGATGAACTCGGCCGAATCCTCGGGGCTGAGGGCGTGCATGCGGATCATGTCATGGGTCCGAGTGAGCTGACTGACCTTGTCCGCGTCCGCGTACAGGGCGCTGGTCTCCTGCCCTTCCGCGAATGCGTAGCGCTCGTGGTCGGCCGTCTCCAGAAGGGCGATGGGACCGTTGAGCGCGACACCGTAAGCCCGCCCGAAGGGCAGTACCTGAATCAGTACATTCCGCAACTCGCCGACTGTCAGCAGGCGTTGAAGCTGCTGCTCCATTACCTCTCGCCCGCCCACCTGAGTCCGCAACGCCGCTTCGAACATGACGAAGCTGAACATCACGCCGGTCCGCGTAGGCAACGCCTCCTGCCGCTTGAGCCGTCCGGCGACACGCTCCTCGACGGTCTCGTCGTCGAGCGGCGGGGAACTGGCGCCGATCAGGGCCTTCGCGTACTCAGGTGCCTGGAGAAGCCCGGGGACGAGCAGCGGCTCGTACGAACTGACGGCGATGGCGTCCTTCTCCAGTGCCATGAACTCCTGCGAGCGCTGCGGATGCGGCTCGGGCTTCAGGTACTCCTGCGCGGCGACGATCTTTCCGCCCGCGCCGCAGAGCTGATCCGCGATCTGGAGGAGCCGAAGCGTGGGCTTGCGCCGCCCGTTCTCCATGGACTTCACGTACTCGCAGCCGTACCCGGCCTCCTTGGCCAGTATTTCGCGGTCGACCCCCGCCTCGGTGCGCCACAACTTGATCTGGCTACCGCAGTAACGCCACGCGAGGTTCGCCTCGGAAGACATCGGCACGCACCACTTCCCTCAGGGGTCACGGCAGGTACAACTACCCGAAGTACATACGCCGTTACTCCCGAGCGTACGCGCGAACCGGAACGGTGAACGTATGCAGACGACACCGGCGACGAACCTCCCCCAGAGCATCGAGTGGCGCCTGCCGCGTCACGCGCGGAGTGTGGGGAGGGCGCGTCTGCTGTTCCGGGAGACGGCGGGCCGCTGGGCCCTGCCGGCGGACGTCACCGACACGGCGGAACTGCTGCTCAGCGAGCTGATGACGAACGCGTACCGGCACGCGAAGGTACCGGCGGGCCGGGAGATCAGGGCGCGGGTGAGCCTGACGGCGGACCGGCTCCGGGTGACGGTGACGGACGCGAGCAGCACGCTCCCGACTGCGCGCTCGGCGTCTCCGGAGGAGGAGTCGGGGCGGGGGCTGGCGCTGGTGGAGATGCTGGCGGGGGAGTGGGGCGCGCAGGCGCGCGAGGGTGGCGGCGTGGGCAAGTCGGTGTGGTTCGAACTGGGAATCACGGCTGGTACCGCGCCCTCGTCGTCAGAGAGACGGTCCTGCGACGACGAACCCCTTCACGGTGTGCGGCGGGCATCGGACGGCGGATCGGCGGGTGGCCCGTCACCGTCCGGGTAGGTGGCCTGATGGGCGGCGGTGCGGATGTGCAGTGCCGCCTGGCGGGCCCGGCGGGCGAGGTCGCGGTGTTCCTCCGCGGTCGACGTCTCGTTCCGGGCGAGGCGTTCGTGGTGCTGGGCCACCATGTCGTGCGCGTCGGCCAACATGGCTGCGGCGTTGAGATACCGCGTGTGGAGTTGCTGCACGAAGATGTCCAGGTTGTCCTGGCGCGACATGCTCGCGGGATCGAGCAGCCGGTCCGAGACGGCGGCCTCCTGCTGTACGGTCCACTGCTCACGCGCGTTGTGGATCTCCGCGCGGGCCAGGTTGGCGTCGGCGCGCGCCAGCCGGGCCTCGCTGGCCGCGAGCAGTGCCCGTGCCCGCTCGCTCGCTTCCTGGGAACGCTGAAGAAAGGTGGGGGCGCCTTGGCCGCGCTGGCGGGCCTGCCGGTCCGCTTGCTTCTCGCGCTCGTCCAGGTCCCGCTCGCGCTGATCGGCGACGGCCTCGCGTGCATCGGCGGTGGCCTCGCGCTGATCGGCGACGGCCTCACGCTCGTCGGCGGTGGCCTCGCGCTCATCGGCTTCACGGTCGCGCTCACCGCTCCCGTCCGCCCACGCTCCGACGACGTCGCTGAAGTTCGACCGGTCCGGTTGTTCAGTGCCCACATCGCCAGTATTCAGGCGCGGGGCGCGCCCATCAAGCCGTTCCCAGGGCCCACCGTCGACCCCCGGACCGACGGTGGGCTCGGGTGACGGAAGCCGTCCACCGACTAAGTAGACGCCTGGGACGTGGTGTCACCACGTCCGTCCCGTGGGCCGAAGGCCGCGAGGGCATCGGCGTCGGTCGCCTGTGCTCGGAGGAAGTAGTCGGCCCACTGGGCGATTTCGGGGTAGGAGGAGCCCTGTGTCACGTGGGCGATCGCGGCCTCGACGTCGTAGGCCGTGGTCCGCAGTTCGACACCGGGACCCAACAGCGCCCAGTGCGCACCCGCGCGCCCGTAGGGCATGCCGACGCTGCCCGGGTTGACGACGAGCCGGCCGTGGGCGAGGCGGACGAACGGCATGTGGGTGTGGCCGAGGACCACCGTGCGGACGTCGTCGTCGAGCTCGCCGAAGACCTCTTGCCAGCGGTCGAGACGCGAGTCGACGAGGACGACCTCCTCGTCGTCGCGAGGGGTGGCGTGGCAGAACAGGACGCTCCCCATGCCCTGCAAGGACAGGGAGAGCGATTGCGGCAGGCGGGCGAGGAGTTCGAGATGGTCCGCGCGCAGCTGTTCGGCGGCCCAGGGGGCGATCGGGTCGGGGATGCTGTCGCGCAGGCCGCGACGGTATTCGAGGAGCTCGCGGTCGGCGTTCCCGCTGATCCAGGCGACCCGGTCCCCGAGGGACGTCAGCAGATCCAGGACCTGGCCCGGTTGCGGACCGGCCGTGATGTCGCCGGTGAGCACGACGCGGTCCGCGGAACGCACCTCCGGTTCGGCGAGCACTGCCTCCAGGGCGGGCAGGACTCCGTGGATGTCGGACAGGACGGCTACTCGCTTCAGCATGGTCACCAGTGTGGGCGCGTCGAGGGCCCAGCGGCGCCGGTACGGGGTCGATGTACGCGCGACCACGCCCTGGTTGGGCCTGCCCTGCGTCACCGGCGTGAGCTTCGGCTCCCTCGCCGACCTCGCGCCGAATGCCGTCGTGGTGGTGGACGGCACGCGTGGGAAGGTGGCGGTGACATGATCGGCGACGTCCAGGAGGAACCGATGAGTGGCACGGAACGGTCGGTAGTGATCAGCGGCGGCGGCACGGGCATCGGCCGGGCCATCGCCGCCCGGTTCGCCCGGCAGGGCGACCGGGTGACCATCCTCGGACGGCGAGCCGAAGTACTGCGCGTGGCGGCGGAAGAGATCGGGGGGACGTATCCGGTCCGCGCGGTGCCCGTCGACTTGTCCGCACCCGAGGACATCGAGTCCAGGCTGCCCGAACTGCCTGAATGCGTAGACGTGTTGGTGAACAACGCCGGCGGACGCGGCACTCCGGTGGTCGAGGGCGGCCTGAAGGAGGTCGCCGTGCGGTGGCGGCGGGACTTCGACAACAATGTGCTGCCGGCGGTTCTGCTCACCGAGGCGTTGCTGCCCCGGCTCGCTTCGCCGGGCGGCCGCGTGATCACCATCAGCTCCGTCGCTGCACTGCGCGGCAATGGCGCCTACGGGGCCATGAAGGCGGCTCTACAGGCGTGGAACCACACGCTGGCGGGGCAGTTGGGGACCAGAGAAGTCACCGCCAACGTGGTCGTGCCCGGGTACGTCGCAGGGACCGAGTTCTTCGGCGGACCCGCGACCGAGGAAGAACTCGCCCGCAGGCGGGCGCAGACCCTGGTCGGCAGGGTCGGCGAGGCCGAAGACGTGGCCGCGGCGGTCGCCTTCCTGGCCGGACCCGAAGCGGGCTACATCACGGGCGAGTTCCTCAATGTCAACGGAGGAACACTGCTCGGGCGTTGAGACCGTGCACCGGCCCACGCCGAACACCATCGCCCCAATCAACTGAGTCCCTCTTCGCGGAACTTCGGCTTCCCCCAGGAGGCAGTGAGGAAGTAGGCCCACCACACAGGATTGATGAAGTTGAACCATCTGTTCCTGTTGGCGAGATACCGCTCCCAGTAGGCGTCCTGCTCCTCGACGGAGGAGACGAGACCGGGCTTGCAGTACCCGAACGTGGAGACCAGGTCCCGGACGGTCGGAGGCCGCCACATAGGCAGGACGTAGATCATCCAAGCCCCGTGGGAGGCCGAGAACCCGGACGGTCTCACGTCCTTCCGCGCCCCGCTACAACAAATCTTCACGCCTCTCGGCGCCAGCTCTGTGCGCATGGTGCGCAGAGCATCGAAGACGTCGTCGCCCTGAGCAGAACACTCGACCCCGGACGGGGACCGCAGGGTGAGCGCCCACGGTCCGTCCCCTTGAATGATGAGCATCCACTCGACGACCTGCCCGCCGACCTGCACGCGCACAGGAAGTTCGTCGACCATGTCAGGCATCCCGCACCCCGCGCCTCTCGTCGAGTCACCTTCGCCGGAGATGACGGCCGCGAGCGACGTGGTGAAGGATCTGCTCATGGAGGACGATACGGCCGGGCCGGGTACCACGGAACGCGAACTCGACTGCCGGATCTACGTGGCCACGCACAGCCGTGATCAGTTGATGAAGCGGCTCGCGGCGGCTCTGAACGTGCCGGTGTACTCGCCCGGCACGCTGACGTACGGATGCCTCGATGTGAGGTGGGCCCACAACGACTACGAAGGCACTGGCGCGGGCGACGAATTCCTGGACTGGCACTCGCTCATCGAGTGCGAACCGCACTCCGGCGCGTCGTCCGCTGCCGCCGTGACCGACACAGCATCGATCCTCAACGCGCTCCGCGCGGCAGGCTTCCGGGCGGTACCCGTCTGCGACTTCGATGAGCTTCTGCCGTGATCGGGGAGGGTGTCCAGTGACGTCATCAGGCTATGCGGCGCGCTTCCAGGTCGCTCTTCAGGCGGTCGAGGCCACCACGTGCGCCACGCTCGGCCAGCCGCTCGTAGACGGTCCGGCGCCGCTGACGCTTGATGGCCTCTTCGCGGGGCGAGAGTTCGCTCATCACAGGATGTGGATGCGCTCCAACTCGCCCTCCGGAGTACGGATCATCAGCTCGTGCCCCTTGGCCCGCTCACGCTCGACGAATCCGAGCAGCAGCACCGCCCGGTTGATGACGTCGGCCTTGCTGACGCGCCCCGTCTCGGCCAGTTCATTGACCGCGACGACGGCCGGGGGTGCCAGGGTCACCGAGAGGCGCTCGCTCGCCGGGTGCTCGGGGTGTGGGGCTGCCATGGTGCTCGCTCCTGTGGGGTCGGTGGACTTTGCGCGGACCTCTGGAGTGAATCACATGAGCACCGGAGATGCACCACATATGCACCGCATTTCTCACAGTCGCCCGACTACCGGTCTGCCCCGCGGAAGAGAGTGAGAAGAGCCCGGGCCGGCGGGCTCTCCGCGTCGAAGAACTGCTTGGCCAGCTCCGGCGGCACGGCCGGTCCGTGCATACGGACCTCGTGGCAGCTGAAACAGAACGCCGCCTCGAACTGCGCCAGTTCGAGAGAGTCCTCGTACACCCGGACGCCCCAGCCCGGTGAGAACCCGCAGCGGTGCTGCTGGCTGCCGGGCAGGTTCTCGATCGAGGTCAGCGCGTCGGCGGCCTCACTCCCGACCCAGTGGGCCACCACCCGGCCGGGGTACGGAGCGCCAGGCTCGGTCGGGAGGGCGGAGACTCTGACGACCTCGATCAGGGCTGAGGCGGCAACGGCTTCGGCGGGGAGTCGCATGTGCGCAGTCTGCCCGCCGGGCCCCCCGCGCTCAGGGGTAACTTGCCGCCATGTGCATATCGACGGGTGCGGCGGAGTTCTCCGGCACGATCGTGTACTGCGGTCGCCGGCACCATCCCGAACACGGGCTGATCCACGTACTCGGCTACCAGAACACGGCCGTCAACCTGGCCGACGGCCCGAACGCCATGCTGCTGCACCTGCCCACCAGGCACCTCACCCCACGGCAGTTCCTCTCCACCGGACGCGACGCTGATGTCCTGCGCCGCATGGTGGCTGCCGTCGAGAGGGCGGAGAACGCGGCGGACGGCATCGCGTGGATGAGCGCGGAGCCGCAGGCCGTCCGAGTCTTCGAACACGACGTCTATACGGTGCTCCTGGCGGACGACCCCACCGCTGTCCCCGGCGCGCTGGGCCAGGTGCCACCCCACCGGCGCCCCCGCCTCGACCCGGACCTGCTGCGCTTCTACGCGGACCACTTCCCCGACCACACCATCGCGCTGTGCTGCTTCGACAACGCCGACGCGCAACGCGCCAAGCCGCTCCTGCTCTGGTACTCGCCCCTCGACCCCGACCGGCTGACCGTGCCCGCCCTGGACAGCCACACCGGCGGGGCACCGGACCTCGACGCGGCGGTACCCGTGGACCACTGGGTCCTCTACTCCACCGACGAGGCCCCGCCCGACTGGGGCGCCCCCGTCGGCCACCCCGCGACGATGCGCCACCGCCTGCGCGCCTTCCTGCCCACCCGCGTGGCGGGCCGTCACTACGGCGACGGCCAGGCCCTGCCCAACGGTGACTTCTCCCTCACCCACCACGCGCTGCTGTCCGGCAACCTCGACCACGTCGAACGCCGTCAGCCGAAGTGCCGTTGAACGAGCACTCCTCCATGGTTCTCCTCAGTCGCCCGACGGCGCCCAAGGGTCCACCCGGGCGAACACCTCGGCGTGCGCCAGCCCGTCCCGGGCCGCGACGGCCTGTCGGGCCCGCAGTTCCGACCGTGTCCGTGGGCGGAAGCGGGGCTCCCGGTCGCATCCACAGGCCGAACGCCCTTCGTAGCGCAGCCCTGCTGCCAGCACGGCGGCCACCACGGACCACCCGCGCGCGTCGCGCCTGCGCGGCGGAGCGAAGTCATGCCCGGCGCACACGAGGGGCCTGGCGCAGTTCGGGCACGGCTGCTCCCGCTGCGGGTAGGTGTGCCGCTTGAAGCTGACGCGGCACGAGACGCACACGTAATGGAGCTTGTAGTAGACCTCGCCGTAGAAGCACACGAGTTGACCGTACTGAGCCTTCGCATCCGCAGGCCACCTGATTTCCGCGGAACAGGTCCCTCAACCTGCGCCGAAGCGAATCTCGGCATCCGACAGGAGCAGGCCGGAGACGCTCACAACGAGTAGGGGCACACCGCGATCCACGGCGCCGCGAACTAGGTTTGGAGCGGCAGGAGTTGGCGATGCGGGCCGGGGTGGACGGCAACAAGTGGCGCGAGCCCATGTTCTCCATGGTGTGACCCCCGGGCTCCGGCCCACCCCATGCCCTACGGCGGACAGGTCATAGCAGCCCGTCCGCGATCTCCCGCACCGCCGCCGCGGCCCTGCGCTGCAATCCCGGGCCGAACGTGATCCGGGTCGCCCCCGCCGCGCCCCACTCCCTCAGGACGGACCCGTCCGCCGGTGTGCCCGCGTTGATCGGGCCCTCGATCGCGGCGCGCAGGTGTGGCAGGGCCGTCAGCGGGGCGCCGATCGGGTAGACGCAGTCGGCGCCCGCCGCGATGTAGAGGCGGGCTCGGTCGATCGTCTCCGGGATCGGGTCAGCCGCGGCCCTGATGAACGTATCGATACGGGCGTTCAGGACGATGGCGTCGCCGGCCGCCGAGCGGACCTCCGCGAGCCAATCGGCCTGTGAGTGTGGGTCCTTGAGGCCGTCGTCCCTCGTCGAGTCCTCCAGGTTGCAGCCGACCGCGCCCGTCTCCAGGAGCCGGGCCACCAGTTCCTTCGGGGACAGGCCGTAACCGTCCTCGATGTCCGCGCTGACCGGCACCGACACCGAGCGCACGATGCGCCGCACCGCCGCGAACATCTCGTCGGCGGGGGTGGAACCGTCCTCGTAGCCGAGCGATGCCGCGACCCCGGCGCTAGGCGTCGCCAGCGCGGGGAAGCCGGCCTCCTCGAAGGCGCGGGCGCTCGCCGCGTCCCATGGGCCGGGCAGGACCAGCGGGTCGCCGGGGGCGCGGTCGTGGTGCAGGGCGCGGAACAGGGTGGCGCCGGTGCTCACCATGCGGGGCCTCCTGGTTCGATGCGGCGGGCGACCATCAGGCGGTTCCAGCTGTTGATGACCGTGATCACCCCGATGAGATGGGCTAGTTGGGCGTCGGTGAAGTGCTTCGACGCCGTTGCGTAGACGTCGTCGGGGACGGAGTCCTCCGTGAGGACCGTGATCGCCTCCGTCAGGGCCAGCGCCGCCCGTTCGCGCTCGCTGTACAGGTCGCCGGCCTCGCGCCAGGCGTTCAGCAGCGCGATCCGCTTCGCGCTCTCGCCGTTCTTCTCCACCGCGACGTCCACGTGCATGTCCAGGCAGAACGCGCACGCGTTGAGCTGCGAGGCACGGATCATCACCAGTTCGGCCAGGACCGGATCGCCGAGGCCGCGCTTCGCCGCCGCGCCCGCGGTCTGGAGGGCGCGGCGGACGTCGGGCTCCAAGTGGTGCGTACGTAACGTCACTTGGCGGCCTGCGGCTTGTAGTGACCGGCGACCATGCGGGTGGACACGCCGAACCGGTTCCACGCGTTGATCGTCGTGATCGCCGCGATGAGCTGGCTCAGCTCGGCCTCGTCGTACACGCGGGCCGCCTCCTCGTACACGTCGTCCGGTACGAAGCCGTCCGTCAGGACCGTGATCGCCTCGGTCAGCGCGATCGCCGCGACCTCCCTCTCCGTGTAGAAGTGCCGGCTCTCCTCCCACGCGCTGAGCTGCACGATCCGCTCGACGCTCTCGCCCGCCGCCAGGGCGTCCTTGGTGTGCATGTCGAGGCAGAACGCGCAGTGGTTGAGCTGCGAGGCGCGGATCTTGACCAGTTCGTACGTCACCGGGTCCAGGCCCTTACGCGCCGCGGTGTCCAGCTGGATCATCGCCTTGTAGACCTCGGGGGCGTGCTTCGCCCAGGCCAGGCGCGGGGTGTGCTCGTGGACGTACTCGGGAGTGGTGCTGCTCGTGTTCGTGTTCATGCTGCGAGCCTACGAAGGTATTAGCCCACGTGTATGGTCCATTTCCATGGCAAACGAGTGGGCCACTTCCGCGTCCGGGCAGGCCCTCGGCATCGACCTGCACATCGATCCCACCGGCCCGAACGGGCTGCGGCGCGGGCTCACCGACGCGCTGCGCGAGGCCGTACGCGGCGGGCGCCTCGCCCCCGGGACCCGGCTGCCCTCCTCACGCACCCTCGCCGCCGACCTCGGCATCGCCCGCAACACCGTCGCCGACGCCTACGCCGACCTCGTCGCCGAAGGCTGGCTCACCGCGCGGCAGGGGTCCGGCACCCGGGTCGCCGAGCGGCCCGTCGACACGGCGCGGCCCGCGCCCGTTCCGGCCCGCCGCGCCACCGGGCCGCTGGTCCACAACCTCCAGCCCGGCAGCCCCGACCTCGCCTCCTTCCCCCGCGCCGCCTGGCTCAAGGCCGCCCGCCGCGCCCTGACCGCCGCCCCGAACGAAGCCCTCGGCTACGGCGACCCTCGCGGGCGGCCCGAACTGCGCACCGCGCTCGCCGGGTATCTCGCCCGGGCCCGCGGGGTGCACGCGGATCCCGAGCGGATCGTGATCTGCTCCGGGTTCGCGCACGGGCTGATGCTGCTGGGGGACGTGTTGCGCGGGCGGGGGGTCACCGACGTCGCCGTCGAGTCGTACGGGCTGCCTCCGCACTGGGAGATTCTGGGGCGTGCCGGGTTGCGTACGCGGCCGCTGCCGCTCGATGAACTCGGCACCCAGGTAGCAGAGTTGGGGTCGGCCGGGGCCGTGCTGCTCACTCCCGCTCATCAGTTCCCCATGGGGGATCCGCTCCATCCCGACCGGCGGGCCGCCGTCGTCGACTGGGCGCGGCGCACCGGCGGGCTCGTCATCGAGGACGACTACGACGGGGAGTTCCGCTACGACCGGCAGCCCGTCGGCGCGCTCCAGGGGCTCGACCCGCACCGTGTCGTCTATCTCGGCACCACCAGCAAGTCGCTGGCGCCGGGGCTGCGGCTGGGGTGGATGGTGTTGCCGCCCGGGCTCACCGAGGAGGTTGCCGCCGTCAAGGGGGTCAGTGACTGGTCGTGCGGGGTGCTTGATCAGTTGACGCTCGCCGAGTTGCTGAATTCCGGTGCCTACGATCGTCATCTGCGGGCTGCCCGGTTGCGGTACCGGCGGCGTCGGGACCAGCTCGTCGCCGCGCTTGCCGAACGGGCGCCTTCGGTTCGGGTCACCGGGATCGCGGCCGGGCTGCATGCCGTGTTGCCGTTGGCGGCCGGTACCGAGGACTCCGTGGTGCGGGCTGCCGCCTGGCAGGGGCTTGGTGTGGTGGGGCTTTCCAGTTATCGGCATGCCGATGCCGGTGCTGTTGGGGTGGGGGCGCTCGATGCCCTTGTGGTCGGGTACGGGACTCCTCCGGATCATGGGTGGGGTGGGGCGCTGGATGCGCTGTGCCGGGTTCTGCCGTAGGACGCGGTGCGGGCTGATCGCGCAGTTCCCCGCGCCCCTTTTGGGCTGTCGTTCGGCTGACGGCCGGTGGGGGCTGGCCGCGCAGTTCCCCGCGCCCCTTATCGGGTTGTTGTTCGGGTGCGGGCCGGTGGCCGCTTCTCGCGCAGTTCCCCGCGCCCCTGGAGATGCGCACTTCGTGCGCCATCTCCATCACGGGCGCGCCCCCTGCCCCGGGTGGAGACGCGCCCCTGCCCTGGATGGAACCAACGCCCCCTGCCCCAGGCGGAAGCGCCGCCCCCTACCCCGGATGGAGACGCCGCCCCTTGCCCAGGCGGAGGCGCGCGGAGCGCAGCCTCCGAGGGGAGGCGGCGCGAAGCGCCTGCCTCAGGGGCGCGGGGAACTGCGCGAGAAGAGGCCACCGGCCGTTAGACGGAGAACTACCCAGGGGCGCGGGGAACTGCGCGAGAAGCGGTCACCGGCCGTTAGACGGAGAACTGCCCAGGGGCGCGGGGAACTGCGCGGGACGCGGTCACCGGCCGCCAGGCGATGAACTACCCAGGGGCGCGGGGAACTGCGTGAGAAGCGGTCACCGGCCGTCAGGCGGAGAACCACCCAGGGACGCGGGCACCGGGCGTCAGGCGACAACGAATCCAGGGGCGCGGGGAACCGCGCGACCAGCCCCACCCGGCCGCAGGTGAATTACCCGCCCGGCCGAGCCGGAGGCGACGGCGCTTCTCCGAACCGGGCCAGGGCCAGCGCGGCGGCCACGGCCACCCCGAACCCCAGCACCCCGAGCCACCCGAACCCGTCCCGCGTCCGATCGCCCAGCCACACCACACCCACCAGCGCCGGCCCCACGGTCTCCCCGACGACCATCCCGGCCGTGGCCACCGTCACAGACCCCCGCTGCAACGCCGACGTCAGCAACAAGAACGCCGCCCCGCCACCGACCAGCAGCGCATACGTCGCAGGGTTCGACAGCAGCGCCCCCGGCGACACGTCGTCGATCAGGCGGACGCTCACCTCCACCACTCCGAACCCGAACCCCGACCCCAGCCCAAGCGCCAGTGCCCGCCCGCGCCCGGGCAGCCGCCCCGCCACCACCCCGACCCCGAGCACCCCGACGGCCACCCCGAGCATCGCCCACCGCAGCGCGTCCGACCCGGGCCGTGACCCCTCGGCGCCGGAGGCCAGCGCCAGCATCGCGAGCCCGGCGCACACCGCGGCCACGGCACCCCACTCGGCCCCGCTCAACCGCACCCGCAACAGCCGCGCAGCGACCACCGCGGTGACGGCCAGACTCGCGGCCAGCGCCGCCCCCACCGCGTAGATCGGAATGCTCCGCAGCGCCACGACCTGGAAGACGAACCCGATCCCGTCGAGGCCGAGGCCCGCCACGTAGCGCCATTGCCGCAACGCCCGTACCAGCAGAGCCGCGTCGACCCCCGACCCGGTGCCCGGCGGAGCCGCCCGCGCGGCCATGGCCTGGAGGACCGAAGCCGTGCCGAAACAGACGGCCGAAGCCAGAGCGCAGAGCATTCCCAGAGTCACACAGGGAATCTAGGGGTACTCGGGTGCGTGGCCACGGCAGGCGCTCTCTAATCTGAGCCCGGAGAAGTCCAGAGACATCACCACACACGGGGGAACACGCATGACAGACAGCACCGCCCGACGACGCCTGCGCTCCGGCACCGTCGTGCTCGGTGGCGTAGGACTGCTCGCCGCCACCCTCACCGCCTGCGACTCCGACCCGGACAAGCGCTGCGTCGACCGCGACAGCTACACCACCAAAAAGGGCTACAAGGTCGTCGACGACAAGTACTGCAAGAGTGGTTCGTCGGGCGGCAACGCCGGTTGGTACTACGGAGGTTCGAAGAGCGGCAGCCGCGTCAAGAGCGGGTCGTTCAACAAGTCCTCCGGCGGCTCCTCCGGCGGCTCCGGCGTCTCGCGCGGCGGATTCGGCGGCAAGGGCGGATCGGGCGGCTGAGGCGGACATGCGCAGACACGCCATCACCCCGCGTCCCGGCTGGCAGCGGATCGTGGAGGAGCAGGGGCTCATCTACCCGCTGACCCGCTACCCCGACGACTCGCTGCGCCCGTACTGGGACGAGAGCGCCTACTACGAGTTCTCCCTGCCCGAGGTCGAGGCGCTGGAGGAGGTCGTCGAGGAACTGCACGCGATGTGCCTCGCCGCGGCCGGGCACATCGTCGATCGCGACCGCTTCGCCGATCTCGGCATCACCGACCCGCGCGTCGTGCGCGCGGTCACCGAGTCCTGGCGGCGACGCAACGAACTCCCCTCCCTGTACGGGCGGTTCGACCTCCGTTACGACGGCACGGGCCCGGCGAAGCTCCTGGAGTACAACGCCGACACGCCCACCTCCCTCGTCGAGGCGGCGAGCCCCCAGTGGTTCTGGATGGAGGAGCGCTTCCCCGGCGCCGACCAGTGGAACTCCCTCCACGAACGCCTCGTCGACGCCTGGAAGCGCCAGGCGGCCCTGCTGCCGCCCGGCAGCCCCCTGCACTTCGCGCACTCCGCCGCCGACGAACTCGGCGAGGACCTGATGACCGTCGGCTATCTGAAGGAGACCGCGGAACAGGCGGGCCTCGACACCGACTGGATCTCCATGGAGGAGATCGGCTGGGACGACCTCTCGGGCCGCTTCGTCGACAACCGGCTCCGCTTCATCCGCAGTTGCTTCAAGCTGTACCCGTGGGAGTGGCTGACCACGGACGCGTTCGCCGACCACGTCCTGGACACCCTCGACAACGGCGGCGGCACCGGCAGCACCCTGTGGATCGAGCCCGCCTGGAAGATGCTCCTCAGCAACAAGGCACTGCTCGCCGTCCTGTGGGAGCTGTACCCGGACCACCCGAACCTGCTGGCCGCCCACGTCGACGGCCCCCGCGACCTCGCCACCACCACCGGTTACGTCGCCAAGCCGCTGCTGGGGAGGGAGGGCGAGGGCGTCACCCTGCACGAACCGGGTTCCGCTCCCGCCACCCCCGATCCCGAAGAGCCCTGCTGCTACCAGGAGTTGGCGCCCCTGCCCGACTTCGACGGGAACCGCACGGTGCTCGGCGCCTGGGTCGTCGACGGCGAGGCCGCCGGACTCGGCATCCGGGAGTCGGCGGGGCCGGTCACGGACGAGTACGCCCGCTTCCTGCCCCACGTGATCCTGTGACCGCCTGAGGTACTACACCCCCAGCACCGCCCGCAGCTGATCCAGACCCCAGTCCAGATCCTCCTTGCCGATCACCAGCGGCGGCGCGATCCGGATCGTCGACCCGTGGGTGTCCTTCACCAGGACACCCCGGGCCAGCAGCTTCTCGGAGATCTCCCGGCCCGTCCCGTACGCGGGATCGATGTCGACGCCCGCCCAGAGCCCGCGGCCCCGCACCTGCGTCACCTTCCCCGTCCCGGCCAGCGAGGCCAGCTCGGCGTGCAGATGCTCGCCCAGCTCGGTGGCCCGCCGCTGGAACTCCCCGTCGCGCAGCATCGCGATCACTTCGAGCCCCACCGCGCAGGCGAGGGGGTTCCCGCCGAACGTCGACCCGTGCTCGCCCGGCCGGAACACGCCGAGCACCTCGCGGTCGGCGACCACCGCCGACACCGGCACGACACCGCCGCCGAGCGCCTTCCCCAGCACGTACACGTCCGGCACCACGCCCTCGTGCTCGCACGCGAACGTCCGGCCGGTCCGCCCGAGCCCCGACTGGATCTCGTCCGCGACGAACAGGACGTTCCGCTCGCGCGTCAGCTCTCGTACGCCCGCGAGATAGCCGGGCGGCGGCACCAGGACCCCCGCCTCGCCCTGGATGGGTTCGAGCAGCACGGCCACCGTCTCGTCCGTGACCGCGGCCCGCAGCGCGTCGAGATCCCCGTACGGAACGATGTCGAAGCCCGGCGTGTACGGCCCGAAGTCGGCCCGCGCCTCCGGGTCCGTGGAGAAGCTGACGATCGTCGTCGTACGCCCGTGGAAGTTGTCGCTCGCCACCACGATCCGGGCCCGTCCGTCGGGTACGCCCTTGACTCGGTACCCCCACTTCCGGGCGGTCTTCACGGCGGTCTCCACCGCCTCCGCGCCCGTGTTCATCGGCAGCACCATGTCCTTGCCGCACAGCTCGGCGAGCTGCGTGCAGAAGTCGGCGAACCGGTCGTGGTGGAAGGCGCGCGACGTCAGCGTCACCCGCTCCAACTGGGCCTTGGCCGCCTCGATCAGCCGCCGGTTGCCGTGCCCGAAGTTGAGCGCGGAGTAGCCGGCGAGCATGTCCAGATAGCGCCGCCCCTCGACATCCGTCAGCCAGGCGCCGTCGCCCGTGGCGACGACCACCGGCAGCGGATGGTAGTTGTGCGCGCTGTGCGCGTCGGACGCGGCGATGAAGTCCTGCGTGGCGCGGTCGGGAGTCACAGAAGTCACGGGATCTCCGTTCGTACGGCACTCGGCGGGCAGTGCGGGACGGGCTTGTGGCCCGTTCCTATCGTGGCTCGCATGCCGGACGCGGAAACCTCGCCCGACGGCGCGCCCGGTAATGTGAGAAACGAGCCGTGACTGGCGCGCTGGGATGGGACCGACCATCGGGGAGCGGCTCGTGAACTGTGTGCCGTGCGCCTGGGCCGACCGCGAACCGACCGTGTCCGGAGGCAGCCCTTCATGACCACGCCCGACCTCACCCCCGAGTCCACCGCGTACCGCGCCGCTCTCGATGTCGTACGCAGCGTAGAGCCGCGCATCGCCGACGCCATCGGGCAGGAGCTCACCGACCAGCGCGAGATGCTCAAGCTGATCGCGTCCGAGAACTACGCGTCTCCGGCCACGCTCCTGGCCATGGGCAACTGGTTCAGCGACAAGTACGCCGAGGGCACCGTCGGCCGCCGCTTCTACGCCGGCTGCCGCAACGTCGACACCGTCGAGTCGATCGCCGCCGAGCACGCCCGCGAGCTGTTCGGCGCCCGGCACGCCTACGTCCAGCCGCACTCCGGCATCGACGCCAACCTCGTCGCGTTCTGGGCCGTGCTCGCCGACCGCGTCGAGGTGCCGTTCCTCGCCAAGACCGGCGTCCGGCAGATGAACGACCTGAGCGACGCCGACTGGGCCGAGCTGCGCCAGGCCTTCGGCAACCAGCGGATGCTCGGCATGTCGCTCGACGCGGGCGGCCACCTCACGCACGGCTTCCGACCGAACATCTCAGGAAAGATGTTCGACCAGCGTTCGTACGGCACCGACCCCACCACCGGCCTCATCGACTACGAGGCGCTGCGCGCGCAGGCCCGGGAGTTCAAGCCGCTGATCCTCGTCGCCGGGTACTCCGCGTACCCGCGCCTGGTGAACTTCCGGATCATGCGGGAGATCGCCGACGAGGTCGGCGCGACGCTCATGGTCGACATGGCGCACTTCGCCGGTCTCGTCGCGGGCAAGGTGCTCACCGGTGACTTCGACCCGGTCCCGCACGCGCAGATCGTCACGACCACCACCCACAAGTCGCTGCGCGGCCCGCGCGGCGGCATGGTGCTGTGCGACGACTCCCTCAAGGACCAGGTCGACCGCGGCTGCCCGATGGTGCTCGGCGGGCCGCTGCCGCACGTCATGGCCGCCAAGGCCGTCGCCCTCGCCGAGGCGCGGCAGCCCGCCTTCCAGGACTACGCGCAGCGCATCGTCGACAACGCCAAGGCGCTGGCCGAGGGGCTGACCCGGCGCGGCGCCACCCTCGTCACCGGCGGCACCGACAACCACCTCAACCTCATCGACGTGGCCTCCTCCTACGGCCTCACCGGCCGCCAGGCCGAGTCCGCGCTGCTCGACTCCGGCGTCGTCACCAACCGCAACGCCATCCCGGCCGACCCGAACGGCGCCTGGTACACCTCCGGCATCCGCATCGGCACCCCGGCGCTCACCACGCGCGGCCTGGGCACCGCCGAGATGGACGAGATCGCCGCGCTCATCGACCGGGTCCTGACCTCCTCCGAGCCCGGCACCACCAAGTCCGGCGCCCCCTCCAAGGCGAGCCACGTCCTGGAGCCGAAGATCGCCGACGAGGTCGCCCACCGCGCCACCGACCTGCTGGCCGGCTTCCCGCTGTACGGGCAGATCGACCTCGGCTGACACAGCGGCCCGGGCCTGTTTCAGCCGACGAGCTGCTGCCGCGGCTCCCGGGGTTCTCCCGGGGGACGCGGCAGCCGCCCGCGCATCCGCCACACCGCCCAGGCCA
This sequence comes from Streptomyces sp. NPDC057694, assembly GCF_042799415.1. Lineage (NCBI taxonomy): Bacteria > Bacillati > Actinomycetota > Actinomycetes > Kitasatosporales > Streptomycetaceae > Streptomyces > Streptomyces sp. NPDC057694. The sequence goes on from NZ_JBHVIX010000003.1 coordinate 402,877, forward strand.
GGGCGAGGCCCGCGACGAGCCCGCCCAGCGCCCAGCGGACCTTGTCCCACAGAGGTACGCCGGCGTGCGCGTCGGCCGCCGTCTCCGCCGGGAACACTCCGGCGTGCCGCAGTTCGGCGACGAGGGCGGGGGAGGCGTGGTGCCAGCGCAGATCGTCGTCGTTCACGTCGACCATGGGGTCCGTACGGATCCACGGAGTGCCGTCGTCGGCGACGACCAGCTGGTCCTGGCGCTCGATGGCCGTGTCGGTGCCCGGCGCCCGCCGCGTCTCGGGCCAGCCGCCCACCCCGGTGATGCCCCACACGATCGTCGCCACCACGTGCGGGAAACGGCCGTCGTCCCAGGCCCTCGGCACCGGCTCGGTCACCGCGTCGAACTCCGCGGTCAGCTGCTCCAGGCGGGCGAAGTTCGGGTCCGTGTCGTTCAGGGACACCGAAGGGCCCGCCTTGGCGCCCGGGGCGATCACCACGGCCAGGTCGGGCACGTCCGCCCCGCCCGGCCCCTCCGGTCTCGCCTGCGCCGGCCCGCCGCCCACCAGCACCAGCAGCACGGCCGCCGACGCGGCCCGACGGACCGTCCGTATCGCGCGCATCACTCACCCCCGACACAGCGCCCGGCGTGATCCGGGTCACGGGAACACCGTAGTGGCAGACCTGACGTGCACCTGTCCCCATTCCATGAGGGACACCTGAGACAATGGGGCCATGGCCACTGATCGTCCTCGCGTGCTTTCCGGAATCCAGCCCACCGCAGGCTCGTTCCACCTCGGCAACTACCTCGGCGCGGTCCGCCAGTGGGTCGCGCTCCAGGAGTCCCACGACGCCTTCTACATGGTGGTGGACCTGCACGCGATCACCATCCCGCAGGACCCGGAGGTGCTCCGGCAGAACACCCGGCTCGCCGCCGCGCAGCTGCTGGCCGCGGGGCTCGACCCGGAGCGGTGCACGCTGTTCGTGCAGAGCCATGTTCCCGAGCACGCGCAGCTCGCCTGGATCATGAACTGCCTCACCGGCTTCGGCGAGGCCAGCCGGATGACGCAGTTCAAGGACAAGTCGGCCAAGCAGGGCGCGGACCGGGCCTCCGTCGGCCTGTTCACGTACCCGATCCTCCAGGTCGCGGACATCCTCCTGTACCAGGCGAACGAGGTCCCGGTCGGTGAGGACCAGCGCCAGCACATCGAGCTGACCCGCGACCTCGCGGAGCGGTTCAACGGGCGGTTCGGCGAGACGTTCACGATCCCCAAGCCGTACATCCTCAAGGAGACGGCGAAGATCTTCGATCTTCAGGACCCGGCGATCAAGATGAGCAAGTCGGCGTCCACGCCGAAGGGTCTGATCAACCTGCTCGACGAGCCGAAGGCCACCGCCAAGAAGGTCAAGAGCGCGGTCACCGACACCGACACGGTCATCCGCTACGACGCCGAGAAGAAGCCGGGCGTCAGCAACCTCCTCACGATCTTCTCCACCCTCACCGGCACCGGTATCCCGGAACTGGAGCAGAAGTACGAGGGCAAGATGTACGGTGCGCTCAAGACGGACCTGGCCGAGGTCATGGTCGATTTCGTGACCCCGTTCCGGACCCGCACCCAGGAGTATCTGGACGACCCGGAGACCCTCGACGCGATCCTGGCCAAGGGGGCGGAGAAGGCGCGGACCGTCGCCGCCGAGACCCTGGCCCAGGCGTACGAGAAGGTCGGCTTCCTGCCCGCCAAGCACTGAGCCCGTACGAGCCCGTACGCCTCGCGCACCAGCCGCAGCACCACTGCCCGCCCGCCCGCCACACGACGACAGGAGTACGACGTGGGGACCGTAACGATCGGTGTCTCGATCGCGGTCCCGGAGCCGCACGGCAGCCTGCTCCAGGAGCGGCGCGCGGGCTTCGGCGACGCGGCGGCGCACGGTATCCCCACGCACATCACGCTGCTCCCGCCGACCGAGGTGGACGGCGGGCAGCTGCCCGCGATCGAGGCGCACCTGGCCGAAGTCGCCTCCGGCGGGCGGCCGTTCGCGATGCGGCTGTCCGGGACCGGGACCTTCCGGCCGCTGTCGCCGGTGGTGTTCGTGCAGGTCGTGGAGGGGGCGGAGGCCTGCGCGTGGCTGCAGAAGCAGGTGCGGGACGCTTCCGGGCCGGTCGCTCGTGAGCTGCAGTTTCCGTACCACCCGCATGTGACCGTGGCGCACGGGATCGCCGAGGAGGCGATGGACCGGGCGTTCGCGGAGCTGGCCGATTACGAGGCGGCGTGGCCGTGCACCGGGTTCGCCCTGTACGAGCAGGGCGCCGACGGCATATGGCGCCGCCTCCGCGACTTCACTTTTCCCGGGCCCACGGTGCCCCCGCAGTCCCCACGCCGGGGCGCCGCAAACGCGGCCCAGCATCCGCCCCGCTAGGGACCTGTTGATCGCGGGCTGCCTCCGCCCCGCCGGGGACACTGTGAGCGCGGGCTGCCTTCCGCCCCGCCAGGGGCGCGGGGAACTGCGCGCTCAGCCCCCACCGGGGCCGCACCCGCGAACGGCGCTGTACTGGCCGCCGATTAGGCGCTGACCCCGCGCCGGGGTGCCGCCTTGCCCACCCTGCCGCCCCAGGCGGCAGATTGCCCAAGGCGGCGGGGCGGGGCTACACCGGGAGGCGGCGGAACAGTGGGCGTGGGATGTGGCGCAGGCCCGCCATCACCACCCGGAGAGCCCCCGGCACCCACACCGTCTCCGAGCGCCGCCGAAGCCCCAGCTCAATGGCGGAGGCCACCGCGTCCGGCGTCGTCGCGAGCGGCGCCTCGGCGAGCCCGGCCGTCATCTTCGAGCGCACGAACCCGGGCCGCACGACCATGACATGCACCCCGGTGCCGTGCAGCGCGTCCCCCAGCCCCTGCGCGAACGCGTCGAGCCCCGCCTTGCTCGACCCGTAGATGAAGTTGGAGCGCCGGGCCCGCTCGCCCGCGACCGACGACAGGACCACCAGCGAGCCGTGTCCCTGGGACTGCAGCGCCCGGGCGCAGACGAGCCCGGCCGAGACGGCGCCCGTGTAGTTGGTCTGCGCGACGCGTACGGCGGCCAGCGGATCGCCCTCGTCCCGGGCCTGGTCGCCGAGGACGCCGAAGGCGAGCAGCACCATGTCGATGTCGCCCTCGGTGAACACCTTGCCCAGCGCCTCCTCGTGGGCCTCGGAGTCCAGCGCGTCGAAGGCGACGGTGCGCACGTCGGCGCCGGTCCCGCGCAGCGAGGCGGCGGCCTCGTCGAGCGCCGGTGAGGGACGGCCCGCGAGCCACACGGTGCGGGTGCGCCGGGTGATCAGGCGGCGGGCCGTCGCGAGCCCGATCTCGGACGTGCCGCCGAGGACGAGCAGGGACTGGGGGATGCCGAAGGCGTCCTTCATGAGAGGCGAACTCCTGTGCGGGTCGGGGGAGTCAGAGTCGGGGGAGTCAGAGGGAGAGGCGGCGCGACAGGTCCGAGCGGAACACGCCGGCCGGGTCGAGCCGCGCCCGCAGCGAGCGGAAGTCGGCGAGCCGCGGGTACATCGCGTCGAGCAGTTCGGGGCGCAGCCGGGAGTCCTTGGCGAGGTAGACGCGGCCGTCCGCGGCGGCGACCTCGTCGTCGAGCTCGTCGAGGAAGGTGCCGAGGCCCGGCAGGTTCGCGGGGATGTCGAGCGCGAGGGTCCAGCCCGGCATCGGGAAGGACAGCCAGCCCGGGTCGCTCTCGCCGAACCGCTTGAGGACGGCGAGGAAGGACGGGCAGCGCCGCTCGGAGACCCGCCGCACGACGTGGCGCAGGGCCTCCTCCTTCCCGTGCCCGACGACGAACTGGTACTGCACGAAGCCGCCGCGCCCGTAGACCCGGTTCCAGTGCGGTACGCCGTCGAGGGGGTGGAAGAAGGTGGCGAGCTTCTGGATCTCGCCGGTGCGCAGTCTGGGCGCCTTGCGGTACCAGAGTTCGTTGAAGAGGCCGACCGTGGTGCGGCCCAGCAGGCCCTCGGGGACGAGTGCGGGAGGCGCGGGCAGCCGGCCGGGGCGGAAGGCCAGCGGGGCGCGGCGGGCGCGGGCGGGCAGGGCGTCCAGCGGGGCGTGGTCGCCGCGGGTGAGGACGGAGCGGCCCATGGCGGCGCCGCGCGCGAGCAGGTCGATCCAGGCGACCGAGTAGCGGTAGCGGTGGTCGGTGGCGGTCAGCCGGGCCATCAGGTCGTCGAGATCGCTGGCGCGTTCGGTGTCGACGGTCATCAGGGAGGTCTCGACGCGCTGGAGCCGGACGGTCGCCGTCAGGATGACGCCGGTCAGGCCCATGCCGCCGGCGGTGGCGTCGAACAGTTCGGTGCCGCGCTCCACGACCCGCACCTCGCCGTCGGCGGTGAGGAGTTCGAGGGCCTCGACGTGCCGCGAGAAGGAGCCGCTGACGTGGTGGTTCTTGCCGTGGATGTCGGCGCCGATCGCGCCGCCGACGGTCACGTAGCGGGTGCCGGGGGTGACGGGCACGAACCAGCCGAGCGGCAGCAGGACCTCCATCAGGCGGTGCAGGGAGACGCCCGCGTCGCACAGGACGGTGCCGCCGGCGGCGTCGATGGCGTGGATCCGGTCCAGGCCGGTCATGTCGAGGACGGCGCCGCCCGCGTTCTGCGCCGCGTCGCCGTAGGCGCGCCCGAGGCCCCGGGCGATGCCGCCGCGCCGGCCGGTGACGGCGCACTCCCGGACGGCGGCGACCGTCTCCGCGTAGCTGCGCGGGCGCACCAGGTGCGCGGAGGTGGGGGCGGTACGGCCCCAGCCGGTGACCGGCACGGTGTCGTACCCGGTGCTCGTGGGGGCGGTGGTGGAAGGGGCAGGGGCTGCAGCCATGAAAGCGACCGTATCGTCCGCTCAAGCCCGCTTTGCACCGAATCTCATATTCCCTCACCGAAATGGGTGATTAAGGGGGTGTCGACCGAAATGGCCCGGTCTGCGGGGCGGTCGGCCTCCACAGTGAGCCACATGGACGACATCGACCGCCGATTGCTGTCAGCGTTGCGCGACTGCGGCTCGGACCGGCGCGTGGCGGCGGCCGCGCGGGCGCTGTCCTGGGCCGGGGAGCACGGGGCGCTCTGGCTCGCGGCCGGGCTCGTGGGCGCCGCCGCCGACCGGGAGCGCCGCCCGGCCTGGCTGCGCGCCACGGCGCTGACCGCGGGCGCGCACCTGGCCAGCATGGGCGTGAAGCGCGTGGTGCGCAGGCCGCGGCCCGAGGCCGGCGCCGGGATCGAACCCCTGGTGCGCACGGCCGGCCGGCACTCCTTCCCCAGCTCCCACGCGGCCGCGGCGGCCGCCGCCGCGGTCGCCTACGGCGCGGTGCGGCCGGTGGGCGCGCACCTCGCGCCGCCGATCGCCGCCGTCATGTGCGTCTCGCGTCTGGTCGTCGGCGTGCACTACCCGTCCGACGTGGCGGCGGGCGCTGCCCTGGGGGCGCTGACCGCGCGGCTCGGGGCACGCTGGGCGGCGGCCGGGGGTGCGAGCCGATGACGGACGGCGCCAAGGGCGCGGCGGTCCTGGAACGGCCGCAGGAGGTGCGGCAGCGGGTCACGCCGCTCGGGCTGCCCGCGGGGCTGCTGCGCACCGCACGGCCCCGGCAGTGGGTGAAGAACGTACTCGTGGTCGCGGCCCCCGCCGCCGCGGGCGAGCTCTTCTCCCGGCACGCGCTGATCCAAGTACCGCTGGTCTTCTGCCTGTTCACCCTCGCCTCGGCGGCGGTGTACCTCATCAACGACGCGCGCGACGCCGAGGCCGACCGCGCGCACCCGGTGAAGCGGAACCGTCCGGTGGCCGCCGGGCAGGTCCCCGTGCCGGTCGCCTACGGAGCGGGCGCGGTCCTCGCCGCCCTCGCGCCCACCGTCGCGGCGGCGCTGTGCAACCCGATGACGGCGGCGCTGCTCACCGCGTACGTCGTCATGCAGCTCGCCTACTGCGTCAGCCTCAAGCACGTACTCGTCGTCGACCTGACCGTGGTCACCACCGGGTTCGTGATGCGGGCGATGATCGGCGGAGTCGCGCTCGGCATCCCGCTGTCGCGCTGGTTCCTGATCACCACCGGATTCGGCGCGCTGTTCATGGTCTCCGCGAAGCGGTACTCCGAGGCCGTGCAGATGGCGGACAAGGAGGGCGCCACGCGGGCCCTGCTCAACCAGTACACCACCGGATACCTGCGCTTCGTCTGGCAGTTGGCGGCCGGCGTCGCCGTGCTCGCCTACTGCCTGTGGGCGATGGAAGAAGGCGGCGTCGCCCGCGACAGCCTGCTGCCCTGGCGGCAGCTGTCGATGGTGGCGTTCATCCTCGCCGTGCTGCGCTACGCCGTCTTCGCCGACCGGGGCACGGCCGGCGAACCGGAGGACGTCGTGCTGCGCGACCGGGCCCTCGCCGTCATCGGCCTGATGTGGCTGGCCATGTACGGACTCGCGGTCGCCGACTGGTGAGGCGGCTGCGGGCACTGGGACCGGAGCTGGCCGCCTTCGCGGGGGTGGGGCTCTGCGCGTACGCCGCCGACCTCGGCCTGTTCCTGTGGCTGCGCGGCCCTGCGGGGTTCGACCCGCTCACAGCGAAGGCGATCTCCTTCGTGGCGGGCTGCTCGGTGGCGTACGCGGGCAACGCCCTCGGTACGTACCGGGGCGCTGCGCCGCAGGTCGCACGGCTGCGGCAGTACGGGGTCTTCTTCGCGGTGAACGTGGCGGGCGCGCTGGTGCAGTTGCTGTGCCTCGCCGTGTCGCACTACGGATTCGGGCTGACCTCGCGGCGCGCGGACACCGTATCCGGAGCGGGAGTCGGCATGGCACTGGCCACGGTGCTGCGGTTCTGGGGTACCAGGACCTTGGTCTTCCGTACGGGCACGATCCACATGACTCCGGTTGAAACGGTTGAAACGACCGACAAGGGCAGGCTTGGATCATGGACTGGCTGAAGAAGCTCCCCGTCGTCGGACCGCTCGTGAGCCGACTGATGCTGACGCACGCCTGGCGCGCCTACGAGCGGCTCGACGCGGTGCACTGGGCACGGCTCGCGGCGGCGATGACGTTCATCAGTTTCCTCGCGCTGTTCCCGCTGCTCACCGTGGCCGCCGCGGTCGCGGCGAGCACGCTGTCCACCGCGCAGCAGCACGAACTCCAGAACAAGATCAGCGACCAGGTGCCGGGGATCTCCGACCAGCTGGACATCCAGGCGCTGGTCGACAACGCGGGCACCATCGGTCTCGTCGCCGGCGCGCTGCTCCTGTTCACCGGCGTCGGCTGGGTCGGCTCGATGCGCGAGTGCCTGCGCGCCGTGTGGGAGCTGCCCGACCCCGAGGAGAGCCCGGTCCTGCGCAAGCTGAAGGACGCCGGTGTCCTGGTGGGTCTCGGAGGAGCGGGCCTCGCCTCGCTCGCGGCGTCCACGGTCGCCTCCACCGCGGTGGACGCCACCGCGGAGGGGCTCGGCCTCGACAAGAACGGCTGGGGCGGCTTCCTGCTCCAGGTGGCCGCCTTCGCGGTCGCGGTGCTCGCGGACTTCCTGGTGCTGCTCTACATCCTGACCCTGCTGCCCGGGGTGGCGCCCGAGCGCCGCGATCTGGTGACCGCGGCGCTCATCGGGGCCGCCGGGTTCGAGCTGCTGAAGATGCTGCTCGGCGGCTATATGAAGGGCGTCGCCGCGAAGAGCATGTACGGGGCGTTCGGCACGCCCGTCGCCCTGCTGCTGTGGATCAACTTCACGGCGAAACTCGTGCTGTTCTGCGCCGCCTGGTCGGCGACCGGGGTCAGGACCGCTTCTGAGCCGGCCACTTCTTCCGCACCACGAACACCGCCGCAGCCAGCACCACCAGCACCCCGCCCGTGATCGCCAGCGCGATCCCGACACCGCTGGAGCCGCCCGTCGAGGTGACCGCCGCCGCGTGCGCGTCGGGCTTGGCGGGACCCGCGTCACCCTTCGGCGCGGCCGAGCCCGACGGCTCGGCGGCCGTCTTCGCCAGCACGAGATGACCGACCGGGGAGACCTTGCCGTCGGCCTTGAAACCCCAGTCGAGCAGCCGGGCGGCCTCCTTGTAGACCGCGAAGGACTCCGTGGAGCTGGGGTTCATCACGGTGACGAGGAGCTTCTTGTCGCCGCGCTGGGCGACACCGGTGAAGGTCGCGCCCGCGTTCGTCGTGTTGCCGTTCTTGACGCCCGCGATGCCCTTGTACGGCGAGATGCCGTAGTCACCGGTGAGCAGCCGGTTGGTGTTCTGGATCTCGAACCGCTCGGTCGTCTTCCCCTTCTTCTGCTTCATGGGGAACTTGGCCCGCACCGTCGACGCGTACTCGCCGAAGTCCTCGTCGTGCAGACCGGAGCGGGCGAACAGCGTCAGGTCGTACGCGGACGAGGTCTGGCCCGGCATGTCGTAGCCGTCGGGGCTGACCACGTGCGTGTCGTGCGCCTGGAGCTCGTCCGCGTGGGCCTGCATGTCCTTCACGGTCTGCGGGACGCCGCCGTTCATCGCGGACAGCACGTGCACCGCGTCGTTGCCGGACTTCAGGAAGACGCCCAGCCACAGGTCGTGGACGGTGTACGTGAAGCCCTCCTTGACGCCGACGAGGCTGGAGCCCGCACCCATGCCCGCCAGATCGGAGGGGACGACCTTGTGCGTCGTCGTCTTCAGGAACTTGTGCATGAGCGTGTCCGCGAACAGCATCTTCAGGGTGCTCGCGGGCGGCAGCTTCCAGTGCGCGTTGTGCGAGGCCAGCACCTCGCCCGACTCGGCGTCGCTGACGATCCAGGACTTCGCGGTCAGGTCCTTGGGCAGGACCGGGGCGCCGCCGCCCAGATCCACCTGGGTGCCCGCCTCGGCGAGCCGGGCGCCACCGACGTCCGACATGGTCGCCGGGGGCTTGTCGTTCTTCTTGTCCGCGGCCGCCGCCGCGGGAGCGAGTCCCGCCAGCGTCAGGGCGCAGGCCGACAGGACGAGCGCGGATCTCGTCAGGTACGCGGACTTCTTCGGGTACGAGGTGACGTACGACTCATGGGCAGACACGGACGAGAACGTACAGGTACCCGGCCCGTAAGTCTCCGCCGAGGTGTCCTGTGTCCGCGCCGCCCCACCCCGGCGGCGGTGCGCGAGGCGCGCTGGCGATACTGAACCCATGAAGCTCAGTCGCCCCGTCTCCTGGTTCCTGCTCGCCTTCGGGGTGTGGTCATGGATCATCTGGGTCACTTTCGCCAAAAATCTCTGGAAGGACGGCAGCGGCCTCGCCTTCGACGACGCCGGGGATCCGACCGCGTACTTCTGGGTGCACCTGACCCTCGCGATCGTCTCCTTTGTCTTGGGGACGGCGGTCGGGGTGATCGGGTTCCGTGGTGTGCGGTCCTTGCGCAGCGCCCCGTAGCGGCGGCGGGTCATGATCGCCGTCATCGTCCTCGTCGTCGTCGCCGTGCTCGCGGCGTTCGCCGGGCTGCACTACTACGCGTACCGACGCCTGGTGCGCGCCACGACGGCCGGTCCGGGGTGGCCCAGACGGCTGGGCGCCGCGGTGTTCGTGGCCGGTCCCGTCCTGATGTTCGCGGCGCTGATCGCGGAGCGGGCCGGAGCGCCGTTCCTCCTGCAACGGGTGCTCGCCTGGCCGGGGTTCCTGTGGATGGCGTTCGCCCTCTACCTGCTGCTCGCGCTGCTGGTGGGGGAGGCCGTGCGGCCGCTGCTGGGACGGGTGCTCGACCGGAGGGCGCGGCGCACCGAGCCCGTCTCCGAGGCGCCCGAGCCGGAGCCGGAGGCCGCACCTGAATCTGCGGCCGCGCAGGAGCCGGCCCCCGCGCCCGTCGCCGCCCCCACCCGTCGCCTGGTCCTCGCCCGCACCGTGGGCGTCGCGTCCGCCGTCGCCGCCGCCGGGATCGTCGGCAACGGCGCCTACGGCGTGCTGCGCGGCCCGAAGGTGAAGCGCGTCACCGTCCCGCTGGCCAAACTCCCGCGCTCCGCCCACGGGTTCCGGATCGCCGTGGTCAGCGACGTGCACCTCGGTCCTGTACTCGGCCGGGGCTTCGCCGAGCGCGTGGTCGACATCGTCAACGGCACGCAGCCCGATCTGATCGCGGTCGTCGGCGACCTGGTCGACGGCAGCGTGGAGGATCTGGCGCCCGCCGTGGCGCCGCTCGCCCGCCTCCGCTCCCGGCACGGCACGTACTTCGTCACCGGCAACCACGAGTACTTCTCCGGCGCCGACCCGTGGGTGGCGCACGTCCGCGAGATCGGGATGCGGCCGCTGGCCAACGCCCGGGTGGAGATGGGCGCGTTCGACCTCGCCGGGGTCAACGACATCAGCGGCGAGAACTACGGCGAGGGCCCCGACTACGGCAAGGCGCTCGGCGACCGCGACACCTCCCGCGCCGCCGTGCTCCTCGCCCACCAGCCCGTGATGATCCACGAGGCCGTCGAGCACGGCGTCGACCTCCAGCTCTCCGGGCACACCCACGGCGGACAGCTGTGGCCGGGCAACTTCGTCGCCGCCGCGTCCAATCCGACCCTCGCGGGCCTGGACACCTACGGCGACACCCAGCTCTACGTCAGCCGGGGCGCCGGAGCCTGGGGGCCGCCGGTGCGGGTCGGGGCGCCGTCCGACATCACGGTCGTCGAACTGGCGTCGCGTCAGGCGTGAGCCCGGGCCGCCTGACCGAATACCGACGCGCTGTCGGTGACGGTAGTGACACTCAGCGTGTTCATGCCGCAGCATCTTGTGTCGCAACTGTGTTCACGATGTGGGTGAACAGAGAAAGTAGTTCCGGCGACAACTGAGAAGTGAGGTGGCTACGTGTGTTGCGGCGCAGTGCGTTCAGTCTGCCCCGGCACCCTGCCTCGGTGGGTCTCGCGCGGCTACGGGTGCGCGATCACCTCGCGGTCTGGGGGCACACGGGACCGGCTGAGGCGCTGGACACCGCGATTCTGCTCGTGTCCGAACTGGCGACGAACGCCGTGCGGCACGGTCCCGTGCTGGAGCGTGAGTTCGAGGTCGCGGTGACGGTGCTCGCGGACGGCTCGTGCTTCATCGAGGTGTCCGACGCGTCGTCGGTCGACCCCGAGGTGAGGCCTCCGCGTACGGCCGACGACGAGAACGGTCGGGGGCTTCATCTGGTCGATGCGCTTGCCGAGGCCTGGGGTGTGTGGCATCGCGGCCGCTACGGCAAGACGGTCTGGGCCCTGGTCCGTTCCTGACCGGCCCCCCAATGGAGCGGGGCCTGGCCCCTGCCCTCTCCCGCTTCCTCCCGCCTGCGGCCCGGTGGGGGCTGTTCGCGCAGTTCCCCGCGCCCCTGGGCAGTTCTTCATCTGCGGCCCGGTGGCCGCTTCTCGCGCAGTTCCCCGCGCCCCTGAGATGCGCACTTCGTGCGCCATCTCATCAGAGCCACGCCACCCACCCTTCAGATGAGGCGCACCCCGTCCTTCAGGAGAGCCGCGCCGCCCACCCTTCAGGTGAGGCGCGCCCCATCCCTCAGGAGAGAAGCGCCACCGTCCCTTCAGGAGAGGCGCGCGAAGCGCTGCCTCAGGGGGAGGCTGCGCGCAGCGCATGCCTCAGGGGCGCGGGGAACTGCGCGAGAAGAGGCCACCGGCCGTCAGTCGACGACGTTCCCAGGGGCGCGGGGAACTGCGCGAGAAGCGGCCACCGGCCCGCACCCGAACGACGACCCGAAAAGGGGCGCGGGGAACTGCGCGATCAGCCACGACGGACCCGCACTCGGCGACGCACCGGCACCGCCCCTACGCGCGCCGCCGCCCGCCGGGCCCCCGCCGCCGACGCAGCGCCATCAACCCCCCACCCGCCAGCGCAGCCACCGCGGCGGATCCCCCGAGCGCCCACCCCTCCCGGTGCTCGACGGACCCACCGCCCGCCGCAGGCGCCCCCGCGACGGGCGACGCCGACTGTCGCGGCTGCTCGCTCAGCGGCACGACCAGTTCCCCGACCGCGCTCACCTTGTCCCCGGCCCTGAACCCCCAGTCGAGCAGCGACGCCGTCTCCTCGTAGACCTCGGCCCCGGACCCGGGATGCATGACGGTGACGAGGAGCGTGCGCCCGTCGCGGGTGGCGGCGCCGGTGAAGGTGTTGCCCGCGTTCGTGGTGTAGCCGTTCTTGACGCCGATCAGACCCTCGTACGGGGCGACCCCCTGCCCGGTCAGCAGACGGTCGGTGTTCTGGATCTGGAAGGTCTTGGAGCCGCCCGCGGGGAAATCGGCGACGCGCGTACCGCAGTAGCCGCGGAAGTCGTCGTTCTTCAGGCCCGCGCGCGCGAAGAGCGTGAGGTCGTACGCGGACGAGAGCTGCCCCTTGTGGTCGAAGCCGTCGGGGCTGACGACATGGGTGTCGTTCGCCTGGAGGTCCTCGGCGCGGGCCTGCATCTGCGCGACGGTCTGCTCGACGCCGCCGTTCATGTGGGCGAGGACGTGCACGGCGTCGTTGCCGGAGCGCAGGAACACGCCCTGCCACAGCTGGTGGACGGTGTACGTGGTGCCGGCCTGGATGCCGACGAGGCTGGACCCGTACGGGATTCCGGCCAGGTCCTCGGCGGTCACCTTGTGCTTGTCGGTGCTGTCGAACTTCGGCAGGACGGTGTCCGCGAAGAGCATCTTCAGGGTGGAGGCGGGAGCCAGCGCCTTGTGCGCGTTGTAGGAGGCCAGCACCTCGCCGCTGTCGTTGTCGGCGACGAGCCACGCGCGGGCCTTGAGGCCCGGCGGCTTCGCGGCACCGGCACCGCGCCGCACCTGCACCCCGGACGCCCCGAGCCGCGCACCCCCCACGACCGCGGCGGCCGACGCGCGCTGCGCGGGCAGGGTGAGAGCGGCGGCCGCTCCGATGCCGAGGCCGAGCGCGGCGCGACGGCTGAACGGGGAGGACGGCGAGGCTTGCGAGGACATGGCTGTGCCGGGCATCCCGCGAAGGTACAGCTCAAAGCTGAGGTAAAGGTAAGAGGGGTCGGTCTACGGGGTGTACGGGGATCACGGCGCCTTCGGCCGGGTCATCCCCGGCAGGAAGTCGGTGAACAGCTCGTGCACCTCGAGGACGAGCGGCCGCAGCACCCGGAACCGGGCGAGCGCCACGCCCCGGGTCGTCAGCCGCGCGCCCCGGCCGGCGAGGCGCCGGCTGCGCTCCCGCCCCTCCGAGGAGTCGAAGACCCAGTACAGGACGAGCCCCATCTGCGACAGCCACATCAACTCCGGGAGGATCTCCGCGAGTTCGGCCGGCACCTTCGACTTCGAACCGGCGAGCACCTCCCGGTGCACGGAGATCGCCGCCTGCCGCGCGTGCTCCGACTCGGGCGAGAACGGGCTGAGCGGCGACTCCGGATCGGCCGCGTTCTTGAAGAACTGCGCCGCGAACTCGTGGTACGGCTCCGCGATCTCCAGCCAGACGCCGAGCACCCCCGCGAGCCGCTTCTCCAGATCGGTCTCCGTGTCGAGCACGGACCGGACCGCCGCCTGGTGCTCGGCGGCGATCCGGTCGTAGAACCCCTGGATGAGGTGTTCCTTGCCCGCGAAGTAGTAGTACGCGTTGCCGACCGAGACCCCGGCCTCCTGGGCGATCGCCCGCATCGTGGTCTTGTCGTAGCCCCGCTCCCGGAACAGCCGCATCGCGGTCTCCAGGATCAGCGCCCGCGTCTGCTCGCTCTTCACGGTCTTCTCTGCTGCCACGCCGTCGAGCCTAATCGGCCGTACGGCAGCCGCTGTCGCAGCCCGCCGCCGGTGCCGCCGGCTCCTCCCCGTACCCGTGGGCCTCGTGGAACCAGCCGTCCTTCGGGTCGTACCGCCAGCCGTCCGACCGCCGGTACGCCCCGCCCCCGGCCTGCGGACCCCACTGGGCCTCCCGGTACCTGGCGGCCCCGAGCACCACCTGCTTGGCGACCTTCATCCCCGCGGGCGTCGCCATCCGGTGGGCGGTGGGCCGGTACTCGCGCAGCGCCCACATGCACACGATCCAGGCGGCCGGACCCCGGTAGATCTGCCCGCCGTCGGCGATCACGGTGATGTCGCTGAGCGTGGCCGCGTGATCGAGGTCCGGGAAGAGCGCCCGGGCCCGGGAGTGTCCGGCCGGGACCAGATCGAGCGGCACCAGCTGACGCTGCTTCAGCAGCCAGTTCCTTACGAAGGTGCACAGGCGGCACTCGGCGTCGTACAGCACCGTGAGCCGGCGGACCGGGACGTCCCCCCGGGCGCCCCGGTCCGCCTTCCCCGATTCCCCCGCGACTCCCACCGCACTCACAGCCCGGCCGCCGGAGCGGCCCACCCCTGCGGCGGGACCGGCGGCAGCTGCTCACGCTCCATGAGACCGCGCCGCCGGATCTTGTTGAGGACGTAGACGTTCCCCAGGTGCATCACGCCGAGCACGAGCAGCACGACGCCGAGCTTGGTCGAGAGGGCCTCGAAGACCTCGCGGGTGCTGGCGATCGTGTCGTCGCCGCTCAGATACAGGGCCACGAAGCCGAGGTTCACCAGATAGAAGCCGACCACCAGCAGATGGTTGACGGCGTCGGCCAGCTTCTCGTTGCCGTGCAGGACGTCCGAGAGAAAGACCCGGCCGTTACGGCTCAGGGTGCGCGCCACCCAGACGGTCAGCCCGATGCTGACGACGAGGTAGACGACGTACGCGACGACTGTGAGGTCCATGCCCCACCCTCCTTGAACGCGTTCAAAAACGCTGACAGGGATGAATGTAGCCCTGTTTTTGAACACGTTCAAGCGGGAGTCGTCCTACGGGACCGGACGTGACGGGAGTCTCACGCGCGCCTCAACTGCGGGCCAGCTCAGGGCGCTTGAGGTAGTCGGTGAACCCGATGACGTTGCCCCACGGGTCGGCGAACTCGACGACGTATCCGGTGGAGGTGGAGAAGGGCGCGTCGAGGAGCTCGATCCCGGCCGCGGTCAGCCGCTCGCCCGCGGCCCGCGCGTCGCCCACCTCCAGCCACAGCCGCGCCGCGGGCCACGCGGGGGAGCGCCGCCCGAACTCCTCCTCGGCGCGCAGCAGCAGCCCCGGGGTCTCCTTGCCGACGCCGAGCAGGGCGATGCCCGCCTCGTCGAACCGCACCTTCACGGGGAATCCGGCGCGCTCGTAGAAGGCGACGGCCTCGGGCAGGTCGCCGACGGGGAGCAGGGCGTTGTCGAAGCCGAGGACGTCCAGTCGATTGTCATGTGACATTCCGTCAGATTAACCGTCGAGTCGGGCAAAAGCCGTGCAGTGCGGACCGGGTGATTGTCAGTGGCGGCCCGTACGGTCCTGGACATGGGGACAGTGACGTTCGTCGACGAGACGACAGCAGGGGACAGGGACACGGCCTTCGGCCTGGAGATAACCGAGGAGCGGCTCACCGTGGGGGAGCTGATCCGGCGGCGGGTCTTCCAGGAGGTCGCGGAGTTCAACGCGCGATCGCAGGCCCAGGTCTTCCAGGGCCTGGTCCAGCCGGAGAACACGGAGCGGGTGCTGAACGGGTACGCGCTGCGCACCCCCCGCCGCATCGACCCCGAGATCCAGGCCGCCCGAGCCCTCAAGGCCTTCGGGGGGAACGGCTTCCTGGTGCTGGTCGGCGATCGCCAGTTCACGGACCCGGACGAGGAGATCGACCTCGCGCTCGGCACCGAGGTCACGTTCCTGAAGCTCGTCGCGCTGGTGGGTGGCTGACCGTGCAGATGCCGATCCGCCTGGGCAGGGTGCGGGACCACGCGGCCGCGGGGGACGCCGCCGCGCTCGCCCGCGAGACGCTGGACGCGGCGACGACCAGAGAGGGGCACAGCGCGGACGTGTGGAACCGGATCGTCGCGTTCGTGGAGACGCTCGACACCGCACTGCGGACCCGCGTCGCCCGCGAACTGGCCCCGCTGCTCCCGGAGCACCGCGCCGACGAGCACGCCAGCCCGCAGACACTGCGGCTGGTGACCACCGTGGGCGCGGACCTGGACGGTGACCCGCTCGCGGCCGAGCGGAGGGCCGAGCTGGAGCGCTTCGGCCTGGAGACCGCGGTGTCGTACGGGAACGGTGTGGCGGCGGTCGCCGAGGCCGAGCTCGCCGCGGGGCGCACCCTGTCCCCGCCCGTCGTGGCGTACGTACGCCGATGCGCCCTGGAGGCCTACGGAGACCGGGAGATGACAGCCTTGGCCAGAAAACTGACGGACCCGGTGCTGAGCGTGGGGGAGCAGTGGGCCGAGCGCGCCCTGGCCCACGCCGGCGACGACGACGCCTGGCGGGCGCTGCTCGCCCACGCCGCGACCGCGACCTCGGCCAAGCCCACCGCCAAGTGGGACAAGGCCGCGCTCGCCGCCATCGAGCCGCTGGGCCCCGACGCCGTGCGGACGGCGGTGCTCGACTGGCTGCCGCTCGTCGGCCGGCCCCGCACGTTCCAGCTCGCCACCTTCCGGTACGGGCCGGACGCGAACCTCATGTTCGACCCGTACAACGCCAACGCGCTGCGCGGGCTCACCTGGATCCTCGCCCTGCTCCCCGCCCACCCGGACACCGCCCGCGCGCTCGGCGCACTCGTCGAGACCGCGCTCAAGAAGGTCCCGGGACTCGGCCCGGTCAACCCGAAGGTGGCGAACGCGGGGGTCAACGCGCTGGGACGGATCGACGGCGAGGCCGCCCTCGCCGAGCTGGCCCGGCTGGCCACCCGCCTCACCTACAAGGCCACCGTCAAGCTCCTGGAGGCCGCCCTCGACGCCCGCGCGAGCGCGCTGGGCCTGAGCCGCGAGGAGATCGAGGAGCTGGCCGTCCCGGCCTACGGGCTCACCGAGGTCGGCCGCACCGAGCTTCGACTGGGCGATGTCACGGCCCGGCTGGAGGTGCGCGGCACCAGGGCCGTCCTCGGCTGGGTGAGCGCCACCGGCAAGACGGTGAAGTCCGTGCCCGCCGCCGTCCGCCGCGACCACGCGGACGAGCTGAAGGAGCTGAAGGCGGCCGTCAAGGACATCGACAAGATGCTCAGCGCCCAGGTGGAGCGCCTCGACCGGCAGTTCCTCGCCCGCCGCACCTGGTCCTACGCCGCCTGGCGCGAGCGCTACATCGACCACCCGCTGGTCGGCACCCTCGCCCGCCGCCTGCTGTGGACCGTGGACGGCACCACGGTCGGCTTCGCCGACGGGGAGCTGCGCACCCTCACCGACGCCCCGGTCACCACCGGCGCCGAGATCACCCTCTGGCACCCCGTCGGCCGCGACCCCGCCGAGGTCGTCGCCTGGCGGGACTGGCTGGAGCGGCACACCGTCACCCAGCCGTTCAAGCAGGCCCACCGCGAGGTGTACCTGCTGACCGACGCCGAGCGGGCCACGGGCACGTACTCGAACCGGTTCGCGGCGCACATCGTCCGCCAGCACCAGTTCCACTCCCTCGCCGCGGTCCGCGGCTGGCGCAACAAGCTGCGGCTGAGCGTGGACGACGAAGCACCGCCCGCGACCCGCGAACTGCCGCAGTGGGGCCTGCGCGCCGAGTACTGGATCGAGGGCGAGGGGGAGGAGTACGGCGTCGACACCACCGAGTCGGGCAGCTATCTGCGACTGCGCACCGACCAGGTCCGCTTCTACCCGATCGACGCCCCGGAGAACTCGGCGCACTGCTGCGGCGGCGAGTACCGGATGTGGCTGCGCGGCGGCCAGGACCCCGTCGAGCCGCTGCCGCTGAGCGGGATACCGCCGCTGGCGCTCTCCGAAGTGCTGCGCGACGTCGACCTGTTCGTCGGCGTGGCGAGCGTCGGCAACGACCCGACGTGGCAGGACGGCGGCCCCGGCGGCCGGTTCCGGGAGTACTGGGCCTCGTACGGCTTCGGTGAGCTGAACCAGAGCGCCGAGACCCGCCGCGCCCTCCTGGAGCGGCTCGTGCCGCGCCTGGCGATCGCCGACCGCTGCCACCTCGAAGGGCGCTTCCTGCACGTCAAGGGCGAGCTGCACACGTACAAGATCCATCTGGGCTCGGGCAACATCCTGATGACGCCCAACGACCAGTACCTGTGCATCGTGCCGAAGTCCGGCGGCGCGGGCGCCGACCCCGGCTACATGCCCTTCGAGGGCGACCGGGTGCTGGCCGTCGTCCTCAGCAAGGCGCTGCTGCTCGCTGAGGACACGAAGATCACCGATCCGACGATCGTGAGCCAGATAGGCGGCGCGACCCGGCGGTGAAAAGGCGTGGGCCCCGCTCCCACGGGGGGAGCGGGGCCCACGGCCTCGCAGGTACGACCGGAAGGTCAGTAGCGGCGCGTGATCAGCGCGCGCTTCACTTCCTGGATCGCCTTGGTGACCTCGATGCCACGCGGGCAGGCGTCCGTGCAGTTGAAGGTCGTGCGGCAGCGCCACACACCGTCACGGTCGTTGAGGATCTCCAGGCGCTGCTCCCCGGCCTCGTCGCGCGAGTCGAAGATGAAGCGGTGGGCGTTCACGATGGCGGCCGGACCGAAGTACTGGCCGTCGTTCCAGAACACCGGGCAGGACGACGTGCACGCGGCGCACAGGATGCACTTGGTGGTGTCGTCGAACCGCTCGCGGTCCTCGGCGGACTGCAGACGCTCACGCGTCGGCTCGTTCCCCTTGGTGACCAGGAACGGCATGACGTCGCGGTACGCCTGGAAGAACGGGTCCATGTCGACCACGAGGTCCTTCAGCACGGTGAGGCCCTTGATGGCCTCGACCGTGATCGGCTTCTCGGGGTTGATGTCCTTGATGAGCGTCTTGCAGGCAAGGCGGTTCTTGCCGTTGATGCGCATCGCGTCGGACCCGCAGATGCCGTGCGCGCAGGACCGGCGGAAGGTCAGCGACCCGTCCAGGTCCCACTTGATCTTGTGGAGGGCGTCGAGGACGCGCTCCTTCGGGTCGATGTCGAGCTGGAAGTCTTCCCAGGTCGACTCGGCCGAGACCTCCGGGTTGAACCGGCGGACCCGGAAGGTGACCGTGATGAGGTGCGAGCCGTTGTCCGCCTCGAGCGCCTCGAGCTTGTCCATGGTCGGAGTAGCCATCAGTACTTACGCTCCATCGGCTGGTAGCGGGTCTGGACGACCGGCTTGTAGTCGAGACGGATCGTCTCCGTGCCGTCGTCGCCGACCTCGCGGTACGCCATGGTGTGGCGCATGAAGTTGACGTCGTCGCGATTCGGGAAGTCCTCGCGGTAGTGACCGCCGCGGGACTCCTTGCGGGCGAGCGCGCTGGTCGCCATGACCTCGGCCAGGTCGAGCAGGTTGCCCAGCTCGATGGCCTCCAGGAGGTCGGTGTTGAAGCGGCGGCCCTTGTCCTGGATCGACACGTTGCGGTAGCGCTCGCGCAGCTCGGCGATCTTCTCGACGGCCGTCTTGATCGTCTGCTCGGTGCGGAACACCATCACGTTGGCGTCCATGCACTCCTGCAGCTCGTTGCGCAGGACCGCGACGCGCTCGGTGCCCGTGGAGTCGCGCAGGTGCTCGACCAGCTCCTCCACCAGGGACGCCGGGTTCTCCGGCAGCTCGACGAAGTCGGCCGTGTGGGAGTACTCGGCGGCGGCGATGCCCGCGCGCTTGCCGAACACGTTGATGTCCAGCAGCGAGTTGGTGCCCAGGCGGTTGGCGCCGTGCACCGAGACGCAGGCGACCTCACCGGCGGCGTACAGACCGGGAACGACGGTGGTGTTGTCCGCGAGGACCTCACCCTCGACGTTCGTCGGGATGCCGCCCATGGCGTAGTGCGCGGTCGGCTGGATCGGGATCGGGTCCGTGTAGGGCTCGATGCCGAGGTACGTGCGCGCGAACTCCGTGATGTCCGGGAGCTTGGCGTCGAGCTGCTCCGGCGGGAGGTGCGTGAGGTCGAGGTAGACGTGGTCGCCCTCGGGACCGCAGCCGCGGCCCTCACGGATCTCCGTGTAGATGGAGCGCGAGACGACGTCACGGGACGCGAGGTCCTTCATGACCGGCGCGTACTTCTCCATGAAGCGCTCGCCGTCCTTGTTGCGGAGGATGCCGCCCTCACCGCGGGCGCCCTCCGTCAGCAGGATGCCCATGCGCCAGATGCCG
This sequence comes from Streptomyces sp. NPDC057694, assembly GCF_042799415.1. Taxonomy (NCBI): domain Bacteria; kingdom Bacillati; phylum Actinomycetota; class Actinomycetes; order Kitasatosporales; family Streptomycetaceae; genus Streptomyces; species Streptomyces sp. NPDC057694. Next base: position 422,804 of record NZ_JBHVIX010000003.1, read on the forward strand.
GTCGGGTGGAACTGGAAGAACTCCATGTCCTCCAGCGGGATCCCGCGCCGGTAGCAGGCGGCCTGGCCGTCGCCGGTCAGCGTGTGCGCGTTCGACGTCACCTTGAAGAACTTGCCGGTGCCGCCGGAGGCGTAGATGACCGCCTTCGCCTGGAAGATGTGGATCTCGCCGGTGGCCAGCTCGTAGGCGACCACACCGGCGGACTTCTTGACCCCGTCGACCTCGACGATCAGCTGGTCCAGGACGTAGAACTCGTTGAAGAACTCCACGCCCTCCTTCACGCAGTTCTGGTACAGCGTCTGAAGGATCATGTGGCCCGTGCGGTCCGCGGCGTAGCAGGACCGGCGCACCGGCGCCTCACCGTGGTTACGGGAGTGACCGCCGAAGCGGCGCTGGTCGATCGTGCCGTCCGGCGTGCGGTTGAACGGCAGGCCCATCTTCTCCAGGTCGAGGACCGAGTCGATGGCCTCCTTCGCCAGGATCTCGGCGGCGTCCTGGTCGACCAGGTAGTCGCCGCCCTTGATCGTGTCGAAGGTGTGCCACTCCCAGTTGTCCTCTTCCACGTTGGCGAGCGCGGCGGCCATGCCGCCCTGCGCGGCGCCCGTGTGGGAGCGGGTGGGGTAGAGCTTGGTCAGCACGGCGGTGCGGCTGCGCTTCGTCGACTCGATGGCCGCGCGCATGCCCGCGCCGCCGGCGCCGACGATGACGGTGTCGTACTTGTGAATCTTCACGATTTCGCTCGCCTCGGCTTAACGGATGTTGGGGTCGAAGGTGAAGATCACCAGCGTGCCCAGCAGGACGGTGAAGACCGTCGCGGCGTACAGCAGGCCCTTCAGCCACATACGGGTGGTGGGGCGCTCGGCGTAGTCGTTGATGACGGTACGCAGGCCGTTGGCGCCGTGCAGCATCGCGAGCCACAGCATCAGCAGGTCCCAGCCCTGCCAGAACGGGGACGCCCAGCGGCCCGCCACGAAGGCGAAACCGATCTTGGAGACGCCGCCGTCGAGCACCAGCTGGATCAGCAGGTGGCCGAGGACCAGCACGACCAGGACGACACCCGAAAGGCGCATGAACAGCCAGGCGGCCATCTCGAAGTTGCCGCGCGTGGAGCGCGGGGTCTTCGAGGTGCGCTTGCGCGGGGCCTCGATGAACGGCGCGGGGTTGTCGACGTCGTAGAGCGAGACGCCCTCGACAGGGCCGACGCCGGAGGTGGTGTCAGTGGACATGTCTGGCCTCAGCTCCCGAAGAGTTCACGGACGGCGTGGCCGAGGACGGGGTACAGGGCCCCGACCATCAGAACGAGCCAGATGCCCACGACGGTCCAGAGCATCTGCTTCTGGTAGCGCGGGCCCTTCGACCAGAAGTCGACGGCGATGACACGCAGGCCGTTGAGCGCGTGGAAGAGGATGGCGGCGACGAGGCCGTACTCGAGGAGAGCGACGATCGGCGTCTTGTAGGTGGAGACAACATCGTCGTACGACTCGGGGGAGACGCGGACGAGAGCGGTGTCCAGGACGTGTACGAACAGGAAGAAGAAAATGAGGACACCGGTGACTCGATGAGCCACCCACGACCACATGCCTTCCCGGCCGCGGTACAGCGTTCCAGCCGGCACGGAAGAACCCTCCGGGAGCGGGGACTGAGGGCCGCGCCGGCTTCGGTGTCGGTCGGGCCCGGCCGGGTACGGTCCACCGGCCGCTCGTCATCGTATCGACGAGTTGTCGGCTCGCTCGCCCGGGGGCCTTCGGTGTGATCAAACAGGCAATCAAACAGGCACGTACGGGCTATTGCCGACGCTTTCCCGGTGTGCCGTGCCCGGGCCCGTGCGCAGGGCGGCCGGGATATTCGGGCGTTCCGGAAGGTCCAGGAGGTTCGGGAAGTTCCGGACCAGGCGGACGATGCGTCCCCGGGCGAGTCGCCGCAGTTCGTCGGCGGCGACGACACGCTCCTCCTCCCGGTCGTTGCCCAGACGGTCGCGCAGGGCGCTCAGCAGGTGGTCGAGGGCCTCGTCGGGCGCGGTCTCGTCCAGGCAGACGACGAACGTGTGCCCGAAGCGGTCCTGGTAGGCGGCGTGCGCCGCGCCGAGCGCGGTGTGCGCGGCCGAGTAGACGGCGGCGACGGGCGGCAGCGGCAGGCTCTCGCGGGCCAGGGCCTCGGTGATGTCGGCCGGCGCCAGGTCGTACGACGCCTCGTCGGCCGCCGCGAGCAGCGCGTCGAGGTCCGGGTACGGCCGGTGGGCGGCGAGCCGGCGCGCCCAGGCGTGACTGGCGCAGCAGGTGCGCAGCGCCTGCTCGGCGGCCTGCCGCGGCAGTGCGTTGAGCCGGGTGAGTCCCTCGTGCGGTGTGACCTGAGCCGGTATGGGCAAGCGGTCGGAAGCGTGAGGGGGGCGGTGCGCGGACAGCGGGTGCCTCCGGCGGCTGGATCGGTGGTGCGGGTGCGGGTGCGGGGTTTGTTTGTGGCGCAACGGTATCGATGGCTGATTGCGGGTGTCCGACGCTTGCGCGAATTTCACCCGGACGGGGAGTTTGATGTCCTGAAGTGGACGGGCGGGGTCCCCATGGGTCTGCGCCCGGGCGCCGTGGCGCCCACGATGAGTCTGCGACCGCGGGCCGAGTGCGGCCGGTCGCGCCCCGCGGCGGAGCCGCTGGTACATGCAGCCCCGCGCCCCCTTCGGGGCGCAGAACGGAGCCGGAACGTATGGAGAAGGAGCGGAAGGTCCTGCTGGCGGGGGCCGTGGTGGTCGCCGCCGGGGCCGTGGCCGTCACCGCGGTGGTGTGGCCCGACGGCGGCGGCGACGGTGACGGCGGCGTCGCGGCGCGGGAGTCCTCCGCGTCCTCGTCGTCCCCGTCGCCCAGCCGGTCCTATCCGCTGTCCACGCCCCCGCGCACGATCCCCGCGGTACGGGACTTCACCCCGGCGCACGGGCCGGGGTGGAAGCCGGACGGCGGGCGGGTCGTCGTGGCGGACGCCGCGCTGGCCGACGAGGGGCGGCTGATCGCGCGGGAGCTGGACCTGAGCTACGCGGGTGAGGGGAAGAAGGCGGGCCCGGGCGATGTGGAGCTGGCGCTCGGCGGGGCGTCCGGCGCGGGCGCGGAGTCGTACCGGATGACGGTCGCGGACGGGCGGGTGCGGATCGTCGGGCCGCGGGACGCCGGGGTGTTCTACGGCACGCGCACCCTCAAGCAGGAGGTGCACGACGGGGGCACCGCGCCCGAGGGCGTCGTCGCGGACGAACCGGCCAAACCGCAGCGCGGGTTCAGCCTCGACATCGCGCGCAAGCACTTCACGGCCGGCTGGATCGAGGACCGGATCCGGGAGCTCGGCGACCTGAAGTTCAACCAGCTCGGGCTGCACTTCTCGGACGACCAGTCCTTCAGCATCGAGTCCGACTCGCACCCCGAGATCGTCTCCTCCGAGCACCTGACCAAGGCGCAGGTGCGCAAGATCCTGGCGCTCGCCGACGAGCGGCACGTCACCGTCGTGCCGGAGATCGACTCGCCGGGACACCTGGGCGCCGTCATCAGGGCCCACCCAGACCTCCAGCTGCGCGACGTGGGCGGCGTGGCCACGCGGGGCGCGATCGACATCTCCAAGCCGGCCGCGGCGGACATCGTCGACGACCTGCTGAAGGAGTACGCGGGCCTGTTCAAGGGCGCCTACTGGCACCTGGGCGGCGACGAGTACCAGGCGCTGACCCGGACCAGCCCGGAGGCGTCCTTCCCGCAGCTGGCGCGCGCCGCCCGCGAGAAGTACGGGGCGAACGCGCGCGTGCAGGACCTCGCCCAGGGCTGGCTGAACGACCGCGCCGCGACGATGAAGCCCTTCGACCGCAGCCTCAAGGCGTGGAACGACGGGTTCTTCACCGGCGGGGTCGTCGAGGCCGACCGGAACCTTGAGGTCGCGTACTGGACCGGCAAGGAGATCGGGGCGCGCGACCCCGTCTCCTATCTGAGCGCCGGACGGAAGATGACCAACTACAACGACGAGTACCTCTACTACGTCCTCGGCCAGCCCAACACCTTCGTCTACCCGACCGGCGAGCGCATCTACGAGAGCTGGACCCCGCTGGTGGTGCGCGGCACGCGCCCGGTCCCCGAGAAGTACGACGACCAGATCCTCGGCGGCTCCTTCGCCGTGTGGTGCGACCTCGCCGGGTCCCAGACGCAGGAGCAGGTCGCGCGGGGGATCCGGCTGCCGCTGCGGGCGACGGTGCAGAAGCTGTGGGACCCGGAGCGGCCCGAGCTGACCTGGACACAGTTCAAGGAACTGGCCGACCGGCTGGACGGCTGAGTACGAGCTGTCCCAGTTTGCGTTTCGGGTGGCGAAGTCCCTTACGGCTGTGGTCTATTCGCCCAGAGCCGCGAAGTGAAGTGCAGAAGCACAGCAGCACAGAAGAACAGCAGCACAGAAGAACATCGGGACGGGGGCACGGGATGGGCTACTGGGGTTATTACGTGGTGGCCAGAAGCGAACGGCCGCTCAAGGAACTCGACGCCCTGGGCGGTGTGCGCGACGCGCTGACGCTCCTTGAGGAGCGGGCCGGGGGCTGGCAGGTCTGGGAGTGCCCCGGCGGCGGTGCCGACGGGGAGCAGGCGCCCGACCCGGGCAGCATGAACACCCTCGCGGCCGAGACGGGCGCGCCCGCGCTGTTCGCCTACGTCATGGACAGCAGGTGCGCCGTCGTGGAGGCCGCGGGGCCGCGGAGCGGGGCCTGGACGACCTGTCTGGGGCGGACCGCGATGGCGCGCTACATCGGCGGCGACGAACTCGCCCTGGAGGACTACTTCCTGCCGCCCGACGACGCCGCCGAGCGCGCCGTCGCCTGGGCCGCCGAGGGCGGGCGGACCGTCGAGGGCGGGCCGCTCCTCGACGTGCTGCGCGCCCAGGCCGAGCCGTCGGCGGAGGAACTGTTCTTCCGGTTCCTCGACCGGCTCGGCGTCGTCGCGATGTGACGTTCCTGCCGGCCGTGACGCAGTACATCCCGTAAGCGCCGAAGGGGATTTCCGGGTTCAGGTCTGGGAGGCGTACGTCCGTGAGTCTGGTGGAACTGATCGCGCGGGCCGACGCTCGCGGACTCGCCGCGAGCGGCCTCGGCTGTCTCGACCGCTGTGTGCCGTTGCTCGGCGGCCCGGACGAGGACGTGCTGCGCCCGCTGTGGACGAGCCTCGCCGACGACGGGGCGGGCTGGGGTGAGCATCTCGCGAAGGCCCGCGGGGCGCTCGGTACGGCACCGTACGGCGGCTCCGGCGGCTCCGGCGGCTCCGACGGGTCCGGGGCGGCGGCGCTGGTGCGGCGGATGCTGGACGCGGCGCCCGGGGACAGTGCGGCGGACGGGCTGCGGGGCTGGGCCGACGCCTGCTCCGTGGCCGCGCTCCAGGTGCACCGGCTGCTCGACACGGTCCAGGACGCGGAGGCCGGGGTCGCGGCGCGCCGCGAGGGCCGCACGGAGGGCATGTCCCCGCTGGTCGCGGCCGAACTCCGGCGCCAGACAACGGTCCTGGAGCTGCTGACGACGAGCGGCGCGGGCGGTCTGCGCCAGGCGCTCGACGTGTCCGTGGAGGGACGCAAGGTGCTGCGCGCCGTCGTGGCCCGCCGCGCCAGGTCCCAGAACTGACCCGACACGCGGCCCGGACCCGGCCGCCCCCTCCTGCGGCCGGGGCCGTGCCCGTGGGAGGTAGTGAGTAACCCATCCGCGGGGCGCGGCGCAAGCAGGGGCGCATTTCGGGCGCCGGTACGGACCCGGCCGTGCGAGGAGTCAGGCGGGGCTGCCGAGCCAGCGGGTCAGCGCCTCCAGGAGTCCGTCGGTCGCGTCCGTGTCCGCCGCCCATGCCACGCATCCGTCGGGCCGCACGAACAGGGCCGCCAGTTCGGGGCAGGAGGTATCTGGGAGACAGGCCCTGGGCGTCGTACGGACGGTGAGGCGGTCGGTGTCGTGTCCGGCGGCGCACTTCCGCAGGTCGGCCGAGTCCGCCAGGTCGAGCAGGAGAGCCCTGCCCGTGTGCAGATGGTCGGCGAGGCGGGTGCCGTCGGCGAGTTGGAGGTCGGGGGCGCTGCGGCCGACGAGCGGGTGACCGGACGCGTCCGGCAGGGCGAGGCGCTGCTGGACGCCGGAGATCTTCTTGACGAAGTGCGTGGTGCCGGTGACGGTGCCGATCAGATCGGTGACGACGGCGCGCAGCGCGCGGGCCTGCGGCTCGGGGCGCATGACGGCGATCTGGGCGCGCGTCCAGTCGAGCACCCAGGCTCCGATGGGGTGCCGCTCGGTGGTGTAGGTGTCGAGCAGGCCCGCGGGGGCCGTGCCGCGGATCGTCGCCGCCAGCTTCCAGCCCAGGTTCATGGCGTCGCCGATGCCGAGGTTGAGGCCCTGGCCGCCGAAGGGGGAGTGGACGTGCGCCGCGTCCCCCGCGAGCAGGACGCGGCCCTTGCGGTAGGTGGTGGCCTGGCGGGCGTTGTCGGTGAAGCGGGTGGCGGTGCGGAGGGCGGTCACGGTGACGTCGGCCCCGGTGACACGCCGGATGCTCGCCGTCAACTCCGCTTCCGTCACCGGGGATCGGCGGTCGTCCGGCGGGCCGTCGAACTCCACGGTGAGGATGCGTCCCGGCATCGGTCCGAACGCGTACACCCCGGTGTCGGTGCTGTGCCAGCCCGGTTCGAGGTCCTCGGTGCCGGTCATCTCGGCGAGCGCCTGGTGCCCGGTGATCTCCGGCTCTGTGCCCGGGAACTCGAACCCGGCGAGCTTGCGCACCAGGCTGCGGCCGCCGTCGCAGCCCACGAGCCAGGAGGCGCGCAGCGCGGACCCGCCGGAGGTGTGGACGGTCACGCCGTCCGCGTCCTGCTGATGACCCGTCAACTCCGTTCCCCTGTGGATGATGACGCCCAGCTCGGCGGCGCGTGCGGCGAGAAGCTCCTCCAGCTGCGCCTGTCCGATCAGCCCGAGTCCGTCGGCCGGCCCCTTGCCGGCGAAGTCCGGGTCGTCCGCGTCGAGCAGGTCGGCGTCGAGCGGGATCCCGGCGAAGTGCCCGGCGAACTTGGGCGGGATCTTCACCGGTGACTTCGCCGCGGCGCCCTGGAACGCCTTGAGCCGTTCCAGGGCCTGCTGTTGCAGCTCGCTGATCGCGGTCAGGAATCCACGTCGGTAGAGCGCCTCGGCGCTGGGGGAGTTGATGGCCCCCGCCTTGATGGTGGTGTCGATCTCGGTGAGCCGCTCCAGTACGGCGACCGAGGCCCCGCCGAGCTTCAACTCGCAGGCGAGCAGCAGCCCTACGGGCCCGCCGCCGCACACCACTACGTCCACGTGCTCTCGCTTCGCGTCCATGAAGTTCACTATAGTCACTAAAACTTTGTAGTGGCTATAGTGGTTTTCATGGCGAGCTTGCGTGAGCGGAAGAAGAACCAGACCCGGCAGCACATCGCCGACACGGCGACGCTGATGTTCAAGGAGCGCGGCTTCGACGCGGTGACCGTCGCCGACGTCGCCCGGGAGGCCGGGGTGTCGACGATGACGGTCTTCAACCACTTCCCGCGCAAGGAGGAGCTGCTGCTCGACCGCATTCCGGAGGCGGTACGGCTGGTGACACAGGCAGTGGAAGGGCGGGCCGAGGGCGAGACGCCGGTCGCCGCGCTGCGCCGCCTGATGCTCGAACTCGTCGACCAGCGGCATCCGTTGGGCGCCATCGGCGACACCTTCGTCTGGCTGTGGCGGATCGTGCTCGACTCGGCGTCGTTGCGGGCCCGGGCGCGGGAGGCGGTGGAGGAGGTCGAGGACGTGCTCGCGGGGCTGCTCGCGGAGGCCGGGGAGCCGGAGCCGCGGCTGGCGGCGGCGTTCGTGGTGGCCGGGTGCCGGGTGGCCTATATGGGCGCCGCGGGGCGGCAGTTGGCGGGAGAGCGGGCCGCGGATGTGGCGGGGGAGCACCGGGCGCGGGTGGCGGAGGTGTTCGACGCGGTGGAGCGGGCGGTGGGCGGCTGAAACGGCTCGCGCCGTGCCGCTCCCCGGGGTCCGGGGAGC